>NZ_WMBA01000016.1 GCF_009707865.1 Amycolatopsis pithecellobii
GGCATGATCGGCGGCTGTGGATGTGCTGACCGGGACGACCGAGCGCCCGCGGGCCAAACGCCGCCGGGTCACCTCGGTCGAGGTGCTGTGCCTTGTGCTGCTGGTCGCGATCCTCGCGCAGTCGTGGCTGCAGGACGTGCTGGACGTGCCCGCCCTGCGCACCGGCTCGACGATCTTTGTCGCGGTGTGCGTGCAGGCCCTGCCGTTCCTCGTCCTCGGTGTCCTGATCAGTGGCGCGATCGCGGCGTTCGTGCCCGCGCGCGTGCTGCGGCGGGCGCTGCCCCGCAATCCGGCCGCGGCGGTGGGCGTCGCCGGCCTCGCGGGTGTCGCGCTCCCCGGCTGTGAATGCGCCTCGGTTCCCGTCGCGCGGCGGCTGATGGGCCAGGGTGTGGCCCCGGCGGCGGCGCTGACCTTCCTGCTCGCCGCGCCCGCCGTGAACCCGGTCGTGCTGGTGGCCACCGCGGTCGCGTTCCCCGGCAAACCCGAGATGGTGCTTGCCCGTTTCCTCGGCTCACTCGCCACCGCCGTCGTGATGGGACTGCTGTGGGCGCGCTGGGGAAAGCTCGGCTGGATCGTCGAACGCGCGTTACAGCGGGCGCCGGACCCCCACGGCAGCCGCTGGACGGCGTTCGCGGAGATCGCGCGCGCGGATCTCGTCGAGGCGGGCGGGTTTCTCGTGCTCGGCGCGCTGATTTCGGCTGTACTCAACGTAATCGTGCCGCCGTCCTGGTTCGCGGTAGTGGGCGGGCAGCTTGTCCTGGGTGTCGTCGTGATGGCCGTGCTCGCGGTCGTGCTGGCCCTGTGCAGTGAGGCGGACGCGTTCGTCGCGGCGTCCCTGACCGCCTTGCCGTTGCTGCCCAAGCTCGTGTTCCTGGTGGTCGGCCCCGCGGTCGACGTCAAGCTTTTCGCTTTGCAGGCAGGCACTTTCGGCCGCTCGTTCGCGATCCGGTTCGCGCCGGTGACATTCCTCGTCGCGGTGTGCTGCGCGCTGGTCGCCGGCACACTGCTGATCGGCGGCGCACGATGAGGCGCGAGACGCAGAACGTGCTGCTCGTCCTGCTCGGCGGCGCCCTGTTGAAGATCGGTATCAACGGCGACTACCTGCGTTACGTCAAGCCGTCCCAGCAGATCTGGATCATCGCCGGGGGAGCAGTGGTGGTCGTCCTCGGCGCCGTCGCCATCGTGCGGGACCTGCTCGCCCGCGGCCGTGAAACCGACGGACACCACCATGCGGCCCGCCCGGCGTGGCTGCTGCTTCTGCCGGTGCTCGCGGTGTTCCTCGTAGCGCCGCCCGCGCTCGGCTCGGATTCGGTGACCCGCACCGAGGCCCGCGCTCCCGCACAGGACCAGTCCGTGTTCCCGCCGCTGCCGCCCGGTGACGTGATCCCGTTGCCGCTCACCGATTTCGTCACGCGCGCGGGCTGGGACCCCGGCGGCTCGCTCAACGACCGCACCGTGCGGCTGACCGGGTTCGTCACGCACACCGGCGATTCGGTGCTGCTCGCCCGCATGGTCATCACATGCTGCGCCGCCGACGCGTACCCCTTGAAGGTGCGCATGCGGGGGCTGCCGGCCGGCTACGAGAACGACACCTGGCTCGAGGTGACCGGGCGCGTCGTGCCCGGCACCGCCACGAAGGCCACCACGTTCACGCCGGATTTCGTGGTCGCCTCGGCGCGGCGTATCACCGCGCCCGCCGACCCCTACGAGGACTGAGCGGCGCAGGAGGAGCAGGTGCCGATGATCTCGACGGTGTGTGTGATCTCCGAAAACCCGTGCCCGGTCGCGATTTTCTCCGCCCAGCGTTCCACTGCGGGCCCTTCGACCTCGACGGTCCGCCCGCAGTGCCGGCACACGAGATGATGGTGGTGGTGCGAGGAGCAGCGCCGGTAGACCGCCTCGCCGCTGTCCGTGCGCAGCACGTCGACCTCACCGGCGTCCGACAGCGACTGCAGCGTGCGATACACCGTGGTCAGCCCGATCCCGTCCCCGCGGCGGCGCAGCTCGTCGTGCAGATCCTGGGCCGACCGGAAGTCGTCGATCTCCGCGAGCAGTTCGACCACGGCCGAGCGCTGCTTCGTCGACCGGCGGCCAGGTACCGCCGCGACCTTGCTCATGCATCCTCCTGAACGTGTGCCACCGCGTCCACCACGATATGCGCCAGATGATCGTCGACCAGCCGGTACTCGACCTCACGGCCGCGGCGTTCCCCGTACACCACCCCGGCCGCTTTGAGCACCCGCAGGTGCTGGCTGATCAGTGGCTGCGCGACGTCGAGGGCGTCGACCAGTTCGTGCACACAGCGCGGCGCGTCGCGCAACTGCAGCACGATCGCGATCCGCACCGGCGCGGCGAGCGCCCGCAGCAGTTCCCCGGCCCCGGCCAGTGCCGTGGCTGACGGAACCGGCGTGCCGGGCTTGACCGGGCCGTCCGAGTGCACCTCGCCAGGCGCCGGGCGCACCGCCGTCATGTCGATCTCCAGCCTCTCGTTCCCCGTCGATCTCCAGTCTAGTGGGCCCCGGTTGCTTGACACCTGGCGTCGAGCAACCGCGTAGCGGCCGATAGTCTTGACGGACAGCCAGTCAGTATTTCCGCAGCTATGGAGAGCGTGGAGTGCCCGCCAACACGATTGAGACCGTCGTCAGCTTGTGCAAGCGCCGTGGCTTCGTCTTCCCGAGCGGGGAGATCTACGGCGGTACCCGGTCGGCGTGGGACTACGGACCGCTCGGGGTCGAACTCAAGGAGAACGTCAAGCGCCAATGGTGGAAGACCATGGTGCAAAGCCGCGACGACGTCGTGGGCCTGGACTCCTCGGTGATCCTGCCTCGCAAGGTGTGGGAGGCCTCGGGGCATGTCGAGGCGTTCGTCGACCCGCTGGTGGAATGCCTGTCGTGTCACCGCCGCTTCCGGGCGGACCACCTGGCGGAGGAGTACGCCGAGCGCACCGGCAAGGCGATCGCGGAGAACGACCTGTCGGATGTGCCGTGCCCCAACTGCGGCACGCGCGGCCAGTACACCGCGCCGCGTAGCTTCAACGGCCTGCTCAAGACCTACCTCGGCCCGGTGGAGAGCGAGGAGGGCCTGCATTATCTGCGCCCGGAAACCGCGCAGGGCATCTTCGTCAACTTCCTCAACGTGCAGACCACCTCGCGCAAGAAGCCGCCGTTCGGCATCGGCCAGGTCGGCAAGTCCTTCCGCAACGAGATCACCCCGGGCAACTTCATCTTCCGCACGCGTGAGTTCGAGCAGATGGAGATGGAGTTCTTCGTCGAGCCGGGCGAGGACGAGACCTGGCACCAGTACTGGATCGACCTGCGCACCGACTGGTACACCGACCTCGGGATCAAGCGGGAAAACTTGCGCCACTACGAGCATCCCAAGGAGAAGCTGTCCCACTACTCGAAGCGCACCGTCGACATCGAGTACCGGTTCCAGTTCTCCTCCGGCCAGGAATGGGGTGAACTCGAAGGCATCGCGAACCGCACCGACTTCGACCTCACCACGCACTCGAACCACTCCGGCGTGGATCTGTCCTATTTCGACCAGACCACCGGCCAGCGGTACCGGCCGTTCGTGATCGAGCCGGCCGCGGGTGTCGGCCGTCCGATGATGGCCTTCCTGCTCGACGCCTACACCGAGGACGAGGTCCCGAACGCCAAGGGCGGCACGGACAAGCGGGTCGTGCTGAAACTGGACTACCGGCTCGCGCCGTACAAGGTCGCGGTGCTTCCCTTGTCCCGCAACGCGGATCTGACCCCGAAGGCGAAGGACCTCGCGGCGGCGCTGCGCCGGAACTGGAGCGTCGACTTCGACGACGCCGGGTCGATCGGCAAGCGCTACCGCCGCCAGGAGGAGATCGGCACGCCGTTCTGCGTGACCGTCGACTTCGACTCGCTGGAGGACAACGCGGTCACGGTCCGGGAGCGCGACACGATGGCACAGGAGCGGGTGGCGCTGGACAAGGTGGAGACCTACCTGGCGAGCCGCCTGCTCGGCTGCTGACTCGGGGGCCCTGGCTCGCGCGGGGCCAGGGCCGTTTCAGCGGGACGGCTGGGCCGGAATCGTGGGCAGCAGGTCCACGACGTCGGCGTGCAGTGTCGCGAGACCTTGATCGAAGGTCACCAGCCGGCCGGCGTTGATTCGTGCGAGGTGCGCGAGGTAAGCGTCCGTGACCTGGCGATGGCCGAGGATGCCGTTCATGGGCACCTCGCCGTAGGTGATGGAGTCAGGCCAGAATTCATGCCGGTCGCCGGCCTCGATCAAGCCCAGCAGGGCTTGCGCGTCGTCCGCTGTCTGCCCTTCGCGGATCAGCAGCCGCACGAGGCTTCCTTGCGTGATCGGGCAGGTGGCGAACGGGTCGGCGGAGCCGGCGAACCACGTCTCGGCAGCGGCATGGTGCACGTGGTCGTCGACCACGAGGGCAATGAGGACGTTCGCATCGAGGAGTGTCGTCACTCGTCGTCCAGTGATCGGACATCGTCGGTCGTGATGACCTTGCCAAGTCGGATCACGGGCAGTCCGGTGCGTGAGCTTCGCGCGGCCGGAGCCGCCTTACCTTGGCGGAGACCGCGTTGCATAAGTTCGGCGACGACCTCACTGAGCGTGCGTGAAGTATCGCGAGCTAGCGAGAGAGCCTGTCGGTGCAGGTCATCAGGCAGGTCGACCGTGGTCCGCATGCCCTCATCTTAACATCGGTGCATCAAGATGCGCCCCGGGTCGAGCCCGGGGCGCGCATCCGGCTCAGCCCAGCTGGCCGGGCTGATAATCCCCGGCGGGCTGCTGGATGATGACGTTCAGCCGGTTGTAGGTGTTGATGAGCGCGATGATCGCCACCAGCGCGGAGAGCTGCTCGTCGTCGTAGTGCTTGGCCGCGTTGGCCCAGGCGTCGTCGGTGACACCGCCGGCCGCGTCCGCGATGCGGGTGCCCTGCTCCGCCAGTTCCAGCGCGGCGCGCTCGGCTTCGGTGAAGACCGTCGCCTCCCGCCAGGTCGCGACCAGGTTCAACCGCGTCTGGGTTTCCCCCGCGGCCGTGGCGTCCTTGGTGTGCATGTCGGTGCAGAAGGCGCAGCCGTTGATCTGACTGGCCCGGATCTTCACCAGTTCCTGTGTCGAGGCCGGGAGCGACGTCTGCGACAGCAGCTGCCCCGCCGCGTTGATGTGCTTCACGAACTTGGCCGCGAACGGGCTGGCGAACACGTTCAGGCGGGCTTCCATGGTCGAACTCCTTTGCTTGCCGATGCTGACACCCACCTGACGCGACGGCGCCGGAGAATGTGACAGGCCATGACACCTGTCACGGGCAGGTCATGACGGGCGGCCTGCACGGCGAGGCACTCCCGGCGGGAGAGTCGGTGGCATGAACACAAGCTCTCCCGTCCGCGACGCGGCGGTCACGGCCGGAGCCGCGGTGCGGCTTACCGGCCTGCGGAAGTCCTACGGCGAGGTGCGCGCGGTCGACGGCATCGACCTGACGATCGCGCCCGGCGAGGTGGTGGCCCTGCTCGGCCCCAATGGCGCCGGGAAATCCACCACCGTCGACATGATCCTCGGGCTGAGCAAACCCGACACCGGGGATGTCACGGTGTTCGGCTCGTCGCCCGCCGAAGCGGTCAAGGCCGGCAGCATCGGGGCGATGCTTCAGGGCGGCGCGCTGCTCGACGACGCGACGGTCGGTGAGATGGTCACCATGGTCGCGTCGCTGCACCGGAACCCGATGCCGGTCAGGGAAGCCCTCTCCCGCGCCGGGATCGAGGATCTCGCCAACCGGCGCGGCAACAAGCTTTCCGGCGGCCAGAAGCAACGCGCGCGGTTCGCTGTCGCGCTCGTGTCCGATCCGGACCTGCTGCTGCTTGACGAGCCGACCGCGGCGATGGATGTCGCGAGCCGCCGCGAGTTCTGGCGGTCGATGCAGGCGTTCACCGATTCCGGACGCACCGTCATGTTCGCGACGCATTATCTCGAAGAGGCCGAGGAATTCGCCGACCGCGTCGTGCTGATGCGGTCCGGGCGGATCGTCGCGGACGGTTCCGTCGCGCAGGTCCGGGCGCTCGCCGGTGGCCGCACGCTGCGGGCGGTGGTGCCGGGTGCGACCGGCGACGCGATCGCGAACCTGCCGTGTGTCACCGAATTCCGGCTCCGTGGCGGGCAGATCGCCGTCTCCAGCAGTGATTCCGACAAGACCCTGCGCGCGTTGCTGACCGCGTACCCGGACGCGCACGACATCGAGATCACCGCGGTCGGCCTCGAAGGCGCGTTCCTCACCCTGACTTCCGAGGAGCAAGAATGAGCGTCAAGTTTCTGGCACTGGAGATCCGGCGGATGCTGCGCTCGCCGCGGTTCCTGATCTTCACCGTGGGCTTCCCGGTCCTGCTTTTCCTGTTGTACGTAGGCATTTTCGCGAAGGACCCGGCCACGAAGGCCATCCTGATGGTGAGCATGACCTCGTTCGGTGCGATGGCGTCGGCGCTGTTCACCGGGACCCGCGTCGCGCTGGAGCGCGCGTCGGGCTGGCAGCGTCAGCTTCGGCTGACCCCGTTGTCCGGCCCGGGGTACCTGACCGCGAAGGCCGCCACCGGCATGACGCTGGCACTCGCGCCCGTGATCCTCGTGCCGGTGGTCGCCGCCGTCGGCGAGGGGGTCTCACTCGACGCGTCGGGCTGGCTGCGGGCCACCCTGGGGGTGTGGCTCGCAGCCATCCCGTTCGCCCTGATCGGCTTGCTCATCGGGCAGATCGGCACGGCGGACTCGACGCAGCCGATCACGCAGCTGGTGATGCTCCCGATGGCGCTGCTGGGCGGGATATTCATCCCGGTCGACTCGATGCCGCACTGGCTGCTCAACATCGCGCAGGTGCTGCCGAGCTACCGGATGGGCCAGATCGGGCGTGGCGCGATCACCCCGGATCTGGCCACCGGTCTCGGCAAGGATGTGCTGGTACTGGCCGTGTGGACGCTCGTGCTCTCGTTCGTGGTGGTGCGGCGTTACCGTAAGGACTCGGCCCGGGTGTGACGGAGGGGAACGTGGCGGACCGACGGGACAGGCGCGACTGGTGGCGCGACGAGATTACCGGCGGGCCCCGGGACCGGTACTTCAAGTACCGGTGGCCGCTGGCGGCGGTGGTTTTCCTGCTGCCGATCCTGCTTCCGGCGATTCGGCACGCGAACACCCCCGCCGGGATCCTCGAGCTGGTCCTGGTCATTGTCTACGGGGCGAGTTACGTGGTCTTCCCGATGCTGTTCTTCCCGAAGCGGCCGCTGGCGGTGAAGCTGGCCTACGCGGTGGGCATCCTGGCGCTGGGCTGGCTGACCATGCTCGTGGTCGTCGACGGCAACGTGTTCGTGCTGCTGTACGCGCTGGCCATCCTCGCGTTCGGGTTGCCGCCGGGCTGGGCGTTGCTGTTCGACGGGCTGTCGCTGGGTGTGGCGTGGCTTCTGGTCTGGCTCCACGTCGGTGCGCACGGTTCGCTGGGCGACGTCGGCACGTTGCTCGGGATCACCACGGCGATGTTCTCCAGCGCCAGGCTGATCAAGACCGTGCGGCGGTTGCGGGCGGCGAACGAGGAGATCGCCACGCTCGCGGTCAGTGCGGAACGGGAGCGGCTGGCCAGGGACCTGCACGACATTCTCGGCCACAGCCTCACCACCATCACGGTGAAAGCCGGGCTGGCGCGGCGGATGCTGGAAAGCGGTCAGGAACCCGGCCGCGCGGCCGCCGAGATCCACGAGGTCGAAGGCCTGGCGCGCAGTGCGCTCGCCGATGTGCGGGCGACCGTCTCGGACTACCGCGAGGTGTCGCTGTCGGCGGAGCTGATGGGGGCGCGCGCGGCGCTGCGGGCGGCGGAGATCGACGCGGACCTGCCGCACGCGGTGGACAACGTGCGGCCCGATCTGCAGCAGGCTTTCGGTTACGTACTCAGGGAAGCGGTCACGAACGTGCTGCGGCATTCGGGCGCCAGACACGTGAAGGTGCGCTTCGGGAAGACGTGGCTGGACATCGAGGACGACGGTGTGGGTGCGTCCGCGGATGCGTGCGGGAACGGGTTGCGCGGGCTTGCCGAACGGCTGGGGAAGCTGGGCGGCACAGTGCACGCGGAACCCCGTCCCGGTGGTGGTTTCCTGCTGCGGGCGGAAGTCCGCCCGGCGCTGGAGATCGCGTCGTGATCCGCGTGCTGCTGGCCGACGATCAGGCGATGGTGCGCGGGGCACTGGCCACCGTGCTCGGCCTGGAGCCGGACATCGAGGTCGTCGCGCAGGTCGGGTCCGGGGACGACGTGCTGCCCGCGGCGAAGGAAGCCGCCCCGGACGTGGCGCTGCTGGACGTGCAGATGCCCGGCAAGGACGGGCTCACCGCGGCCGCCGAGCTGCACGCCGCGTTGCCCGCGTGCCGGATCATCGTGTGCACCACGTTCGGCAGGCCCGGTTACCTCGCCCGCGCGATGGCGGCGGGTGCGGCCGGTTTCGTGGTCAAGGACTCGCCACCCGAGCAGCTCGTCGACGCGGTGCGGCGGGTGTCGAACGGGTTGCGGGTGGTCGATCCGGCGCTGGCCGCCGAGTCGCTGGCGACCGGGCCGAGCCCGCTGACCGGCCGCGAACACGACGTGCTGCGCGCGGCGAGTGACGGTGGCACGGTCGCCGACATCGCGCGCCGGCTGCACCTGTCGGAAGGCACCGTGCGCAACCATCTTTCCGCCGCCATCGGCAAGACCGGCGCCCGCACCCGGGCGGAGGCGGTCCGCCTCGCGGAGGAGAACGGCTGGCTGTGACAATGGCCGGGATGGGCAGAACCGGTGTGACGACGGGAAGTTGGGTGCGGCGCGCCGTCTTCGGCACCGTGCTCGTGGTGCTGCTGACCGTGGCAGGCACCGCTTTCCGCGTCTGGCAGGTGGCCCGCGGGGACGATCGCAGCCGGGCCGATGTGATCGTCGTGCTCGGCGCCGCGCAGTACAACGGCAAACCGTCCCCGATCTTCCAGGCCCGGCTGCGGCACGCCAAGCAGCTCTACACCGACGGCGTCGCGAAGGTGATCATCACCGCGGGCGGCAACCGCACCGGTGACGAGTACACCGAGGCCTCCGCCGGGGCGCGCTGGCTCATCGAGCAGGGGGTGCCGGCGGCGAGCACCCTGCCGGTCGGCGAGGGGCGCGACACCCTGGGCAGCCTGCGTGCCGTCGCGGACGTGGTCGCTCAGCGCGGCTGGCACACCGCGGTGCTGGTCAGCGATCCCTGGCATTCGCTGCGGGCGCGCGTGATGGCCGACGACTCCGGGATGGATTCGTGGGCCTCGCCCACGCACAGCGGGCCCATCGTGCAGACCCGGCAGACGCAGGCGATGTACATCTTCCGCGAAACCGGCGCGTTGTTGTTCTACCTGCTGACGAAAACCCCGGCCGATGACATCGGTGGGACTGGGCTCGGCTAGAACACTGCGGCGCGAAGCGCCTCCGTGAGGGGTGGTGGTCGGGTGAGGGGCCGGCGGTCGGGGGTCGCCTTTATGGTGACCACCGTGTACGACGAACACGACCGGGAGCGGCGGGTGCCGGAGCCGCCGAAAACCGCCGCGCTGCCCGGCTCCCGGCTGGACGCACGCAGTGACTTCGCGCGGGACAGGGCGCGGGTGCTGCATTCGGCCGCGCTGCGCCGTCTCGCCGGCAAGACGCAGGTGGTCGGGCCGGGGGAGGGCGCCGAGGTCACCGGTGTGCCGCGCACCAGGCTCACGCATTCGCTCGAAGTCGCGCAGATCGGCCGCGGTATCGCCGAAGAGCTCGGCGCGGACCCGGATCTGGTGGACACGGCGGGCCTGGCGCACGACATCGGGCATCCGCCGTTCGGGCACAACGGAGAGCAGGCACTCAACGGTGTGGCCGAGCGGTGTGGCGGGTTCGAGGGCAACGCGCAGACGCTGCGCATCCTGACCAGGCTGGAACCGAAACTGGAGCCCGGCGGGCTGAACCTGACCCGCGCCTGCCTCGACGCGGCGACGAAGTACCCGTGGCCGCGTCGCACCGGTGAGCTCAAGTTCGGGGTGTACGAGGACGACCGCGAGATCTTCGGGTGGATGCGAGCGGGTGCGCCGGACGGCCGGCGCTGCCTCGAAGCCCAGATCATGGACTGGGCCGACGATGTGGCGTATTCCGTGCACGACGTCGAGGACGGCGTGCTGGCGGGCCGCATTTCGCTGCCGGTACTGGCCAGTGCCGAGGAGCGGACGGCGGTGGCGGAACTGGCGGCGAAGCATTTCTCGGCTCAGTCGGTGAGCGCGCTGGAAGCCGCCGCGCGGGAGCTGCTGACCCTGCCGGTGGTCACCGAGCTGGCGAAACAGGGGCAGGACGGCTCGTTCGGTGCGCAGGTCGCGCTGAAACGGCTCACCAGCGAGCTGGTCGGCCGTTTCGCGTCGGCCGCGGTCACCACCACGCGGGAGCGGTACGGGGACGGGCCGTTGACGCGGTACGACGCGGAGCTGGTGGTGCCGGACCAGGTCGGGGCCGAGGTCGCGCTGCTCAAGGCGCTCGCACTGCGGTACGTGATGAGCGATCCGCGGCGGCTGGCGATGCAGGAGGGGCAGCGCCAGATGATCACCGAACTCGTCGGGCTGCTCGTGCGGCGCGCGCCCGGGGCACTCGACACCGTGTTCCACCCGGCTTGGGCGGAGGCGGAGGATGATGCGGCGCGCCTGCGGGTGGTCATCGATCAGGTCGCGTCGCTGACCGACGCGCAAGCGCATGCGTGGCATGCCTGGCACACGGGGAGGCATTGATGACCGCCTGGCGGGACGTGGAGGAGGCGGAGCCGGAGTTCGCGCGGCGGGTGCGGGCGCTGTTCGATGCCCACAAGCACAAGACCATCGCCACCGTGCGGGCCGACGGTGCGCCGCGGATCTCCGGGATCGAAGCGACGTTCTCCGATGGTGAGCTGACATTCGGCTCGATGCCGGGCGCGCGCAAGGGCGCGGACCTGCGGCGGGATCCGCGGTTGGCCCTGCACAGCGCCACGGTCGATCCGGTCGAGGGCGCCGAGGCGCAATGGCCGGGCGAAGCGAAGATCGCGGGCCGGGCGGTCCCCACGGGGCCGGAGGGCTTCCGTGTCGAAGTCACCGAGGTCGTGCACACCCACCTCAACCCGGAAGCCACGCTGCTGGTCGTCGAATGGTGGACCCCCGCGCACGGGCTGCGGCGGATCGAGCGCGAGTGAATCCGGTAGCGTCGACATGATGGGGAAAGCGGACACCGACCACCTCACGTTCAGCCTGGCCCTGCACCGAGCGGTCGCGGCACGGGGGAACTCGTGCTTCTCGCCGTACTCGGTCGCGAGCGCGCTGGGGCTGACGAGCCAGGCGTCGCGCGGTGCGGCGTCCGAAGAGCTGGTGCGGTTGCTGGCGGGCGGGGATGCGGACATCGCCAAACAGGCCGAGTTGCTGCGTGCCGCGGCCACGCTCACCGAGTCCGGCCGCGGTGAGGCGCCGGTGCTCGAAGTCGCCAACACGCTGTGGGCGGCCGAGCAGTTGCCGTTGCACGAAGACTTCCTCGGCGAGCTGGCGGCGTGGCCGAACGGCGGCGTGCGGACCGCGCCGTTCGCCACCGATCCCGAGGCCGCCCGGCAGGCGATCAACGCGGCTGTCGCCGAGACGACCCATGACCTGATCCCGGAGTTGCTGGAGCCTGGTGACGTCAAGGCGGACACGGTGGCGAGCCTGGTCAATGCCTTGTACCTGAAAGTGGCGTGGCAGCACAGGTTCCGCGACGAGCAGACCGAGGATGGGGATTTCCACAGCCCGTCCGGCATCCGGCGCGTGCCGATGATGCGGCAGACGGAGTCGTTCGGTTACGCGGCGCGTGACGGCTGGCAGGTCGTGGACCTGCCGGGCGCGGGCGGGGTGCGGGCGACGATCCTGTTGCCCGACGGCGAACTGTCGGCGCAGGAGCCGGAGCTCGACGCGCACGGGCTCGCGGCGCTGCTGTCGGCGGTGAGGAATCGTCAGGTCCGGCTCACCATGCCGAAGGTCTCGCTCGAGGCGAGGGCCGCGCTCAAGCCGGTACTGGCCGAGCTCGGCGTGCGGACGATGTTCTCGGCGCGGGATTCGGATTTCACCCCGCTCACCCCGGATCCGCGGGTGTTCGTCGACGAGGTGATCCACCAGGCGGTGTTGCGGCTCGACGAGCAGGGCCTGGAGGGCGCGGCGGCGACGGCTGTGGTGATGCGGCTGCTGGCCGCGGTGGGCCCGGTCGATCCGGTCGAGGTCGTGGTCGACCGGCCTTTCCTGCTCCTCGTGCGGCACGCCGAGACGGGTGTGGTCTACTTTTTCGCCCGCGTTGTCGAACCGTGAGGTAAGAAGTGACCGCGTTGCTGGAGGCGCCCGGGACGGTGCAGGTGGACGAGCCCGGACGGCGCAGGTGGACCCGAGCCGACACGATTGTCGGGTTGGTTTATCTGCTGGCCGCCTTCGTGATCTACGCCGGGTTGTGGGTCAACCTCGGTGGTGGCTACCTGTACAACAGCGCGCAGGACCAGAACATGTGGGAGTGGTTCTTCTCGGCCACCGCCCACGCCGTGTGGAGCGGGCAGAACCCGCTCGAGTCGGTGCTGCAGAACTATCCCGATGGCGTCAACATGATGGCCAACACCGCGATGCTGGGGCTGAGCATCCCGCTGTCGCCCATCACGTTGCTGTTCGGCCCGACGCTGACCTGGGCGATCGCGTTGACCGGCGGGCTGGCGGGCACGGCGTTCGCCTGGTACTGGGTGTTTTCGCGGCATCTGGTGAGCTCGCGGGTCGCCGCCGCGATCGGCGGTGTGTTCTGCGGTTTCGCCCCACCGATGATCTCGCACGGCAATGCGCATCCGAACTTCGTGGTGTTGTTCCTGTTGCCGTTCATCGTGTTGCGGCTGATCCGGCTCGCGCAGGGCGCGCACCCGGTGCGGGACGGGCTGATCCTCGGTGCGCTGCTCGCGTACCAGGTTTTCCTGGGTGAAGAGCCGCTGCTGATCACCATGCTCGGCTTCGTGGTGTTCGCGATCGCCTACGCGGCATCGCGGTGGCGCGAAGCGGCGAAAATGGTGCGGCCCATGGCGATCGGCCTCGTGGTCGGCGGTGCGCTGGCCCTCGTGGTGGTGATCTTCCCGCTGTGGTGGCAATTCCTGGGCCCGCAGAGTTACCGGAGCCTGGAACATGGTTCGGTCGGCAACGACACGGCGGCGTTCACCCGCTTCGCGACGGAGTCCATCGCCGGGCAGCCCGATGCCGCCGCGGATGTGTCGATGAACCGCACCGAGGAGAACGCTTTCTTCGGCTGGCCGCTCATCGTGTTCATGGTGGTGCTGACCATCTGGTTGTGGCGCAACGTCGTCGCCCGCTCGATTGCGATCGCGATGTTCTTCATGGCCTGGCTTTCGCTGGGTCTGGTCATGACGGTCGATCACCACGAGACGGGTATCCCGGGCCCGTGGGCGTTGCTGGCGAAGCTGCCCCTGTTCGACTCCCTGCTCGAATCGCGCCTGGCGATGGCGTGCATCCCGGCGGTCGGTGCCTTGCTGGCGATCGCGACGCAGAAGGTTTTCGAGGCCGCGCCGACCTTCCGGGACAAGGAGTTCCCGTTACGCTGGCTGTGGCTGGGGGCGCTGGTCGCGGTCCTGCTGCCGATCGCGCCGACGCCGCTGGAGACCATCACGCGTCCGCCCACGCCCGCGTTCTTCTCCGATGGCACGTGGCGGCACTATGTTTCGACGGGCTCGGTTGTCACCGTGCCGCTGCCCGACCCCGGTGATGCACGTGCGCTGACCTGGCAGGTGCGGGCGAACTCAGGCTTCCCGCTCGCGGGGGGTTACTTTGTGGGCCCGAACGCCCCCGGCGACAAGCGCGGCCGCTATGGCGCCGCCGAACGCCCGACGGCGCACCTGCTGCAAGATGTGCGCGACAATGGCGAGGCCCCGCAAGTGACACAGGCCCAACGCACCGACGCGGTGGCCGACCTACGCTACTGGCACGCGGACGTGGTCGTACTCGCGCCCGGCACGAACCAGGACCCGCTGCGCACCACCGTCGAGGCACTGTTGAACATGCCGGCGAAATACGTGGACGGCGTCTGGCTGTGGGACGTGCGAGCGTTGCAAGCAGCCTGAGGCGGCTCCCGGCACGCGCGGGAAACCGCCGCCGGGCAACAAGATGTCCTCGCCGGGCTGGCTCCGGGATGACTGGCCCAACGGGACGTCACCTTGAGTGGGTGGTCGAGTTGCGGTGGCGTTTGCCCTGTCACATTTGCCCGTTGCGTTTCGTCCTCACTGTGAACCGAAGGAGGAGTTGACCGATGTCTCGCATTCCTGTGGTGTCTACAAAGGACGCTGGGTTGTTCACGAAGTTCGTCTACCGCTTCGCCCGCCGCCGGTACGGGGCCGTTCCGGAGCCGTTCGCCGTCAGCGCGCACCATATCGGGTTGCTCGCGGCTGGCGCGGTGCATGAACTGGCTGTCGAGAAGGCCTCCCGGACGTTGCCGGTCAACGTCAGGGAGATCGCCGTCTACCGTACCGCCGTGCGGCTCGGGTGCTCGTGGTGCGTCGACTTCGGCATGATGTTGCAGAAGCATGAAGGCCTGGACATCAACCGTCTCAAGCATATTGACGAGTACGCCACCTCACCGTATTTCAGCAGCCAGGAGCGGCTCGCGATCGCGTATGCCGACGCCATGACCACCACGCCCGTCACCGTCACCGTCACCGACGAGCAGGTCGCCGAGCTGGAACGCGAGTTCGGCCGCAAGGGAGTGCTCGAGCTGACTTACCAGATCTCCCTGGAGAATATGCGCGGCCGCCTCAACAGTGCGCTCGGCATCACCGACCAGGGGTTCACGTCCGGCGAGGCGTGCCGGGTTCCGCTGCCAGGACTCGCGTGAGCTTGTCCGGGTTGGCCACGTCGTAGATCGCGACGATCCGGCCGTCCCGCATCGCGATCGTCTGCACGTGCGCATCGAGTTCCTGCCCGCCGGGGAACTGCGAGCGCGGAAGGTACAACCCGGCATCCCCGTTGACCAGCACGGGGGTGCTGACGGTCGCGAGCGCCGGCGTGTACCGCCGCAGCAGGCCCGACAGGAAGCGGGTGATCTTGTCGGCGCCGACGATGATCTGCCGCGCGGTGCGCGCCTTGCCGTTCGAGTCGCCGATCAGCACCACATCGGGGTGCAGCACCTCGGCCATGCCCCGCACGTCCCCGGCCATCAGCGCCCGTAGGAACCGGTCGAGCACCTGCTGTTGCTCGTCGAGGCTCGCCCGCGGCGGCGGCTCCGCGTCCTTGAGCGCACGCCGTCCCCGTGACGCGTACTGCCGCGCCGCGTCGGGACTCGCGCCGAGGATCTCGCCGATCTCGTCGAACGGCACGGAGAACGCGTCGTGTAGCACGAACGCAACCCGCTGCTCCGGAGTCAGCTTGTCCAGCACGACCATCGCGGCCATGCGCAACCCTTCGTCACGCACCGCGACATCGAGTGGATCTTCCCCGGCGGAGCCACTCAGCGGGGTGACGATGGGTTCGGGCAGCCATTGCCCGACGTAGTGCTCGCGTCGCGCGGTCGCCGAGCGCAGCCGGTCGAGGCAGATCCGGCCGACGACCGTGGTCAGCCAGCCCCGCAGGTCCCGGATCGCGGCGCGTTTCTCCTCGCTCAGTCCGGCGAGCCGCAGCCAGGACTCCTGCACGGCGTCCTCGGCGTCGGACACCGATCCGGTGAGCCGGTAGGCGACCGCGACCAGGTGCGCGCGGTGGCCGGTGAACTCCTCAGCCAGTGCCATGACCAAGACAGTATCCTCGATGCGTGGCAGGCCGGATCCGGGAAGCAGACATTGCGGAGGTCCGCGACCGCAACCGGATCGACGAGATCGTGGGGGAGTACGTCGCCCTGCGCAACGCCGGCGGCGGCGCGCTCAAAGGGCTGTGCCCGTTCCACGACGAAAAGACCCCGTCGTTCAACGTCCGGCCCACGCACGGCACCTTCCACTGCTTCGGCTGCGGCGAGGGTGGCGACGTCATCAAGTTCCTGATGAAGATCGACCACCTCGGGTTCGTGGAATCCGTCGAGCGGCTCGCCGACCGCATCGGTTTCCGGCTCACCTACGAGGGCGGCGGCGCCAGTGTCCAGCGTGACCGCGGCACCCGCACCCGGATGGTCGAGGCACACAAGGCCGCCGCCGAGTTCTACGCCGAGCAGCTGCGCGGCCCCGAGGCCCAGCTCGCCCGCGACTACCTGCGCGAGCGCGGGTTCGACGAGGCCGCGGCCCAGCGTTACGGCTGCGGGTTCGCCCCCTCCGGCTGGGACAAGCTCACGAAGTACCTGCTCAACCGTGGTTTCGAGCTGCCGGAGCTGCTCAAGGCGCAGCTGGTCCGCGAGGGCAGGCAGGGGCCGATCGACCGGTTCCACCGGCGGCTGGTGTGGCCGATCAAGGACATTTCCGGCGACGTCGTCGGCTTCGGCGCGCGCCGGCTCTTCGACGACGACCAGATCCAGGCCAAGTACCTCAACACGAGTGAAAGCCCGATCTACAAGAAGTCGCAGGTGTTGTTCGGGCTCGACCTGGCCAAGCGCGAGATCGCGAAGCGGCACCAGGTGGTCGTGGTCGAGGGCTACACCGACGTGATGGCGATGCACGCGGCGGGAGTGGCGACCGCGGTCGCATCCTCGGGCACCGCGTTCGGCGAGGACCACATGAAGGTGTTGCGGCGCCTGCTGATGGACGACGACGCGTTCCGCGGCGAGGTCATCTTCACATTCGACGGCGACGCGGCGGGGCAGAAGGCCGCGCTCAAGGCATTCGAGGGTGACCAGACGTTCGCGGGCCAGACGTACATCGCGATCGCCCCGGACGGGATGGACCCGTGCGAGCTGCGCATCGCGAAGGGTGACGCGGCCGTGCGTGATCTGGTGGCGCGGCGGATTCCGCTGTTCGAGTTCGCGATCCGCAGCATGCTCGCCGAGTACGACCTCGACTCGGTCGACGGCCAGGTCGCCGCGCTGCAGCGCACCGTGCCGCTGGTCGCGCAGATCAAGGACAGGGCCAAGCGCGACGGGTACGCGACGAAGCTGGCGTGGTGGGTCGGCTGGCAGGACGCGGACATGGTGGTGCGCCGGGTGCGCGGCGCGGCCGGTGCCCCGGCGAAAGCCGTGCGGCGCAACGGTTCCGCACCCGCGCCGGCGTCACCGGCCGAGGACATCCCGCGTCCCGCCGCGAAGGACCCGCGGTTCATGGCGCAGCGCGAGGTGCTCAAGGCCGCGCTGCAGGAACCCGCGCTGGCCGGGCCCGAGTACGACGCGTTGCCCGAGGACGCGTTCACCCATCCCGCGTATGTCGCGGTGCACCGGGCCGTGGTGAAGGCGGGCGGGGCGAGCAGCGGGCTCACCGGCCCGGCACTGCTCGATGCGGCGAGCGAGCACGTTCCACAAGGGACAGTGCGCGTCCTGCTGTCGGAGCTGGCCGTGGAACCCTTGCATGCCAAGGGAAGCGCGGACAGTCGGTACATCGGCAGCATGATCGCGGCGGTGCACGAGAACCTTGTCGGCAGGCAGATCGCGGAGATCAAGTCCCGCCTGCAACGGTTGTCACCGATCGACGCGGCCGACGAATATCGTGCACTGTTCGGGGACCTCGTGGCGCTGGAGGAGTACCGGAAGGCGTTGCGGGAACAGGCGATCGGCGGGATGGACTGAGCTGATGTCGTGGCTGCGGCGCTGGTTCGGCGACAGGTTGCCCGAGGGATTTCCCGGTGAGCTCGCGGCCGGCGAGAACGCGCTGGCGGTCGCGGAAGTGGCCTACGGCGGGCATCTCGTGGTGACCGAGCTCGGGCTGTGGGTGCCGCAGGGGCGGCGCGTCGGGTGGCACCTGATCAGCAAAGCCGTGTGGGGCGAAGGAATCCTGACGCTGGTCGAGGCCGACGAGGTCGGCGCGGCGGGCGACGCTGTCGTGCTGGCGGACCGGGAGCCGCTGCGGTTCGCCTTGCCACGGCCGGGGAAACTGCCGGAGATGGTGCACAGGCGGGTGGACGGGTCCATCCGGGGGCGGCACCGGCACGAGCTGACCGGCGGCGGGGTGTGGTTCGTGCAGCGGAAGGTGCCGGGGCGCGATGGCACGGTGTTGCAGGCCCGGCCCGATCCGGGTGTCGATCCGGACGTCGTCGCGGCGATCGCGCGGGAGGCGGCGCAGCGTCTGGCGCCCCCGGAGGTCTAGCAGTACGCTCGTACTGTGTGGGACCCTGCGAAGTACCTTGCCTACGCTGACCAGCGCGGACGCCCGTTTCACGAGCTCGTGGGCCGGATCGACGCGGCGGCGCCGCGCCGGGTGGTGGACCTGGGTTGCGGGCCGGGGAACCTGACGAAAACCCTGGCATCACGCTGGCCGTCGGCGACCCTGGAGGCGTCGGACAGTTCACCCGAAATGGTGGCAGCAGCCCTCGCCGCGGGGGTGCCGGCGCAGGTGCAGGATGTGCACGATTGGCAGCCCGCGCCGGATACCGACGTGGTGCTGACGAACGCGGTGTTGCAGTGGGTGCCGGATCACCGGGAGTTGTTGCGCCGCTGGGCGGGGGAGTTGCCGTCGGGCGCTTGGCTGGGGATGCAGGTGCCCGGCAATTTCGGCGCGCCGTCGCACACCCTGATCCGGGAACTGGCGTCGAGCCCCGCGTGGGCGGATGTGCTGGGCGCGGCGGTGTTCCGGGGCGACGAGACGGTCGGTGAGCCGCAGGACTATGCGGACCTGTTCGCCGATGCGGGTTGCCGGGTGGATGCCTGGGAGACCACCTACGTCCAGCGGCTGAGCGGTGCCGACCCGGTGCTGGAATGGGTGTCCGGCACCGCGCTGCGCCCGGTCAAGGCAGTACTGGGGGAGGCTGCATGGGAGCGTTTCCGGTCGGCGCTGGCCCCGCTGCTGGCCGAGGCGTACCCACCCCGCGCGGACGGCACGACCTGGTTCCGCTTCCGCCGGATCTTCGCCGTAGCCCGCATCCCGTAGGAAGCCTGCTTGCCCGTCCGGCCGCGAGCGGTGACATCCTCCGTGACTGCCGGGCGGTCGACTGCCGTCCGCCGGCAGACCCCAGGCGTGGCGTTCCGGCGCCATTGCCGGCCCACCGTGACTCAGGCCTGCGTCATGGTGGTCTCTCCGGCGCGGTGCCCGTCGTGGCCCTGCTGGCGCAGGAAGGGGACCTTATTGCCGACCTTCTCACCGACCTTCGCCCGCGCGACGCCCGCCGCGCCCTGCACCATCGGATGGTCCGCGACCTTACGGTACGTGCGCACGATCTGGTCGTAGCGCGCACGGCCCGCCTTGGTCCCGAGCACGTACCCGACTGCCGCACCAAGCAGGAACGTCTTCATGTCTGCGCCTCCTCGCCTGTTGTTCGGCCCGTCCCGCCATTGTCCCCCAGCGTGCCCCCGCCCGCCGGGGGTGCTTGCAGAGCGCGATCAGGGATGCGCTAAGGTTTCTTCTCGTTGGCCGGAGCGATCCGAGCCGGCACCAAGAGCATTCCCCTGTAGCTCAATTGGCAGAGCATTCGGCTGTTAACCGAAGGGTTGTTGGTTCGAGTCCAACCGGGGGAGCATTCGCCCCAGGTCAGTGGCCTGGGGTTTTTTCATGTCCGGCTCCAGACGGCCAAACTGCACGTTTCATCTGCTCAGCACCTTCCCGTTGATCGTCCTCTGTGGACTCTGCGAACATCCATTCCAGTGGCCCGGTAGTGCCGCTCGACGACCTGTGGTGTGTTGCCGAGCTGGTCCGTGATCGCCGTCGTTGGCAGGCCCGCCTGGTCAAGCACCGTCGCGACCGTCCTGCGCCACACATGGTTGGTGACCAATCCGAAGCCGGTCTCGTTGAGCGCTTGGCGGAACCGGTGGATCGCATTCGACGGGTCCAACCACTGCCCATTCCAGGACGCGACCAGCGGGCCACCCGGCCACTGGACGACGACGGCCCCGGAGTCTGCGTCGTTACTCCGGGGCCGGTTTGGTGTCGCCAAGGTCAACGTGTTGTCGACATCGTCCCCAGCGGAGCAGCTACGAACACGGTCACCCAGAGAATGCACACCACCAGCGCGATGACCGAGGTCGTCAGACCAGCGATCGCCACGCCCTTGTTATCGGCTCGGCCGGTGCGGACATAGTTGATGCCGACACCGGAGAGGACGGTGCCCACGATGGACAGCGGCCACGCGATCACACCAATGACCGGAACGAACGAGAAGACCAGAGCGACAATTCCGAGGACCATTCCGGAGACACCGAGGCCGTTCCTTGGGGATTGCTTGTTGTAGAACTGCTGGTCATACCCGCCGGGGTAGGGGTTGGGTTGGTTCACTGGGTGATCTCCTTCGTTGAATGCGCGACACCAGGTCGTAGTTCGCAAGGGGATTGTTACGGGCTGTCCGGTTTCTGTCCCCTCTTTCCCCCCTTTGTCACTCAAACGCGGGTACAGCAGTTGCCGCGCGTCCGCGACATCGCGAACGACGTACGGCGTGTACCAGGAGCCGGCGAGCATCGAGGCACAGTCCGCGGTGCAGGTGTTCGTGCCGTGCCACGTCGGCGACATGGGCGCACGGCACCAGCGCGGAGACTGTGGCTCCGCCGTCGCCGGCCGAGCCCCACATCTCGACACCGCCGAGTACCGGGTTGGTTGGCGAGATGCTCCACAGTGCCGGGTCTCGTGTAGCTCGGCCAGCTTGCCGGCCTACGCCGCGGCCCAGTCACACCCCGGCGCCTGCGCTGCGATGGCCTGGGCGGGGGTGATGGCGGCGAGGACCGCGAGGACGAGCGCGACGAACGGGATCCTCATAGTCCCCACCCTCGATGGGTGTCGGGAATGGATGGGAGCCCGCTACCGGCGTGGTGGAGAACGACGCTGAACGCGGTGGCGGCGAAGACGAACGCGATGTCGAGCGCTTCGCCACACCGGCCGCGCCTCGCCGGGTCGGGGCGAGTACCGGGCCATGGTCGTAGAGCTCACGCATCACTCCTCACCCCGCTCGGCGCGGATGGTGGCCACGGCTTCGGCGAGCTGCTCGTGGGTCCGGCTTGTTTCGCTCGGCGCGCTGCTGGTCGAGCGTCTTGTCGTACTCGCCGCCGGTGAGCCGGTGCAGGGCATCCAGGGCGACCGGTCATGCCGAAACGGTCGACGGCACGCCATGGGGTGCGCTCGGCGAGCAGCGCCTGAACCGCGTGGAGGGCTCGGTCGCGGCGGTCGAGGAATTGCAGCGTAACGCTATTACGCGCCGTGAAACGGGTGAGTGCGCCAATACCCGAAGGGTTGTTGGCGCGCTCGCTGCCTTGCTCGCGACCCGGCGGGGGTTTTCCCGTGCGGTAACGTCTTTCCGGGTTGAAACGATCGTTTGCTGTACGGGCCGGCGTTGGCGAGCAGGAGGAACCTCCCTCATGGATTTCTTGGATCAGGCGCAGACGACACTCGCGACCGAGGGAGTGAAATTTCTTGTCAGCCAGGCGGGGGAGTTGGTCAAGTGGTGGCGCGAACGCAGGTCCGCCAAGGATCGGGCCCTTGCGGAAGGTGTGCAGGTCGCGCCGCAGGTTGATGAGAAGCTCGTCGAAGAAGTCGACGAGCATCAGCAAATATTGACCAGCGCGGTGGACCGGCCCGACGGGATTTCCGCCGAGCAGGCCGAGGAACTGCTCAACCGGGTGCGGGAATTGCAGGAACTGCTGCGCACAGCTCTCATCGTGGAAACCCCGCCGGCCCAAGCCACCGGGAAGCAGACCAAATTGCGTGCGGTCTTGGACGTCGATCTGGTGCAGGGCAAGGTTTCCGGCATCTCGGCTCGGCGCGCCCGCGGCGACGTGGACGTCAGCGCCGAGGTCAAGACGGGCAACGTCAGCAGCAGCGGCCAAGTGCACGGCATCGAAATCGACGAGATAGGCGGATAGTTGCCTCGTCCCGCGAGCCTCGTACCCGCCGAACTGAAAAACCGGTTACCCGCCCTGAGCGCGAGACCATGGGTGTCCGACCGGATCGCAGCCTGGCACCTCGGCACCGACCGGTTCTTTCTCCTTTCCGGCGGGCCCGGAACCGGCAAGACCATGATCTCGGCACTCACCCTGGCCAACGACACCACGAACCTGTGGACAGCGAGCTATTTCTGCTCCAACCGGCTCACCGGATTTTCCTATCATCCCCGGCAATTCGTCATGCGGATACAGGAAAACCTGCTCGACCACTACCCGCAGGCCTACCTGTCGCGGGAACTGCGCACACTGATGAACTTCACGGCGAACGTCTCCGCCGATTCCGTGCCCGGGACCGCGACCGGTATCGCGATCGGACACCTGACAGCCTCGCCGATCTCGCTCGACGACTACTTCCAGACGATGATCATCGAGCCACTGCACGAGATTTCGCGACTTTATCCGGACGCCCGGCCAGGCATCCTCATCGATGGGCTCGACGAAGCCGTCGCACACGAAGGCACGGGAATCCATGACCTGATGGCCAAGTACGCCTCGGCCTTCCCCGGTAACTGCAAGATCCTGATCACCTCGCAGAACACCCCGCGGATCATCGACTCCCTGCTGGCCGCGGCACAGGACGTCGTCCATCTTGATCTGTCCGAAAAGGACAACCGTGCCACCGCGAGCGACGACGTACGCAACTATGTGCGCAACGCGCTCAGCGCGGCGCCCGCGACCAAGGAAATCGCCGACGATATCGCCGAATCGGCACAGGGGAACTTCCTCTGGGCCGGAAGCCTGGTACGAGAAGTGCTGGGAGACGCCGGTGTGGACCACGCGATAACCGACCACAACGGACTCGACAGGTACTACGCCGGGCTGCTGGACCGGCTGAAACGAGCCGTGGACGACGATCCCGCGATCGACTGGACCCATGACTGCCTGGCACTGATGCACTGCCTCGCAGTGGCGCAGACAGCGTTGTCGTCGCGGCAGCTCGCCGCGTTACTGGAGATCGGGGAACCGCGCCTGTCCGTCGCATTGCGCGTCATGCGTACGTTCCTCCAAGTCGATTCCGGCTACGAAAGCATCAGCCTCGAACACAAATCGGTCGCCCAGTTCCTGCTTACGCCGACACTGTCCGACGGCAGCCCCAACAGCCACGCCGTGCGCGAGGACGAAGCACACCGGGCGGTGGCCGACCGGATCGTGCGGCAGCTCGCCGAGGAGTGGCACGGCCGGTGGAGCGACGCCGACAGCTACGCGGTGATGTACCTGGCCGCGCACCTCAACCGCCTGCGGAGCCTGACCGGTGCGCCACCGGGGTACACCCGGGAACAGGTGCGGCTGCCCGAATTGGCACGCCGCATCGGCACGGACCCGGCGCTGGCCGGCGATCACTACGAGGCGATGTCCCAGGTGCTGATCGCGTCCCGCCGGCTGTGGCCGGAGCATGAATACGAGGCCGTGGTCGCGGAAAGTGCCCAGTCCTCGGACCCTTATGTCCGGGCCGCCGTCGTCGACGCGCTGGTCGAATCGGCCGGCGTCGATCCGGCACGCACCGGGAGAATTGTTTACGACCTCCTCAAAAGCGAACACCTGCACGCCTGGACGACCGCCCTGTACGCCGCGATGCGGCTGCAGCCGAAATCGCGGCACGAAATAGTGCTGTGGATCGCCTGTCACGGTACGGCCGAGTTGCGCACCTACGCCGGGTACATGCTTTACCTGCTCGCCGGCGGGGACCGGGAACTCATCGCCGCCGGTATGCTCAAAGCCGTCGCGCAGAACATCTCGGTCGTCCGGATCGCCCGGACACGGCGCATTCTCGAATTCCTGTCCAATATCAGTATCACGGCCTATGTCAACAACTGTGACGATCCGGCGGTCGCGATCGCGACCAGTGAATTGTGGCAGTACATCGCGATCAAGCGGCTACATCTTCGCCTCGTCAACCGGCCGGCCCTGGAGAAGCCGATCATTTCCGTGGCGGCGAAACGGATCGCGAGCCGGCTCGTGGAAAATGACGTGCTGCGCGGTCAGATCGGCGCGCTGCCCGAGCGATACCAGGATCTCGCCGGGCAACTGCTGCCCGCGCTGACACCCGGGCATGACCTGTCGGGGCTCATCGGCCCGCTCCGCGACGGATTTTCCTCGGACGCCTGGGCGCCGCGCATCCTCAGCGGCTGCGTCGTGGCCGTCCAGGCCATCACCGATCTCGACGCCTGCGCGCGCCCCTTGGACGAGTTGTTCTCCGAAAGTACCGCAGACGCACGACTGTGGCAGGTTGTCGCGTTCGCCGTCCTTTTGAAGCGCACCCCCGAAGCGCTGCCGGACCGCCTGGCAGCCATGACCGGCAAGGTACTCACCGAACATCGCGCGAGCCTCGTCCGCTATCTGGCCGGCGACGGTGCGTCGGTCAATCTTTTCGCGGTGACCCTCCCGCTGGCCTACGCGAAACACGGGCGCCCGCTGACCGACCTGGTGACCGGGGCTCTGGAGGACGACGACGAGACCGTGCGTCAGTCCAATTTGGAGGGACTTGCCGCGGTCGGTCTGTACTATCCGGACGCCGTGCTCGCCGCACTGGCACAGGTCCGCGACCCGTTCGGGCGCGAGGAGGTCAGAGCCGGGCTCCTGCGGATCTTGTCCCGCATGTACCCGATGCATCCCACGATGGTGGATGTCTTTCTGCGCGAAATGGGCCCGGTGGCCAGGCTCGGCGGCCTCGAAGCGGGGGAGATGGATTTCGCGCGCCATTACGTCGACGCACTCGGGCTGTACAACAATGCGGTGCACCAGGCGATCCATTACCCGTTGATGCGCCGGGAGGTGCTCGGCGCCGGTTTCGCGGAGATGTTCCAGGCCCGCACCCCGGGCGACTTCATCAAGAACTACGCCCGCCGAATCATGAAACTGCTGCGAGACAGCGAGTACGAGGTCATTCGTTGGACGCGGTGACGGGCGGGCGGTTGCGGCAGCTGGGCCGTTTCCTCCGCCTTCCCTCGATCGGCGTGACCCTTGCTGTGGTCTTGCTGGGCGTAGTCAGTGGTTCGGACCAAACCTCGGCAGCGCGCATCGGCGTCATGCTGACCGTCGGCGTGCTTTTTCATGTCGGTGTCTATGTACTGAACGACATCGTCGACGTGGACCTCGACCGCACCGATCCTCGCCGCGCGGGCGCACCGCTCATGGCGGGAACGGTTTCGACACCCGTCGCGTACGGAGTCGTAGTGCTGTGCCTGCTGGTGGCTTTCGTACTGCCGGCCGCGACGGTGAACGCGACAACGTTCATCTGCCTCATCGCCGCGACCGCCGGGCTGGCGGTTTATGACGTCTTCGGTAAGCGCTTTCCGTTTCCGCCCTTGACCGACCTCGCGCAAGGCGCCGGATGGGGATTCCTGTTGCTGGCCGGGTGTGCGGCGAATGGCCCGATCAATGCGGCGGCGGTGCTGCTGTCCTGTTCCATCGCCGCTTACGTGATGGTGGTGACCGGAATCCCCGCCGGGCTGCGTGATCTGCCCAACGACGCACGGCATGGGGCCAGGACGACGGCACTGATGTTCGTCCGTGCCCAGGAAATGCCCGCCGAACTGCCCCGTCCCTATGTCGCGTACGGCCTGGCGGTGAACGGAATCTCCGTGACAACCGGCGTGGCGGGAATGGCGATCCTACCCGGGCGCACCGAAGTGGGTATCGCGATCGCGGTGCTGGGTCAACTGGTGAGCATGGCCGCACTCTGGCGCGGTACCTGGTATTACCGGCCCGATCAGGCCGGCGCCCGGCTTGGACTGCTCTACGTGCTCCTGCCTTGGTCATCGTTGCTGGTCGCGGCATTTACGCGGTACGGCGTGTGGCCCGCGTTGCTCGCGGCGGTATTTCCCTTGCTGCCGTGGCTCGGCAGCCGGATCGTCCAGTCGATTCTCGCCGGATCTTCCGAATGGACCGGCGCAGGTGATCCCGATGCGGGTTGAGCAGTCCTTTCGTCGGCAGTTCACGCGCAGCGTGGCCGCGTACATGACATTGTTGCGGGTGAGGAGCTGTCTGAGCGCCGGGCTCCTTTTCGTGCTCGGGGCGCTGTCGCGGGCGGGTGCGGTTTCGCTCGCGCACCTGGCGATCGGCGCGGCGGCGGTCTGTTTCGCCGTGGCACAGGCAAATGTGGTGAACGACATCGTGGACCGCCGGGTGGACGCGATCGACCAGCCGTGGCGGCCGTTGCCGGGCGGGACGATCTCGCTCCGCTCGGCCTGGGTGTCCTATGTGGTCTGTTGTGCCTCGACCGGCTGCCTCGGCTGGTTGGCGAGCCCGGACCTCGGGCTGTGGGCGATCGTGATGGTCGCCCTTTCAGGGGTTTATTCGTGGTGGCTGAAATCCACGGTATTGCTGGGCAATATCGTGATCGGGCTGATGGCCACGAGTCCCTTGCTGATCGGGGCGCGGCTGGCCACCGGGCTGGGCGGGGAGCTGGCGGTCAAGGCACTGGCGATCTGCGTGTCCATGTGGTCGTTCGAGGTGGTCAAAACGGCCAGGGACGCGCACGGTGACGCGGCCGGGGGACTGCGGACCGTGGCCACCCGCCTCGGCGTCGATCGTGCCGTGCGGCTGGGCATCCGGCTGTGTGAGTTCGCCGGTGTGCCGGCCGCCGGCGCTGCTTTCCTGTCGCCACAAGGAGCGGCGTTCGGTGTGGTCTTCGTGGTTTTCGTCGTGTTTCCGATAGTCAGGTTCTACCATAGGGAGATGCTGGTGTCGTCGACGTTTTCCGCGAGTGACGCGATGAACTTGTTCGCCGTCATGAGCAGGACATGGAAGTTCGGCTTCCTCGCGCTCGCTGTGTCCGTTGTGGACATCGACCTGTGAAGCGCGCGGTTGTTGTCGGAAGTGGCATCTCCGGCCTGGCGGCGGCCTGGAAACTGACCAGGCAGGGCTGGCAGGTCACGGTTCTCGAGCGGGACCAGTGGATCGGTGGCCGCGTGCGGCGAGTCGCCTACGAGGGCATGGACATCGACGTCGGCGCCGCCTTCGTCACCGACTTCTATTTCCACGCCAGAAAGATCATGCGGGAAATCGGCCTCGAAAACGAACTGGTGCGATTCTCGCTGGACTCCGCTGTCGAGCACGACGGGAAGCTGAAATCGTTGTGGCCATTACCGGAGATGGTGGCGGAAGGCCTGCTGCCGGTCACGGCGTTGGTCCGGCTCGCGGCCGGCACGATGACCTTGGCGCCGAAATGGTTGTCGTTGAATCCGGGGGATCTGGATGCCGGGATCGCGTACGACGACGAGACTGCGCAATCGTGGTCGGAGCGAGTGTATGGCGCCGAGGTGACCGAGCGGGTGATCAAACCCTTGTTGCGCGGAGTCGTGCACTGGGACGCGGAAACGACGTCCCGTGCGGTGTTGTTCGCGATGTTGAAGGCTTTTCTGGCCCATCCACGGGCTTACGTGCCGCGCACGGGAATGGCGGCGCTACCGCTGGCGATGGCAGACGGGCTGACGGTGCAGACCGGTGCCCGGGTGACCGGGATCGTCCGCAGCGGTACCGGGTGGGCTGTCCACTGTGACCGGGATGGCGGCCCGGAAACGTTCGAGGCCGACGCGGTGGTGTGCAGTGCACCTGCGACACAGGTCGCGGACCTGGTGCCGGAACTGTCTCATGTAGACAAAGAGTTCTTCGCCGGCGTCCGGTATTCGAGTACCGCGGTGGCAGTGGTCAAGGTCGATGGCAAGCCGGACACGTTGCGGAAATCCGTCTGGTTCACGATGCAAGACCAGTCGTCCATTGTGGGCATGACCCCGTACTTGTTCCGGGACGACGATCGGGACTACTCGATCGTCCGGATATCGCTGTCCGATCCGGCTTACCGCGGCAACGCCGGAATGTCGGACGGTGAACTGGGGCAGTTCGTCATCGACTCGGCGCGGCGCATGCCGCAGCTTTCCACGCTCCTGCGTTCCGGCAGCGTGGTCGGCTTGGCCCGCTGGCCCGAAGCCCTGCCGGTGTTCGACGTCGGCCACCTGAAAAAAGTGCGGTCCTGGCGATCCCGGAATTCCGGCTCACTGGTATTCGCGGGCGACTACCTGCGCGGGCCGTACTTGGAAGGCGCGGTCCGCAGCGGGTTGGAGGCCGCCGCACGGCTCGGCTGAGTCAGGCCAGGCGCTGCGCCAGTTCGGTCAGCGCCTGCCCGAGCGGAAGGTCCACCCGCACCTGGGCATGCGCGTCGCCGCGGGTCCGGCCCTTGTTGACGATCACCACCGGCTTCCCGGATTTGGCCGCGTGGCGCACGAAACGCAAGCCGGACATGACCGTCAACGACGAGCCCAGGACCAGCAGGGCGCGAGCCTCGTCGACCATCCGGTAGCACTCGCCGACCCGCACCGGGGGTACGTTCTCGCCGAAGAACACCACGTCCGGCTTCAGCACACCCGAACCGCACGCGTCACACGAGACCAGCCGGAACTCGCGAACCACATCGTCGGGCAGATCGACGTCACCGTCCGGGTTGACCTGCGTGGCGTCGGCGGTGAACCCCGGATTCGCCGCCCGCAACCGGCGGTCGAGAAGCTCGCGGTCACTGAACTGGCGGCAGTCGAGGCACACCACGCGATCCAGGCTGCCGTGCAGTTCGATCACCTCGCCGGTGCCTGCCGACTGGTGCAGCCCGTCGACGTTCTGCGTGATGACCCCCGACACGAACCCGCTCGCCCGCAACGCCGACACCGCCCGGTGCCCGGCGTTGGGCCGCGCCCGCGCGATCAGCCGCCAGCCGAGATGGCTGCGCGCCCAGTACCGGCGGCGGCCTTCCTCGCTGGTCACGAACTCCTGGTAGGTCATCGGGCTGTGCCGCCGCAGGCTGCCTTCGGTGCCGCGATAGTCCGGGATCCCGGATTCGGTGGACAGCCCCGCGCCGCTCAGAACCACCACGTCACCTTCGGCGACGACACGCACGACCTCGTGCAGCTCGGTCGTGCGTGGCAGGGGCTCACCCTTGGGGGTCCAGCTCAGGGTCGGTTTCGTGCGCACGACACCAGCTTACGGGCCACCCGGGCGGGCGAGGTGCAGTCCATTGTGGATCGGTTCGCCGTGCGCGCCCGCGTGGTTGGGGCCACAATTTCGCCATGCCAGGTGGGGAGCAGGAGCCGACACCCGTCTTCGACGCGGTGGTGGCGAGCGTGCAGGCAACCGCGGGTACCGAAGCGGAGGTCGAGGAGCAGGACACAAGCCAGGCGGGTATCCGCTGATCAGTGACTGTCTACAGTGGACGATCAGTGGCCGCTGCGGATGCAGGCCAGTACGCCGTTGAGGCTCGGCAGCCAGCGGTGATGGGTGTCCGGGGGGACGATCCAGTGGGTCAGCTGGTTCGGGTTCCGGTCACCGGGCAACGGGATCATGGTGCCCGCCGTCAGCACTCGTACGCCGGAGGGCAGCGAGTCGGGGGCGAGGACATCGGCTTCGACCAGCAGCATCACGACGGCGCCGTGCTTGGTCGGTACGGCCAGCGCCGGTCCGTCGCACCCCTGCCGGGCCAGGTTGGGCAGCACCCGGTCCGCCATCGGACGGGGAATCGCGATCGCGCCGATGCCCGAGCCGGTGACCAGGGCGAGGCCGCCGTTGTGCCATCCCACGGGCCAGCCGAAGACCCGCCGGTAGTCGGGTGTGGCCGGGCCGGCGTCTTGCTGAATGGTCATGATCATCCCTCCGGCACGCATCGTCGATCGCCGACTTCCACTCTAACGGCACTGAGTGCCTCTAGCAACCGTGCCTGCTAACTTCGATGGCATGTCCGTCAAGTCCCGGCAAGCGCCGCGTCCCCGTGCCGGCCGCACCTCGGCAGGCCGTCGCAGGCTGCGGCACGCGCTGACCGTCGCGGCGATCGATCTGTTCCTCGAGCAGGGATACGACGCGACCACGGTCGACGAGATCGCGGCGGCGGCCGATGTCGGCAGGCGCACCTTCTTCCGGTACTTCCGGTCGAAGGAGGACGCGATCTTCCCCGACCACGAGGATGTGCTCGGTGACATCGAGCACGCGCTGGCCACGGCGGCGCCGGAGGACAACCCCGTCGCGGTCGCGTGCGCGGCGGTGCGCCTCGTGCTCGACTACTACGTCGCGGACCCGGACGTGTCGGTGAAACGCTTTGCGCTCACCAGAACCGTGCCCTCGCTCCGCGACCGCGAAGTGGCGACCGTCGACCGGTACCAGCGCGTGTTCGCCCGCTATCTGCGGGAGCGGTTCGAGGCCGCCGGTGATCCCATGGCCGGGCTGAGGGCGTCCGTCGCCGCGGCCGCGGTCGCGGCGGCGAACAACCACGTGCTGCGGCGGTGGTTGCGCAGCGAGGGGAAGACCGATATCCAAGCCGACGCCACCGAGGCGTTCCGGCTGGTGACCGACGCGTTCCCGATGCCGGCGCAGCCGGGCGGGCAGACGGTCGTCGCGGTGATGGAGTCGTCGGCTTCGATGGCGGAGGTCATGCGACAGATCTCGGCGGCGCTTCGCCCCGGCTGAGCCGGCTGGCACTCAGTGCCGTTAGCTGGCCTGCGATTCGACGTCGATGCTGCGCGAGGAAGACGCCCAGGGTGCCCCGCCGATCAGCGCGGCACGGTCTGGGTGATCCGCCACAGCCGGCGTGGCAGGTCACCCTCGGTGAACTCGCGGACCTCCACCAGCCGCCATCCTTCGGCCAGCGCGTCGACCAGTTCGCGGGAGAAGAAGTGCACCGCGAAACCGCCGTTTTCGTAGATGTCGTCGCCGTGGGCGAGGCCGGTGCCGTAGTGGGGATCGCCGGTGTGCCGCACCGTGTGGACGAAGATGCCGCCAGGACGCAGCACGCGGCGGACCTCTCCGGTCAGCGCCGAGATTTCCGCTGTGCTCAGCGCCAGGCACAAGAGCGTGTGGGCGAACACTGCGTCGACATCGGCGTCGGGCAACGGCAGTGGATCGCGGACGTCGTGTTCGATGGTGTGCACGGCCAGGCCCGCGGCCGCCGCGCGCAGCTGCGTCAGGACGGCGGCACTGAAATCGAGGGCGTGAACGGTGAAACCGCGACGGGCGAAGAGAAGGGCGTCGCGGCCATGCCCGGCACCGAGTTCCAGCACGGTCGTCGCATTCGCGGACGACGGCGCCGTCCCGTACCTGCCGGGATGATCACGATAGGTGTGCTGCCAGTGCCGGTGTTGTGCGGCCGCCAGTGTGTCATCGGGTCCGGTCATGTCGTGCCTCGTCCGGTGGTGCTCACACCAGCCTGGGCACCGCTGGCTCTTGCCTTGTGCCGACCGATCGGCTGAAATCGTTAGCAACCGAAACTGTTGCGCGCGCTAAGTGAGTGGAGGGCATGTGGCCGGGGCGGAGGTACGGGGTGACCGGTACAAGTGGGTGGCGCTGACCAACACGACGATCGGCGTGCTGCTCGCGACGATCGACTCGTCGATCATGCTGATCGCGATGCCTGACATCTTCCGCGGCATCCAGCTCGATCCGTTGTTGCCGGAGAACAGCTTCTACCTGCTGTGGATGATCCTCGGCTACCTCGTGACCAGCAGTGTGCTGGTGGTCAGCGTCGGGCGCCTTGGTGACCTGTTCGGCCGCGTGCGGATGTACAACCTCGGCTTCGTCATCTACACTTTCGCCTCGCTGCTGCTGACCATCGACTGGATGACCGGGCACGCGGGCGCGATCTGGCTGCTCGTCTGGCGGATCGTGCAGGGGATCGGCGGCGCGTTCCTGGTCGGCAACTCCGGCGCCATCCTCACCGACGCGTTCCCTGCGCGGCAGCGGGGCCTGGCGCTGGGCATCAACAACGTCGCCGGGATCAGCGGCACGTTCATCGGGCTCATTCTCGGCGGGCTGCTCGCGCCGATCAGCTGGCGGCTGGTGTTCCTGATCTCCGTGCCGTGCGGGGTGTTCGGCGCGGTGTGGGCCTACCGGCGGCTGCACGATCTGTCCCGCCGCTCGGGCGAACCGATCGACTGGCTGGGCAACGTCACGTTCGCGGTCGGGCTGATCCTCGTGATGGTCGGGATCACGCACGGCATCCAGCCCTACGGCGCGCACACCATGGGCTGGACGAGCCCGCTTGTCGTCGGCACCCTCGCCGGCGGAGTGGCGCTGCTGATCGCGTTCGGGATCATCGAGACCCGCGTGCCGTTCCCGATGTTCCGCCTGCCGCTGTTCAAGATCCGGGCGTTCACCTTCGGCACGCTGTCGACGTTCCTGTCCGCGCTCGGCCGTGGCGGGCTGATGTTCATGCTGATCATCTGGCTGCAGGGGATCTGGCTGCCGCTGCACGGCTACAGCTTCGAGTCGACACCCCTGTGGGCGGGGATCTACATGGTGCCGCTGACCGTCGGTTTCCTTGCTGCGGGGCCGGTTTCGGGGTACCTGTCCGACCGGTTCGGCGCCCGGCCGTTCGCCACCACCGGGATGCTCGTGGCCGCGCTGACGTTCGGGCTGCTGGAACTGCTGCCGATCGACTTCCCGTACCCGGCGTTCGCGGGGATCCTGTTGCTCAACGGGCTCGCGATGGGCTGTTTCGCGTCGCCGAACCGGGCGGCGGTGATGAACAGCCTGCCGGCGACCGATCGTGGCGCGGGCGGCGGAATGAATTCCACTTTCCAGAACTCGGCGCAGGTGTTCTCGATCGGGATCTTCTTCTCGCTGATGATCACCGGACTCGCCGCGACGCTGCCCTCGGCGCTGACGTCCGGTCTGTCCGCGCATCACGTGCCGCCCGGCGTGACCGCGCAGCTCGCCGCAAGCCCGCCGGTCTCGGTGCTGTTCGCGGCGTTCCTCGGCTACAACCCGATGGAGCATCTGCTCGGCCCCGACGTGATCGCGAAGCTGCCGCCTGCGGACGCGGCCGCGCTGACCGGGCACGCGTTCTTCCCCGGGCTCATCTCGGGCCCGTTCCAGGCGGGCCTGCACATCGCGTTCGGCTTCGCCATCGCCACCTGCCTGATCGCCGCGGGGGCAAGCGCTTTCCGCGGCGACCGGTATGTGGCGGGTGAACTGCCGGTACTCGCCAAAAGAGCGTACTGAGCCGTTCGTGACCAATCCGACCACAGTCACGGCTATCCGGCTTGCGTGGCAACGGTTACGTGCTGCTCGGGGTCTGCCTACTTTTGGCCGGATTGGTAACGCCCAGAAGTCCCTCGCCGACTGATCATCGTCAGCGCGTGTCCAAACGCGACAGTCCTAACCGGTGAGGGGTTATGAGAAATCGCCGAAGAGCCACGATGTTCACCCTGCTGGCGGCTGGTGCCACGGCTTTGTCTGTGGCACCGGCGGCCGCCGCGCCGCCGTCCAGCTCGGCCGACGTCAACCCGGCCACGGTGGCACAGGGCCAGACCTTTACGGTCACCGAGCAGATCTACAACCCGCAGGACTTCACCGTCACCTTCGCCAAGGCTGCCCTTTACAGCACCCCGCAGGCGATCACCGACGTCGCGGACCTGGTGTCCTGCACCGGAACCACGAGCGACTGCTTTGTGTATGGCAGCAGTTTCCGTGCCCCGGTTGGTGATTTGCCACCGGGGGAGAGTCGTTCGGTGACCTTTACCTTGCGTGCCAAGGAAGATGTGAACCCCGGCACGGTCACGTTGCAGACCCAGTTCGTCGGTGACAACTACGCGTTCGACACGCTGGCGGGCCCGGAGCTGACCGTCACCGGCACCCCGAAGACCGCGGACGTCGGTGTGGCGCTGGCCGCGTCGTCGCGCGGGTCCCAGATCACCTACACGATCACAGCGACGAACTCCGGCCCCGCGGATGCCACCGGCATCCAGGTTTCCTCGACGTACGCGTCCGGTCTGAACTACGGGGGCTCGACGGCCTGTACGCGCAGCGGCACCCGCGGAGTCACCTGCACGATTGCGGCGCTGCCGTCGGGTACCAGCAAGACGGTGAGCTACACCGCGAACACCGGCCTGCTCACGCTCGGCCCGCTCACCACGACCGCGACGCGGCAGGCGAGCACCCCGGCCGACCCGAACGCGGGCAACGACTCGGCGAGCGTCACCTGCAACGCGCTGACCGCACTGCTGGTCCACTGCTGACCCGGCCGGAGCACTGAACCGCCCACGCGAGCCCCCCGGCTCGCGTGGGCGGTTCACTGTGGTCTGGGCTCGCTGAACGCGGCGAGTACGCAGGCGAGCGAGATCACGGCGAGCACCGCCGCGACCGCCCACGCCCACCAGGCGGTCATGCTGATCGCGAGATAGACCTGCATGCCCGCGGTCGCCGCGAAGATCAGCGCGCCGAGCAGCCACAGCCAGCGGCGATACCGCGTGGCCGCGGCGCTGGAGTCGATGTGCATCAGGCGTCACCTCGGCTGTCGGGATATGTCCAGGTTATCGGTGTAAATCGACGAGCGTTACGCGCTCCGTGATCGATGGCCGCCGCCGTGAAGGCTTTGCCATACCGTGGGCCTACCTGGCAACGGTCCACGCGGCCACCGGGGCGAATTGCGGCGCCGTCACCGAGCGCGCAAAAAACTGGACAGTTTGCGGACAAATCATCGTCAGCGTGTTCGGACCGGGTTTGCGCGGCCCTAATATCGCGGGACTTCCCCGCTGATCCGGCATCCTCATCAGGAGCTCCCGTGAACGATTCTCCCCATTTTCAGCAGAACTTCGGTGACGGTCATCAGGGCAACATCTTCGCGAGCCAGGGCGGTGTGCAGAACGTCTATCTGGAGTCGATGAAGAATCACTTCCAGAACGGGCTGCGGGCGCTGAAAGGCGAGATGTACGCCAAGGCGGTCACCGAGTTCGAGGAGTCGCTCGCCGACGCGACGAAGGCCGGCGCCGATGAGACCGCGGAGGGCCGCCACGATCTGGCCTCGGCGCATTTCCACGCGGCACTGGCGATGCTCAACGGGCGCCCGCCCGGTGACCGCGTGCCCGAACAGATCAAGCGGGTGGAAAGTCACCTCGTGCAGGCGGCGAAGTTCGACGACCCGATCGTGCCGCACCAGGCGAACGTGCTGTGGGCCGTGGTGCAGGACGACTACTACCGGGCCAACGGAATGCGGGTGAAGGAACCGATCGCGGGCGATTTCCCCGAGAGCCTGTATGCGCTTTCCCAGTCCGAACTGCAACCTCTGGTCGAGCATCTCAAGTCGGCGCAGGGGGCCGCCTGGGAGGCGCTGACCCGGCGGGCCGTCGAGTTCGGGATGAAACCCGCGGTGTCGCAAGAGGACACACCGGTGACGAGGGTGCACGATCCGGGCCGGGCGGAGGCGGTGAAGAAGTACTTCATCCCCACGCCGCGCCTCCGCACCGCCGCGCCCGCGGTGACCGCGCTGGTGGGATGCCTTGCCATGCTGGGTTTCGCCGCGGCACTGCACAACATCGCGAGCGTGGTGTTCGTGGCCGGGATCTACTTCGCGGGCCGGTGGGGGTGGCGGCAATTCACCGTCTACCAGCGTTATCGCAAGCGCCTCGCCGAGGCCGAGCCCAAGCCCGCCGACGAGCAGATGGACGCGTGGCTTGCCGAGGACGTCGAAATCCTGCGCTCGCAAGCCGGTGACCGGGTCCGGCTCAACCCGCTGAACGAGGACGAGGGTGGCGACCTGGTCTATCCGGTGCAGGCCGTCGTCGGTATTCCCGCGGAAGGCGCCACGGGGGCGAAAGGGCTGCGCATCCGGCGCGGGCACGATCGTCGCTGGCGGGCGAACCACTACGACGTGCTGATCCTGTTCCTGACCAACGATCTGATCAGCCTCTACCGGTGCACGCTCGACTTCCACACCGGCGAGCCGGTGTACGAGGAGCTCACCGAGCGGCATTACCGTGACATCGTGGGCGTTTCGTCGAACCGGGTGCCGGTGCCGCAGGTGATCACCGACCTGTTCAAGGCACTCGACTCGCTCACCGCGGAGGCGGGCGCCCAACCGGACGAGCAGAAGTACGCCGATCTGTCCTTCGCACAGACCTTCACGATGTCGATCGTGAGCGGCGAGCGGATCGAGCTGAACACCGGTTTCGGTGACACGATCGGCTCGGACAACCAGATCGCGTGGGCGAGCAACTCCCGCGCGCTCAACATCATCAAGAAGATGGTCCGCGCCCGCCACACCTCGAACTGACCTGTCCGCCGTTCCGGTCTCCGCGACCGGAACGGCGGACACGTGCTCAGCGGCCGTAGAAGTTCTGCGTGCCGCCCTGGACGGCGTTGATCGTCCCGCCCGACGAGTTGATGTTCTGTACATTGTGGCCGGACGGCGCCGGAACCGGTTGGTGTGGCGGGAGATCCGGCGTCCGGCCGAGCTCGGGACGGACGTGCGGCGGCTGCCCGGTCAGCACCCGCAGCAGTGATTCGGCGCCGGCGACGGTGAACTCGGTCACCACGTAGTGATCGGCCGTGCGAGGTTGCAGGAAGATCGGGATCTCCTCCACCCGGTGCCCCGGCAGCACCACCGGCAGGATCTTCGTCATCCACAGTGGACGGTTTTCTTCCAGGTTTTCCCGCAGCAGCGCGGCCTCCGCCTGCAGGCCGCGATTATCCTCACGGGTGACGGCGCCTTCCGCCGCGCGTTTGTAGCGGTCCGAGGCGATGGTCAGGACGAAATCGGCGCTCGCAATGTTCCCGATCGCCCAGGTGTACCAGTCCTGCCGGTTTTCCAGAAACCACTGATCGAGGATGATGTCAATTTTCTGAGCGACCAGGAATTGGCTGAACAGCAACACCTGATCTTTGTGCTCCGCTGAGTCGTGGGTATACGAGACGAAAACGCGGGGAGGGTTTTTCATAACCATGAAAATACCATTTTCCGCGGGATTTCCGGTGGGTGCACGCTCGCCGCCGCCCCGGCGGGGGTGGGCGGCGCGCGAAAGTTTTCCGAACCGGGATGGACACGCAGCCGTGATGGGTTCGTGATGGAAGAACGAAGACAGCGCCTGGCCGCGCTGCTGCGCCCCGAACTGCCCGTCCTCGCCGGTGAGATCGCGCGCGAGATCTGCCGAGCCGTGCCCGAGTACGGCAAGCCGCTCGGCGAAGCGCACCCCGGACTGCTGCAGGAGCGGGTGCACTACACCGTCAAGTTGTTCGCTGACCTGGTCGAACAGCGATCCCCGGCGCGTGCCGACGCCCAGCGCGAGTTCCGTGGCATCGGCCGGGCCGAAGGGCACGCCGGGCACACGCTCGACCCGTTCAACGCCGCGTTGCGGATCGGCGGCCGGGCCGGGTGGCGCCGGCTGAGCGCGTCGGAACGGGTGCGTGCACTGCCCGCCGCGGACGTGTCGTGGCTCGCGGACCGGCTGTTCGCGTTCCTCGACGAGCTGGCCGCGCTGGCGATGCGCGGGCACCGCGAGGTGAGCGGCCACGCCAGTGACGCCGCCAGGGAGGCCAGGCAGAAGCTGCTGTGGCTCGTGCTCAAACGACCCGCCGTCCCCGTCGCCGCGATCACTGAACTCGCCCGCACGATCGGCTGGGCGGTGCCCGCGCAGTGCGCGCTGGTCGCCGTCGAAACCGCACCGGGCGAAGCGCTGCGCCTCGGTGACGACCTACTCGCCGACCTGCGCGAACCCGAGCCGTGCCTGTTGCTGCCCGGTCCGGTCACCGGCGAGCGGTTGCGACGGCTGGCCGTGGCCACCCACGGGGTGCGGATCGCGGTCGGACCGACCGTGGCGCTCGCCGACGCGCCGTCATCGCTGCGCTGGGCACGGCAGGCGCTGCGCCTGGTCGCGGACGGGCCGCTGCCCGACGTGCCGGTCACGATGTGCGCGGAACATTGGTCCACGCTGTGGCTGCTGAGCGAGCCGGCCCTGCTCGACCAGGTCACCAAGCGCCGCCTCACCCCGCTCGGCACGTTCCCGGCGAAGCAACGCGTGCGGCTGGCCGGAACACTGTTCGCCTGGCTGCGGGCGCAGGGCAATGTCCAGGAGACGGCGGCGGAACTGCGCGTGCACCCGCGCACCGTGCGCTACCGGATGCGCCAGCTCGAGGACGTTTTCGGCGGGCAGTTGCGTGACCCGGACGCGCGGTTCGAGATCGAGATCGCGTTGCGTGCACTCGATCTGCAGGGGATCGCGCAGTAGCTTGTGATCGTGCCCGACAGCCCGCGCCGCCCGCATTGGTACGAGGAAGGCAAGGAACCCGACTACCGCTTCACCCTGGCCAACGAGCGCACTTTCCTCGCCTGGCTCCGCACCGCACTCGCGTTGCTGGCGGGCGCGATCGCGTTCGCCCAGTTCTTTCCGCAGTTCAGCATCGCCGGGCTGCGGACCGCGCTGGCCGCGCTGCTGGCCGTCAGCGGCACGCTCCTCGCGGCGTTTTCGTACCGGCGGTGGGCGCGGGTGCAGCGGGCGATGCGCAACGACCGGCCGCTGCCGATGACCTGGTTGCCGCTCGCCGCGGGCTGGGCCGCGGCGCTGGCCGGGGTCGTGGTGCTGGTCCTCGTCCTGACCCACGCGCGATGACGACGCGCGATCCCGGGTTACAGCCCGAACGCACCGCGCTCGCCTGGCAGCGCACCGGCCTGTCCGCGGCGGTGGTGGCCGTGCTGCTCATCCGCGGCGGTATCGCCGCCGGTTCCGCGCTGGAGATCACCGCCGGGGCGTGCGCCGCGCTCGTGGTCGCGCTGTGCCCGCTCGCGCGTGCCGTGCCCAGCGCGCGGATCCGGCTGATCCTGGTGACCTCCGCGGTGGTGGTGTGCGGGCTGTGTGCGACGGTCTCGTTGGTCCTGTCACATTGACGAGGACCTCGCCGGGCAACCAGACTCGGTACGGGCTGACACAAAGGAGCGGCATGGACTCGGGGTCGTACTTCGAACGGATCGTCGCGGCCCGGGCGCTGCTGTTCGTCCCGGGGGACCGCCCCGACCGGTTCGACAAGGCCGTCGCTTCGGGTGCGGACGCGGTGATCGTCGACCTCGAAGACGCCGTCGCGGAGGCCGACAAGGACGCGGCACGCTCGCATGTGGACGACTGGCTTTCCCGCGGTGGCAACGCTTTGGTGCGGATCAACGCCGCCGGTACCCCGCAGTTCGACGCGGACCTCGAGCTGGCGCGCAAGCACGGGTGCCCGCTCATGCTGCCCAAAGCCGAGGACCCGCGTGTACTGGCGGAAATCGATGTGCCCTTGGTGCCGATCGTGGAGACCGCGCTGGGCATCGAGGCCGCGACGGCGCTGTGCGCGGTGAAGAACGTGGCGCGGGTGGCGTTCGGCAGCGTCGATCTCGCGACGCAGCTCGGTGTCCGGCACGACGACGAACTCGCGCTCGGTTACGCCCGCTCGCGGCTGGTGCTCGCCAGCACGGCGAACGACGTCGCGCCGCCGCTCGACGGCGTCACCACCGATTTGCACGATGAAAGCGTGCTCATCGCGGATGTCGCGCACGCCCGCCGGCTCGGTTTCGGCGGCAAACTGTGCATCCATCCGAAGCAGATTCCGTTGGTGCGCCAGGGTTTCATGCCCACCGAGGAAGAGCTGCGGTGGGCGCGGCGGGTGCTCACGGCCGGTGACTCGGCGTCCGCCGTGGACGGTCAGATGGTGGATCGCCCGGTGCTGGAACGGGCCCGGCGCCTGCTCGCCCAGGATCAGCGGTCGTAGTACTGGCTGCCCGGACCGTAGGGCCGCGTCTGGTCCGGCGGTACCCGCGTGCCCGCCCGGCGCAGCGCGCTGCCCGCGGTGGTGACGAGCAGTGAGGTGATCGTCAGCCCGATCACCAGGTTCAGCAGCCCGGTCGCGATCTTGGTGTCCAGTGCCACCGGCAGGCTCAACGGCAGCACCACCGCGATGAGCGTCACCAGCACCATGATCCAGCCGAAGAACGTCGCCGGTCTCGGCGTGGCCACCGACAGCAGGTGCAGCAGGCCGGTGGCCGCCAGCGCGACGAGCGCGGAAACGATCGCATAGGTCGCGGTGTTGGCGTTGCCCCACAGACCCGATCCCTTGGGCGCCAGTATCGCGACTCCGGCGAGCCCACGGGCGATCAGGATGCCCACGATCGCCACCAGCGCCGCGACGATCGCGGTCGCGACCCCACCTGCCCACAATCGGGCCGGGTCCGGCCGGAGCTGTCCGTAATCGGTCATCGCGCTACTCCTCCCGCAGCGGCGTACCCGGCTCGCGGCCGGGTAAACCCCTAGCGGGTCGTGAGCAGCAACTGCAGGTGGCACACCAGCCGTTCGCGCGGTTCGTCCAGGTGCAGGCCGCTGACGGCGCTCGCGCGGCGAAGCCGGTGCCGCAGGGTGTTGGGGTGGATGTGCAGCTCCGCCGCCGCGGTGCGGACGTCGCCGAGGGCATCGAGGTAGGTCAGCAGGGACTTCACGAATTCCGTCCCGTGCTCGGCGTCGTGCCCGGCCAGTGTCGCGACCGCGGGATCGCGCAGGTCCGGGTTCGCGTCCAGCAACGCGAGGGTTTCGTCGAGCAGGATTTCTGCGCGCAGATCGGAAATCGTGGCCACCGCACGATCCGTTCGTGCCATCGCGTCGAGTACGCGGTCCGCCTCGCGGCGTGACGTCGCCACCTCGCCGAGCGCGGGTGCCGCCGAACCGATCCCCGCCTGTGCCCGCATTCCCGCCCGCCCCAGCGCATCCACCATGTGTCCGGCCAAAGTGGACAGTGAGACACCGGCCTCCGGCAGTATCGCGTACACCCGGGCACCGACCGCCCCGACGATTGCGCCCCGGCGGTACGACGTCGCGTGCACCGACACCACGTTGCCGATCTCGAGCTGGTGCAGCTCGTGCTCGGAGCGGTCCCGCTCGATCTCCCGTGGGCCTACCGCCAGCACGGTCACCGGGGCCGAGGGGTCGAGCCCGAGATGGCCGGCCACCAGATCCGCGCTGATCCGCCCCTCCAGCAGATCTTCGACCAGATCCTCACGGGACCGGACAGTCGGCGACCGCCGTCGCAGCAACTGCACGGCGGCCAGCCGCGCGGCGCCGAGGAGCGCGCTTTCCGCGCGCTCGGCGAACGGCTGCGCGCCCTCCTGCACCCAGATCGTGCCGAGATGCTGGGTGCCCGCCCGGATGCCGACCGCGAGCCTGCGCCGGATACCCAGCTCGGGCCGCTCGTCGACGCGCACGACCTCTTCGCTCGTGCGCAACCGTTGGTACACGCCCCATTCCCGGAGCAGGGCCAGGTACTGCTCCGGCCCTTCCCAGCCGAGGATGGACAACCGCCGCAGCTCGTCGATCTCGTCGTCGGACCGCGAATAGGCGAGTACCCGGTTTCCCGCGTCCTCGATCGTCACGCTGCCGGAGGTCAGGATGGCCACCGTTTGGGCCAGTGCGAACAAATCCCCACTGTCCGAAGTGGAGTCGGCGGCCAGGCTCGCCGCGTCGAGCACCTCACGCAGCAGGGTTTGCAACTGATCCCACCGCATCCGCGGCCCCACGGTCAGCAGTGCGATTTCGGTGCCCTCAGCGGCGGCGCGGAGTTCGTCGAGCCTTCCGCCGTCCTTCACCACCACGGCCGCCGCGCCCGCCGCGGCCGCGGCACGCACCAACCGGACGGCGGCGCGCCCACGGGCGCCCACGAGGAGGACCAGTTCGCCGGTGAAGCCACCCGCTTCGTCGTCGAAGATCCCGACGCCCCGGATGCGCGTGTCCAGGCTGCCCGTGACCGGCTCCAGCAGCGGCTCGGCCAGCAGTAACTGCCGCAGCGACACGGTTGTGAGATCAGCCAACGTCACCCTCTCAACAGTAGCCGATCAGCCAATCCGAAGCCTCGAGCTGCTGCCTAGCCTTGGCGTATGGACGCGCTCACCCACCCGCCGACGCCCCGGAACGAACCGCCCCGCGACTACGCCCCCGGCTCGCCGGAACGCGCAAGCCTCACCGCGAAACTCGCCGCATTGTCCGGCGAGAAGTACGAGCTCACCGCCACCATCGACGGCGAGCAACGGATGGCGGGTGGTGCGCCGATCGACGTCGTGCAGCCGCACAACCACGCGCACGTGCTCGGCACGATGCGCAACTCCACGCACGAGGACGCGAAAGCCGCCATGGCCGCCGCGCTGCGAGCCGCCCACGACTGGCGCACCCTGCCGTTCGACGAGCGGGCGGCGGTATTCCTGCGTGCCGCCGACCTGCTGTCCGGCCCGTGGCGCGACACGCTGAACGCCGCGACCATGCTCGGCCAGTCGAAAACCGTGGTGCAGGCCGAGATCGACGCCGCATGCGAGCTTGCCGACTTCTGGCGGTTCAACGTGCACTTCGCCCGTCAGATCCACGCCGGTCAACCGGACAGCGGCCCCGGGGCGTGGAACCGCACCGACTACCGCCCGCTCGAAGGCTTCGTCTACGCGATCACCCCGTTCAACTTCACCGCGATCGCCGGGAATCTGCCGACCGCGCCCGCGTTGATGGGCAACACGGTGATCTGGAAACCCTCGCCCACGCAGGGACTTGCGGCGCACCTGACCATGCGGCTGCTGGAAAAGGCCGGCCTGCCACCGGGCGTGATCAACCTGCTGTCCGGCGACGGGCTGGCCGTGTCCGACGTGCTGCTCGCCGACCCCGCGCTCGCCGGTATCCACTTCACGGGCTCCACCAGGACTTTCCAGCACTTGTGGTCGACCGTCGGCGCGAACATCGCGAACTATCGCGGGTACCCGCGGTTGGTCGGGGAGACCGGTGGCAAGGATTTCGTGGTGGCACATGCTTCCGCGGACATCGACGTGCTGCGGACCGCGCTGGTGCGTGGTGCCTTCGAGTACCAGGGCCAGAAATGCTCGGCGGCGTCCCGCGCGTTCGTGCCGCGTTCGGTGTGGCGGCGACTCTCCGATGATCTGGTGTCCGAAGTGGACTCGCTGGCCATGGGTGATGTCAGTGATTTCGGCAACTTCCTGGGCGCGGTGATCGACCGGCGCGCGTACGACCGGCTTGACGAGGTGTTGCAGCGGGTTCGCGCGGCGTCCGATGTGGACATCATCGCCGGCGGGCAAGCCGACGACTCGCGGGGCTTTTTCGTGCGCCCCACGGTGATCGTCGGCGAAAACCCGGCGAACGAGGTGTTCACCACCGAGTTCTTCGGGCCACTGCTCGCGGTGCACGTGTACGAAGACGGCGACTACGACCGGGTACTGCGGCAGATCGACGAGGGCGCGCCGTACGGGCTGACCGGTTCGGTGATCGCCACCGACCGGGCCGCTGTCCGGCGGGCGAGTGAGGCATTGCGGTTCGCCGCGGGGAACTTCTACGTCAACGACAAGCCCACCGGTGCGGTCGTCGGACAGCAGCCGTTCGGCGGCGCGCGGGCTTCGGGCACGAACGACAAGGCAGGCTCGAGCTACAATCTCCAGCGCTGGGCGAGCCCGCGGTCGATCAAGGAGAACCTCCTGCCGCCGACCAGCAGCGGCTACCCGCACCAGGCCTGAGAAGGGGACCAGCATGCTCCGTTCCGCGTTGATCGCCGCGTCCCGGTCGGCCGCCTGCCGCTCCGTCGTCGAACGCACGCCGGTGATGCGCCCGATCGTCAGCCGGTTCGTCGCGGGTTCCACTGTGGACGATGCCGTGCGCGTCGCGCGCGAATTGGCGGTGGACAGGCTGATCTCGCTCGATCACCTCGGTGAGGACACTGTGGACCGTTCGCAGGCCGAGCAGACCACCGAGGCCTACCGCGTGCTGCTCGCGCGCTTGGCGGCAGAGGGGTTGGGGGAGCGGGCGGAGGTTTCGGTCAAGCTGTCCGCGCTCGGGCAGGCTTTGCCGGTGGACGGGGAGAAGATCGCGCTGGAGCACACCCGGCGCATCTGCGAGGCAGCGGCCGCGGCGGGCACGACCGTCACCGTGGACATGGAGGACCACACCACCACCGATTCGACGCTGGCGACCGTGCGGGCCCTGCGTGCCGACTTCCCGTCCACGGGAACGGTTCTGCAGGCGTATCTCAAACGAACCGAGGCCGACTGCGCCGATTTCGCGGGGCCGGGTTCGCGGATCAGGTTGTGCAAGGGTGCTTATGACGAGCCGTCCTCGGTCGCCTACCGCGACAAGTCCGAAGTGGACAAATCATATGTCCGCTGCCTCAAGGTGTTGATGGCCGGTCAGGGCTATCCCATGGTCGCGACGCACGACACGCGGTTGATCGCGGTCGCGGAGGAGCTGGCCGGGAACGCGCGCCGGTCACGCGGCGAGTACGAGCTCCAGATGCTCTACGGGGTACGCCCGCGGGTCCAGCAGGAGCTCGCCGGACGCGGGTTGCGGATGCGGGTGTACGTGCCCTACGGCACCGAGTGGTACCCGTACTTCATGCGCCGGCTCGGCGAGCGCCCGGCGAACCTGGTGTTCTTCCTGCGCGCACTCGCCCGCCGCGGGTGAGTTCCGCCGCGGCTGCCTGCCGTACTGTGCCGTTCGTTACCAATCCGACGGCAGCTACGGCGGAAACGGATGTCTACAAGCAGATCGGCTGCGGACCGTGTCCGCCTACTTTCGGCCGGATTGGTAACCGCGAGGCAGCGTCCGGCGTGGTGTACTCGACGGGTGAAGTCCTGGCTGGTGGTCGTGCTGATGCTGCTCACGGCCTGTTCTGGTGACGCGGGCGGCTCGCCGCCGCAGGCGCCCGAGGACTTCGACGGGTCCGCACTCGACGCCACGCGCTGGGTCGCCTACAACGGTTTCAACCAGGCGTCGGGGGAGACCTGGCAGGCCGCGCAGTGCACGGTCTCGGACGGGTTGCTGCGGCTGCGCGCGGACAGCTCGGGCATCTGCGGGGTCGCGTCGCGAACCCAGCGGACCTACGGGAAAACCGAGGTACGCGCCCGCTTCCCGGCACCGGCAGGGCAGGGACTGGCCCCGGTTTTCCTTTACTGGCCGGAGCACGACGCGGACTGGCCGCAGGCGGGCGAGATCGACTGGCTCGAATGCTATGACACCAGCCGTCAGTCCTTCGGGTCGTGGATTCACTACGCCGGGCCGGGCGGCGGTGACGATTCCGATTACGCCGGCGATTTCCGCGTCGACATGACCCAGTGGCACACCTACGGCGTGGAATGGAGTCCTTCGCAGGTGCGGGTTTCGGTCGACGGGCAGGTGTGGCATGTCTACTCCCGGCACCTGCCCACTGGCCCCATGCACCTGGTGTTCCAGATCAACCGCATCGGGCCGGTGACCGGTACGGCCGAAGTGGACATCGACTGGGTGCACGAATCCGGCTGAGCGACGCGGGAGCGCAACCGGCACGGTGGCCGCGAAACGCAGCGTGGAAGGCGGTGTCGCCCTGATGGGTGTCGCATGATCCGGCGCGGGGCGCGATGGTGGCGCAGAATTGTCCTTTGTGGCCGGTTGGAGACCCCAGGCGGGCGGCCCGCTGAGCGGGCTGCGGGTCGCGGTGTGTGGATCGGGGGCGGCGGTCTGGCACGCCGGCCGGCTGCTCGCGGCGCTCGGCGCTGTCGTCGATTCCGGGGATGACGGCGCATGGCGCGAGGCCGACGGGGTTATCGACGCCGTCGGGATGCTGCCCTCGGCCGCCACGGTGCCGACGGTGCGCACAGTGGATACCACGGCGGCCGAAGATTGGGCCGCCTCGGGCGCGATGATGCTCACCGGTCGTCGCGATGGGCCGCCGCTGCTGTGTCCAGGACAGCCGGCGAGCGTTGCCTGGGGTGCGTTGCTGGCGACGGAGCTGCTGGCCCGCGTTGGCGGCCGGGAGGTGGTCCTGCCCGGACCGCGGGTCCTCGGCGAACGGGCCGCCATCGCGGGGTTCCACCGGAACGCACCGTGGTCCGCGGACGGCACTTTTCGAGTCACGCAGTACACAGTGGATAGTTGTGCTGCTCCCGTTGTCCTCAATGGACTGAGCCGGGAAGCGGTGTCAAGTGATCGTCCGATGTGGACGGACCGAAAGCGGTGGCGGTTGCCCGAACTGCTGGTCGCCGACCTGTCCTCGGGCTGGGCTGGGCCGTTGTGCGGGCATATCCTGACTCTGCTGGGTGCGCGGGTGCTCAAGATCGAGGATCCGGGCCGGCCGGATACCGCGCGTTCGGGCCCGCGCGAGTTCTTCGATCTGCTGCACAGCGGCCAGGAATCGGTGGCGCTCGCGCCGGAAAAGGCAGTCCGGCTCATCGAAGCGGCGGACGTGGTGATCGATGACGTGCTGGTCGATCCGCCGGTCATAGCCAAGGACAAATGCTGGCTGCGCATCACGGGCGGTTCCGGCGACGAGGACGCGGTGGCCGCCGGACTGGTCGCGTATGACCACGGAGTGCCGGCGTGCGGCGATGCTGGGGGCCCGGCCGCCCCCGATGACGGAGCGCTCGCGGCGCAGGGGGACGCTGCGGGGCGCATCGCTGACGACCGCGGAGGGCTCGCGCCGTGCGGTGATGCGATCGCGGCCCCGTTGACCGGCGTGAACGCCGCGCTGACCGCGGTGGCCTGCCGGCTGGGCGGCGGCTGGTGGTTCGCGGAACTGTCCCAGCGCGCCCAAGCAGCCGCCACGCTCACCGGCTCGCTCGACGGTGGTTTCCGGGTCGACGCCGCACCACCGGTGGCCCGCCGCCCCGCCGGGCGCGCGGCCCCGCTTGGCGCGCACACGGCGCAGGTGCTGCATGAGTTCGGCTGAGGTGTCCGCCGAGGGGCGTTGACGGGAGTCTCAGCCGAGCCGGCCGTTGATCGCGTCCGCCAGCAGGGTGCTCACGGTTTCCCGCGCGCAGGTACGGTTCGCGCCGATTCCGCCGGACGGGCCGCGTTTGATCCAGCCCACGACGTACGTCCCCGGCCTCACCCGGCCTGCCGTGTGCGGGATCGTGCCCGTTTCGGCGTCGAAAGGCAGCCCGGGCACGGGAGTGCCGCGCTGCCCCACCGCGGACACCACCTGCCCGGCCGCGATCTCCGTGTCATCGGCAAGCCGCACGCCGCGAACTTGGCTGTCTCCCAGGATTTCCACCGGCGCCGAGTGAAACCGCAGTACGATGCGCCGCCGCTCCGGTGGTGGTGTGGACCAATCGATGTTCTCCACCGGAACCCCTTGCAGTAACCCGGCTTTCCCGTCCCCGGCCGCGATCGTGCGATCGTCACCGTCCACCACGAGCTCCCGTTCACGCAGCGCGAGCAGCTCCGGGCCGGTGTACGCGGCCGTCTCCGGGCCATGCCTGCCCAGCAGCACGACCTCTCGCACCTTGCTCGATTCCAGCCGTGCCAACGCTTCCGGCGCGATCGACGTGCCGCGCAACGTGCCCGGATCCGCGGTCAAGATCCGGGCCACATCCAGCGCCACATTGCCGGTGCCGACCACGACGACCCGCTCTGCCGACAGGTCGATCGCGTCGGCCGCGAGGTCCGGATGTCCGTTGTACCAGCCGACCACCGCCGTGGCGGCGACACTGCCGGGCAGTTCCTCACCGGGAATTCCCAGCCTGCGCGCGGAAGACGCGCCGACGGCGTAGATCACGGCGTCATGCCGCCGCGCCAGTTCCTCGACCGTGACATCGGTCCCGACCTCGAGGCCCAGCCGCAACCGGAGCCGCGGATGGTGGTGGAACCGCGCGAAAGTCTCGCCGATCCGCTTGGTGGACGGGTGATCCGGCGCGACCCCGAACCGCACGAGGCCGCCGGCCACCGGCAGCCGGTCGATCAGCGTCACCCGGGAACCGGTGTGCAGCAACAGATCCTCGACCGCGTACATCCCGGCCGGCCCGGTGCCCACCACCGCGACGTCCAGCGGGGCGAAGTCACTCGGGATGCTCCTGGCGAACACCGGCGGGGCCCACGCGTGGAAGTTCGGCGACGGATCGGGCGCCGGCTCGCGATCCGTGTAGTAGGCGGCGTTGAGGTCCGAATAGGACTGGAGGGAAGCGGTCAGCGCGTCCACGGGGAAGATCGCGTCGACGGGACAGGCGTCCGCGCAGGCACCGCAGTCGATGCAGGCACGCGGGTCGATGTGGAGCAGGTCCGTGCTGCCGAAGTCCGGCTCGTCCGGCGTGGGGTGAATGCAGTTGACCGGGCAGACGGACACGCAGGACGCGTCGGCGCAGCAGGTCTGGGTGATCGCGTAGGCCATGGCGTCACAGAAGATTCGCGCGCTGGTAGAACCATGCCGACGCCTTCGTGAGCAAGCCGGCCGAGGCGAGGAATTCCATCAGGCCGGCGCAACTGGAGCGCAGCATCGACTTGTGGTGCTCGTTCGCGCGCGCCTCGCGGATCGCGCGCCGCAGATCGAGGCCGGCGTTCGCGTACACCTTGTCGCTCACCATGCTGGTGACGATGAAGTACGCGGCGATGGCCACGACGAGCGCGTTGACCTGGCGGCGCAGCCAGCCCGCACCACGCAACCGGTCCCGGGTCTCCTCGCGGGCGAACTTCATGTGCCGCGATTCCTCGACGACGTGAATGTTGTTGATGGTGCGGACGAACGGCGCCACCCGCTCGTCGCGCATCCAGTCCCGCTGCATGACGTCGAGGACCTCCTCGGCGACCAGGATCGCTGCATAGGCGGCCTCACCGGAAGCGAGGGTCTTGAACGTGCGCCCGAGTTCGATCACGAAGCGGCGCGGGCGGTAGGCGGGTGCGCGGAGTTTCGCGGCGCCCCGGGCGAACATGATCGAATGCCGGCATTCGTCGGCGATCTCGGTCAGCGCCCACTGGAACGCCGGGTCTGTCGGATCCTTCGCGTAGAAGTCCCGCAGCATCATCTGCTGCAGGATCATCTCGAACCAGATCCCGGTGCTCGCCACTGAAGCCGCCTCCTGGCGGGTCAGCTCGCGCTGCTGCCGGGGCGTCAGCTCCGCCCAGTACGAAGTCCCGTACAGGGTGCTCCACTCCGGGCTCGCCCCGTGGTGGTCCTCGTCGAGGGCGGTCTCCCAGTCGACCTCGCGGACCGGGTCGTAGGACAAGGTCTCGGACGAGTCCAGCAGCCGGCGTGCGGTTTCCCGGCGGCCGGCCTGCTCGTCCGTAGCGGCGCTGGTCATACGGCGGCTCTCCCTGACGACGGTGTTACCGAGATTTACTGTTACCCAAGGTAACATGAATCTGTCAGGTGGCCAACCGGCATCGATGACGGTTGCCTGGGGCCGGGGCCGTACGTCACAGCTCCGGAGCGTGGAAAGCGCCTTCTCGCGCACGCCGTTCGGCCGCGGTGAAGACCGCATCGACCCGGACGTCCAGTGCTGTGCACAGGGTGGCGAGGATTTCGAGCTTGAGTGCGCGGTACCCGCTCTCATAGCTGGAAATGGAGGAACCCGCGATCTCGCCCGCGGTGCGCGTGCTCAGCTCCGCCCGCGTCCAGCCTCGCCCGAGCCGTAATTCACGCAGAATGTTCCCCACTGCCGCGGCGAAGGCGTCCGATCTCGGCACGCGAGTGTCGCTGTTGTCCATGCGGACTCGACGTCGGCGCGGCGGTGCCATGACGCGATTTCGGGCCGCCCCGGTCCAGCGCGGACCATGGCGGCCCACCGCGGTCAGCCGCGCAGGGGCTTGAGCGCACCCGACCAGGCTTCGAGCTGGTCGAACAGCGTGGTGACCGCGTCCTCGTGCAGGGCGGCCGGCTTGAACACCGAAAAGTTCTCGAAGTCGTTGAACAGCGAGAAGGACAGCTGCTGGCGAACATGCGCGAGCTGCAGCTCGCTGGCGATGCCCCGCAGGTGCTCGATCGCCCTGGCGCCGCCGAGCCCGCCGTAGGAGACGAACGCCGCGGCCTTGTTGTTCCACTCCGAGTACAGATAGTCGATCGCGTTCTTGAGCACACCAGAGGTGGAGTGGTTGTACTCGGGGGTGACGAAGACGAACCCGTCGAATTCGGCGATCTTCGCCGCCCAGGCCTTGGTGTGCTCGCCGACGTACTGGCCTGCCGACGGCGGGATCGGCTCGTCCAGGTGCGGCAACGGGAAGTCCGCCAGGTCCACCAGCTCGTAGTCGGCGCCGGCCCGGCCCTTCCCGCGCTCGAGTACCCAGTCGGCGACGGCCTTGCCGTTGCGGCCCGGCCGGGTGCTGCCGAGGATGATCGCGATTTTCAGGTCGCTCATTTCAGTCCTTTGTGGTCAGTGAGTGCTTGCCTACGCGCCCTGGCGGTGGGCGCGAACCTGTGCGGTCAGATGAAGGTGGCGGCCCGCCATCCCCTTCATCGCGGTGATGCCATGCGCGTAACGGTCGACGACGGTCGTGGCGGTGAGCGTGAGCTCGGTGCCGGCCGTCTTGGCGTCCACGACGGCGAGTTCGACCGGGGCCTTCTCGCCACGGGCGGTGAGGATGCCCCGCACCGTCCAGTTGCCCGCGCTGTCGACCGTGACGCCGGTGGATTCGAAGGCGATCTCGGGGTGTCGCTCGACATCCAGGAACGTCTTCGACTTCACCTTACCGTCGCGCCCCTTGTGGCCACTGTCGAAGCTTGTGGCGTCGACGGAGACCCGCACCGCCGAGCTCGCCGGCGGGTCGGTCACGGTGATTTCCGCTGTGCGCAAGGAAAAACCGCCGCGGACCGTACCCAGGCCGAACTGGTGCTTCGCGGTGAAGGTGATCTCGGAACGGCCCGGATCGACGACATACCGCCCTGCTGGTGGAACGACGACCGTCATCCGGCCACCCCTCTCGTTTACTTGAATGTTCACGTCATACCGTACCGGACAGCACATGAACATTCAAGTGATCGGGTAAGCTGGGCCGATGGGTACCGGCAAATCGCGCAAGCAGGCCGAAACGAACGGGCCACGCTGGCTGAACGCGGCCCAGCTCGATGCATGGCGGTCGTTCACGTTCATGTTCGCCAGGCTGCAGACCGAGCTGGAAGCCCAGCTGCAGCGCGATGCCCAGCTCAGCTACGTCGAGTACTACGTGCTGGCCGGCCTGTCCGAAGAGCCGGGGAGGCGGATGCGGATGAGCAGGCTCGCGCTGCTGACCAACGCCGAGCTCTCGCGGCTGTCCCACCTGATCAGCAGGCTGGAAAAACGTGGCTTCGTGCGGCGCGAGCCGGACCGGGATGACCGCCGCTACACCAACGCGATCCTGACCGACGAGGGGTACGAGCATCTCGTGCGTGCCGCGCCGGGGCATGTCGCGAAGGTGCGCGACCTCGTCATCGATGTCCTCGACGACGAGGCCCTGACCGCGCTGCGGGAAAGCTCCGAACAGATCCTGCACCGCATCGACGGCTGCCCGTAGTCCTTTGTGGATCCGGAATTCGTCCACTGTGGACTGCGGGCGGCTGCTGGGCGCGGCAGGGCGGCGCGGATTAGGCTGCCGCCATGGCGAAGCTGCTGGTGGTGGAGGACGACGAGACGATCGGGCGGGTGCTGGAGACGAGCCTGCGCCGGCACGGGTTCGACGTCCGCTGGGAACGCGGCGGCGCGGCCGGCCTTTCGGCCGCGGCGGCGAGCGTGTTCGACCTCGTGCTGCTCGATCTCGGCCTGCCCGACCTCGACGGGATCGAGGTGTGCCGCCGGCTGCGGGCCGGGCAGCCCTCGGCGGTGCTGGTGATCCTCACCGCGCGGCACGAGGAAATGGACGTCGTCGTGGGCCTGGAGGCCGGGGCCGACGACTACCTCACCAAACCGGTCCGGCTCGCCGAGCTGCTGGCCAGGGTCCGTGCCCACCTCAGGCGCGGCCCGGCCGGACCGGCGCCGGCCGGGGTGCTCGAAGTCGGGCCGCTGCGCGTCGACGTCGCAGCCCGGCGGGTGCACCTCGGCGGGCGGGAAATCCTGTTGCGGGCCAAGGAGTTCGACCTGCTGGCCCGGCTCGCCCGTAACCCCGGCGTCGCGATCAGCCGGGACACGCTGATGACCGACGTGTGGGACGCGCACTGGTACGGCTCGACCAAGACCCTCGACGTGCACATCGCCGCGGTGCGCCGCAAGCTCGCCGACGCCGCGCCGGGCGAGGCACCGGGGATCTCCACGCTGCGCGGCCACGGCTACCGGCTGGACCTGCCCGGGGAGGCTCCATGCGCAAACGAATCATCGCGCTGACCCTGGCCGCCGCGCTGCTCGCGATCAGCCTGTTCGGGCTGCCGCTGGCGGCGGGAGTCGCCAAGTACTACCTCGATGACGAGCGCGCCGAACTGGAACGGGTCGCCGACTCCACCGCGCTCGCGCTCGCGGACGACCTGGCCGCGCATCCCGCGACGGTGCGCCTGCCCAGTAGCGGCACCGACATCGCCGTCTATGCGCCCGACGGCCGGTTGCTCGCGGGCACCGGTCCCGCCACCGCCGATGAGATCGTCGCCCGTGCCATGGCGAGCGGGCCGGCGCGCGGTGGCCCGGACCTGGTGTTCGCCGTGCCGGTCACGGACGAGGGCCAGCTGGTCGGGGTGGTTCGCACGGCGAGCGGGGGCGCCGGACTCTACGTGCGGACCGGGCTGACCTGGCTGGTGATGGCCGGTCTCGCGGCCGCGGCGCTCGGGCTGACCTGGCTCGTCGCGCGCCGGATGGCCGCACGGCTCGCCCGCCCGCTCGAAGACCTGTCGCTGACCGCGCGGCGGCTGGGGGAGGGCGATTTCACGGTCCGGGCGCGGCCGGCCGGGGTGACCGAGATCGACTCGGTGGGCTCGTCGGTGAACACCACGGCCGAGCGGATCGGGGACATGCTCGAGCGGGAACGTGCGTTCTCCGCCAACGCTTCGCACCAGCTGCGCACCCCGCTCGCGGGACTGCGGCTGCAGCTCGAGGCCGCGCAGGAGACGACGGACCCGGACGAGATCCGGGCCGCGCTGCGCGACTGCGTGGACACCGCGGACCGTCTCGAACGCACCATTCAGGACCTGCTCACGCTCGCCCGCAATCAGCGCGCCACGACGGAGGTGGCCGATCTCGGCACCCTGCTCGCCGAAATCGAACAAAGCTGGCGTGGTCTGCTCGCCGCGGAAAACCGGCGGCTGCACGTCGTCGCGAACGACCCACCCGCGCCGCGCGCGTCGGAGGCGGCGATCCGGCAGATCCTGGCCGTGCTGCTGGACAACGCGGTCACGCACGGCCGCGGCACGGTGACCGTCACCGCGCGCGATGCCGGTGACGCGCTCGCGGTGGACGTGTCCGACGAAGGTCCCGGCATTTCGGGCGGCCTCGATCCCTTTGCCCGCCGGGAATCCGGGGCCGGGCGCGGTATCGGGCTCGGGCTGGCTCGCGGCCTCGCCGAAGCCGAGGGCGGCCGGCTGTGGCTGTCCCAGCCCGCGCCGCCGACTTTTTCGCTTTTGCTGCCGATCGATGACCCGCCCCTTGCGGTCGGTTAGCCATCCGTTAACCCGCGTTCGGCGAGACTGGTGAACGTGCATGTGCTCGCGTTGAACCCGTTGGATCCGCACAGCCTGCTGGCCGCGTTCGGCCCGCTGGGTGTGGCGGTGGTGCTGTTCGCCGAAACCGGACTGTTGATCGGGTTCTTCCTCCCCGGCGATTCGCTGTTGTTCACCGCGGGCCTGCTGTGCGCGACGACGTCGGGGGCCACACTGCACCTGTCGCTGCCGTGGGTGCTCGTCGCCGCCGCGGCGGGTGCGTTACTCGGTGCTCAGACCGGGTTCCTGATCGGCCGCCGCGCCGGGCCCGCGTTGCTCGACCGTCCTGACCGGCCCCGGCTGCACGCCGCCGTCGTGCGTTCCCGGGAGGCACTGGACAACTACGGCATCGGCAAGGCCGTCGTGCTCGCCCGGTTCATCCCGCTGGTGCGCACGGTGCTCAACCCGCTCGCGGGCGCACTCGGCGTTTCCACGCGGGCCTTCACGCTGTGGCAGATCGTGGGCGGACTCCTGTGGTCGCTCGGGGTCACGCTCGCCGGATACCTGCTGGGCAGCCAGATCCCGAGCATCGACACCTACCTGCTGCCCCTCATCGCTGTCATCGTGCTGCTGTCGCTCATCCCCGTGGCGCGTGAGCTGATCCGCGCCCGCCGTGAGTCCAAAGGAAACCGGGTGCCATGAGCCTGACCTACGTCGAAGCCGTTGTCGTCGGCGCCTTCCAGGGCGTCACCGAACTGTTCCCGGTCTCCAGCCTGGGACACAGCGTGCTCATCCCCGCACTCGCCGGCGGGCAGTGGGCGCAGGATCTCGATGTCTCCGCGCCGCAGTCGCCGTACCTGGCGTTCATCGTCGGCCTGCATGTGGCGACCGCGCTGGCGCTGCTGGTGTTCTTCTGGCGTGACTGGGTCCGCATCATCGGCGGGTTCGTCAGCTCGATCCGCTACCGCCGGGTGAAAACTCCCGCCGAACGGCTCGCCTGGCTGATCGTCCTGGCCACCATCCCGGTCGGGATTTCCGGGCTGCTGCTGGAACATCTCTTCCGCACCACCCTCGGCAAACCCATTCCGGCGGCGAGTTTCCTCATCGTCAACGGGCTCGTGCTCTTTCTGGGGGAGCGCCTCCGCCGCCGCGCCCCGACCCCGGCGGCGCAGGCGTCGCATGTGGACAGAAAGGCGATGCCGGCCGCGGGCGTGGCGACCGAGGCACTGCCCACCTTGGACGAGGGGCCGGATGCGCGCATTGCGCGACTGCCGATGGGGCGGGGTGTGCTCATCGGCTCCGCACAGATCCTCGCGCTGCTGCCGGGAATCAGCCGATCCGGGGTGACGATGGTCGCCGGGCTGCTGCGCGGACTGTCGCATGAGGACGCCGCCCGGTTCTCGTTCCTCCTTGCCACGCCGGTCATCCTGGCGGCGGGTGCGCTCAAGATCCCCGATCTGACCGGCCCGCTCGGGGCGGGTATTCACGGCCCGATCCTCGCCGGCAGCATCGCGTCGTTCGTCAGCGCCTATCTTGCCGTGCGGTTCCTGACCCGGTACTTCCACACCCGTACGCTGACCCCGTTCGCGATCTACTGTGGACTGGCCGGGCTCGCGAGCCTGTTGTGGCTCACGCTCGCGTGAGTTCGGCGGCGAGCTCGGAGAGCCCGCTTGCGGTGCGGATCGACGGCAGGTCGGGCCGGCCGATGCGGTGGTCGTCGCGGTACAAGGCGTTGACGAACCGGGCGGCGTGCGCCGGTGCCGGAGTGACGGTGGAGCCGCCGAGATACTGGGCCGTCCGTTACCAATCCGACGGCAGCCACGGCGGAAACGGCTTTCTACAAGCAGATCGGCTGCGGATCGTGTCCGCCTACTTTCAGTCGGATTGATAACGCAGGACGATGAGATCCTCGCCCGAGTGGGTTTCGATCGCGGCGGCCCAGCCGTGCCGTTCGTCCCAGAGCAGCGCGACATCACGGTCGGGGTAGTGCGGAAGCCGGCCGTCGAGTGCGACGTAGGCCGAGACCGGGCTGTCGTGGTCGACCGTGCACGACTCGAGGCCGATCCCGAGCGCATCGGTGACCTTACGCAGGATATCCGCGCAAAGCGGTGAACACCGGATGCTGATGGGTTGTCTGCGCGTCCAGTGATGCCGTCACGGGGAAGTGACCTTTCTGTGCGGCGTCCGGGTGGGACCCCGGCGCGGGCTCCCACCCGGACAGGTTGTCAGCCTTGGAGTTCCCGGCGATCTTCGCGGGCACCGCTGATCTCGATGCGACGCGGCTTGGCGCGCTCGGCGACCGGGATGCGGATGGTCAGCACGCCGGCCTCGTAGCCGGCCGCGATGTGTTCGGTGTCCAGGGAATCGCCGAGGAAGAGCTGGCGGGAGAACACGCCGAGCCGGCGTTCGGAGATCTGCATCTGCGCATCGTCGGGATGCAGCGGGCGCCGCTCGGCGCGGACGGTGAGCACGTTGCGCTCGATGTCCAGTTCGATCGCGTCGGGGTTGACGCCGGGCAGGTCGAAGGAGACGACGAACTCGTCCCCGCTGCGGTAGGCGTCCATCGGCATCGTGGCCGGTGCCGACCAGGTCCCGGGATTGGCTGAGCCCATTGCCTGCCAAGCGAACCGGTCGAGTTCACGGAATGGGTCGGTGCGCATCAACATCGGAAATCCACCTCCTGGTTCTTGGACAACGGTGTGGTGTCAATACGCACTACTGTTTTAACATGTCGTCCAGAGGATGACAAGTCAGGTGTCGTCGAAAGGATGACAATGTGAGCGGGGATCCGGTCGATGCACTCGAAGGGATCTGTGCGGCGGTCGCCGCGGGAAGGGCGGGCACCGCGGACCGCGAGCAGCTGCTGGCGGCGCTGAGCGCGTTGCGGTTGCTGCGTGAGGAGATCGCGACCTGGGAGCCGGCGCTGGTCACCGCGGCGCGTGCCGCCGGGGTCAGCTGGAGTGCGCTCGCCCCGGCGCTCGGGGTCGCCAGCAGGCAGGCTGCCGAGCGCCGCTACCTGCGGCTCCAGCCATCGGGCACCGGGGAGACGACAGGGGAGGGGCGGGTGCAGGCCGAGCGTGACCGCAGGGCCGGTGACCGCGCGGTGGCCGCTTGGGCGCGCCGCAACTCGGCGGCGCTGCGCGGGCTGGCCGGGCAGGTCAGCGGGCTCGACGGTCTGGACCCGGTCGCGCAGGAAACCGCCGATCAGATCGGCGCCGCCCTCGGGGACGACGACGTGACGACCCTGCTGCCACGTCTCGCCGCCGCGCGGCTGCACCTGGCCGACGAGCACCCCCGGCTGGCCGGCCAGGTGGAGGCGCTCACCGAACAGGCCGACCGGCTTCGCCGCGACGCCGCGGATCGCCGGGGTCGCGGCTGATCGCGAGTGTCGCATGTGGACGCGCAGCTGACCGATCCGGTGACCGGCGTCCGCCGTCCGCAACCGAGGGCCTACGAACTGTTCCAGCGAGGAACCGGTGGAGATCGCGCCGGTACTGCGCCGGGATATTCCGGGCCCGGCTTGGCCGGAATGATTCGTCCTTAGTGGACAGGTCTTTTTCCGGCGGGTGACTATCGGGCATATTCTTTATCCGATAGTCACTGGTTTTTCGGCCAGTGTCCCTGTCCGCAAAGGGCAACGAGGTGCTGCCCCAACGGGACAATGGGTCACGGCTCAGTATGCTGACCGGCGTGCGGCACGCCTTTCTCGTTCGTACCGCTCCCATGTTCGATTGAGTAGAAGAGGAAGCTGCCATGAAATTCGGTTTGTCCGCGAAGTGTGCCGCGATCGCGTGCGCCGTCGCGGTGCTCGTTTCCGCTTGTGGCGGCAAGGCCGACACCCAGACGCAGGCCGCGGGCGCCGGGGCGGCTCCCGCCGGCGGTGTCGCCCAGGCGCAGCTGGACAAACTGACCTCGGCCGACAACGTGCCCGGCGTCGAGGCGCTGTTCCGCGACAAGGGCCAGGATCGCACCTCGGCCAGCGGTGTGGCGAACCTCCAGACCAAGGCGCCGATGCAGGCCGGCGGCAGGATCCGCGCCGGCAGCATCACCAAGTCCTTTGTGGCCACCGTGACTTTGCAGCTGGAGGCGGAAGGCAAGGTCGAACTCGACGCGCCGATCGACAAGTACCTGCCGGGTCTGATCAACGGAAACGGCAACGACGGTACGAAGATCACCGTCCGCCAGTTGTTGCAGCACACCAGCGGTTTGCCGAACTACCTCGGCAAGCTGATGACTCTCGACCCGGAGGCCTTGCGCAACCAGGGCGCGGACCCGGCCGATCTGGTCAAGACCGCGGTGCAGCAACCCCCGCTGTTCGCGCCCGGCACCGGCTGGACGTACTCGAACACCAACTACATCGTGATCGGCATGCTCGTCGAAAAGGTCACCGGTGACACGCTCTCGCACCAGATCGACGCGCGGATCGTGCGCCCGTTGAAGCTGGCGAACACCTACCTGCCGTTGCGCGGCGACACGAAGCTGCCCGAACCGCACGCCGTCGGCTACGTTCCCGCGAAGAACGGCGTGATCGATTTCAGTGACTACGACTCGACCATGGCGTGGGCCGCGGGCGGGCTCGTTTCCACCACGAAGGACGTCGCCTCGTTCTACGAGGCCCTGCTGGGCGGCCGGATCCTGCCGCCGGCGCAGTTGAAGGAAATGAAGACCGCCGTGCCCGCGCCGAGTCTCGGGGTGGCGAACGGTTCCTACGGGCTCGGCCTGTTCAACGTGCCGCTGCCGTGCGGTGGCGAGTACTGGGGGCACGAAGGTTCCACGTTCGGCTTCATGTCGATGGCGGGCCAGGGCACGGACGGCCGGATCGCGGTCATCTCGGCGAACGCCTACCCGGTGGCCCCGAAAGCCACGGCCGACATCATGTCCACCTTCGCGGATGCCTTGTGCAGTAAGTAAAAACGCTCGCTCCGGCAGCCGCCTCGTCCACGACGAACGAGGCGGCTGCCTGTTTTCCCGGGCCGGTGACTCCGGACGCTGCGTCGCCCCGAAGATTGCTTTACAATCGGCTACATTGTCAAGCAATCGCCCGGAGGATGGTGACGCGATGGTCGCAGAGCAACACGCGAGCGTGCTGCCCGAGACGATCTACGAGCACCTGCGGTCGAGCATCATCGGGCAGGAGGTCGCGCCCGGCTCGGCGGTGACCGAGTCCACTGTCGCCGCGCGGTTCGGGGTCGCGCGCCAGACCGCGAAGGTCGCGATCGAGCGGCTCGTCGCCGAGGGGTTGCTGCGCCGCGAGAAGCACAAGGCCGCGCGCGTGCCCGAGCTCACCGCGGCCGAGATCGCCGATCTCTACGAGAGCCGCGTGGTCGTCGAGTCCGCCGCGGTCGCACGGCTCAAGGGCATCCCCGCCGCCGCGCTCGCCGCCCATCGCGCCCTGATCGAGGCCGGCGCCGACTACGCCCACCAGGACATCGCATTCCACCGCGCGCTCGTCGCCGGTCAATCCAGCTCGCGGCTCGCCCGCATGCACGCGCTCATCATGGGCGAGGTCGAGCTCTGCATCGGCCAGGTGCAGGCCGCTCACCTGCTCAGCGCCAACGACGTCGCGGAACAGCACCAGGGCATCCTCGACGCTATTCTCGCCGGCGATTCCGATCGCGCGGCCCGTCTCACGTCCGAGCACATCGCGGTCAGCCGCGACCGCCTGCTCGCGCACATCGACTCCTGAATCCCACCGAAAGGCACATCATGGTGACCCGTCAGGTTCCGAAGCCGAGCGAACTGCTCGAGCTGATGAAGTTCAAGAAGCCGGAGTTCAACGCCAAGAAGCGCCGGCTGGCTGCCGCGCTCACGATCAACGACCTCCGCACGATCGCGAAGCGCCGCACCCCCAAGGCCGCCTTCGACTACACGGACGGCTCCGCCGAGGACGAGATTTCGCTGGACCGCGCCCGCCAGGCGTTCCTCGATGTCGAGTTCAGCCCCTCGATCCTGCGCGGACTGCCCGACACGGTCGACACGTCGACGGAGATCTTCGGTGGCCCGTCGGCCCTGCCGTTCGCGATCGCGCCGACCGGCTTCACCCGGCTGATGCACACCGAAGGCGAGATCGCCGGCGCGTCGGCCGCGGCTGCGGCGGGCATCCCGTTCACGCTCTCCACACTGGGCACGACGTCGATCGAGAGCGTCAAGGAGGCCAACCCGAACGGCCGCAACTGGTTCCAGCTCTACGTCATGCGCGAGCGGGAGATCTCCTACGACCTCACGAAGCGCGCCGCCAAGGCCGGCTTCGACACGTTGTTTTTCACGGTCGACACGCCCGTCGCGGGTGCGCGCCTGCGCGACAAGCGCAACGGCTTCTCGATCCCGCCGCAGCTGACCGCCGGCACGATCGTCAACGCCATCCCGCGGCCATGGTGGTGGTGGGACTTCCTGACCACGCCGAAGCTCGAGTTCGCATCGCTGAGCTCGACCGGCGGCACGGTCGGCGAGCTGCTCAACGCCGCCATGGACCCGACGATCTCGTTCGACGACCTCGCGGTCGTGCGGGACCTGTTCCCGGGAAAGATCGTCATCAAGGGGGTGCAGAACATCGCCGACGCGAAGAAGCTCGTTGACCTCGGCGTCGACGGCATCGTGCTCTCGAACCACGGCGGCCGCCAGCTCGACCGCGCGCCGGTGCCGTTCCACCTTTTGCCGGAGGTGGTGCGTGAGGTCGGCAAGGACACGGAGATCGCGATCGACACCGGCATCATGTCGGGTGCGGACATCGTCGCCTCGATCGCCCTCGGTGCGAAGTTCACGCTCGTGGGCCGGGCCTACCTCTACGGGCTCATGGCGGGCGGGCGCGAGGGCGTCGATCGCATGATCTTCATCCTGCGTGACCAGATCGAACGCACGATGAAGCTGCTCGGCGTCGCGACCATCGAGGAGCTCGCGCCGCAGCACGTGACGCAGTTGCAGAGGCTGGTCCCGCGGGCGAAGCCCTAGCATCGGGCTTCGACTGTTGTCGTATTGCACTCACCTTCGCACTTGTGGCAAGATGCAAACGATTGCAGAACCCCGTCAGGATGTGGAGTAAGAAATGTCCCAGGACGAATTCGAGGCGCTCAAGGCGCGCGTGCAGGAATTGGAGGATCGAAACGCGATCATCGACACGCTGACGCAGTATGGCCAGGCCCTCGACTACGGCGACTTCGATCGGCTGGTGGACTGCTTCACCGATGACGCGGTGCGGGAAAACAGGCGACCGGATGGCTCGGTCCATCGCTGGGAAGGCCGCGACGGCACGCTCGATTTCGCGAGCCGGCACTCGCATGCTCCTGACCTCTATCACAAGCACCTCGCGCTCAACCCGCATATCGAACTGCACGGCGACACCGCGAACGTCGTGAGTTACATGTTCCGGTTCGACGCGGGAGACGGCGAGCGGTCGTACATCTGGGGCCTGGGCCGGTATCTGGACACGATGAAGCGAGAACCCGACGGTCGCTGGCGAATCCAGCGGCGCATTTCGGAGATCGAAGACCAATGGCCAGGCCGATTCGTGTTGACGGGATATCAGAAAGAAGCCTGAGCGCTCGTCCAGAAGGGCTTTCAAGTGCGTCACGAAGCAATCGAGCCCAGTTTCGAGTCGCTGCTCGACCTTGATGGTCCGATGCGGAGGCTGGGTACCGGCTATGACTTCGTCGAGGGGCCGATCTGGCACCCGACCGGGCATTATCTGCTGTTCTCCGATATTCCCGGAGATGTTCGCCGTCGATGGGACCCGTCCGGTGTGGTCGAGGTCGCGCGCCCGGCCCGCAAGGGAAACGGCCTGACCTACGACCGGGAGCTCAACCTCCTGGTATGCGAGCACGTGACGTCCTGTGTTGCCCGATACGGCCAGGATGGCACGCGATCCGAGCTGGCAACGCATTTCGAGGGTCGCGAGCTGAACAGCCCGAACGATATTGTCGTGCGTTCCGATGGCTCGATCTATTTCACTGACCCGCGCTACGGCCGGATGCCCGGATATGGGGTGGAGCGTGCACCCGAACTGGGCTTTCAGGGTGTCTATCGCATTCCTCCGGGTGGGGGCGATCTTCAACTGCTCGTGGACCGGACGATGTTCACCGCCCCGAATGGGCTTTGCTTTTCCCCGGACGAAAACCGGCTGTACGTCAACGACACCGATCAGGCGAACATCCGCGTTTTCGACGTTCGAGCAGATGGCACGCTGGAAAACCCGCGCATCTTCGCCACGGGCATCTATCAAAACAACGACCTCGGGGTGCGGGACGACGATCTCGGGGTGCCCGACGGGATGAAGTGTGATGAGGGCGGGAACGTCTGGGTGACCGGCCCAGGTGGTGTGTGGGTGTTCGCCCCGGACGGACGGCATATCGGAAAAATCCGGATACCGGAAAAAGTCGCCAACCTGCATTGGGGTGGACCGGGCTGGAGGACCCTTTTCCTGACCGCGACCACCTCGCTTTACGCCATCGACACCACAACGGGTCCCCGGAAAGAACCGTTCATGCAGACGGGCGCCGGGTGAGGACCGGTACCGATACCGAACCGCCCCGTGACTCCTGGTGAGAGTCCGGGGCGGTTCGGTGTACTTCTTGGGTTACTTACGCCGCCGACGTTTTGCGGGTCTCGCTCGCCCATGGGTCGATCAGGGTTTTGATCCGGGTGCTGCGCCGCTCGGCCAGCGGCCGCAGGCCTTCTTCGACCAGTTCGTCGAGCGAAAGCGCCACCGGTGCGACGTCGGTCCAGCCGCCCTCGCGGGAGGCCAGCAGCCGCAACGCTTCGGGCAGGTCGAGTCCGCAGACGTGGGCGTTGGTGCCGATCAACTCCACTTCCCGCAGCGAGACGCCGCGAGCATCGATTTCCCGGGAGCCCGGCTGTAAGCCGACCATGACCAGCCGCGCGCCGCGGGGAGCGAGGCTCAACGCCTGCTGGAATCCCGCGGCGCTGCCGGAAACTTCGTAGATGACCGACGGAACGATGTCGTGGGCGGCCAGCACATCCTCGACGCTGCGGTCACCCCCGGCCTGCACCACGTGCGTAGCGCCCAGAGCACTGGCGATTCGCAGTCGCTCACCGTCGAGGTCGGAGACCACGACACTGCCGCAACGATCGGCAACCGCGTAGGTCAGGAACGCGCCGATACCACCGGCACCGAGGATGACCGCTGATTCGCCGGGTGCCAGGCGACCTCGCCGCATCGCATGCACCGCGATCGACATCGGTTGTGCCAACGCGGCGGTATCGGCCGTGATGCCCAGCCGGGAAGCGTCGACGCACGTCGATGCGGGCACCGCGACATACTGCGCCAGCGCCCCGTTCCGGTTCAGCCCCACCGTCGAGTAGTGCCGGCACAGATTGGTCATCGCGCGCCGGCACCAAAAGCACTTGCCGCAGGAGATCCCCGCGCCGGACACCACAAGGGCACCCAGTTCGAATCCTTCGACGTCGGCGCCGACATCCTCGACGACACCGGTCAGTTCGTGGCCGGGAATCATCGGGCCGATATGCCCGGAGACGGGATGAGGATGATCGATCGGGAACATATGCGGGCCCGAATCGAACTCGTGGGCGTCCGTACCGCAGATACCGACCGCGGACACCCTCAACAGCAGATCCCCGGATCCTGCTTTGGCATCCGGAACCTCCTCCACCCGCACGTCACCGCGACCGTAGAACACTGCTGCCCGCACGATTGCCTACCTTTCACTACTCGACTGGTTGTGCAATCGATTGCATCAGCAGCTTATGGCGGTGTTCTTAGTTGTGTCAAGCATTCGTGGCTGAGCAAGAGCGGGGAGTCGCTGCAAACATTCGCAGCCGTGTACGCCACGCGGTAGTCACGGGCTCCGCTCGCTGACGAGTCGCGGCATTCACCAGGCGACGACGATCCGGGCGCGGCGCCGTCGCCACGTGCACGCCCGCCCGGACAGCCGCATCGTTCCGCGCCGCGTTGGTGGCGGATTGAGGAAACCCGTTTCTGGCGCCGGGTCTGCGGGGCCTGGGTGAGGCCGGATTGCGCTTTCTCCGTCGCCGGCCACCGCGATGCCTCCTCGCCGGCCATCTCACATCCCGATTGGCCACTGTTGCAAACGTTTGCACTACCTTGGTAGCGTCCGGAAAGGTCCGGTCTGACGTCAAGGGAGAGACGGCTCATCATGATTGAAGTTGCGAAGACGGCCCGGCAGCTTTCCGCACCGGGACAGCTGGGCGTCGATTATGAGATGCGTGTCGACTTCGCGCGGTTGCGGGATTACCGGCTTCAGCGGGCGTATGCCGCGCTGGAATCGAGTGAGTGCGGCGCGTTCCTCCTGTTCGATTTCTACAACATCCGCTACACGACGCAGTCCTGGGTCGGTGGTGCGCTCGGTGACAAGATGATTCGCTATGCGCTGCTCACCCGCGGGGGAGAACCACATTTGTGGGACTTCGGGTCGGCGGTGAAGCACCATCAGCTGTATTCGCCCTGGCTACGGCAGGACCACAATCACCCCGGTTTTCTGGGGTTCCGTGGCGCCGTGTCGCCCCGTGCGGGCCTTATGGTCGACGCGGTGACGCAGATCAAGGGCATGCTCACCGACCTCGGCCTGCAGAGTTCGCCGGTCGGCGTTGACATCGCCGAGCCGCCGTTCCTGTTCGAGATGCAGCGGCAGGGACTCGAGGTCGTCGATGCGCAGCAACACATGCTCGACGCTCGCGAGATCAAGAGTATCGACGAGATCATGTTGCTCAACCAGGCCGCGGCGATGGTCGACGGCGTTTATCAGGACATTGTGGACGCATTGAAACCCGGAGTCCGGGAAAACGAGATCGTCGCACTGGCGGCCAAGAAACTCTACGAATACGGCTCGGATCAGGTCGAGGCGGTCAACGCGATCTCCGGAGAGCGGTGCAATCCCCACCCGCACAACTTCACCGACCGCATCATCCGGCCCGGTGATCAGGCATTCTTCGACATCATCCATTCCTTCAACGGATATCGCACCTGCTACTACCGCACCTTCAGCGTCGGCAAAGCCACCGATTCGCAGCGCGCCGCCTACGGTCGGGCCCGGGAATGGATGGACACCACGATCGCCGCGATCCGGCCGGGGGTGGGCTCCGACGAAATCGCATCGCTGTTCCCGACCGCCGAGTCGCTCGGTTTCGATGACGAACTTTCCGCCTTCGGACTGCAATTCTGCCACGGCCTCGGTCTCGGCCTGCACGAACGGCCGATCATTTCCCGCCTCAATAGCTACCGCGACCCGGTCGAAATCAAGGCCGGCATGGTTTTCGCCGTCGAAACCTACTGCCCCGCGAACGACGGATATTCCGCCGCCCGCATCGAAGAAGAAGTGGTCATCACCGACGACGGCCCAGTCGTGATCACCAAATACCCCGCCGAGGAGCTCGTCGTCGCTAATCCCTACTGACAAAACGGCACTCGTCCGACGCGGCGCCGCCGCGTCGGACGAGTGGCTCTCGGGTTACTTTGCGAGTTCAGCTCGGGCGGTCTCGCGAACGCCGAACAGCAGCGTCGCGGCGCCGATCACGCCACAAACAGCCGGCAACACGGCGATCGGAACGAGGCTGCCGAAATGGCTCACGACCTCGGCAGCGATCGTGGGCCCGAAGCCGACCGCGATCAAGCCGAGATTGATGCCCAGTGCGGCACCGGTGTAGCGGACGGCTCGGGGCATCAATTCGACGGTCACCAGGAATGCAGAAGCGATGGTGCAGCCGTTGACGAGGTAGTACACGAGAAAAATGATGCCGATAAGGACCAGGTTCTGCGAATTCTGCAACGACCAGAACAAGGGATAGGCGAGCACTGCCAAGCCGCCGTAGCCGGCCAGCATCACTCGCTTGCGGCCGAACCGGTCGGTGAGCGAGCCGATGAGGGGAAACACCAGCAACGCCAGCGAAATCACGACGGCCATCATCCAATAGAACGGTTGTGCACTGATACCCCGACCCTTGATGAAGAAGGTCGGAAAATAGGTGAGTGCCAGAGTCGAGGTGCCGAATGTGGCGAGGGTCAGCAACGCCGCCTGGGCGACCTTCATCGGATGCTGGGACACGACCTGCCTGAGTGGGCTTTTCGCGACCTGCTGCGCAGCCATCTCGAGAAACTCGGGCGAATCTTCGAGCCTCAACCGAAAGAATGTGCATACCAGCGTGATGGGTGCCACCACCAGGAAGGGAATCCGCCAACCCCACGACTGCATCTGCTCGGGGGACAGGGCCATGGTGACGAGGCCGACGACGATGGCGGCAACCGCATACCCGCCCGTCGTTCCCATGGGGGTAAGGGATGTGTAGAAGCCTCGCCTGTGCGCCGGTGCGGACTCCGCGGCGTACGACGCCGCGCCCGCGGCCTCACCGCCGGCACAAAACCCTTGCACGACACGCAATGCGAGCAACGCGATCGGTGCCAGAATCCCGATGGTGGCATAACTGGGCAAAAGCCCGATGGCCGCGGTGCAAACCCCCATGGCGACAACCGTGACGACGAGCGCCTTGCTCCGTCCGCGCCGGTCTCCCATCCGCCCGAAAAACCAGCCTCCGATGGGGCGGACGACGTAGCCGATGGTGAACGCCCCCATTGTCGCCAGCACCCCGACCGCGGGCCGGTCGCTGGGGAAGAAATGCCCGGCGATGTAGACGGCCACGAAGCCGTAGATGGCGAAGTCGAAGTACTCGATGAGCGAACCGAGCCCGCCGGCGACCGCTGCCCGCATGGGGTTGACCGACGAGGTGCGCGCGATCGTGCGAACGGCGGCTTCGTTGCGGCCGGGTCTGAGGTTCATCGTTGATCCTTTCGGCACATGGAGGCTCCTCTCCTGACGACGTCGTTGTGGTGGAGATCGCTGTCCAGCACTGTAGCCATCGAAACAATCGTTTGCAATGCCCCTTGAACTGCTGTTTCGGCATCGTCGTACGCGCTGTGAGCAGTCTGTGTCGCGAGGAGTATTGCAATCGTTTGCTATAGCGGAGAGTGGCCGACCGGATCACGGCCGCGAGTTCGCCTTGCGGTTCGGTGGGCCCGGTACGTCTTCGATCAGCGGTCGATGGCGGCCATGTTGTCCGCGTCGTAGCGCTCGCCGGAGGCCCGGGGCAGGTCGTTCAGGCGGGCGACGTGGCCGGCAGTGAGCTCGATGTGATCGGCGGCGGCGTTCTCCTCCAGCCGGGCGACTCGCTTGGTGCCGGGGATGGGAGCGATGTCGTCGCCCTGGGCGAGCAGCCAGGCCAGGGCGACCTGCGCGGGCGTGGTGCCGATCTCGGTGGCTACGGCCAGGACCTCGTCGACGATTCGCAGGTTGCGTTCCAGGTTGCCGTCGGCGAAGCGGTGGTTGGTGCGACGCCAGTCGTCGGTGTCAAGATCGTTCAGGGAGCGGATGTTGCCGGTCAGGAAGCCGCGGCCAAGTGGGGAGTACGGCACGAAGCCGATACCCAGTTCGCGCAGGACGGGCAGGATCTCGGCCTCCGGGTCGCGGGTCCACAGCGAGTATTCGGACTGGACCGCGGTGACCGGATGCACGGCGTGCGCGCGGCGGATCGTGGCGGGGGAGGCTTCCGACAGGCCGATGTGGCGGATCTTGCCTTCGGCCACCAGTTCCGCCAGCGCGCCAACGGTCTCTTCGATGGGCGTGCCGGGGTCCACCCGGTGCTGGTAGTAGAGGTCGATGTAGTCGGTCCCCAGGCGCTTCAGTGATCCCTCCACGGCCAGGCGGATGTTGGCCGGGGTGCTGTCCGGAGCCGAGCCACCGGTGTGGGAGATCAGTCCGAACTTGGTCGCCAGCACGACCTCGTCTCGGTGCCCCTGCACGGCCCGGCCGACCAGCTCCTCGTTGACGAAGGGGCCGTACCCCTCAGCGGTGTCGATATGGGTGACCCCGAGGTCCAGGGCGCGGTGGATCGTGCGGATCGACTCGTCGTCGAACTGGCCGGCGCCGGTGTAGAACGCCGACATTCCCATGGCTCCGAGACCGATGCGCGAGACCTCGAGGCTGCCGAGCGAAATGGTTTTCATGGCGCGGACTTCCCTTCCCATTAGTTCAGTACCGATCGGTGCAGAACGATAGTATATCAAGACCGATCGGTACTGAACCACGTTCGCCACCGTAGATCTGTACCGAGAGGTACGCTTGTGGCATGGGTGACTCCCGTAGGGCCGTCATGGGCCGGCCTCGAGGATTCGACATCGACCAGGCGCTGGAACGCGCGATGCGGGTGTTCTGGGCGCAAGGTTACGAAGGTGCGAGCCTCGCCGAACTGACCGGCGCCATGGGGATCACCAAGACGAGCATGTATGCGGCCTTCGGCAACAAGGAGCAGTTGTTCCGCAAGGCCCTCCAGCGCTACGGCGCAGGGCCGGCCGCCTATGCCACGCGTGCACTGGAGGAGCCCACCGCACGGGCTGTGGCCCTGGCGTTCCTCCGGGGAGCGGTCGGCACCACGACCCCTCCCGGAGGCCCCTCCGGGTGCCTGACCGTGCAGGGTGCGCTGGCGTCGAGCGACGAGAGCCGGGCCGTCCACGACCTGCTTGTCGACTGGCGCAACGACGCGGGAGTCCGTCTTGAGGAGCGCTTCCGGCGCGCCGTCAACGAGGGTGATCTTCCGCGCCACGCCGACCCTCGGCGTCTCGCCCGGTTCATCATGACGATGGCTTTCGGCATCGCGGTGCAGGCCGCCAACGGCCTCGATCCTGCTGAGCTCGATGAAATCGTCGACACGGCGTTGCTCGGCTGGCCTGCTTAGCGGCTGCACCCCTTCGCTCGTCCCGGCGCGACTTCTCTTCGCAGGGGGGCCGTGACAGTGCGGCCAAACTTCGGTACCGTTCGGGACAGAAGTTTCCGAGGATGACCTCCGCTCCGGGGGGCGAAGGAGGGGATCATGTCCGACACCGATCTGCGCGAGTTCTACCGGCGCTATATCGGGGCGCTCAACGCCCACGAGATCTACCGCATGGACGAATTCATCAACGACGAGACCACCCTGAACGGCGAGCCGGGCACTCGGGACCAGGTCATCGCTGTGCTGAACGGCGACATCGACGCGGTCCCGGACTTCCACTGGGAGCCCCGGGAGATCGCCGTCGATGGTGATCGCCTGGCCGCCCGTCTGACCAACACGGGCACGCCCGTCAAGGAGTGGCTCGGCGTGGCTCCCACCGGCGCCTCGTTCGAGATCGTCGAGTACGCCATCTATCAGGTTCGTGACGGGCGGTTCGTGCACATGACGGCCCTGCACGACGCCGAAACCCTGAGGCGGCAGCTCGGTGCCTGACTCGGGTAAGCCGATCGGCGTCGGCATCGTCGGCCTGAGCGCCACGGGAGGCTGGGCGGCCGGGGCTCACCTGCCCGCGCTGAGCGCCGTCGACGGGATCGAGCTTCGCGCGCTGGCGGCGAGCTCCGAAGCCTCGGCCCAGGCCGCGGGAGCGGCGTATGGCGTACCCGCGTACACGTCGGTCGAGCAGCTTGCCGGCGACGAGAACGTCGACCTCGTTGTTGTCGCCGTCAAAGTGCCTCGGCATCGCGAACTCGTGTTGCCCGCGCTGAAGGCCGGAGTGCCGGTGCTCTCCGAGTGGCCGCTCGCCGTCGACCTGCGCGAGGCCGAGGAGATGGAGCGTGCCGCCGGGACGACGCGCACCTTCGTCGGTCTTCAGGGACGCTCCTCGCCTACCTTCCGCTGGCTGGCCGACCTCGTGTCCGAAGGATTCGTGGGGGAAGTGCTCTCCGCCACCGTCGTGGCGTCTTCGACCGAATGGGGCACTCCGGTGTCTCCGAACATGGTCTACACGCTCGACCGCAAGCTCGGGGCCACGATGCTGACCATCGCGTTCGGACACGCGATCGACCTGGTGTCGATGGTCATCGGCGAGCTTCAGGAAGTGGTTGCGACGACCGCGACCCGGCGCCGCCAGGTTCCCCTCGGGCGCACCGGGCAGGTCGTTCCGATGACCGCCGAGGACCAGATCGCGATCTCGGGCACCGTGGCGGGCGGGGCGGTCCTGTCCGTCCACCACCGTGGCGGCGCGGCATCGGGTGCCGGGTTCTCTCTGATCATCGACGGCACGGAGGGGAGACTCGAGATCACCGCCGCCGAGTTCCCGCACATCGGTCCGGTCACGGTGTGTGGCACACGCAGCGGCAGTCGGCCTACGAAGATCACGCTGCCCAGTGGCTACGACGACTATCCCGGCCTGGCCGGAACAGTGATCCACACGCTGGCGCACGCCTACGCCGCGATTCGGGACGACCTCGTCCACGGAACGGCCCTCGCCCCGGACTTCACCCACGCCGTCAAGCGCCACCGACTGCTTGACGCGATCGTACGGTCCGCCGCCACAGGCCGACGAAAAGCCCTCCATCCCAGGTAAGTCCGGTGGACAGCGGCCAGAACTCGATTCGGCTATTCCGATATATGGTGTCGAAGATCTTCTGGTGTTCCCGAGCGATTACCGCAAGGATTTGTTGGTAGAGCGCGATTCTGGGTAACAGAATCTTCGTCGGTCCCGGTGTCCTGACTATTGCAATGAGTTGCGCGGAGAACTACTTTCACCCGTATGGGCATGATCACAGTCCCGTCGGCCGCGGCCATATCGGGGGCGGTTCGAGGTGCGGAATCCGCTGGTGAGGGGGCTGAGCGATGAGTCAGCAAGCCGATGGACCGGTCACGGTGGTCGATCCCGCCGGTATTCGTGACGTGCTCGGTCACTTCGCCACGGGACTCACGGTGATCACGGCCATTCATGAGGGCGTCCCGGTCGGATTCACCTGCCAGGCCTTCAGTTCCTTGTCGCTGGATCCGGCGTTGGTGACCTTCTCGGTTTCCCGTAATTCCTCGAGCTGGCCGAAGGTCCGGCAGGCCCCTTCGCTCTGCGTCAACGTCCTCTCCGACGACCAGGCCGATGTCTCGAAGGCGTTCGGACGGTCGGGGGCCGACAAGTTCGCCGGCCTGGCCTGGCGGCCTTCGGCCCACGGTGCCCCGCTCCTCGATGGCGTCGCGGCCTTCGTCGACGCGCGTATCTGGGCCGAGTACGACGGGGGCGACCACACGATCGTTGCGGCGGCCGTCCTCGATCTCGGCGCCGACGCCACGCGCACCCCGCTCATCTTCCATCGCGGCGGCTATGGCCTGCGTGCCCACTGAGGAATTGCCGGCATCCTCCAGGTCTCCTACGCCGGTGGCGCTTCCCCGGCGGTCGGACTGAGTTTCACGCTGCCGGCCCTCGCCCGGCGCTGGGGCCGTCGTCGCGCCGGGCCGATAGCGCGAAGGTCCTTAGGAGCGCAACGTCCGTTCGAGGCGGTTGGGCGCGGATGGCCGCGATGGCCTGGTCCGGGCCGTCGACGGGTTGCCTGCTGCTGACGTCGAGCAGGCCGGCGACGGCGGTGTCGGCGAGTTGGTGGCTGATGGCGTCGAGGTTGTCGTTGTGGTCGGGGTCGAACCACCAGGCGACCCAGTTGACCGTGCCCAGGATGCCGAGTGCCGCCACCCGGACGTCGACCGTGCGGAAGGCGCCCTCGGTGACCCCGCGACCGATCACGGTGGCGAGGGAGCGGAGGACGGCGTGCTTGCCTGGCGGCGGGCGAGCAGTGTGACGATCTGGCGTAGCCGGCTGGGGGAGTCGAGGTCGGTGCGGGCGGTGATGGCGTTGATCTGTGTGGCCGAGTCCTCGGTGTATTGGGCGAGGAGCCGGGAAAGAGGCGGGTGGCATGGTCGAAGATTTCCTGCTCCACCAAGCCGTGGCGGACGGTGCGTTCGGAGGAGCGCCGTTTTCCCGATGCGCCGGACTCGATGCACGCTCACGACTACGGACCGTGCGGGGAGCTGGGCGAGGCTAGGGAAGGGTTGCTTCCCCGACCTGGACGGGGTCCAGGTAGAACACTGTGAAGTCGCGGATCAGTCCGTGGTCGAACGTGAGGAATTGACCGATCCGGGTGTCCACGGTCTTTCCGGTGCGCCGCGCGGTGGCCCGCATCCGTAGGCTGATCGCCACGCCGGTCTCACCCTCGAAGTACTTGGTCTCGGAGAGGTCGAGCGAAAGCCAGGTGTCGGAGAAAACCGCAAAGAATCGTTCGAGTCCGGCAATTCCTTGCCAGTCGCCCGGATACGGCACCGAAGGCCCCTGGTGTACCACGACATCGGGGTGGAGGTGGGCGGCCATACCGGCGAAGTCGGCGCCGGCGCGGGCGCCGCCTGCCGCGACGTATTTCACCTCCTCGGCGTAGAAACTTTCGAGCGCGGCGCGATGGTTGCCGAACCCGGATTCACTGTGCTGCTCGGTCACGACGCCTCCTGGATATCCGTTCCGAACGTGCCGTGCGGGATGGTGAATGGGGCGAGCGCGCCGGCGTCGACCGGGAGGCTGGACCCGGTGACATAACGGGCTTCGTCGGAGGCGAGCCACAGCACCGCATGGCTGATGTCGACCGGCTCCATCCACGGGGTGTCGAGGATGTGCATCGATGACATGACGGGGATGATCTCCTCGTCGGTGGCGGCGGGGTTTCCGCTCCAGACTCCCCGGATGGCCGGGTTCTGGATCATGGGTGTGTTCACGTTGGACGGATGGACGGCGTTGACCCGGATGTCGAACGGTCCGAGTTCGATGGCGCACGCTTTCATCAGGCCGGTGACCCCGTGCTTCGCCGCGACGTAGTGGGCCATGTTCGGAATCGCGACGAGGCCCGCGATCGAGCTGATCAGGATGATCGAACCGCCCCGGCCGGCTTCGATCATATGAGGGGCGACCGCACGGATCGTGCGCCAGGTGCCCGTCAGGAAACTGTCGACCACAGCCGTAAAGGTGTCTTCGCTCATCTCGTAGGAGATGGCGGAAGTCCCGGCGCCCGCGTTGGCGACCAGGACATCGATATGGCCGAACTCCGCGATGCCCTGTGCCGCCACCTCATGGAGGCGCTCGAGGTCCCGGATATCGGCCTTCTCGAAAATGATTCGCCGGCCGAGTGCCTCCACGGCGCTGATCGTCTCCGTGCGATCCGCCTCCGTGGCCATCGGGTACGGCATATCCTCGAGGTTTTCCAGGATGTCGAGAGCGACGATGTCGGCTCCCTCTTCCGCCAGGCGAATCGCGTGCGCACGCCCTTGGCCGCGGCCTGCTCCGGTGACGAAGGCGACTTTGCCTTCCATGCGACCCATCAGGTGCTCCCTTGCTGCCGTTCCTGGCCGGGCAATCCGATTCGACCCTGGCGCACTATGTAACCTCGTCATCGTCGGATCGTCAACGCACAAGTCAAATCTCGAAGTGCTGAGTGAGCCAGTCGCCGATTTGCTCGGCGGCGCGCGCCATCCCGGATGTTTCACCCCGCCTCAGTGGTTGTCCGAAGTGGAGTCCCGGGACCCGGACATGAGTCTTGTCCGTCGCACCGAACGCGTCGTGGACGGCCTTCGCGTCGCTCGGGAAACAGGCCTGATCACCGGTGAGCTCGACGAGCAATGTCGGCGAGGTGACGCCCGGTGCGTTGCGGAGCAGGTTGGCCCGCGACGTCGTGGCCGACCAGGTCGACAGCCACGCTTCGGGTGTGGTGACCCTGGCGAATCCGGGGAGCCGGTAGTTGGCCCGGTGGGGCGTGCGCCCGAACAGTGACCCGTACGGGCGGTCGTTGGAGTCGATGGACAGATCGACCGACCGCGGCTCGGCGTCGGTGCGGTAGATCACCATCACCTTGGCGAGCTCGGCGTCGGGGCCCGCGAGGTGCTCGCGCGCCAGCTGGTCCAGACGTCTCACCCGCTCGGCCTGCGCGGCGCGGTAACGCGTGAGGAAGCCCTCGTCGAAGGTCGAGCTCTCCGGTGGCGGCGCGAAGCCGTTTTCGGGTGCGTAAAGATCGAGCGCCGGATCGACCGATCGGGGATCGGACTCGTCGGTGACCGAAGGGTCGATCAGCCGCTGGAGCAGGACGCCCTGACCCGGATGCGGGGCAAGGAAAACAGCGGCATCGGGCACCGGCAAGTCGGCACCGGGCAGGTCGACTGGCAGGCCGGACGGTGCGGCGGCGAGCCGGTCCCGGGGTGACTTCGCTGCCTCCTGCTGGTAGAAGGCGAACAGTGTAGCCCCACCGGAATGCCCCACCGTGACGGTGGCCTCGTAGCCCCGCGACACCAGGAACTGTTGTCCCGCCGCGACATCGAGCAGCGCCTGCTCGTGGACGAGGCTGATGTCGTTGTTCGGGGAGCGTGCGGTCTGGGTCCAGACGGCGTAGCCGCGCCGCAGTAATTCGGGCACCAGCAGGTGGTGGGTCACGTCCTGGCGCGGATGCATGAGCGACGCCACGACACGCGCGCCGCCCGCCGGTCTCCTCAGGGTTCCGCTCACGCGGGCGCCGTCGTGGGTCTTCAGTTCGACGACTTCCGTGACGACCTCGTCATGGGATGCGGTCGCTGTCATCGGTTCTCCATCGCCAGCTTGTCCTTGTCCCACTGGGTGATCCGTAAACCGGCGAGACCCGCGATGCAGCTGTACCAGACGGCGTGCCGGCATCCTGTGGCGCGCCGATCGATCGAGAACGGCTCGTCGCTGGCGACGGCGAAGTACGGACCCATCTTGCGGACGGTGACTCGCGGATCCTCGTCCGCGGTTTCGACCACGGGACGGTTCTCGGGGACGTCCAGGATGAACAGCGACCCCATCACGGCGCCGTTCGGTCGGCCGCGGGGACGGGCTGGGCCGGGTGCCAGGCCTGCGCTCGTTCGACGATGAGCTCCGCCTTGCGCTGGAGCAGCAGGTCGAGGGAGGGCTCCTGCGCCTGTGAGACTTCCAGCAGCGCATCGACCGTCAGCGCGGCATCGAGGTCCTCCTGCGGCGTCACCGGCCGGAGGGCGCGTGTCAGCTCGATGAGGTAGCCATTCGGGTCGTGGGTGTAGATCGACTCGATCGTCTCATGCTGGACGCGCATCTCGGTCGGCCAGTCGCTGCCGTCCAGACGACGCTGGTACTCGTTGAGATCCGCCTCCGATTCGACGTGGATCGCCAGGTGCCGCGAGGCGATGAAGAAGTCCGGCAAATCCTCGTCGAAGCGGGTGTAGGCGTCACCGCGGTCGGCTCCCGCATGCTCCGGGCGGAAGCCGAAGTAATAGAAGAAGGCGAGCCGATCGTTGTTGCCGATGTCGAAGAAGAAGTGGATGAAATCGGGGTGACGCTCTGGCCCCCAGCCCGCGGCGCAGATCGAATGCACCACCGGAAAACCGAGGACGTCACGATAGAAGCGAATGGTCCCGGCCGCGTCGAGCGTCGGGAAAGCGGCATGGTCGACTCCGCGCGCCAGATGTGGCAAGTCGTTCGACATGGTCGCTCCTTTCTTCCAGGCCTGCCCGGGAAGACGATGAACCCAGCCGGACAGACGTCGAGGAAGCCGTTGACGGCTACGACGAATACTTTACAAGAACGAAGAATTGTGTCAAGGTGATCGCGGCCGTACGCCAGGGTGGGCGTGGTCATGACCGAGAGGCACAGATGTCGACTGACTCCTGGGCGGGGCGATTCCCCCGCCACGACGCGGCAATGGCAGCGGCTTACCTCGAGGCCGGCGCATGGACGGAGCTGACGTTGACGGAGCGCTTCCGTGACGTCAGCAGGCGGTATCCGGATCGGCACGCGGTGATCGGCCCCGACATGTCGTTCACCTATGCCGAACTCGATGTACGCAGTGACCAGGTCGCCGCCGCCTTCGTCGAGGCCGGGCTGTGCCCCGGTGACGCGGTATTGCTCCAGGTCGGCAACTCCGCGGAGGGGGTGCTGGGGTTCTACTCGCTGCTGAAGGCCGGGGCAGTGCCCGTCGCCACGTTGGCGGCACATCGGGCTCACGAGTTGCGGCACGTCGGCGGGATCGTGGGGGCACGCGGTCACCTGATCGACGCTGCCGCGAGTGACGGTGTGCTGGTCGACCTCTCGCACGAGGCGTCGTCGTATCTGCCGACTCTCGAGCACCGATTCTGTGTGGGTGGCGAGGTGCCGGGATTCATTCGGGTCGCCGAGGCGGGTCTGTCGATCCCCGCCGAGGTGGCGCGTACGGTGGTCGACGAGATTCAGTCGCGGATCGATCCGCGGTCGGTCTCGGTGTTCCAGCTTTCCGGCGGCACCACCGGGACGCCCAAGGTGATTCCCCGCTTGCATGCGGAGTACTGGAACAACGGGGTGGCGCTCGCACGGACGCTCGGACGTGATGAACGGTCGACAGTAGCTCACGTGATGCCGTTCGTGCACAACGCAGGCGTCGTCCACGCATTGTTCGGCGCGCATGCGGTCGGTGGATGCTTCGTCGCGATGCCGTTCGGTCCGCCGGAGAGGTCGCTGGAGTTCCTGATCGAACACGGCGTCAACGACATGTTGATCGCCGGTCCGATGATCCCGTGGATCGACCATCCGCTGTGGGAGAAACTCGCCGTTACGCTGCGTACAGTGGCCTTTTCCGGCACCAAACTCCCGTCACGGATCTACGACCGGTGCACCTCGCTGGGGCAGTGGATCGGCCAGAACTGGGGCATGGCCGAAGGCCCGTATATGACGACGGGTCTGGACGCGCCCGAGGCCGCCCGCAGGGAGACGATCGGTAACCCCAACGATGTACTCGACTCGTTCCGCGTCGTCGACCCCGGGACCGGTGAAGACGTCCCTGACGGAGATGTCGGGCTGCTGCTGTACCGCGGGCCCTGCACCCTGGCCGGCTACGTCGATGCCCCGGAGCACAACGCGGTGACCTTCCGCGACGGCGGCTATCTCGACACGGGAGATCTCGCCCGCGTGGTCGTCCACGACGGGATCCGATACGTCGTATTCGAAGGCCGTATCAAGGATGTCATCAGCCGGGGCGGGGAGAAGATCAACGCGGAGGAGGTCGAGGAGCTTCTGCTTCGGCACCCGCGCGTCGCGGAGGTGGCGGTGGTCGCCATGCCGGACGAGCGGCTCGGCGAGCGGGCTTGCGCGTATGTCGCGCTCGACGAACCGGGCTCCACCCTGACCCTCGCCGATGTCACGGAGCACTTTGCGGCGCTGGGTGTCGCGAAGTTCAAGTGGCCCGAACGGCTCGAGCTCGTGCCGGCACTACCGCGTACCAACACACTCAAGATCGACAAGGTGCGGTTGCGGGCGGCGGTCGCCGAGGGAACAAGCAATACGTCAGTCGTCTAGTGGACTCAGTCGTCGTCGCCACCCCGACAAGACCGATTTCGATTCCATGACCGAAGCGTTTTTCGAGGACTGGGAGGCGTATGTCCGCACCACGTCAGAGTGTCGAAAGATCCGTGTCGCACTCGTCCACGGTGTACATGGACATCTGGTCTCGGTCGAACAGCTTCGCCTCATCTTCGGCGATCATGGCGCGGAATTCCGCCGGGGGCTGGTCGACGAAGAATGATTTGTACCAGTGCTCGTCGCACCAAACTTCCATGATCACATCGAAACCGGAGTGCCGTACCTCGCCGGTGATCGGAGGTGCGATCGGCCTCAGGTATCGGCGTGTATAGCGCTTGACCCCGGGCAGTTTGAGGTACTCGTTGAACAGCGGGCCGTGGTGATTCTCGTAGTAATCACGAAACTCTTCGGCTGAAATGCCGTCCTTCTTCTTGAACAGACCTACCACCTTGATCACGTCTTTGTGTCCTCTCGCGTGTGGCTGTCGTGGCCGACTCTAACAGGGATTGACGAGCAAGTCGATTATCAGTCTCCACAGTCGGGGCGCTCGTTCTGCCAGGTGGGCCGTTCCTTGACTTTTTGACGCACGCGTTTGAGGATCGACGCCCAAGGCGAAGATGTGGCGTCGGACACGGCGTCCTCGACAGAAGGCGGCATGGATGTCTCTGGTCATTGGCGTCGATGTGGGCGGCACCTTCACCGATGCCGTCTTGATCGACGATCGAGGTGGCGTCGCCGCGGCGAAGGCGCCGTCGACCCCTCCCGACTACTCCCATGGTGTGCTCGACGTGCTGCGTGCCCTCGCCGAGCACCGCGGCGAATCGCTCGAGGCCATGCTCGCCGCCACGCACCACCTGGCGCACGGCACGACGTCCTCGCTCAATGCGCTCGTCATGCGCAAGGTGCCGCAGGTCGGGTTTCTCACCACGGTCGGCCACCGCGACTCGATTTTCATCATGAACGTCGAAGGGCGTTATCTCGGCCGTTCTCCCGAAGAGCTGCAAGATGTCATGCGTCAGAACAAGGCGCACGCATTGTTGCCGAAGCGACTGGCCCTCGAGGTCACCGAGCGGATTGACCGAGATGGAAAAGTGGTCGTCCCGCTCGACGAGGACGCGGCGCGGGAAGCGATCCGGAGCCTTGTGGCCGAAGGGGTCGAAGCGGTCGCCATTTCCTTGCTCTGGTCATTCCGTAATCCCGCACACGAAAAACGGCTCCGTGAGCTTGTCCATGAAATTGCGCCGGATATGTTCGTGGCGTTATCGAGTGAGGTGAGCCCGCGCATTCGCGAATTCGCGCGCAGCGCGACGACCATCATGAGCTCCCAGATCGGACCCGGGCTGCGCGATTACCTCGGCAACCTCGAGACCACCCTGCGCGAACACGGCCTTGCCGGTCCACTGCTGGTCATGCAGAGCAACGGTGGGGCCGTTGCCGCGGCCGAGGCCCCTCGGACAGCTATCAGCACCGTCGGATCGATCCTGACCGGCGGTGTGGTCGGGGCGAACGCCCTGGCCGGCCAGCTTGGTCACTCGAACGTCATCGCCACCGACGTCGGCGGAACGACATTCCTGGTAGGACTGATCGTCGGCGGCGAGCCGGTGCGGGCGAGCAACACCATCATCAACCACCACCCGATCAACGTGCCGACGCTCGAAGTGCACGCCATCGGATCCGGCGGAGGCGCGATCGCATGGCTGGACGCGGGTGGCAACCTGCAGATCGGACCGCACAGCGCACAAGCCGTCCCCGGCCCCGCCTGCTACGACCAGGGCGGCACGGAGCCGACCAACACCGACGCCAACCTGGTGCTCGGCATCCTCAGCGATCGTGGTCTGATCGGGGGGCGCAAGGCACTGTCGATGGAAGCGGCGCGTGAAGCCATCCGTACCCGTATCGCAGAGCCGCTCGGCCTGACGATCGAGCAGGCGGCAGCCGCCATTTATGCGGTCCAGAACTCGCAGACCGGCGACCTGCTCCGCAAGACCGTCGTCGAGGCCGGCCATGATCCGCGCGAATTCCTCCTCTATGCCTTCGGCGGTGCCGGTCCCGCGCATGCCGCGATGTACGCGGCCGAGGTCGGCGTCGGCACGGTCGTCGTGCCGCTCGGTCAGGTCGCATCTGCCTTCTCGGCCTACGGACTGGCGGCGTCCGACGTCGTGCTGGCGGCTGAGCTCTCCGACCCGTCAACGGTTCCGTTGGATCCCCAGCGGGTCACCGACAACTTCGCGCGACTCGAGAAGCAGGTGGTGGAAGGGCTGCGGCGGCAGGGGCTCGACTACGCCTCGATCGAACTGGAACGCGAGCTCGACATGCGATACGCCGCGCAGTTGGCTGAGGTCACGACGCCGGTGGAAGCCGGAGACCTCGATGAAGCCGCACTGGCACGCGCCGCGGCGAATTTCGAGCAACGATACGCCGACCTCTACGGGGCCGGATCAGGTTTCAGCGCCGCCGGCATCCAGGCGATCACCTTCCGCGTCCGGGCGACCGGTGTGCTGCCCTTCTCGTCGGCGCTGCCCGAGGTGAAGTCCGCGGACTCCGCGGACGCCAGTTCTGCCCGGGTGGGTACCCGGCCAATCTGCCTGGACGGCCGGATCGGCTATGTGGAGACCGACGTCTACGACTATCTCGGGTTGCGCAGGGGCCATGTCTTGCGGGGGCCGGCCGTCGTCGAGCTCCCGACCACCACGGTCGTCGTGCCCGCCGGCAGCACCGGCACCGTCGACCACCTCGGCAACCTCACGATCACTGCGAAGTAGGAGAACCAAAGATGTCCATGACCGTTCCTGGTTCCGAGATCTTCCGCAGCCGGCCGATCGACCCCGAGCAGTTCCGGCGTCAGCTGCCGACGTCGCTGCAGGTGCATGACGTCACGCTGGAACAGATCGACGAGCTGGACCCACTCACCTACGAGGTCGTGCGTCACCGGCTCTGGTCCGTCACCGACGAGATGGGTGAGGCGCTCAAACGCATGTCGGGTTCGCCCATCGTCATCGACGCGAACGACTTCGACTTCGCCATCAGCGACGAACTCGGCCAGGAGGTCCAGGTCGGGCTGTACAACACGATGCTGGTCGGTGCGGTCGACCTCGCCATCTACTGGACGTTGCAGCATCGCGAGGTACGCGAGGGCGACATGTTCCTGTGCAACGATCCGTGGGTCGGTGGTGGTCTGCACCAGAGTGACGTGATCGTCTTTCAACCGATCTTCCACGAGGGACAGCTGTTCGGCTGGACGAGTGCACTGTGCCACGAACCCGACCTCGGCGGCGTCGGCCTCGGGTCGTTTTCCGTTGACGCGCAGGATGTGTTCTCCGAGTCGGTACCGACGCCGCCCGTCCGGGTAGTCCGGAATTTCGAATTGCAGGAGGACATCGCCGATCTGTGGGTGCGTCGCTCGCGCGTACCACTTCTGGTGGGCTTGGACCTGCGGGCCAAGATCGGCGCCAGCAACGTCGGCCGCGAGCGTCTGCTCGCGGTGATCGACCAGTACGGCGCCGACACCGTCAAGGCGGTGATGAAGCGCATGATGGCCGACGCCGAGGGGCGTCTGCGCGCGAAACTGAACTCGTTGCCCGAGGGCACCTGGCATGCCACCGGCTACCAGGACCAGTCCGGGACCGGCGACCGGGGGCTGCACAAGATCACCGTGGCCATGACCAACAGCGGAGGTCACCTCTCCTTCGACTTCACCGGGACCGACCCGCAGGCAGGCGTTGTCAACTGCACCTACGCGGGCATGCGCGGCGGCGTCATGCTCGCCCTCCTGCCGATCCTGGCGTCCGATATTCCTTGGTCGGCCGGCGGGTTGATGCGCTGCTTCGACCTGATCTCGGAGGAGGGCACGCTCAACAACGCCACCTTCCCGGCCGCGGTGGCCCGCGGTCCGATCGGCCCCGCGTGGTTGACCGGCTCGCTTGTCGCCGAATGCCTCTCGCAGATGCTCGACCAGTCGCTGACGCTGGGCGTCGACGTCCAGGCGGCATGCTGCGGCACGCATGACGTGGCGCTGGTGGCAGGTCTGGACACTCGAGGGGAGCAGCCTTCGCCGTTCATCAACATCATGATGGAGGTGATGGCCGGGGGCTACGGCGGACGGCCCGATGTGGACGGCATGGATTCCGGCGGACTCGCATGCATCCCGATGGGCCGCATTCCGGACGTCGAAATGATCGAATTTCTGTATCCCCTGCTGTCGCTGTGGCGCCGAGAAGAGCCGGACACGGGTGGGCCCGGCCGGCACCGCGGGGGAGTGAGCGGCTCGACCGCAGTAATTCCACACGGGTCCGAACTTCCGTTCGGAATCGTGCAGGCGAGCTCGGGCAAGGCCGTCTCCCAGAACAATGGGCTCTCGGGTGGCTACCCGGGAAACAGCGCCCGCAGCTTCATCGCACGACGCGCAGGCGTGGCGGCGTCGTTCGCCAGTGGCAAGGTCCCGATGCGCCTCGAAGAACTCGGGGAAGAGATGGAGCTGCAACAGTGCTACGAAAACACCGGAATGGGACCTGACGACGTTTATTTCGTTCAGTGGCAGGGCGGCGGCGGGTACGGCGATCCGCTGAACCGCGAGACGGACGCGGTTGCGCGCGATTACCGCGAAGGCCGCATTACCAGCGACGGTGCGGCATTCCACTACGGCGTGGTGTTCGGCGATGATTCGAACGTTGACGTCGACGCGACACGCGAGCAGCGCGAACGGATCCGTCGCCGGCGACAGGAACGTTCGAGCCACCCCGGCGAGGCCGCCGTGCTGGATGTGACGGGCGGTCGCCGGTTGAACGACAACCTCATCGAAGTTGCCGTCGACGGCTCGCGGGTCGTCGCGTGCTCCGCATGTGGTCGCCAACTGGCCGACGAACACTCGAGCACGCTCGACGTTGCCAGGTACGAAGGACCATCCACCGACGCGGGACCGCAGATCACCTCGACCGCAGAGAACTACGTCGACATGCCCGTCGTCTTCCGTCAGCTGTGCTGCCCGGGATGCTGGACCGCGCTGTACTCGGTGGTCGTGCCGGCTGATCACCCTGAGCACGCCACAGATGTCTCATCGCTCCTCGCGGGGCGCTGACGACTTCGGCGCGGCGGCGCCGGATCAACAGTGCCGCCGCGCCCGGAATACCACCAGTCACCTCGACGCCAGAGTCGTCGCTCGAGAATCGGATTATTGATGTATTTGTCATCGAAGATACTGGTAAAGAAACGAGCCCTGATCGGGGCAGCACTGCTGGGCGGGACGATTCTTCTCGCCGGGTGTGGTAGCTCCGGAGGCAGTACGGGCGCCGCCGGATCCGTACCGAAAGCGGATCCCAACAAGGTTTACATCGAGGGGGTGCCTTCCCTCGCCGAACTGTACAAGTCCACCGAGACGTCGCCTCCGGCCACGGGACCCAAGATCCAGCCGGGCAAGAACATCATTTTCGTGTCGTGTGGACAGTCGGCTCAGGGATGTTCCGGACCCGCGAACGAAATGGCGAACGCCGCCAAGGTCGTCGGCTGGAACTACAAGATCATCGATGGCGCCAACAACGTCAACAACGGGTGGGCCGCGGGACTCCGGCAGGCGATTGCCGCGAAGCCGGACGCGATCGTGATTCACGGTATGGGGTGCGGCGACGTCAAGCAGCCGTTGCTCGAAGCCAAGGCGGCCGGAATCCCGGTCGTCGGGCTGGAGAGCGTCGACTGCACCGATCCCAAGAACGACGGCGGCCCGAGCGAGTCGTTGTTCACCGGGGTCAAGTTCAGCGATTCGGCAACGACGACCGGAGCGTTCTTCAAGGAATTCGGCCGCCTCCAGGCCGCGTATGTGATCGACGCGACCGAAGGCAAGGCCAAGATCGTCCGGACGACCTACGATCCCTTGCTCGGCGCGTACCAAAAGGAGGGCCAGGACGAGGTTTTCGCCAAGTGCCCCGGATGCAAGGTCGTCGGTGAGGTCAACTGGAGCGCGGCGGACTCGAACGCGGGTGGCCCGCTCGTGCAGAAGTTCCGCACCCTGCTGGTGCAGCACCCTGACGCGAACGCGGCGATCATGAACTGGGATGCGCTCGCGACCTCCTCGGGTCTTTCGAAGGCGATCAAGGATGCTGGTTATGCCAATTCGATGATCGGTGTCGCCGGCGAGGGATACGCCGCTGCCCTGCAGCTGATCCGGGAGAACGGCGGCCTGACCGCGGAGCCGGCGGCCATTGACGCCAAATGGCTCGGGTGGGCAGGCGTCGACACCCTGAACCGCGTTCTGCACGGTGAGCAGCCGGTGCCCGAGGGGGTCGGCTTCCGGCTGGTCGACAAGGACCACAACATGATGCCCGACGGACAGGACTACCAGACACCCGTCGATTACCGGGGCGTCTACAAGAAGTCATGGGGAGTCGCAGATTAGCCGGCGGCCCAGGCGCGTCAAGTGAATACTGTTCGAAAGGACGACGATGTCCATGGAGTCACGCACGATCATTGTCACCGGTGGTGGCAGTGGCATTGGCGCCGCGACCGCGGCACACCTCGCGTCGCTGGGCGCACACGTGGCGCTTGTCGATGTGACCGACGCGGGGGCGAAAGTCGCCCACGAAATCCGATCCTCGGGCGGGAGCGCCGAATTCTTCCACGCCGATGTCGGCTCGGACGCCGCGGTGGAAGCGATGGTCCGGGCGGTCGTCGAAAGATTCGGAAGGGTCGACGGCGCTTTCAACAACGCGGGGATCGAGCAGTGCAACCTACCTTTGCACGAAATCAGTGCAGAGCAATGGGAAAGAGCCATCCGGATCGACTTGTCCGGAGTGTTCAATTGCCTCAAGTATGAGGCTCTCGCGATGCTCGAAACCGGTGGGGCGATCGTGAACACCGCCAGCGGGTTCGGCAAGGTCGCGGCCGCCAACGCGTCGGAATATGTTGCGGCCAAGCACGGGGTGATCGGCCTGACCCTGGCTGCGGCCGCCGACTATGGTCGGCGCGGAATCCGCGTCAACGCCATTCTGCCCGGTGTGACCAATACGCCGATGATTGCGCGCGTGTCGCAGGACCCGCGATTCGCCGAACAGTTCGACGCAGTCCGCGCCCGGCACCTCATGGGACGTTTTGCCGAACCCATCGAAATTGCGGAGGCGGTGGCGTGGCTGCTCTCCGAGCACTCGAGTTTCGTCACCGGCGCGGCACTGGCCGTCGACGGCGGCTTTCTCGCGAACTAGATCGAGCTGAATGTTGCGGGTGGCGCGTTCTGCACAGCGAAACGCTGCTGGTGTCGCTGGTAGCCGCGGGTGAATATGACTTTCAGCTTTTCCCGAAGCCGCTGAATTGTGAACGGAGGCGGTGTCATGCAGGCGGTCGACAATGTAGTCGCCGCGCTGGCGCGCGGTGGGATGGTGGTCGTGGCCGATGACGACGACCGCGAGAACGAGGGCGATCTGGTGATGGCCGCCGACGCGATGACCGACGCCGACATGGTGTTCTATCTCCGGCACGGCAGCGGCATCGTGTGCGCCACCGTCACCGAAGAGCGGGCCGGCGAACTGGACCTGCCGTTGATGGTGCAGGACAACACCGACCCGCACGGCACGGCGTTCACCGTGTCCGTCGACCACGTCAGCACGGGGACCGGGATATCGGCGGCCGACCGTGCCGCGACTGTCCGTGCGGTGGCCGACCCGACGACGCGACCGGAGTGCCTTCGCCGGCCGGGACATGTGTTCCCCTTACGGGCTCGCCAAGGCGGGGTGCTCAAACGAGCCGGCCACACGGAGGCGTCGATCGACCTGCTCAGGCTCTCGGGCCGGCGCGAGGTCGGCGTCATCACCGAACTGGTCGGCGTCGACGGCCGGGCGCTCGCCGGGCACGAGCTCGATCGGTTCGCCGCGGACCACGGCTTGCCGCTGGTGCGGATCTGCGATCTCGTGCGGCACCGCCGTACCAGCGAACAACTGGTCACGCGCAGCGGCGAAGCAACACTGCCGACCGGCCATGGTGCGTTCCACGCAGTCGCCTACCGATCGGCAACCGACAACGCCGAACACCTCGCACTCGTGTACGGGAATCTCGCGGCCGCCACCAGCGACGGCGCTGCCGTACTGGTGCGCGTCCACAGCGAGTGCCTCACCGGTGACCTCTTCGCGTCCGCCCGTTGCGACTGCGGCCACCAACTCCAGCAGTCGCTGGCCCGCATCGCCGAGGCAGGCGTCGGAGTACTCGTCTATTTACGCGGTCACGAGGGCCGCGGCATCGGACTCGGTCACAAACTGCGCGCCTACGCCCTCCAGGATGCCGGCCGGGACACCGTCGACGCCAACCTCGACCTTGGCTTGCCGGTCGACGGCCGTGAATACGGCATCGGGGCGGCGATGCTGACCGACCTGGGCGTGCACCGGATTCAATTGCTCACGAACAATCCACACAAATATTCAGGCCTGCGCGGATACGACCTGGAAATCGTCGGGCAGATCGACGTACCGCCACTGGTGACCAGCCACAACCTCGCATATCTGACCACGAAACGCGACCGGATGGGCCACCGCATCACATTGCCGGCAAGGCCTTCCGACAGTCGCCTTTGAGTTCCGGCGTTTCACGATCCAAAAACGGCCCTGACCGACCGCGACACTTCAAGGAGCGCCATGACCCCCGCGCATGTCACCGTGACCAGTGGCCGGCTCGAAGGCGCCACGACGCCGGACGGACGAGTTCGTGCGTTCCTCGGCGTGCCGTATGCCGCACCACCGGTCGGTGACCTGCGCTGGCGGCCGCCACACCCGGTGCGGCCGTGGAGTGGAACGCGTCCCGCTCAGCGTTTCGCACCCAGCGCGCCCCAACCCGTCGTCGCGACGAACTCGCTGTACTCCGGCGGCGAACGGGAGTTCAGCGAGGATTGCCTCTACCTCAACGTGTGGACCGGCCCCAGCGGCGACACGGGGCGCCCTGTGCTCGTCTGGCTGCACTTCGGCGGCTTCCAGTTCGGCTCGGGTGCCAACCCGCTTTACGACGGGGCGGTGCTGGCCCGCGAGGGGGCGACGGTCGTCAGCATCAACTACCGGCTCGGGCGGCTGGGTTTCCTTGCCCACCCGGCGTTATCGGCGGAATCCGATCGAGGTGTCTCGGGCAACTACGGCATGCTCGACCAGCTCGCGGCGCTGCGGTGGGTGCGCGACAACATCGAGGCGTTCGGGGGAGACCCGGCCCGGGTGACGTTGTTCGGAGTTTCCGCCGGTGGCCACAGCGTGCACAACCTGCGCGCGTCCGAACTGGCGGACGGATTGTTCCACCGGGCGGCGGCACACAGCGGCCCTGGAGTCGCGCCCGTCCTGGACGGTCCCGGTCATCCGGCGAACCCGCAGACTCTCGCGGCCGGTGAGCAGGCAGGAACCGAGTTGGCGGACCTGCTCGGCGCACGGACGGCTGCTCAGCTGCGTGCGTTGCCCGCCGAAACCCTCGCTGCGGCAACGCTTCCGCGCGCAAACGGGCCGTGGTCATTCGAGCTGCTGCCCGGTGTGCGCACCAGCATGCACGTCTTCGACTCGGCCTATCCGGTCGTCGACGGCTACGTGCTGCGCGAGTCGCCGCTGACGGCATACGAAAGCGGGCGCGCGCTCGACGTGCCGATGATCGTCGGCAACGTCGGGAACGAGGGATCCGGCCTGCCCTGCCTGACGACCTTGCCGGACTACCACGAGTACGCCCACCGCGAGTACGGACCTCACGCCGATCGGCTTCTCTCGCTCTACCCGGCAACGTCGGATGCCGATGTACCAGCCGCCAGCCGCGCGCTCGAGGGCGACCGGGTTTTCGTCTGGTCGAATTGGACCGCCGCGCGCCTGCAGTCCCGATCGGGAGGTAGCCCGATATGGCATTACGGCTTCCTTCGGCAACCGCCGATCAGCCAGGACAGTGACCTGGTGGAGGAGTCGTTCGCCGCCGCGTTTCACGGTGCCGAGTTGCCCTATCTGTTCGGCACATACGACGTGTGGAAGTGGCCGTGGACCGAGGCCGACAGGGCGCTCGGACGTCTGATGCGCGGCACTTGGCTGGCGTTCGCCCGTACTGGCGATCCGACGGTGGCTGAGGACTTCGGCGCCGAAATCCCGTTGTGGCCGGAGTTTTCCGCAGACGCGCCGTCCACCTTGGTGTGGGATTTGCCGGGGCCGCGGGTGTCGGATGTCGTGTCGCATGAGCGGATGGCTGCGTTCGACGTGGTCAATGGCGTGGCGGTGGGTGGGTTGTCATGAGTTCTGTTCGCACCGGGGTGGCCAGTGAGTCCTCCTCTCCGCTGGTGGTTCCGGCTCCGGTGGAGGCGCGACCGGCCTATGCCATTACATCCGTGGACAACGCTTTGCGTCTGGTGCAAATACTGACACGCGATGGGTCTGTGCGGGTGAGTGAGGCTGCGGCCGAACTCGGGGTCGCCAAATCCACTGCGCACCGGTTGCTGGGAATGTTGTGTTATCGGGGTTTTGCGTGTAAGGATGGCGATCGCCTTTATCGAGGTGGTCCGGCGCTCGGCTCGATGCGCCGTGGCGATTCGCGTCAGGACGATTTGTGTGCGGTGGCTCGGCCGTTCCTCGAGCGGGTGCAGCGCGAATTCAATGAGACAGTGCACCTGATGGTTTTGCGTCGCACAAATGTGGAGTTCTTGACAAGCCTGGAATGCAACCGGTCGCTGCGGGTCAGTTCGCGTGTCGGCGCTTTGATGAGTGCGTACCGCACCTCTGGTGGGCAAGCGTTACTCGCCGCGCTCGATGACGCCGAACTTGCGCGGCGTTTCCGCGATGGACCACCTGACGCCGGATTGGAGTGGGAAGAGGTCCGGCGGGTGCTTGCCGCTGTGCGCCGTCGTGGTTATGGCATCAACGACGGATCCACCGAGCGCGGAGTGGTGGCCATCGGCGCTTGTGTGCGTGGTCCTGATCGCGAACCTGTTGCCGCATTGTGTATTTCGGCTCCGTCGCTGCGATTGCAGCGGCGCCATTTTCCGCAGGCCGCCCAGGTCCTGCATCGTCATATTGCGCTGCTTGAAGCCGAGCTGGCGCGCACGTCCCTTGACCGGCCCGGTCCCAAGCGGCCGGCTGAATGAAATGAGTTGGTATGACTGTCGCATCGCGTCGCCCGTTCCCGCCGACCCGCAAAGCGATTCCGCCGGAGGCCACAGCCACTCGCGAACTGCTCAAGTATGTGCCCCAGATGCCGTTGGAGGAACGGGATCGCCGCTGGGACCGGCTGCGCAAACGCATGATCATGGCCGATGTCGAAGCGTTGGTGTTTCTCGGCAACGACATCTACTGGGGTATGGGGATGGCCAATATCCGGTATGTGTTCCAGGTCGACTCCGTCATCGGTGCGGACGGTTTGTTCTGTCTTGATGGCGAGCCGGTCGTATGGAACACCCTGCCGCATATGAACCGGCCCACCAGCCATTACCTGTCGATTCAGGAATGGATCAGCGATATCCGCGACCGGGGTGGCATGGCGGCCATCGCGGATGAACTGCGGGCCCGTGGCCTCGATCGCGGCAGGATCGGGTTGGTCAGTTTTTCCTCCAGTGTGCAAACCACCCCTACGCTGCTGCACCGCGACATGCTCGATCTGCAACGCCTGCTGCCGAACGTCAGCTGGGTGGACGCCAACCACCTGCTGCAGGAAATGCGCATGGTCAAGAGCGAGGCCGAGATCGACATGCTGCGCGCCGCAGGTCAGATCGCCCGGCTCACCGTTGATGCGATGGTCAGCGCCGCCCGTCCCGGGGTGCCCGATGCCGTCGTATACGCCGACATGATCCGCACCCAGATCGCCCACGGCGGTGACCCGAACATCTTCAACCTCTTCGCCGCCGGGCCGGTCGAGCACGACCCGAACGAACTGTGGCACCTCTTGCATGGCTGCGATCAACCACTGACCCCCACCATGCGGCCACTGGAGGACGGTGACCTCATCGTCGCCGAATGGCACACCAAATACGGCGGCTACCGATGCCACACCGAATACACGGTCTACGTCGGGCAACGCGCCCCAGCCCAGCTACAGCGGCTGTGGGATGTCGCTGTCGAATGTCTCGAAGCCAGCCGCACGGCATTGACCGCCGGACGCACCATCCGCGAAGCACTCGCCATCCTGCGTGAACCCGCCCGCAAGGCCCAACTCGACTGGGTGGAGCTCGGCTTCCACGCCATGGGCTTGGCATCGCCGGAATTCCCGACCGTCGTATACGAGGACGGCTTCGGCAACAAGACGTTGAACGGCCACAACATCGGCGACATCGTCCTCGAAACCGGCATGACATTCGGTAACAACGTCGACCTCCACGACACGACCTGGAAGCCGGACGTCGGTGTCGTGCTGTCGGACTTCATGGTCGTCCGGCCCCAGCAAGCCGAATGCCTGGTGAACACCCCCCGCGAACTCGCGCAGACCGGCTGAGAGCCAGGACGGAGCCCGAACAATGAAAGCGATCAACCCCGACCCGGACTCGCTGAGCATCGGCTATTTCTTCCCCGCCGGGCAAACCAATCACGTCTGGTCCGACGAGGCCGCTCGCCGGACGCCACGGATGAACCGCCACAACCTGCTTGCCCTCGCTCAGGCGGCCGAGGACGCCGGCTTCGACTCGCTGTTCATCGCGGACAACTGGTCAGGCCACCAGCGCGCGGCCGAGCGTGGCGGCCACCAGGCGCCTGCCTTCCACGCACCGCTGCTGGCCATGGGTATTTTCGCGGTCACGGACCACATCGGCGTCATCACCACCTTGCACACCACGCACCACCGGCCCGCGCACGTTGCCCGCATGGGTGCCACGCTCGACGCCTTCAGCGACGGCCGTTGGGGCTGGAACGCGGTGACCGGACACGCCGAGCCGGAGGCGGCGCTGTTCGGCGAACCCTTCATCGAACACGACGAGCGATACGCGATGGCGGCCGAATTCGTCGACATCGTGCAACAACTGTGGCGCAAAGACGACCCCATCGAGGTCGTCGGCAAGTACTACCGCGCCCAGGGGCGGATCAAGGCACCGCGTCCGGTGCAGCAGCCCCGGCCGCTCATCGTCAGCGCCGGGGCGTCCACGGCCGGCGCCACCTTCGCCGCCGACTGGTGCGATGCCCTCGTCACCCTTGCCCGCACTGAGGACGACGTGCGTTCCTTGGACGACAGGCTGCAAAACCTCCTCGGGAACAACGGCCGCACGGTCACCAGCTGGCCGTTCGCGATCTGCATCGTGCGCGACGGCGACGGTGAAGCCCAGGAGGAATACGAGCATCTCCTGCGTTCGCTCAACGCCGACGCGGCGTGGGAGATCGCCGGGGACATCCTGGGCTCCATCGAAACCGCACAGGCGATGTTCGACCGGCTCGGGCGCGACGAAGCCGTGCGCGCGATCGGATCCGGCAGTGCGATGCTGCGGCTGATCGGCACCCCGGATCAGGTGGCCGGGCAACTCATCTCGCTCAAGCGCAACACCGGTGCCGGCGGTGTACTCATCAACTTCCCCCTCTGGAGCCCGCGCGAGCTCCGCAACTTCGGCGCTGTGCTGCGCCGGCTCGAAGAGGCCGGCGTACGCACACCACCCGCCGCGCGCAACTACAGCTGGTAGGCCGACGAGCCCAACGATCGTCGGCTTTTCGAGGGCAATTCAACGGAGAATTGGGAGTGTCGATGTCTGAACATGTGGTTTCGGCAGGGCCGCGTGTTGCGGTGTCGAGTCTCACGAAGACGTTTCCCGGCACGGTGGCTTTGCGTGATGTGGATCTGGAGATTCGTGCCGGGGAGATCCACGCGCTGGTGGGAGGAAACGGGTCGGGGAAGTCGACCTTGATCAAGATCTTGTCCGGCGTTTACCAGGGTGATCCGGGCGGGGTCGTCCGGATCGGCGATGTGGTGGTCGATGCGGAGTCGATGACTCCGGAGGTGGCCCGGGGTGCCGGGGTGCACGTGGTGCATCAGGACTTGGGGATTTTTCTTGATCTGTCGGTCGCGGAGAACATGGCTCTGGGATCCGAATACGACCGGCACAAGGTGGGCGCCATCGACTGGCGGGCGCTCAATCAGCGCACCAGGGATCTCATCAAGCGATTCGAGATCGATGCGCGCCCGTCCACGCTGCTCCGCGAACTCAGCCAGGGCGCGCGAACCCAGGTGGCGATCGCACGGGCCCTTCAGCTTCAGGGTGAGGATCCCGGCGGGCTGCTGATCCTGGATGAGCCGACCGCATCGCTGCCGGAGCACGAGGTGTCGCTGTTGCTGGATCAGTTGCGGCGGTATGCCTCGAATGGCCAGGCGATTCTTTATGTGAGTCATCGCCTGGATGAGATCATCGCCATCTCGGACAAGGTCTCGGCGTTGCGCGATGGGGTGCTGGTGGGCACGTTCGACACCTCGGACCTGGACGAGAACGGCCTGATCCAGTTGATCCTCGGAAAGAGCCTCGAGACCACCACGCTCGAAAAGCGTCCACCCGGGAACGTGGTACTCGGCGCGGACAGGGTGGCGGTCGGCCCCCTGCGTGAGGTGAGTTTCGACATCCGCGAGGGTGAGGTCGTCGGGATCGCTGGGCTTCTGGGCTCGGGGCGTTCGGAGTTGCTTCGCTGCATTTTCGGCGATATTCCGGCGCGAAGGGGCTCGCTGAGACTTGATGGACGAGAATTTCGACCACGCGAGGCGAAGGACGCTATTCGAGCGGGGATCGCGCTGGTCCCGGAAAACCGGGTGCAAGAGGCCGCGTTCCTGGATCACCCGATCGCCGACAACATCGCCATTCCGGCTATTTCCCGATATTGGCGCCGCGGACGCATCTCGCGCCGGGACATCGACCGAGCAGGCGCTGCCGGCATGAAGAAGTTCCTCGTCAAGGCGACCAATGAACGTGCACATCTGGCCACTCTGTCCGGCGGCAACCAGCAGAAGGTCGTGCTGGCGCGCTGGCTGAGCCTGCGGCCGCGGCTGCTGCTGCTCGACGAACCCACCCAAGGTGTGGATGTCGGTGCCCGCTCGGAGATCTACCAGCTCATCAGGCGCGCCACCACCGACGGGGCCGCGGCGCTGGTCGTCGCCTCCGATTTCGAGGAACTGGCCCAGGTATGTGACCGGGTCCTGGTGCTACGACGCGGCGAGCTTGCCTGCGAGCTGACCGGTGACGACGTCAACGCCCACAAGATTACCCAAATGACCCATCGGATTGGTGACACCGAATGAAGGACATTCCTGCAGCCTCCGAGCTGACGAACCCCGAGAGGGACACGGTCGAAGAGCCGGCACCCACCCGATTCCAACGGCGGAGCACCGGTGACGGGCGCGTGATGCGTCTGCTGGAGCAGTTCGGCCTTCCGCTCCTGTTGGTGGCCATGATCGTCGTGTTTGCGGTCAACCCGACCACCGGCGCGGTTTTCTCCAGCGAGGCGAACATCAACAACATCCTGGGAAACCAGGCCGTGACCGCGCTGGTCGCGCTCGCCATGGTCGTTCCTCTGGTAGCCGGCTACTTCGACCTCTCGGTCAGTGCCGTGACCGGGTTGTCCAACATCGCGGTCGCCGCCATCATCGGCCCCTACGGCCTGCCGATCCCCGTCGGCATCGTGATCGGCCTGGTGATCGGCGCGCTCATCGGCTTCCTGAACGGGTTCCTGGTGGCGAAAGTCCGCCTCAACGGGTTCGTGGTCACCCTCGGCACCTACACCTTTCTCCTCGGTGTCATCGCCTACTACACCCACGGCGCACTCATCACCTCCGGCATCCCGCCGTCATTCGGGGACTGGACCTCCGAAACCACGCTCGGCGTGCCGCGCCCGTTCATCCTGCTCGTCATCGTCGCCGCCATCATCTGGTACGTCCTCGCGCACCTGCCCTACGGGCGACGACTGGCCAGCATCGGGTCGAATGAGGACGCCGCCCGCCTGGTCGGGATCAACACGACCCGCGTCATCTGGACCAGCTTCGTCATCTCCGGCGTCCTCGCCGCCGCTGCCGGCGCACTGCAAACCTCTCGCGGCGGCGCGGGCGACCCGACCATCGGATCCGCCTACCTGTTCCCCGCCCTCGCCGCGGTCTTCCTCGGTGCCACTGCCATCAAACCCGGGCACTACAACGTCTGGGGAACCATCGTCGGCGTCTACTTCCTCGCCACCAGCGTCAGCGGCCTCTCGCTCCTCGGTGCCGATGTCTGGGTTCAACCCGTCTTCGACGGCATCGCCCTCGTCCTCGCCGTCGCCCTCTCCACCCTCATCGCCCGGCGTCGAGAACGCAACGCAGCCAAAACCGCCCTGCCCCAATGACATGACAGCGGAGGAAAGATGTACCTGCTCGCAAAAATGAGAAGACGTGCCCCGATCGGGTCAGCGCTGGTGGTCGGGACGCTCGTGCTCGCCGGCTGCGGTGGTGGTAGTTCGGCTTCCGCGCCGACGTCAATCGCCCCGGTGGACGCGAACAAGGTCTACGTCGAGGGCGTTCCTTCCCTCGCCGAGCTGTACAAGTCCACCGAGGGCTCGCCCCCGACCTCAGGACCGAAAACCCAGCCGGGCAAGAACGTCGTCTATGTGTCATGTGGACAGTCCGCCCAGGGATGCTCGGGCCCCGCCAATGAGATGGCGAACGCCGCCAAAGTCGTCGGCTGGAACTTCAAGATCATCGACGGTGCCCTCAACGTGAACAATGGGTGGGCCGTGGGCGTCCGGCAGGCGATAGCCGCGAAGCCGGACGCCATCGTGATCGGGATGGGGTGTGCCGATGTCAAGCAGCCGTTGCTGGAGGCGAAGGCGGCCGGAATCCCGGTCGTCGGCATGTACAGCCTGGATTGCAGCGATCCCAAGAACGACGGTGGTCCCGGCGAGTCGCTGTTGACGGAGATTCAGTACACCGAGACGGCGAAAACGACCGGACAGTTCTGGAAGGATTGGGGCCGGATCCAGGCCGCGTACGTGATCGACGCGACCGAAGGCAAGGCCAATATCCTTCGCACCAACTACGAACCTGTGCAAGGGGAATACCTGAAGGAAGGCCAGGACGAGGTCTTCGCCAAGTGCCCTGGATGCAAGATCGTGGGCGAAGTCAACTGGAGCGCAGCCGACTCGACCGCCGGTGGCCCGCTGGAACAGAAGTTCCGCACCCTGCTCGTGCAGCACCCCGACGCGAACGCGGCGATCACGAACTGGGATGCCATCGCGACCTCCTCCGGCATCTCGAAGGCGATCAAGGATGCCGGCCGCGCCAAGTCGATGGTCTCCACCGCCGGCTTCGGTTATGCGGCTGCGCTGCAGTTGGTCGAGCAGAACGGCGGCCTCACCGCGGACCTGGGAAATGACAGTAAGTGGGCGGCCTGGGCAGGTGTCGACACCCTCAACCGGGTGTTCCACGGCGAGCCCGCTGTGCCCCAGGGCATCGGTTTCCGGCTGATCGACAAGGACCACAACATGGCCCCCGGCGGTCAGGACTACCAGACGCCGGTCGACTACCAGAGCGTCTACAAGAAGTCATGGGGAGTCACAAGTTAGAGCCCGTTTCCCGCCACCGAAGCCCGGCGCGAGTTGAGCGTTTTGTGTGCGCGAGTTGAGCGTTGGGTGTGCGCGAGTTGAGCGTTGCGTGCGGCGGGAAGGTTCAACTCGCGCGGCGGGAACGCTCAACTCGCGGGGCGGGAAGGTTCAACTCGCGGGGCGGTGTTTGTCTCGGACCCGCCACCCGACTCATAGCGAATGGAAGAATCCACATGGGCGTGAAATCAGCGATAGAAGCCGACCACACGGACCCCACCGTGGTGCTGAACAAGTTCTACGACGCGGAGATGCGTTACATCGCGGCCGGCGGCGCCCGGGAGGGCGCCGACTTCGGTGAGATGGCTTCGTGTCTTCATCCCGAAGTCGTCATGCATCAGGGACCGTCGGTACCCTTTCCTGGCGACTGGACCGGGATCAACGAGGTGGAGCGATTCTTCGCCGTGTTGTCCGAAACCTGGATCGCCATGGACATAACGAACGTCAAGTACTTCCTCGGTGACGACGGTGTAGCCGTCAGCATGCGCGGAATACTCACGTCAAGGGCGACGGGTTTGACGCTCGACACCAAAGTCGGGCAGTTCCTTATTTTCAGCGACGGCCTGATCCGCGACTGGACCGTCTTTTACCAGGATCCCGTCCGGGTCGGCCAGGTTTGTGGCATTTGAGACCAGCCGCCAGATAGGCGAGCGGTCGAGTAGAACGTGAACAGGGCCTCTGCTCGTGATCAAGATCTGGAGTCGAGATCACGAACAGAGGCCCTGCCCATTATCGGCATCAACGAAAGCCTCAGAGCGTCGACAAATCCGTGTCGTGCTCGTCGACGACGTACATGTACATCTGATCCCGGTCGAACAGCCTCGCCTCATCTTCGACCACCATGGCGCGGAAATCCGCCGGCATCGGCTCGACGAAGAAGGACTTGTACCACGTCTCGTCACACCAGATCTCGACGATCACGTCGAAGCCGGATTCACGAACCTCACCGGTGACCGGAGGCGCGATCGGCTTCAAGTAACGGCGGACCCAGCGCTGGACGCCCGGCTTCCCGAGGTAATCGTTGAACAGTGGGCAGTGGTGATTCTCGTAGTGGTCACGGAACTCTTCATCTGAGATGCCGTCCTTTTTCTTGAACAGGCCGACTACTTTGATCACGCGCTCGAATCCTTTCGTGTGCGGCGTACGGCACGTTCCCGGCTCACCATGAGTAGTTGCGGTCTTCCGGCGGAGACCAGACACCGGCGTCGCGAAGCCGGTCGAGGACGGGCCGGAAGTCGAGCACCTCGCGCGGGTTCCAGAGCGGGAAATTGATGAGAATGTTGGTGGTCGCAGTGTGCCGTTTCATGGCGATCAGCTGCTCGGCGACTTGGTCGGCGGTGCCGAGGAACTTGAGGATTCCGCGCCCGCTGCCCCAAGCACGGGCGGCCTGTTCTTTCGTCATGCCCTCGAACAGCGCCTCGATCGACTTGATGTCGCCGAGGATGTCGGCGGTCAGTTCGACCGTTGCGTCGTAGTCGAGCGTCTGGCACAGCCGTTCGTACTCCTCTTCCGCCTCGCCTTCGTGCTCGCGCACGATGGCGATGGCGAACGGCGAGACGCCGAGCGCCTCAGCGCGACCGACCGCCTTCGTGATCGGCTCGACGCGCTGCTCGGTCTCGTGCACCTTCTCCACGCTGTTGCCTGCGACGACCAGCATGTCGCAGTGCTGCGCGGCAAATGTCATGCCTGCGGGCGACGCGCCTGCGCTGACCAGGAGTGGGTACGGCTTCTGTACCGGCCGCGGCGCCTTGATCCGGCCGCGTAGCCGGTAGTACTTGCCGTCGACCTCAATAGGTTCGTCTTCGGTCCACAGCCGCTTGACGATCTCGACGAATTCACCCGCCATGGCGTAGCGCTCGTCGTGCTCGATGAGCACCTCCTCACCGAACAACCGCGCCTCGGGGTCGCCAAAGCCGGTGACGACGTTCCAGCCCCACCGTCCCTCGCTGAAGGCGTCAAGCGTCGCGCCCATGCGGGCGATGTGCGCGGGCTTGTGATGCGTCGTGTGGAAGGTGGTGATGACGCCGATGTGCTCGGTGACCGCGAACAGTCCCATCGCAAGCATCGGGGCGTGGTACTTCGGTGACTGGTGCCCCCCGCGCTCGGCGGCGCGCTGGTGCCCGGACCAGGTATCGGCGATGAACAGGGAGTCGAAGCCCGTGGCCTCCGCTGCCTGCGCCATGTCGCAAAATACTCGGCGGCTGAGCGGTGGCGTCGTCCGCGCCGCCTCGGCGGACCAGATGTGATCCGTCTGCCCGGTCGGGAAAAAATAGCCGAAACTCAGCTCATCGGGGTTCTCGCGGCGCATCTTCATGGTTGTCCCCTTCTCGGCGCGCATACGTTCTCAGTGCGGCGCGCCTTGGTGCATATTCGCCCGCGGACCCCGACGACGCCAGCAGCGTTTCGTTGTGCAGAACGCACCACGGCTGGAAAGCCAGGCGAAGTAGCTTCGGCGTTCGGGGAGGTAGATCGGTGCGACTGACCGGCATCACCATGATCAATCCGAGGAGTGAAACCGATGAGTTCGAATCAAGCGCGAGAAGCCGGCTGCACGGACCATATCGCCGTGTTGGACAGGTTTTATGACGCCGAGATGCGGTATGTCGCGGCCGGAGGCGCGCCACGAGGGGCCGGTTTCGATGAAATGGCTGCCTGTTTTCATCCTGAGGCCGTTATGCGTCAGGGCCCATCCGCACCATTTCCCGGCGAGTGGAAAGGGATCCAGGAAGTCGAGCGATTCTTCGCGGTGTTGTCGGAAACCTGGGTTTCCGCCGAGGGTTTGACTGTGCGGTACTTTGCGGGCGATGACGGAGTGGCCGTCAGCATGCGGGTGCACCTGACTTCACGGGCGACCGGGCGAACAGTTGATTCCCACCTCGCCCAGTTCATCACGTTCGACGGTGGCTTGATCCGCGATTTCACCGTTTTCTATCTGGATCCAGTGCGGTTGCGCGAAGCGTGCGGCCTGCCAGGCGTGCGCTCGAGCCTTCCCTGATCAGAACTGAAGCTCGCCGCCGTCGACGTCCAGGTTCGTGCCGAGGATGAAGCTGCTCTCGGCGGAGGCGAGGAAGGCCACTGCGGCGGCCACCTCCTCGGGGCGCCCCAGCCGGCCGAGGGGCACTCCCGCGGCGAGTTCCGTCTTGAAGGCCGCCGCTCGCTCCTCGCCGACGGTCAGATCGATTGCGGGAGTGTCGATCGCGCCCGGTGAGACCGTGTTGACCCGGATACCCCGGCCCTTCAGTTCGTTGGCCCACGTTCGCGCGAGCGACCGGATTGCGGCCTTCGACGCCGAGTACAGGCCGAAGTTCTCCCAGCCGTCGGCGGCGCGGATCGAGGCATTCAATATCACCGACCCGCCCTCGTTGAACAAGGGCAACGCCTTCTGCACGGTCATCCAGGTGCCCCGGACGTTGATGCCGAATGTCTGCTCGTACTGCTCTTCGGTCGCCTGTTCGAGCGGCGCGAACGAGCCGACGCCCGCGTTGGCGAACAGCACGTCCAGTCCTTGGCCGCGAGCACGGACCATGTCGTACAGCCGGTCCAGATCGGCAGGTTCCGCGATGTCACCCGGTACTGCGGTGGCCGAGGGGCCGATGGATGCGGCGGCCGCGTCCAGTTCGGCCTTACGCCGGCCCGTCAGGAAGACCGACGCGCCCTCGGCCGCCAGGCGCGCCGCGGCGGCCAGGCCGATCCCGCTGGCGGCGCCGGTGACGACAGCGATCTTGCCTTCGAGTATCCCCACGTTCCGAACTCCTTCACCTTCTGTGTCGATCGGTCCGAAGTGGACCGTAGCGTACTTTTCAACCGATCGGTACTGAAAGGGTTGGATTCGGCCGGCCGTTTGTTCGACACAGCAGAAAGTGTCTGTTCCGAAGGTCGATCTGCGACCAAAGTGCCGTTATGACCTCTGCCAAAACCCCCGTGCGGCTCCAGGCGGTGGCCGCCCCGGGCCAGCCTGAGGTGACGCCGGCTCTGCAGTCGCTCTACCAGAGCTTCGAGCAGGAGCTGGTCGTACCGCTGTGGACCGAGATCGGCGACCTCATGCCGGTGCACCCGCGCTCCCGTGCGGTGCCCCACGTGTGGCGGTGGGACCACTTGCGGCGGCTCGCGGCGCGAGCCGGTGAGCTGGTGCCGGTGGGACGCGGAGGCGAGCGGCGGGCTATCGCGCTGGCCAATCCTTCGCTCGGTGGGCGCCCTTTCGCGACACCCACCCTGTGGGCGGCGATCCAGTACCTCCTGCCTGGCGAGGACGCCCCGACGCATCGGCACACCCAGCATGCCTTCCGGTTCGTCGTCGAAGGCCAAGGTGTGTGGACGGTCGTGGGTGGCGACCCGGTGCCCATGAACCGTGGCGACTTCCTGCCGCAGGCAGGCTGGAACTGGCACGCCCACCACAACGCCACCAAGGAGCCGATGGCGTGGATCGACGGCTTGGACATCCCGTTCCAGTACGCCGGCGAAACGCAGTTCTTCGAATTCGGTCGCGACGAGATCTCCGAGGCCGAGCGGGCGACCCCCAAGCGGTCACGCTCCGAGCGGCTTTGGGCCCATCCCGGCCTGCGCCCTGTCTCCGTCGTCGCCGGCCCTGCCGGATCCCCGCTGTTCGCCTACAAATGGGAGCACACCGACCGTGCGCTCGCCGATCAGCTGGCCTTGGACCGCGAGGGATTCCCGGGGGCCGTCGAGCCCGGGCACGCCGCCGTCCGCTACACCAATCCGATGACCGGAGCCGACGTGCTGCCGACGATCCGAGCCGAGATGCATCGGGTGGCGCGGGGCCGGGAGACGGTGCCGGTGCGCGAGACCGGTTCGTCTGTCTACCAGGTCTTCGACGGCGCAGGCTCCGTGACGGTTGGCGAGCACACCTGGAGCGTCACGCGGGGCGACCTGTTCGTCGTCCCGTCCTGGCAGCCGTTCTCGGTGCGCTCGGAATCCGGCACCACCGACTCCGACTCCGGTGCCTTGGACCTGTTCCGCTTCTCCGACGCACCGATCTTCGAGGCGCTGCGGCTCGACCGCGTCGCCACCGAAGAAGCCGCCCGATGAGGCTCGCCACGGTTCGCACGCGTCGGTGCACTGCTCGAGCCGACGGTGCGAGGGGTCCGGTGCGCCACCGAGGACCAGGCAGCCGCCGCAGGAGCAACTGCCGGGCTGCGGCGGCGCGCGACCCAGTTCCTCAGGTCTTGCTCGCTGATCGTCTCGACGAGGGCGGGATGGGCGCTGGCGATATGCTCGCGGATCATGCCGACCACTGTGTCATCGCTGTCGGCTCCGGCTATGAACCCCGGTGGGTCACGGTGGCGGATCCAGATTTGCGGGACGCTCGCCAGTGAGTGCGATGGGCGGCGCGCGTGGTTCGTGCTCACGTGCGGGGTGGCCGGGGTGCTGACCGCCGCCGGGATAGGCGGATGCGGCTGTGACAGGCTCGGCCCGTCGGCGGGACTGACGGAAGGGGCCTCGACGGTGTGGACCGATTTGTGGCACATACAGATACCGTGGCTGGAGAAGGTGCTGCGCACCGTGCTCGTCTACGGCGGGCTTGCGCTGTTGCTGCGTCTGGGTGGCAAACGCGACCTGGCTCAGCTCAACAGCTTCGACCTGGTCGTGATGCTGCTGCTGTCCAATGTCGTGCAAAACGCGGTGATCGGTAACGACAACAGCCTGTCGGGTGGTCTGGTCGGCGCCGCCGTCCTGGTCGCGATCAACGCCGGGGTGGTGCGCGTGAGTAACCGCCACCCGCGCCTGACCCAGATCTTCGAAGGTTCCCCCACCGTCCTGGTTCGAGACGGCCGCCCGGTCGCCGGTGCGCTGCATCGGCTTGGGCTCCGCCGCGCCGATGTGGTCGCCGTCTTCCGCCAACAAGGCGCCGACAACATCAGCGAGATCAAGGAAGCCACCCTCAGTCCGGGTGGAACCATCGTCGTCACCCTCAATGAGGAATCCCGCGACGTCACCATCCGCGACCTGCGTGCGGAGAATGCGCGACTGATCGAACAACTCCGGGCCGAGTTCTCGCACGCCCTTGCCGGCAAACCAACCGACCCCGCCAGCCACGCCGCTGACCCCCGATCCGAGCCGGACGACGGAGCGTCACCGCGCACTTGATCGTCAACCAGCGAGGTGGTCCAGGATTGCGGTACGCCGTTCCTGGTACTCCTTCACCGTCCGAAGCTTGATGTCCTCATAGCCCCGGACGACGTCGGGCAGGCCGGCAAGTTCGAGCACCAGATCGCGAGTGGTGACCGAAAGCGCGGCGACCGCGGTGGCCATGGACCGGGCATAGTCGTCGATGAGCCGGCGTTCTTCGCGGCGCACCGCGTCGTAACCGAAGATGTCGAAACGCGTGCCGCGCAGAGCGCGCATGGCGTAGAGACTTCTGAGCACGGGCTTGCCCCACCAGGATCGGAGACGGATCTTGTTCTTCAGTCCCATGGCTCGCAGGATCGGCGGGTGGAGCAGGATCGAGTAGCGTGCTCCCTCGCCGAACTCGTCGTGGACCTGACGTTCGAGGGCAGGGGAGATGTGCAGCCGAGCCACTTCGTACTCGTCCTTGTAGGCCATGACCTTGTACAGGTGCCGCGCGTACGTCTCCGTGATGGCGGTGCTGTCGTCGAGTGCGGACGCTTCGGACTTGCGGATGTTCTCGACTTCGTGTGCGTATCGCTGCGCCCACGCGACGTTCTGGTACGCGATGAGCTCGTCGACGCGACGTCGGACGAGGATGCCCAGGGCGGTGTCGCCCGGGACTTGCACGGTCGATGCGACCTTCTCGGTGCGGTGATCCTTCGCCCTCGCCGTGGTGGAGGCGTCGGCCGGATCCTGGCTGACCGCGTGCTGCCGGCCGAGCCGGAAAGCCTTGATGTTGCGCTCGACCTGGACCCCGTTGACATCGAGTGCCCACTCGATGTCCTCGGGCGAGAGGGGAAGGACGCCCGCCTGCACGGCGACGCCGAGCAGGAAGACGTTGTCATACTGGTCCTCGTCCAAGGCTGCCGCGCCAGTGGCCGCGTGAGCGTCGACGAACACGTTTTCGGGGCGCGATCCCGCCCATTCGATGCGCGTGATGAGGTCGTCGGGCCGAGGGAACGACGTCTTGGTGTCGGTCACCATTTGTCCCGTGGGAGTGACTGAAGTCGACACGACCGCGTAGGTGCGGTCCGCGCCCATGACGGCGAGGTTGGACTCGGTTGCCGCGACGAGGATGTCGCAGCCGAGATAGAGGTCGCAGGCACCGGGCCCGATTTTGTTGGTTCCCACGATCTCGGACGTGGACAGGCGGACGTCGGACACGACCGCGCCGCCCTTCTGCGCCAGCCCGAGCTGGTCGAGCCCTTTGACCTTGAGGCCCGCGTGCGAGGCGGCGGCCGCCAGCACCTGCGCCACGGTCACCACGCCGGTGCCGCCGACGCCCATGATGCGCATCGAGAAGTCATCGGGCGTCACGAGCATGCGCGGTGTCGGCAAGGTGGTGGCGGGGACCTGCTCCCGCGTGGCCTTCTTCGTCCCCTTGCGTGGGACAACCTCGACGAAGGATGGGCAGTCACCCTTGAGGCAGGAGAAGTCGAGGTTGCACGAAGCCTGGTGGATCGCGGTCTTGCGGCCGAATTCCGTCTCCGTCGGTCGCACCGAGAGGCAGCCCGACTTGTCGCCACAGTCCCCGCAGCCCTCGCAGACGCGCTCGTTGATGAGGATGCGCCGCGTCGGTGCCTCGACGAGACCACGTTTGCGCTTGCGTCGTAACTCTGTGGCGCATTCCTGCTCATGGATCAGCACGGTCACGCCAGGGGTCCGGGCGAGCTCCTCCTGCACCGGGATCATGTCGTCGCGGTGCCGGACGGTGACCTTCGCGGGGAGCCGGCGACCGAAGGCTCGCCGGCTGTGTTTCGGCTGGTCGCTGGTGATCACGACACGTGCCACGCCCTCGGCCAGGAGCTCGGCCACGATCTCCGGCACCGTCATCTTGCCGACGGCTTGCTGACCCCCGGTCATCGCGACCGCGTCGTTGTACAGCAACTTGTAGGTGATGTGTGACCCGCCGGCGATCGCGGCTCGGATCGCCAGCGATCCGGAATGGTGGAAGGTGCCGTCACCCAGGTTCTGAAACAGGTGATCCTGGGTCACGAACGGCGCCATGCCGGCCCACGCCGCGCCCTCTCCGCCCATCTGGCTGTGCCCGATCGAGGGGCCGACCCGGTCCTCCGGCATGAACGCGACCATCGCGTGGCATCCGATTCCGGCGCCCACAAGGGATCCCGCGGGCACCTTGGTGGAGCTGTTGTGCGGGCAGCCGGAACAGAAGGCGGGAGGCCGGGGCAGGATGGGCAGCAGGGTCGGCACGCGCCGTGCCGACCGCTGCCGGTCGAGCCAGGCGGTGACCGATGCGGCACCGCCGTGGCGGCGAATGCGCGGCGCGAGACGGGCAGCGATGTAGTCGGCCGGAAGATCGCCGTCGGCGCGGAAGAGCTCCTCTCCTGCCTCGTCCCGCTTGCCGTGGACCTGCGGCACCCCGGGCCGTGCGTACAAAAGGTCCTTGAGGGCCAGTTCGATGAACGCCTTCTTCTCCTCGACCACCACGATCTCGCTCAGGCCCTCGCTGAAGCGCGCCACGATGCCAGGCTCGAGCGGGTGCACCATGCCCAGCTTGAGGACACGCACGCCGCTGCCGGAGATGCTCGCACTCGTGATGCCCATGTCCGACAGCGCTTGCCGGACGTCCAGGTAGGTGGCACCCGCGCAGACGATCCCCAGCGTCGCTGCCGGATCCCCGATGATGCGGTTGACATCGTTCGCGGCGGCATATCGCCGGGCAAGCTCCATGCGCTGCCGGACCTGCGTCGCCTCGAGCTTCCCCAGGGTGGGTTGCAGCAGATTGCCGGTCGGTTCGTGGACGAACGGTTCGCCCCCGAACGTGTTGTCGGGAGCAACAGGCATGACGCGGGCGGAGCTCAGGCTGACGGTGCCGGATCCGTCGACGACGTTGGTCGCCAGCTTCATGGCGACCCAGAGGCCGGACGCACGGGACATGGCGATGCCGTGCAGCCCGAGGTCGAGGATGTCCTGGGGATCAGCAGGGGACAGGCACGGCATGCCCAGCTCGGCAATGGCGGGCTCCGAGCTGCTCGGCACCGTGGAGGACTTCGCGATCGAGTCATCGCCGACCAGGGCGAGGACGCCGCCGCGGCGGTGGGTCCCGGCCAAGTTGCTGTGCCGGATCGCATCGGTGGCGCGGTCCAGCCCGGGTGCCTTGCCGTACCAGATACCGGTGACCCCGTCACCGATGCGGTCGGGCGACGCCGATGCCAGTTGCGAGCCCTGAACGGCATTCGCCGCCAGCTCTTCGTTGACTCCTGGCCGGAAGACGACACGGTGCGCGCCGAGCCGTTCCGCTTGACGTGACAGTTGCAGATCAAGACCCGCGAGCGGCGATCCTTCATAGCCTGAGATGAAGATCCCGACATCGAGGCCACGCCGCTCATCCAGCCGCCGCTGATCCATCGGCAGCCTGACGAGCGCCTGGATCCCGGACAGATGAACCTCACCGTCCAGAAGGTCGAATCGGTCGTCGAGAGGGTTGCCGCCCGGCACGCCTTCGGAAGGCGCGGTGGTTCGCGTCGTCATAGGTCCTCACGTCCGGAAAATTGTGGTAATCCCTATCATTGGCGACGCCTGCTGCGGCTTCTATGGGTAAAACCGAGGAAATCCTTGACTTGGAGGACGGGTCCCTGGTGGAAATCACGAGTCATCCCACGGCCTGCCCGAACCGCATAAGCCGCCGGCAGCCGGTTACCTGTCGGCGATCTTGCAGGCGAGAACGGACTTGCCGAGGCCATCGAAGGTTCGCGGGTCCCAGCCGGTGACCTTCTTCCACCGATCCAGCCGATAGGTCACGGTATTCGCATGGAGGTTCAGCAGCCGTGCGGTATCCGCGATGGACATGTTGCCTTCCGCGAATGTCAGGACGGTCTGGGCGAGTCGAGGGTTTTCGGAGGCGCGATGGATGTTGGCGGACAGAACCGGCTCGAGGCGTTGCGCGTTCGACAGCAGACATGCCTCGTACCAGGTCTCGGAAAGCGAGCTCGCGGGTGAGCCCGGTGCCGAGGCTGCCCGGGCCAACTCGGCGTCGCCGACGCTGAGTACGGCCCCCGCGACGCCTTCCCGCGGCAAGCCGATGCCCGCGCCGACCACGTTCGCGCCGCCGAGCGCTTTCGCTATGGCGACGGGAGTCGAGCCCTGCGTGATGAGAACTTCGCTGTCACTGTGGTGCCCGGTCGCAACGACGACCCCACGTGCACTCAAGGAACGCGAGACCGTTCGGGAATCGGGCATGTCCTCGGGTCCACCGGCCCAGCTGGCGGCGATGAAAGCCGCCGCCGGGTCGAACTCCAGCGCGACGGCGAGACGCTGCGCCTCCGGTCCGCTCTCGCCCGAGGCCAGGAGCTCAATCAGGCGCTGCGACAGTGTGATGCGCTGACTCTGTTGCGCCGCGGTCACGTCGGTATGGGCGGCCGCGAGGACCGACGAAATACCGTGCACCGATTCGAGCACGAGGGTGGCGACTTCGGGCAGTTGCTCGCCCGCCGCGCCGGGCGCATGCCGCAGCTCGTTCCACAGTTCGCCGTGGCCTATGTGGAACGCATTGATCAGGACGTCGACGGAGATCCCCTGCCCGGCACGGCGCTGCGCCAGGACAACGGCCTGCGCGAGATCGGATTCGTCCAGCGCACGCCGGCGGGCGATGCCGCCGAGCAGCCGGTGCAGCTGATCGTGGACCGCCGCGACATGCTCGCCGAACCGGACTGCCCCGTACTCGTCCAACTCCTGGCGGATCTTCCTGGTGGACCGCTCGGCAATTCGTGGCAGCCCGCGTTCGAGAGACTCGCACAGCTCCCGCACCGCCGACCAGGACATCGCGATGTGACCGCCTCTCGTGATATTCACGATGATTGTGCCGGAAAACCGGCCTGAAGTCACCGAATAACCGAAGGCATCTGGTGATTCATCACATCATACCGATGAGGCGCCCGGTGTTAAAACTCAAGCTAGGCGCGCTCGTAGGCGATGTCCGCGCGGGAGGGCACGCCCTGCACGAAGAGCATCCCGCGTTCCCAGTGCTCGATCTCGCCTTGTGTCGACCAGTCGTGGACGACCACGCGGTGCGCTATTTTCCAGGCGCCGTCACGTTTTTCGAAGCGGTCGACGTAGCGTCCGCCGAACACGGCCTGAAAGGGCCGCCCACCGCGTTCGCCCGTGTGCACGGCCAATGCGTAGGCCTCGCTGTAAGCCCGGTCCCCGTCCAGCTCGATCAGGTGGTTGGTGACGTAGTGCGAAACCGTGCTGAACACCGCTGAGCGCTCCATCGCATACGCCAGGAAGTCGTCGAGCCGGTCGCCCTGGTAGGCCCCGTGGTTCTCCGTGACGTCCTCCCAGTACGCCGACCTGATCAGCGCCGTGTCACCGCGATCCACGCCGCGGCAGTACCGCAGCAGCGCCTCGTGGATCTCCTTCTTCGCCAGCAGTTCCCGGATAGCCTCGTCGGCCATGCCCGTCCCTTCTTCTCACGCGAGGAATGCCGCTCGCAGGGTTTCGTCCTCCAGCACGTCCCGCCCGCGACCGCGGACGAGAACCTCGCCGCGTTGCAGGACGACGGCCTCGTCACACACTTCGGTGGCCAGTTCGGCGTTCTGCTCGACGAGCAGGATCGTCATGCCACCGGCATGGATCGCCCGGATCGCGTCGAACACCGTGTCCACCATCACCGGCGCCAGCCCCATCGACGGTTCGTCCAGCAACAGCAGGTCGGGACCGGTCAGCAGGGCCCGGCCGAGCGCAAGCATCTGCTGCTCGCCCCCGGACAGCGAGCCCGCGATCTGCGCCGAACGCTTGCCGAGCACGGGAAACAGGCTGAGCACCCGCTCGTACTCCCTGGCGAAGTCCGATGTGGACAGACGTTTCGAGTATCCGGCCTGCCGGAGGTTTTCCGCCACGGTGAGCGGCGCCGCCACCATGCGCCCTTCCGGGACGAGCGCGAGGCCGGCCCGGACCAGGCGGTGGGCCGGCCGGCCGGTCACGTTCTCGCCGTGGAAGGTCACGGTGCCCTTCCGTGATTTCGTCAGCCCCGCGATCGTGTTGAGGGTGGTCGACTTCCCGGCGCCGTTCGAGCCGATCAGCGCGACGAGCGAGCCCTTCGCGACCGTGAGATCGACTCCGCGCACGGCGGCGATCCCGCCGTAGGACACCCATAGATCGGTCACCTCAAGCATTGGCCCGCCTCCCGAAGTAGGCTTCCTGAACACGCGGATCGTCGAGACACTCGCCGGGCTCGCCACTCATCAGCAACGCGCCCGAGTTCAGCACTGCCGCGTCCGTGCAGTAGGTGCGGACGAGCCCCATGTTGTGCTCCACCATCACCAGCGTCAGCCCGGTCTCCCGCAAGGTGACGAGCAGTTCGCCGAGTGCGGCGGACTCCTGGGCGTTCATCCCGGCCGTCGGTTCGTCGAGCAACAGCAGCGAGGGCTCACTCGCCAGCGCGCGGGCGATCTCCAGCCTTCGCTGTTCGCCGTAGGACAGCGAAGTGGCGAGCCTGCGCGGGGGCACCCGCAACCCGACGAGATCGAGCAACTCTTGTGCCCGTGCAACACTTTCCCGCCGGGCTTTCCGCTCGCCCGGCATCGCCAGCACGGCGGCGAGTGCCGTGTCGCGGCGCACCCGGTACCGGCCGGCCACAACGGATTCGACCACATCGAGACCCGGAATCAGTTTGATGGTCTGGAAAGTCCGGGCGACCCCCAAGCGCGCGACCTGGTGCGTCGCCGACGTACTGGTGCGGGAGCCGAGCACCTCGATCTCGCCACCGCTGCGCCGGACGATGCCGTTGACCAGGTTGAGGAAGGTGGTCTTGCCCGCGCCGTTCGGCCCGACGATGCCGTAGATCGAGCCACGGGGGACGGTCAGGCTGACGTCGTCGACGGCCCGCAGCCCGCCGAACTGTTTGGCGAGCCCGATCGTCCGGATGGCCGGTGTGGTGGTCATTTCCGCGCTCCTCGGGTGCGCCGGCGAGCCGGGTCGATCAAGCCTCGCGGGAGGAAGATCATGATCACGATCAGGATGACCCCGTTGACGATCTGGTCGGCCTGGTCGACCGTGCCGCGCAGGATCTCCGGGATGAGTGTGAACACCAACCCGCCCACGAGCGGACCGAGCCAGTGGAAGCCGCCTCCGAGCACGACGGCGGCGAGGCACACGAACGCGAGGTTGAGGAAGAACGTGTCGGCGTCGACGTAGGCGTACAGGCTCGCGAGGAGTACTCCGGCTCCTCCGCCGACAAACCCGCTGATGACGAAGCTGACGCTCTGGATCCAGCGGATGTTGATGCCGAGGGTGGCCGCGACCACCGGATCCTCCCGCACGGTCTCGGCCGCGATCCCGTAGCGAGAGCGCCGCAGCCGCGCGAACACCCACACCGCGACGGCCAGGCTCCCGAAGATGTACGGCAGACCGAGTTCGACCGGGATGGACAGCCCGTTGACGCCGCCGGTGAGCATCGGCAGGTTGAGCGCCGCCACCCTGGTCATGAGCAGCACCGCGATCGTCGCCATCGCGATGTAGTGGCTGTTCAGGTGCAGGATGACGAGGCTGACCAACACCGCGACCACCGCACCGAGCAGTGAGCCGCCGAGCAGGAGTACCACCCCGGGCAGGCCGGTGTTCGCGCCGAGCCGGCCGGCGAGGAACGCGCCGCACGCGGCGAACGTCACGCTGGCCATGCTGAGCAGGCCGGTGCTGAGCGAGGCGTACATGCTCAGCGCCAGCAGCCCGAACACGAGGCCGAACTCGGCCGTGGACAGCAACGAGGCGGTGTTCATGCTCGGCTCACCTTGACCTCTCCGAAGATCCCTTGCGGCCGCGCCACGAGGAACACGAGCAGCAGACCGAAGACGATCGCCTCCCGGAAGGTGGTCGAGAGGTACTGGACGGTCATGATCTCGATGATCCCGATGGCGAGCCCGCCCAGTACGGCACCGCGGAGGTTGCCGAAGCCGCCGATCACGACGGCCGCGAAACCCTTGAGCAGCAAGCCTTCTCCGACGTTGAACGACACGTTGTTCGTGGTGGCGGCGGTGAGGATGCCGGCCACCCCGGCGATTCCGGCGGCGATCACCGCGGTCACCCCGAGTGCGAGGCGCGCGTTGACCCCGGCGATGGCGGCGGACTCCGGTTTGAATCCCACCGCGCGGATCGCCGCCCCGAACCTCGTCCGGCTGAGGAACAGGCCGAGCCCGATGGCGACAACCGCCAGCGTGAGGACGTTCACGAAGTAGATCGGCGGGATCTGCAGGCCCGCGACGGCGATCGCCTTCGTGGGGAACACCCCGTCCGGCAGCGCGACGGCGTCGGGTCCGAGTACCACCTCCGCCAAGTTCAGCAGGATGATCCACACTCCGACGGCCACGATGATGCTGCCCAGCAGCCCGGCGTTCTTCTCCCGCAGGGGCCGGAAGGCGAAAGTCTCCGCCAGCAGGCCGATTGCGCCGGCCGCGATCGCCGCGGCCGGCACGGCCACGACGAAGGGCAGCCCGGTGTGGATGACGAGTTCGTAGGCCGCGACGACGCCCCAGGTGGCAAAGGTTCCGTGGGCGACGTTCAGGATGCCCATGTTCGCGAAGATGATGCCGAACCCGATCGCGAAGAGCGCGTAGAGGGCGCCGGTCGACAGGCCGTTCACCAGCTGTTGCAGGAAAAGGTTCATGGCCACAGCCTTTGTGTCCCGTCGGCGTTCCACTGGAGGAACTGGACCTTGTCCGACAACACCGCCTGGCCGTCCTTCATGCTGTAGGTGTTACCGGACACGGATGGGAAGCTCGGCAACGCCGACAGGGCCTGCGCGAGTGCCGCACGATCGGCTTTCCCGGCGCGTTTGAGGCCTTCGGCGAGGAACCACACGGCGTTGTAACCCTGTGCGGCGAACAGGTCGGGGTCCACTCCGTGCGCGTTCCGGTACAGCTTCACGAACGTGCGGGTGCGGTCGTTGTCGGCCAGTGGCGTGAAGGGGATCGGGAAGAGCGTGCCGGCCATGGCGGGGCCACCGGCCTCGAAGATCGGCGGGGTGGCGACGCCGTAGCTGGACAGGATCCGCCCCTGATATCCGCGATCTCGCAACGCCTTCGTGAGCAACGCGGACTTCGACCCCAGCATGCTTTCCACCAGCACGTCCGGGGCCGCCGCCATGATCTGTGCCGCGACGGCGGAGAAATCCGTGTCCGCGGTGAAGGTGTCGATGCTCCGGACGATCGATACCTTGTTGCGCTGCAACGCCGACGTCCACACCTTCGAGTCGTCGACCTGGCCGCCGTTGTCCGCCGTGACCGCGACGACCGCGGTGCGTGGCCGGTACGCCGCGGCCACGGCATCGACCAGCTGGTCGTACATTCCGCCGGGGCTCGAAGGCAGGGCGATCGTGCGGTAGAGATACGGCGGCGCGGTCAGCCCCGGCAGCGTCGCACCCGTGACCACCGTGGGGACCTTTTCCCGCTGTACCAACGGAGCCAGCGAACCGGCTTCGGTGGAGACGGTGCAGCAGATGGTGGCGACGTCGCCCTCGGAGGCGAACCCGCGGAACTGCGCGATCGCCTTGGCGGCGTCCCCTGTCGAATCGTCCGAGGTCAGCTCCAGTTTCTTACCGGCGCCGAGGAAACCGGAAGAGTTGATCTCGTCGACGGCCACCCGGGCGCCGCGGTCGACGGGGACGCCGGCGAACGCGGCGGCGCCCGTGAGCGGGTTCGTCAGCCCGATGTGGATGACGTCGCCGCCGCCCGCCGCGTTCGTGCCGGTGCATCCGGCCAGCGCCAGGGCGACGCAGGCCAGCGTCGCGAACAATCGCCCATGCTTCACTGCTTTCTCCTTTGAACTCAGTGGGCAGCCGGTCAGTTGACCGGGTTGCGGGGAGGTTCGCCCAGCAGCACGCGGGCGACATCCGCGAACGCGCGGTGCACGGTTTCGCGGTAGGACTCGGCGGAGTAGTGCCCCGCGTGCGGGGTCAGGATGACATTGTCGAGTGCCAGGAGCTTCGAACCGGGTGACGCGGGTTCCTCGGCCAGCACGTCGAGGCCGGCGCCCGAGAGGTGCCCTTCGGCAAGGGCGGCGGCCAGCGCCTCCTCGTCGACGAGCCGCCCCCTCGCGACATTGACCACGATCGCACCGGGCTTCATCCCGGCGATGACCTCGGCGCTGACCAGGTTCTCCGTCTCGGCCGTGAGCGGGACATGGAGGGAGAGCACATCAGCGGTCCGCGCGAGTTCGGTGAATCCGACCGCGGGGAAGCCCGACTCGGTGATCACCTCGCCCGCGACGAACGGGTCGTGCACGATGACCGACATGCCGAGCGCGCGGGCGCACTCGGCGACCCGGCGGCCGGTGCGGCCGAACCCGGCAATGCCGAGAACCAGCTGATCCAGCCGCCGCATGCCGCGCCCGCGCGCCAGGTAGTCCCATTCTCCGGCACGCACGGCGCGATCGAACTGCGGCAGTCGCCGCACCAGCGCCATGATCATCGCGAACGCATGCGCGGCCACTTCGGGCGCGTTCGCGTCCGGCACGTTCACCACCCGCACCCCGCGCCGGGTGGCGGCGGGCACGTCCACGGTGTCGACGCCGACGCCGAACCGTGCCACCACACGGCAGTGGGGGAGGGCGGCGAGCACCCGCTCGGTGATGGGCTCGCGAAGGACGAGCAGTCCGGCCGCATCGGCGCAGTTCTCGATCAGCGACTCCTCGGTGAGGCATGTGACCTCCCGGTAGCGCAGGCCGGCTTTCTCGAGCACCGCCACGTCCGCGGGTTCGACCGCCAGCAGCCCGTCGGTACGGATGACCAGATCGCTCACGCCGTCGCCGCCTTCACCGTCGCGAGCCTCCGCAGGGCGTCACTGGCCACAGTGGACGCTGTGCTGCCCAGGAACAACAAGTCGCCGCCCAGCAGGAACAAGCGAACTCCCGCGCCGGCCCACCGCTCCACCTGTGCGCTGTCGAGGCAGAAGATCCCGGTCAGCACGCCGGCCGCGGTGGCGGCGCCGATGATTCGCTCGACCGCGGCACTGTGCGCGGGCGAACCACCCGGAACACCGAGCGACACAGCCAGATCGCCGGGCCCGACGAAGACCACGTCGATGCCTTCGACAGCGGCGATCTCCTCGGCGTTGTCCACGCCACGTCGTGTCTCGACCTGGATGACCAACACGGTGTCGTCGTTGGCCGTCTCCAGGTAGCGGGGGAGCGCCGAGCCGTACGCCGATGCGCGTCCCGGTCCCGCGCCGCGGGTGCCGGCCGGTGGATACCGCACCGCCGCGACCGCCGCGGCGGCTTCCTCCGCTGTCTCCACCCGCGGGACGACGACGCCTCGGGCGCCGGAGTCGAGTGCGCGGCTGATCTCCGCGCCGACCCCGGAGACCCGCACCAGGCTCGGCACGCGGGACACGTCGCACGCGCGGATCAGCGACTCGATCTCCGCAGGGCCGAGCGCTGCGTGTTCGGCGTCGATACACACAGCTTCGAACCCTTGTGTGGCAAGGATTTCCACACTTGCAGCGTGACCGACGCTGACGAAGGTGCCCAGTACGGGACCTTCCAGTAGCCGGTTACGGAGCGAGGGCCTGTCAGAGGGGTAGGACACCAGCGGCCTCCAGATCTTTGAGCGAGTACGACCGGCGGCAAACTGTCGACAGTCGCCAATGGTCGGGTATGCTATAAGGAGTGTCGACAGTCGTCAATACTGGGAGAAGCCGATGACGATCCAGGCCGTACGAGCCGGCAGTCTCGTCGAGACCGTGCGGGAACAGCTGCGGCACGCGATCCTCTCGGGAGAGCTGCCTCCCGGTGAGGCTGTGCGCGACTCGGTGCTGGCGGCCCGGATGGAGGTGAGCCGGGCCCCGGTGCGGGAGGCGCTGCGGGCGCTCGAACAGTCCGGCCTCGTGGTGAAAAAACCGAACAGGTCCTATGCGGTGGCGAGCTTCACCGCCCGGGACCTGGTCGATCTCGCGGGCGTGCGCATCGCACTCGAGGGGCTGGCGAGCCGGCTGGCCGTCGGGGCGAACGCGGGGTCCGGTGGGATGGCGGAAGCGCTTTCCCGGCTCCGGGACGCGGTCGACGCGGATGACCCGGTGGCCATGGTCTCAGCCGACCGGGAGTTCCACGAAGCACTCGTCACCGCCTCGGGCAACCAGCGGCTGATGACCAGCTATGCGCAGATCTGCGACCAGATCGAGCTGGCCTTGCACGCGACCAACGCGCTGAAACGCGGTCGCGAGGGCCTGGTCGAGCGGCACGAGGAGCTGTTCGCGGAGTACCAGGCCGCCCTCGCCCGGCGCGACGTCAGCATTCTGCTGAGCCTGCTGGAAGGCCACGTCGCCGGCGGCTTGGGCGTGCCCCCGTTGGAGTTGTGAGCCGCCGGTCGCCCGAGAGCAGCTGGGAGCGCGGTCGTGCGCTGGATGCCGCTTCAGCTCCCGGCCTGCGTCTGTCCTGATAGGACAGTCGTGGAGAGGGTGCGCAGATCGTCGAACGCTCGCTGCAGGGTGCGCTCGTTGACACCGGCCCGGACGGCGATCTCCGCCGCCGTGGTCTGGTCGAACCCTCGTTCAAACGCGCCGAGGAGATCTGGTTGCCCCGCCACGACACGAAACACGGAAAGAAGATCAGCCATGCCCATCGACGACTTGCACCCGTCGCGATACCGAAATCGGCATGAGCTTCTTCGGACCCGACCTCGCAGAGGCGCTCACCGCCCAAGTCGAGAACCGCCCACCGAATTTCGCCGAACCGCTTCCCTGGTAAGGCGGCCGGGTGGCGAGGAGCTTCAGATCTGCGCCTGGCCGCCGTCGACGAAGAATTCGACGCCGTTGACGAAGCTCGACTGGTCGGTGGCCAGGAAGATCGCGGCATTGGCGATCTCGGCCGGATCGGCGACCCGGTCGAGTGGTACTTCCGCGGCCTGCGCGTCGAGCAGTGCCTGTTCCTGCCCGGCGGGGGCCAGGCCGAGCAGGCCGGGCGTGTTCGTCGGTCCTGGGCTCAACACGTTGACCCGGACCCCGCTCGCCCCGAGTTCGATGATCCAGGACCGTGCGAGGTTGCGGATTGCTGCTTTGGTTGCCGAGTAGACGCCGAGTCCCGGTCCTGGTCGCAGCGAGGTGGTCGAGCCGGTCAGGATCACCGAGGCATCTTCGGCCAGTAGCGGTAATGCGTTCTGCACGGTGAACAGCACCCCTTTCACGTTGGTGTCGAAGGTCTTGTCGAACGCCTCCTCGGTCACCTCGGCCAGTGGACCGGCCACTCCACCGCCGGCGTTGGCGACCAGTACGTCGATCCGGGCCTTGCGCTGCTGAATCGTCCGGTAGAGCGCATCCAGGTCCGCGAGGTCGGACGAGTCGGTCCGGATGCCCTCGCCATTCGGGCCGAGCTCGCGGACCGCCGCGTCCAGTTCGGCCTGCCGTCGTCCGGTGATGAACACGTAGGCGCCCTCGGCAAGGGCAGCCTGTACGGCGCCTTCGGCGACAAACACCAGCTGTTCCTGCGGGTGTTCGAGGGCTACTGCGCCGACATCAGCGAACAGGTCGAGCAGGCCCTGGCCGGCCCGGATGCCGAGGCGTTCGAGCGGCTGCGCGCACACGTGCGCGCCGTGGCTGCCGACACCGCGGCGGACGTCGAGCATCGCGGTTGCCTGCTGGCCAGGGGCACCTCGGAACTCGCCGGCCAGGACCCGGCCGTGGCCGCCCACGCCCTGCGCACCTTCGAATTCCTCGAAGATCTTTTCGTGGCGTGTCTGGAAAAGGCGCAGCGGCACGGCGACATCGACCCGGAGGCCGACCCGCGCGCACTGGCCGGCTTGCTGCTGGCGGTCCTGCGTGGGATCGAGGCACTGGGCAAGGCCGATAAGAGCGAGGCCTCGTTGCGCAGCATCGCCGAGACCGCGTTGGCCGTTCTCCCGCGCCCGGCGCCGTAAATATGCCACGAAACCGAGGCCGATCGTGGCTGACATCGGAGTGCGCCGCTTGTCTCGTCGAACGCCTCGTAAGGTGTGCCCATGGCGGAGCGCACCGAGCAGCCGACGCGGCGTGAGCGGCTGCTGGCCGCGGGCCGGGAGGCCTTCGGCCGGCAGCCGTACGACGAGGTCTCGCTGACCGACATCGCCAAGCGTGCCGGAGTCGCGCACGGGCTGCCGTTCCACTACTTCTCCAACAAGCGTGGCTTCTTCATCGAGGTCGTGCGGTCGATCGCGGGCGAGATGCGCATAGTGCACTCCGGTACGAAAGACCTGCCTCCCGCCGCCGCCGTGAGGGAGGCGCTGGACCGCCACATTGACTACTTCGAGATGCGCCCGCACACGTTGCTGGGTCCGATGCGCAGCGCGCTGGTGGCCGACCCGCGGGTCCGTGAGGTCTTCGACGCGGCCCGCTGGGACGGCGCACGTTCGGTGCTGCGGATGATCGGGCTGGACGATCCTTCGCCCGCCGTCGAGCTCGTCGTGCGTGCCTGGCAGGCATTTCACGACGATCTTGTGTCACGCTGGCTCGTCGATCGGAAATTCCCGCGGGAGCGGATCGTCGAGATGCTGTTCAGCTCGCTGGACTCGGCGCTCGAATCGGCGACGATCCTGGATCCGGAAACCCGGATCGACCTCACCGTCCTTCGCGACTGAGAAACGGTCAGCTGCGGTGCAGGATCGTCCGCATGGCCGCGGCCAGCTCGCCCACCGGGTCGTCGGGTTCGCCGAGTGCCCGGTAACCGACGTGCGAATCAGGGCGCACCAGGACCGCCCCCGCGGGCGGGATTTCCAGCACCTCGAGATCCCGCGGGTCATCGGGACACAGATCGCCTCCTTCGCCCAGCTCGTAAGCCTCGATGGGCACGTTGAGCCGCGCGCTGACTTGCTTCGCCGCCGTCGCCCAGCCGGTGCCCGGCCCGCGGCTCAGCAGCACGAAGCCGTGGCCGGTCAAATCCACTGTGGACAGCCGGCCCGCGCCGCCGGTGAGCCACACGTGCGGCAGGCGCGCCCCTGGGTGCGAGGTCGGGTGGTAACGCTCCACTCCGGACTCGACGGCGGTCGTCCCGTCCGGCACGACCGCCCGGCTGGTGTAGATCCGGCCGAACTGCTGCCCTTGCGAGTGGATTTGTTCGCGCTGCGCGGGAATCGCCTCGGCGAAGCGGCGGCGGGCCTGCTCGCCGGACGGCAGTTCGATGTCGGAGAGGACGCTGGGATCGGACGTCAGCCAGCCGGTATCCTGCATCCGCTCGGTGTTGAGCATGACCTGCCGGGAGTTGTACTCGGCCACGGGCTTGCGCTCGGCTTCGTAGGTGTCGAGCAGTTCTTCCCCGGCTTCGCCACGTACGACCGCGGCGATCTTCCATGCCAGGTTCGCCGAATCCTGGATCCCGCTGTTCATACCGAAGCCACCGTGCGGCGGGAACCGGTGGGCCGCGTCGCCGACGAGCAGGATGCGCCCCCTCCGCCACCGCCGCGCGACGGCCTGCTCGTGGCGCCAGCGCAGCACGTTGAGCAACTCGATGTCCAGGTCCGGGGCGCCGGCCGCCTCCCGGATCAGCCGGGTGCACAAGTCCTTGCCGAAGTGATCGTCGGGGCGGTCCGGGTCGCCTTCGAAGTTGAAGATCCACCTGCCCTCGGTATCCACGGGCCAGAAGGCGCCCTGGACATCCGGGTTGACGATCCACCAGAGGAGGTAGGGGCGGCCCGCGGTGATCTCGTCGAGGTCGGCCCGGAAGTAGACGTTGACCGATTCGCCGTATGGTTGGTCGGCTACTTCCCCGAACTCATGGCGTTCCCGCGTGCGGCTCCGTGCTCCGTCCGCGGCGATCACGTAACGAGCCCGGACGGTGACCGGGGAACCGGAGGCGGGTTCGAGCACCACAGTGGCCCCGCCTTCGTCCTGCTCGATCGCGCTCACGGTGGTGGACATCCGGATCTCGACGGACGGCGCATGCCGGGCGGCATCGAGGAGGATCGGCTCGATCCGGTCCTGTGGGGCGAACAGTGGAGCTTCCGGGCTCTGCCCGGCGAACTCGGCCATCTTCTCGGCATCCTCGGCGAAATGGAGCGTCCCGAGCTCTATCCCGGTCAGCCGGGTGAGCCAGGCGACCGCGAGGGTGCGCTCCAGCGGGAGGCCGACCGCACGGGCATTTTCGGCGATACCCCACTGGCGAAAGAGTTCCATGGTGCGGGCGTGCACGCCGACGGCCTTCGGATGGTGAGCGAGACCGGCGTGCCGTTCGACGAGCAGCGTGCGCACGCCGGCCCTGCCGAGCTGCAGGGCGGTGGACAGGCCGACCGGGCCCGCCCCGACGATCAGGGCGTCGATGTCCGGGGATTTCACCTGATCACGCACCCTTCGTCTTGTCGAGTACGACGTTCTCCTCGGTGACCCACGCGAGCACACTGGGCATGTCCACGATCCGTGCTTCGTCTTCGTGAAGTTCCTTGAGCGCAGCCAATCCCTCCGGGGAACTGAATGCCGCGGCAAGGCTTTCCGCACTGTCGAACCACAATTCGGTGATGGCGTCGTAATCGCCGTTGCTCCACCCGCGCTCCTCGACGAAGCGGGCGATCGCTTCGCTGCCACCCCGGTAGCTCTGCACGTACCGGCCAACGTTCAGGGTGGTGGCGAGCCGGGTCACCAACCGAGCGTGTGTCGTCCGCCAGTGTTCGTTGAACTCCCCGAGGGAAACACCGGGCTTCCGTTTGCAGATCACGACCACCTTGACCATCCGGACCTCCTCGTCACGAGCTGGATTGACTGGGAATCAACATAATGAGACAGGTGGGTTGACTTGAAGTCAATGCCCTCGTAGCGTTCGGACGTCGCGCGGCCCGGGTTCGTCCGCCACGCGGATTTCCCTTCGACAATCCGGAGGATGACGATGTCCCAAGCCCTCGGCCCACAGTCCGTGTTCGACGTGCTGGTCGTCGGTGCCGGCCCGGTCGGCCTGGCCACCGCATTACAACTCGGTCGCGCCGGTGCGAAGGTGCGGGTGCTGGAGCGTCGCGCCGGGCCCTCGGACCAGCCCCGTGCGCACGTGGTCAACGGGCGCACGATGGAGCTGTTTCGCTCCTGGGGGCTCGCTGAGGCCGTGCGCGCCGACGGGCTGCCCCCTGACCTCGCGACGACCTTCGGCTGGGTCACCGAGATCGGCGCCGAGGACTTCGCCACCATCCCCTACGTCGACGACGTGACCGCCGAACGCTGCGCGCCGGAGACCCTTTGCAGCTGCCCGCAGGACCGCGTGGAGGCGCGCCTGCTCGCCGCGGTGTCCGACCTCGACACCGTGACGATCTCGCAGGGGCACGAGGTGGTCGCTTACCGGGCGGTGGGCAGCGGCGGCGGCGTGCTCGGCGAGGTCGACGTGCTGGGCCCTGGAGGGGCGCGAGCCACGGCCCGGGGACGCTACGTGATCGCGGCCGACGGGGCGTCAAGTCCGATGCGGCGGCTCGCGGGGATCCGGATGGAACGATCGGTTCCGTTGGGGCGCATGCTGAATCTCTACTTCTTCGCGGACCTGACACCGTTCACCCACCGCCGGCCGCACATCCTGTGGTTCGTCCACAATCCGAAGACCCAGGGCATTCTCATCACGCTCGACGGCGCGCGGCGCTGGGTGTACTCGATCGACCTCGGCGATGGTGAGACCGAGGACGACTACGGTCCCGAACGATGCGAGGCCGTCATCCGGGACGCGGTGGGTGACGACAAGCTCGAGATCGACTTGCGGGCACGGCTGACGTGGTCGCTCGACATGGGGGTGGCCGAGCGGTTCCGCAACGGGCCGCTCTTCCTCGTCGGCGATGCCGCGCACCGATTTCCGCCCACCGGCGGTTTCGGTATGAACAGCGGCATTCAGGACGGGCACAACCTCGCTTGGAAAGTCGATCACGTCCTCCGTGGGCTCGCCGGAGACGCCTTGCTCGACACCTATGAGGCCGAGCGCCGCCCCGTCGCGGTCTTCAACGCCACCCAGTCCATGCTGAACGCCGAACAGTTGCAGGAGGCCAGTGCGTTCCTCAACGCCCCGGAAACCCTTGCCCTGCTCGGTTCGCCGGAAGGCGCCGGACTGCGAGCCGGCATCCACGCGAACCTGCAGCGCACGCGCGAGCAGTTTCACTCGCTCGGGCAGCAGTTCGGACACGTTTACCGAGGCGAGGCCGTCGTCGCCGATGGGTCACCGGCGAAGGATTCCACGATCACCGAGTACCGCATGACGGCCCGGCCCGGGGCTCGCGCTCCGCACGCACGTCTCGACGCCGCCGACGGATCGCGTCGTGGGGTGAGCACGGTCGACCTTGTGACCGGCGAATGGACCGTGCTCGCCGCAGGCGACGCCCGGCCCTGGCGGGCCGGCGTCGTCCCGCCGGGGCTTACGTTGCGCGTGCACGGAATTCACTCGCGGCCGACGGCTGATGCCGAACCCGGTGACTTCGTCGATGCCGGTGATCCCGGTTACTGGCAGGAACTGTACGAAGTGGACGATGGGGGAGCGGTGCTCGTCCGCCCGGACGGGCATGTGCTGGCGCGCTGGGCACGCCCACCCGGCGACCCCGCCACGGCCGTTGCGGACGCGCTCGCCTCCGTGCTCACCCCGGCCGGCTACTGGCAACCCGCCGAAGCCACCTGAGCGTAGGCGAGGCCGCCCTGCCCGGATCGACGCGTCCACAACCGGCTCCTGCAGCCATGTCGAGCGGGCCGGTGTTGATCAAGCTACTTGGAAGGATCGCTTGGACAGCCCGAACCGGTAGCCCTCGATCGCTGTGTCGACGGGCGCCTCGGCGTCGGCGGCGACGCCGAGGGTGATGAACAGCGGTGTGTAGTGCTCGGCGGAAGGGTGCGCGAAGCGCACCCCGGGTGCCAGGCTGCGGTAGTTCGCCAAGGTATCGACATCGCCGCCGGCAAGGGCTTGGGCCGCCCAGGCGTCGAAGTCGGACGACCAGGACGGCACGACGTTGTGCACGAACTGATCCCGGGTGAGGAACGGCACCCCGTGTGTCATGTAGCCCGACCCGACCACGAGCACGCCCTCTTCGCGCAGGCTCTTCAGCCGCCGGCCGATGTCCATCAGCCGGGCGGGGTCGTGGGTGGGCAGGGACA
>NZ_WMBA01000017.1 GCF_009707865.1 Amycolatopsis pithecellobii
GCCACCGACGCACCCGCCGGGCTGTTCCGTGGGTACGAGCCACTCGGCGAGATGGATCGACGCGACTGGGATCGAAGGTTCCTCGCCGGTGTCCGCGACTCCACGCCGGAATACGCCTGGCCGCCCGGCGAGCTTTATCCCGAGGGCGGCTACGAAGCCGGCGAACCCGAGATCCTCCCCGCAGGCACCATGCTCGACCGGTTCGGCGGCCCGGACGGCCGGGTCTTCGCGCCCCAAGGCACGTGGTACGCCAGGCGTTCCCTGCCTCCGTCCACAGTGGACACCGAATATCAGTGCTACCGCGTGCTGCGGGACACTCCACTGTGGACAGCGGTGTCGGCACCCTGGTTCGGTCAGCCCGGCGGCGGAATCCGTTACCGCGCACTGTATTCCGCCGGCGAGCTGGTCGCCATGGGCTACCTGGCCATCGAGGAGGGGCAGTGAACGTCGAATCGATCGCGCGCTGGCTGGAGTCCATCGGCGTACCACCCGAGGTCATCTCGGTCGGCGCCGAGGCCGACAACGCCTGGTGCCTCCTGCGCGTCGACGATCCAGACCCCGTGTGGGAAGTCTTCTGGCGCGAGCAGGGCAACCGCTACGACTGGGCGCGCTTCACCAACGAACAGGTCGCGTGCCACTACCTGTTCGGCCGGCTCGCCTGGTCACAGGTCGCCCGCGGCGCGCTCGGGCTGCTACCCGCCCGCTGACTTCAAGATCTCCAGCGCGGCGTCGTGCAGCTGCCCGTTGGACGACAGCGCCGAACCGCCGTCGAACCGGACCTCGCCGCCCAGATCACTGAACCGCCCGCCGGCCTCCGTCACCAGTACCTGCATCGGCGCGACGTCCCACGGGTTCACGATCGCCTCCGCGGCCAGATCGATCGCGCCCTCCGCCACCAGACAGTGGTGCCAGAAATCCCCGAAGGCACGGGTTTCCCAGCACGCGTCGTTCAGCGCCAGATACGCCTCCCGCGAGTGGTACTCGGCCCACGAGTTCAAGTGCGTCGTCGACAGGTACGCGTCCGATAGCGACGACACCCCGGAAACCGCAATCCGCCGCTCGCCCGTCACGTCACGCAGCCACGCGCCCTCGCCGAGACTGGCCCACCACCGGCGGCCCAGCAGCGGCGCGCTCACCATGCCGACCACGGGCGTGCCGTCCTCGACGAGGGCGATCAGCGTCGCCCACACCGGCCCGCCGCGCAGGAAGTTCTTCGTGCCGTCGATCGGGTCGAGGATCCAGGTCCGCCCCGCCGACCAGCCGGAACCGCCGCGTTCTTCACCGGCGACGGCGTCGGCGGGTCGCTCCGCCGTGAGCACCGAGCGCACCGCGTCCTCCACTGCGGTGTCGGCGTCGGTGACCGGTGTGCGGTCGGGTTTGCTGCGCACCGACAGGTCGAGCGCACGGAACCGGGCGGTGGTGATCGTGTCGGCGACGTCGGCGAGACGCCCCGCGAGCATGAGATCCGCTGAGTAGCTGGCCACGCGACGATGGTTTCACGGGCGCCGGTCGTAGAGTTGGCCAGGTGAGCATGGTGTTACTCGCCGAGGACGATCCGGCGATCGCGGAACCGCTGTCACGCGCGTTGCAGCGGGAGGGCTATGAGGTCCAGGTCGTGGAAGACGGGCCGAGAGCGCTGGAGGCGACCGGGGATCATCGCGTGGACCTGCTCGTGCTCGACCTCGGCCTGCCCGGCATGGACGGGCTCGAGGTGTGCCGCCGCCTGCGTGCGAGCGGCACCGAGCTGCCGGTGCTGATGCTCACCGCACGCACCGACGAGGTCGATTTCGTGGTCGGCCTCGACGCGGGCGCCGACGACTACGTCGCCAAACCGTTCCGGCTGGCCGAGCTGCTCGCCCGCATCCGGGCGCTGCTGCGCCGCCGCGCGCCGGAGGTGCTCGAAGTCGCGGGCGTCCGGATGGACCTCGGCGCCCGGCTCGTCACCGTCGAAGGCCGCGAGATCCAGCTCGCCAACAAGGAGTTCGAGCTGCTGCGGGTGCTGATGAGCCACGCGGGCCAGGTCGTCAGCCGTGACGAGATCCTCGCCGAGGTGTGGAACGAGCTGGAGTCCAAAACCTCGAAGACGCTCGACATGCACATGTCCTGGTTGCGCCGCAAGCTCTCGGTCACCAGCGACGGCAAGGGTGCCGTGGTGCACTCGGGTGACGGCGAGCGGCGCATCGCGACGGTGCGCGGCGTCGGCTTCCGGTTCAACACCGAATAACCGTGCGACGCCGGATCCTGCTGGCCATTCTGCTGGCCGTCGCGGTGACCGCGGCGGCGCTCGGCATCCCGCTGGGGATCACGGCCTGGAAGCTCGTGGACAGCATCACCACGGAGGACCTGGGCGCCCGCGCCTCGCAGATCGCCGCGACACTCGACACCGACCTCGCCGATGGTGCGCTGACCGGCGACGAGCTGGCCAAGGTCGCGGTCGCCATCCCGGCGGGCGGCCGGCTGACCGTGCGCTTGCCTGGCCGGCCGCCGCAGACCGAGGGGGAGGACCCGGGCAGCGACGTGGTCACCGCGCGGGTGCAGCTGGCCCGCGATGGCACTCTCGAGCTCGCGACGCCCGCCGGTCCGACCCGGTCCCGGCAGACCACCGTCACCCTGGCCGTGCTGCTGTTGGTGGTGCTGTCGGTGAGCATCGGCACCATCGTCGCGACCGTCACCGCCCGCCGGCTGGCCCGGCCGCTGCGGCACGTCGCCGAACGCGCGGCGAAGCTCGGCGGCGGCGACTTCCGCCCAGACCCCAGCCGGTACGGGGTCGGCGAGCTCGACATGGTGGCGGAGGCGCTCGACACGTCGGGGACCGCGCTGGCCCAGCTCGTGCAGCGGGAACGGCAGCTCGTCGGCGACGTGTCGCATCAGCTGCGCAGCAGGCTCACCGCGTTGCAACTGCGGCTCGACTCGCTCACGATCGTCGAGGACAGTGATGTCGCCGAGGACGTGCGAGCGGCGCAGGAGCAGGCCGAGCGGCTCTCCGAAGCACTGGAGGAACTGCTCGCGGCGGCTCGTGCGGCGAGCGAGGTCGACGCGGAACCGGTCGAGCTGGGCGCCACGCTGCCGGAAGTCGCCCAGGAGTGGCGGCAGTTGCTGCGCGCCGAGGGCCGGAACCTGCGGTTGAGAATCGGCGACGGCCTGATCGCGCGGGCCACCCCGGGACGGTTGCGGGAGGTCGTCGGAGTGTTGCTGGACAACGCGTTGCGCCACGGCGCCGGCACGGTGACCCTCGCCGCGCGGCGCGGTGACGCCGAGGGGACGGTGGTGGTCGAGGTCAGCGACAACGGCTCCGGCATTCCCGACGAGCTGGTCCCGCACGTGTTCGAGCGCGGGTTCTCCGGTGGCGGATCGACGGGCGTCGGCCTCGCGCTGGCGCGTGCGCTGGCGGAGGCGGACGGCGGGCGGCTGGAGCTGTCGAGCCGGCGGCCGGCGGTGTTCAGCCTGTTCCTGCGGGTGCCCAGCCCCGGTGACGTCCGCGAGGTGCGCTGGCCGTCGGAGCGGGTGCCGCGCTAGAGACTGCTTCAAAGTGACTTGCGTGGCGGGCGCGGGTGGCGGAACCCGACCCGGCCCCGCGCGAGTTGCGCGTTCCCGCTGCGCGAGTTGCGCGTTCCCGGCGCGCGCAACGCTCAACTCGCGCGCTCCCAACGCTCAACTCGCGCGGCCTGCTTAGCGCCGCAGCGTCAGGTCGCGGCGGCGCTGGCCGAGCTCGTCGGGGAACACCCATTTCTTGAAGGCCCAGAAGCGGAACACCATCGCGAGCAGCATGCCGATGATCGACCCGCTGAGGAAGTCGGCCGTCTCCTGGACCAATCGGCTGACGTTCGGCACCTCGAGGTGTAACCCGTAGCGGGACACGAGCAGCGGGATCAGGTTCACCACCACGGCGAGCCCGCTGATCACGAAGAACAGCGCCGCCTCGTGATGGCGTTCCCGGCCGCCGCGTGTGCGGAACGACCATTCGCGGTTCAGGACATACGACACGATCGTCGCGACGATGATCGCGATCGCTTTCGCTGTGGTCGGTTTGTCTTCGAGCACGCTCAGTTTGAGCAAGTACCACACACCGTTGTCGACGACGAATGTCGTGCCACCGACTATGCCGAATTTCAGCAGTTCCCGATGTTTGATCAACACCGAGCGCACGGACTCCGGAGTATGCGACAGCACGCTTTCCACAACGGTCACGACCGCAGTGTACGGACGTCGGGTAAACCGTTGCTGGTCAGGCGGCCCGTTGGCCTGGTTCGTCCGATTCCGGGCAACCGAGCAGCGCCGCGGAAAACCAGCACGACCAGGCCCGGAATCATTCGGTGGAAATATTCCGCAGCCCGGTCACCGTGGAATCCACGGCAGCCACCACCACGGCCTTCCGGGTTTCTCCGGCTTGCTATTCGTCGTGGTCGTGGTGGCCGGTTCGGATGACGACGTCGTGGCGGTCGTCGTCGGTGTGGAAGGCGAACTCGACGTACTGGAGGTCGAGCTCGGTGGCTCGGAAGTAGTCGTCGTGGTCGTGGGGAGCGGCAGTGGCGCCGGTGGTACGGCAGGGCGGCAGAACGGGGCACCCCAGGACCAGCACCCGCGCTGGACCATCTGCGACTGGGTCGCCGTGCCGATCGTCGCGGTGACGGTGATCGTCTCGTCGTGGTCGAACCGGTCCGCCACGAACCACAGCCTCAGGTGTTCTCCCGGCGCCAGCGGTTTGTCACTCGTACAGGGGCTGGTCCCGCCCGGCGCGCAGTTCGCGTGGAAGCTGCCGAGCACCACGTGAGCGGGCTGGTCGACGGTCACGGTCGCCGGTTTGGTGCTCTGGCCGGTGTTCGTGACATCCACGCTCAGCCAGGCCGGGCCGACCCACGGCCATGGCGAGTTCCAGTTCGCCTCGACGGCCAGGCCCACGCCGTCGGCGGGCAGCGGAGTGACCCTGACCGGCACGCTGATCGACACCCGGATCGCGGAGCCGGCCATGACGGTTCCGGTCACCTCTCCCGGCTGGGCGCCGGGGTCGGCGAGCAGCCGGAATTTCAGCACCGCGGTCTCGCCAGGCTGCAGCCCGCTGCTCGTGGAGCAGGTGACCGTGCCGCTACCGGGCGGGCAGTCGACGCTGATCGGGCCGCTTGCCGGTTCGGCCGCCTGCGGGGTGAAACCGCGCGCGGCGACCGTGCCGCCACCGCCGCCGGGACCCACGGCGCGCACGCCGGGCGGCAGGTTCAGCGACGCCGACACCGGGTCGGACACGCTGCCGCCGTCGTTCCGCACGGTGATCGGCAGCTCGACCGGCGTGCCTGAACCGGGTTCGAGCTCGATGCCCTCGGCCGGTGCCTGTGCGCTGAGCTTGGCGGGAGCCGGCGCCGGGGCAGGCGCGGGCGCGACCGGGGGAGCCGGGACGACCGGTGCCGGCGGTGGGGCGACCGGTGGTGCGGCAGGCGGCGGTGCCGGTGCCGCGTGTGGCGGTGCCGGAGCGGGAGCCGGTGCGGGCGGTGGGGCGACGGCCGCGGGCGGCGCCGGTACGGCAGCGGCCGCCGGGATCTCCTGGTTGCCGCCACCGGCGGCCAGCGCGACGGCGACCGCGGCGGCGATCGCGACGCCGGATGCGGCGACCCCGAGGAACTGCCGTGGCCCGGCGGCGGCCACGCTCGCGGCGCCACCGGCCGAACCGGCGGACGCGGCGGCCACCGTCGCGGTCGCCGCGGTCGCCTTCGCACCTGAAGCCGCGAGATACGCGAAAACCGCGCCGCCCAAAACCATCGGGGCGACGACAGCACGGAGCGCCCCGTTGACGTCGGCGAGTTCGGCGGCCAGCGCGCGGCACCGGTCGCACTCGTCGAGATGCGCCTCGACCTGTGCACGCTCCCGTTTGGACAGACCGTCACGAGTCCAGGCGCCGAGCCGGTCCGCCGTCGCGCGGCAACGTTCCGCGGAGGTCTCGGCCAGATGCACCTGCAGGTACGCCTGCCGCAGCCCCTCGCGGGCACGGTAGGCGAGCGCGGACACGCCGTTCGCAGTCAGGCCCAACAGCGGTGCCACCTCGGCCGGGGTCTGGCCCTCGATTTCGGTGTGCCACAGCACGGCCTGCCACCGCTCGGGCAGCCGGGCGAACGCCTTGGCGGCCATCGTGCGTTCCAGGCCCGCGACGGCGGTGTCGGAGAACGGCACGGTCAGCGCCTCGGTCGCCGCGCCACCGGCACCGCTGAGCGTGGTCATGTCGTCGTTGAGGTCCAGCCGCTTGTCTTTGCGCGTCTTGTCGTACGCGGTGTGCCGCAGCGCGGTCAGGAGGTAGGCGCGGAAGGCGGAGTCCGGACCCTTGCCCGCGCGCAGCGTGTCGAGCACCTTCGCGAACGCATCCGAGACCAGGTCGTCGGACTCGGCCTTCGACCGGGCCAGCTGCCGGGCCAGGTTGTAGGCGGCACCGACGTGACGTTCGTAAAGGGTGCCGTACGCGGCGAGATTCCCGTTGCGGACCGCGGCGATCAGTTCCGCGTCACTCTTTTCGTCGAAATCCGCAGGAACGGTGGACACTGGTCTCCTTCTGTCCAGGCATTTGTAACGACGGCCCCCGCACCGCCTATGAATCTTGACGCCGCGCACTGGCCAGTGTGACGGACGTTGTCGCCTGGGTCACCCTCCGGGGTCGTGGATAACACCAAGGGTGCAACGACGTCACTGGATTTCCCGTCACGGCGTTGTGGTAACCGCGTCACCCAGGTGCAGGACGGAGCGAAAGGACGGTCGCGAGTGGATGTACCGGCCAGTGGCGGGGAGGATTCCCGGCAGTGGAGCTGGAGCCCGCGCGGTGCGCTCACCGACCCGGAAACCGATCGCTCCCTGCGTGCGCTGCGAGCGAAATGGCGAACCGCGAGTCTCGCTGCGGGATGGCGATTTCCGAGCGATTGGGCGCTGCCGGAGGTGGACGCGGTGTGCGCGGCGGCGATCAGGGGCGGCGGGACGGAAATCCCGCTGGCCGGGCTCGCCAGGGCGCGGGCGGCGACCGGTGCCGGGCTCGCCGAAGTGCTGAACGATCTCGCCGCGTTCTGCGCCGTGCTCGATGACCCCGCCGCCGAAGACGGGTTCGTCTCGCCCGACGTCGACGCGATCCCGGCCCGGCTGCTGCGGGTGACCGCGCTCGCGTGGGCCGACGTGGCGATGGACCAGCTCGCGCACCTGGAGGTCGTCGATTCGCTCACCGGACTGCCGACCGCGGCGTACCTGCGCACGCGCCTGCGCGAGATCTACCGCCAGGCCCAGCTCGCCGGACGGTCGGTCAGTGAGGACCACACGCTGCTGGTGGTCAATCTCGATCTGTCCACTTTGGCCGGCTGGCAGCGGGTGACCGGGACGATCCTGTTCGGCGAAGCGTTGCGCGCGGTCCTCGACGGCGGGGAGACCGTCGCCTCGCTCGGCCCGTCCACGCTCGTCGCGGTGCTGCCGAAGGATGGGCAGATCACCTCGAAGGCGATCGGGCTGCGGCGTGCGCTGCACGAGCGGTTGTCGGTCGATGACCAGCTCGACGACCTTGGCGGGCCACGGATCCGTCTGGTCCGGCTGCCCAGTAGCCACGAGGCGGCGTGCGAACTGCTGTATCGCCTTGCCCGGACCTGAGGCCCGCACGCGAACCCGGGGCTGTGCGCCGGGCGCTGGGCTTTCGTGATTTCCTGGTGGGGTGACTCAGTCAGTGCCCGCGGCGGACAGCGAGCCGTTGTTCCGGACGTCGCCGCGCCTGGCGTTGCGCACCTCGCTCGCGCGGCTTTCGGTGCGGCCGCGGTCGATGTTGCTGCTGGCCGCGGGGCCGGTGCTGTTCATCGGGCTCGGCGTCGTCGGCTGGCTCCTCGACTGGCGGCTCGGCGTGGACAGCGCGGTGTACCGCGCGGGTGCGCTGACCCTGCTCCACGGGGACCCGTTGTACGACGGCAGCACGCTGGCCCCCGAGCCGTGGTGGGCGCTGCTGCCGTTCACCTACGCGCCGTCGGCGTCGTTGCTGTTCGTGCCGTTGGCGATCCTGCCGACCCAGATCGCGTGGGGAGTGCTCGCGGCGATTTCCGTGCTGGCACTGGCGCTGGTCATCCGGGTCACCATCGGTTCGCTGCCGACACCGCTGGCCGGGCCTCGCTGGTGGTCCTCGCCCGCGCGCGCGACCCTCGTGTTCTCGGTTGTGCTGCTGTGCCTGGAACCGGTGTGGCGCACCATTTTCCTCGGCCAGATCAACCTGATCCTGATGGCGCTCGTGGTGGTCGATGTCCTCGTCGTCACGGCACGCGGCGGCCGTGGTGGAGGCATCATGGTCGGGGTCGCGGCCGCGGTGAAGCTGACCCCGTTGATCTTCGTGGTGCACCTGTTCCTGACCGGCAAACGCGCCGACGCCGTGCGTGCGCTCGTCACGTTCCTCGGCCTGCAGCTGCTCATGCTGGTGCTGATTCCCGGCGACACGATCCGTTACTGGACCAAGACGATCTCCGACACCGGCCGGATCGGGCCCGTGCACTGGGCGGGCAACCAGTCGCTCAACGGCCTGATGAACCGCGTGACCGACCTGGCGCCGTGGGCGTCGAAGGCCGCGATCGGGATCAGCGTGCTGCTCGCGATCCCGGCGTTCTGGCTGCTGATGCGGTTCCACCGCCGTGGCCAAGCGCTGGCCGCGTTGCTGGTCAGCGCGTTTTTCGGGCTGCTGGCCTCGCCGATTTCGTGGTCGCATCACTGGGTGTGGGCGGCGCCGCTGATCGTGCTGCTGATTTCGCGGCTACCGCGGACCACCCCGGCGACGGCGTGGCGCCGGTGGCTCGGTACTGCCGCGGTGATCGTGGTGTTCGTCAGCTGCGTGCTGCTGGTGCTCCCGAACGGGCGCAACATCGAGCTGCACTGGAAGTTCTGGGAGTCGGTGCTGGGTAACGCCTACATCCTGATGCCACTCGTGCTCGCCGCTGTGCTTGCCGTGCGGGCGATCCGGCTGCGGCGGCGTCGTGTCGAGCCGACCCTCCGCTGATCCCGGGCGGGCGCTGATCGGCCTGCTCGTCGCCGGCACGCTGGTGTTCGGGGTGTGGGGCTGGCTCGCGGGCTGGCACGGCGGGGCGGACAGTGCGGTGTACCGGTCGGGCGCGCTGACGTTCCTGCACGGTGATCCGCTGTACACGCTGGATCGGCTCGCTGGTTTACCGTCGTGGGTCGCGCTGCCGTTCACCTACCCGCCGGCGGCCGCGTTGCTGTTCGTGCCACTGGCCGCGTTACCGGCCGGGCTCGCCTGGGCGCTGATCTCGGTGGCGTCCGTGGTTTCTCTGGCCGTCGTGGTGTACGTGTGCCTGCGGCCCACGCGATGGTTACCGGTCGCCGGGCTGACCGCGTTCGGGCTCGCGTTCGAGCCGGTGTGGAAGACGTTCTCGCTCGGGCAGATCAACCTGATCCTGCTCGCGCTGATCGTGGTCGACGTACTGGCCCGGCCGCGCTGGTCCGGCGTGCTGGTGGGGATCGCGGCCGCGGTGAAGCTGACGCCGCTCATCTTCGTCGCGCACCTGTTCGTGGTCGGCCGGTGGCGTGACGGGCTGCGCGCACTCGGCACGTTCGTGGTGTTGCAGGCGTTGATGTTCGCGCTGACTCCGGGCGATGCGATCGCCTACTGGACGCGGGCGGCGTTCGACCCCGACCGGGTCGGCGGGGTGCACTGGGCCTTCAACCAGTCGCTCAACGGCCTGCTGCACCGGGCGACGCACGATGCACCGTGGTCGACGAAGGTCGCGCTGTTGATCGCGGCCGTGCTCGCGGTACCCGCGGTGTGGCTCGTGCGGCGGTGGTACAGGCGTGGCGAGCACCTGGCGGCGTTGCTGGTGACCGCCTTCCTCGGGCTGCTGGCCTCGCCGATTTCGTGGTCACATCACTGGGTCTGGGCGGTGCCGTTGGTCGCGTTGCTGATGGTGAAGCGGCGGTGGGTCTGGGCCGTCGCGGTCACGGTGTTCTTCGTCAGCTGTGTGGTGCTGGTGGTGCCGAACGGTGGGGACGCCGAGTTCGGCTGGGGCTGGGGCTGGTGGGTGGCCGGCAACGCGTATGTGCTGGCGGCGGTGGCCGGAATCCTCGGCCTCACCGCCCGTGAGCTGCGTCGCCCCGTACTCTGATCCCTTGTGGATTCACGTACCGGTCTGCCCGTTGTTGGCATGGTGGGCGGCGGCCAGCTCGCCAGGATGACTCACCAGGCCGCGATCGCGCTCGGCCAGTCGCTGCGCGTGCTCGTGGCCGACAAGGACGACGCCGCGGCCATGGTCGCCGCGGACGTGACGATCGGGCACCACACGGATTTCGACGCGCTGCTGGCGTTCGCGAAAACGGTCGACGTCCTGACCTTCGACCACGAGCATGTGCCGGGGGAGCATCTGCTGGCGATCGCGCTGAACACGGACGTCCCGATCCGGCCGGGCCCGGACGCGCTGGCCTTCGCGCAGAACAAGCTGATCATGCGTGAGCGCCTCGCGGCGGAGGACTACCCGTGCCCGGCGTTCGCCGAAGTGTCCGAAGTGGACGATGTGCTGAAGTTCGGTGCGGAGCATTCGTGGCCGGTCGTGCTCAAGGCCGCCACTGGCGGCTACGACGGCAAAGGCGTGTGGATGCTGGATTCCGACGCCGAAGCGCGCTCGCTGGTGCCGGAGTTGCTGGCGGCCGGTACGCAGTTGATGGTCGAGCGCAGGGTGGAGATGCGGCGCGAGTTGTGCGCGCTGGTGGCGCGCTCGCCATTCGGGCAGGGCGCGGCGTGGCCGGTCGTGGAAACCGTGCAGGAGAACGGAATCAACACCGAGGTGCTCGCGCCGGCGCCGGGCCTGACCGCGCGAAAGGTCGACGAGGCACAGGATCTGGCCCTGCGCATCGCGGAAGCGCTGAACGTCGTCGGTGTGCTCGCGGTGGAACTGTTCGAGACCGACGGCGGGCTGATCATCAACGAACTGGCGATGCGCCCGCACAATTCCGGCCACTGGACCATGGACGGTTCGCGGACGTCGCAGTTCGAACAGCATCTGCGCGCGGTGCTGGACTACCCGCTCGGCTCGACGGAGTTGCTCGCGCCGACGGTGATGGCGAACGTGCTCGGCGCGCCGGTGTTGCCGCAGATGGGGCCGGACGAGCGGCTGCACCACCTGTTCGCGCGGTTCCCCGACGCGAAGGTGCACCTGTACGGGAAGGGTGAACGGCCGGGCCGCAAGCTCGGGCACGTCAACTTCACCGGCCACGACCTGGCCGAGCTGCGGTCACGGGCGACGCTGGCCGCGCACTGGCTCTCGCATGCGGAATGGCTTGACGGGTACGACATTCACGGCAAGGAGCGGTGATGAGCGCGCAGGTGGGCGTGATCATGGGCAGCGACTCGGACTGGCCGACGCTGGAGGCCGCGGGCCAGGCTCTGGACGAATTCGGGGTGGGCTACGAGGTCGGCGTGTACTCGGCGCACCGCACCCCGCAACGGATGCTGGACTACGCCTCGTCGGCGGCCGATCGCGGGCTGCGGGTGATCATCGCCGGCGCCGGGGGAGCCGCGCACCTGCCGGGCATGGTCGCGTCGGCGACGGTGCTGCCGGTGATCGGCGTGCCCGTACCGCTGAAATACCTGGACGGCATGGATTCCCTGCTGTCGATCGTGCAGATGCCGGCCGGTGTCCCGGTGGCAACCGTGTCCATCGGCGGCGCCCGGAACGCGGGTCTGCTGGCGGTTCGCATCCTGGCCGCGCACGATCCGGCGTTGCGTGAACGCATGGCGGCGTTCCAGACTGAGCTGGAAAAGCTGGTGCTGGCCAAGGACTCCGCGCTTCGTGAGAAGCTAGAGCCGGGCGCGTAGCTCCCGTTTGAGCACCTTGCCCGCCGCGGACACCGGTATCTCGTCCACAAAGTACAGTTCCCGGATTCGCTTGTACGGCAGGACATTGTCGTTGACCGCCGCCAGCAGGGACTCATCGGTCACGGCTTCGTCGGTGCGCACGACGAACGCCACCGGCAACTCGCCGACGTCCGTGCGGTGGCGACCCACTACGGCGGCCTGCCGGACGCCGGGCTGCGCCATCAGCAGCTCCTCCAGCTCCCGTGGGTACACGTTGTATCCCTTGTACAGCAACATGTCCTTCTTGCGATCCACAATGGACAAGTAACCGTCCTCGTCGAGCACGCCGATGTCGCCGGTGTGCAGCCATCCGTCGACGAGCGTGGCGTCCGTCTCCTCGGGACGGTTGTGGTAGCGGGGCATCACCTGAGGCCCGCGGACGCAGACCTCCCCTTTTTCCCCGGCGGGCAACGGTTCGCCGTCGGCATCGACGATCTTCACTTCGGTTCCGGGTACCGGGACGCCGACGGTGCCCGGTTTCCTGATCCCGGAACGGAAGGCTGGTCCGCCCGTCGCGATCAAGGTGACCTCGGTGAGCCCGTACCCCTCGACGATGGTGGCGTCGGGGAAGCGGTCATGAAGCGCGCGGGTCGTCTCATGCGGCATCGGCGCGGCCCCGGAGCCGAGGGTGCGCACCGAGGACAGGTCCCGGGTCGCCAAATCCGGGCAGGCCACCAGTCCGGCGAAGAGTGCGGGCGCGCCGCCGATCGACGTGATCCGCAGGCGTTCGGCCTCGGCGAGATAGCGCCTCGGCTCGAAACCGTCCTGCAGCGCGACGGTCGTGCCGGTCAGCATGGACATGTTGACGCCGGAGATGATGCCCATTGCGTGGAACCACGGGGTCAGGTTGATGATCACCCCGGTGCCGAGGCGGACCGGCCACTCGTCGGCGCTGCCGACCTGATCCAGCGTCAGGCCACCGGCCGGGTCCACGACGGGCACGGTCCCGTTGTTCCACAGCGTGTACTGCAAGGCGTTGACGACGATATTGCGATGCGGCAGTTCGACGCCCTTGGACCGGCCGGTGGTGCCACCCGTGTACGCGAGGTGCGCCAGCGCGCGGTGCACGTCGATCGGCACGTCCGGCGGGGTTTCCGGCTGCCCGGCATGGAACTCGTCGAAGTCGTCGCCGACCGTGACGACGAGCCGCACCGCGGTCCGGTCCTGGATCGCCGCCAGCGTCTGCGCGGCTTTTCCGAAGGTCACCGCCGCGACGGCGCCGGAATCGGCGAGCTGCGCGGCCAGATCCGCGGGCGGCAGCAACGGGTTCGCGGGCACGAAGGTGGCGCCGGCCAGCTGGATCCCGTAGTACGCCACGGGATAGGCGAGGCAGTTGGGTGCGTGGATCGCGACCGTGTCGCCAGGCGCGATACCGTTCGCACGCAAGGCGTTCGCGAACCGGCAGGCGGCACGGTAGACCTCGGTGAAGGTCAGCTGACGGTCGTGGTGGCGGTACGCGACCCGTTCGCCCCAGCGGGCGGCGGCTCCGGCGACGATGGCCCCGACGGGAACTTCGGGGTAATCGAGCGAACCTGGTACAGGGGCCGGCAACGTGATCGGCATCGTTCCACCATAGGCTTGAAGTGCGACCGATCACACCGAACTCAGTGAACGAGCGCTAACCTGAACTGGCGAATTCCGTGCCATGCGAAAAGGGGTGACACCGGTGTCGGAAGGGCCTGGCCTGTACCAGTTGGCCGAGGAACACGAGGAGCTGCGCGCCGCCGTCCGTGCGCTCGCGGAGAAGGAAATCGCTCCGTATGCGGCCGAGGTGGACGAGCAGGAGCGCTATCCGGTCGAGGCCAGGGACGCGCTGGTGAAGTCCGGCTTTTCGGCGGTGCACATCCCCGAGGAGTACGACGGCCAGGGTGCCGACGCGATCGCGGCGTGCATCGTGATCGAGGAGATCGCGCGGGTCGACGCGTCGGCTTCGCTGATTCCCGCGGTGAACAAGCTGGGCACGCAGCCGATCATCCTGTCGGCGTCGGAGGACTTGAAGAAGCTCGTGCTGCCGGAGATCGCGGCGGGCGCGTCGGCCTCGTACGGGTTGTCGGAGCGCGAAGCCGGCTCGGACACGGCCTCGATGCGCACCCGCGCACGGCTCGATGGTGACACGTGGGTGCTCAACGGCACGAAGGCGTGGATCACCAACGCGGGCGAGTCGACCTGGTACACCGTGATGGCCGTGACCGACCCGGACGCACCCAAGAAGTCGAACGGCATCTCGGCTTTCGTGGTGCACAAGGATGATCCGGGCTTCTCGGTGGGCCCGAAGGAGCGCAAGCTCGGCATCAAGGGGTCGCCGACGCGGGAGCTGTACTTCGAGAACTGCACCATTCCGGCGGACCGGATCATCGGTGAGCCGGGTACCGGCTTGAAGACGGCGCTGCGCACGCTCGACCACACCCGCCCGACGATCGGCGCGCAGGCGCTGGGCATCGCGCAGGGCGCGCTCGACGCGGCGGTGGCGTATGTGAAGGAGCGCAAGCAGTTCGGCAAGGCGATCGCGGAATTCCAGGGTGTGCAGTTCATGCTCGCCGACATGGGCACCCAGGTCGAAGCGGCGCGCCACCTGGTGTACGTGTCCGCCGCGGCGACGGAGCGCGGTGACGCCCGGTCGGGTTTCCTGGCCTCGGCCGCGAAAACCTACGCCTCGGATGTCGCGATGTCGGTGACCACGGACGCGGTCCAGCTTTTCGGTGGCGCCGGGTACACCCGCGATTTCCCGGTGGAACGCATGATGCGCGACGCGAAGATCACCCAGATTTACGAGGGCACCAACCAGATCCAGCGCATGGTGATGGCGCGCGCCCTGCTGAAGGGCTGACCGATCCGGGCGGTGCACCCTGCACCGCCCGGATTCGGCCCGATTTCACACAGCCGGCCCACGACGCGTGGGGCACCCTGGAGGCATGGCTGAAGAGGCCACTCCGATCATGGCTTTCGCGGCGATCCTCCTGGGGATCATCGCGGCTGCCGCGAACGGTGACGCCTGGTGGTTCTTTGCCGGTGCCGTGGCTCTCGTTTTCCTGATCGAGCAGCCCGTCGACGCCTGACCCGGGCTGCTCAGTCCAGCAGGTCGGCGGTCGTGCGCTCCGCGCGTCGGCGGTCGGCCAGCTTCGCGGGGTCCGGATTGGACACCTGCACCAGATGCGCACCGGCGGACAACGGGGTGACGAACCCGCGCAGCACCCCGTCCGGCACGGTCCATTCCACTGTGGACAGAACTCGCGCGTCGGCGGGGAAGTCGCCGGCAGTCGCGAGCACTTCGTCCACAGTGGAGCCCGCGAGCGCCGGTGTGTCGCCGGAGATCGGGACCAGCGGGCGGAAGTTGTCCCCGGCCAGTCGAGCTTCGGCGAGGTAGTCGAACGCGCCGTCCGGTGGCGGTGAGGTCAGGCCGCGGCCCATCGGGTCGAGCGCGACGACCGCCGTCACCCCGGACACCGGCGCACCGGGCGCGACGAACGTCACCCGCGCGCTGTCCGAGTGGTCGACCACGTGTGCTCCGCACCACCACGCGCCCAGCAGCACCCCGGCGGTCTGCCAGTGCGCGGGCAGCCGCACGGCGACCTCGTCACCCGGCTCGACGTCGAACTCGTCGACCAGCCAGTTCGCCGTCTTCGCGGCCCAGTTCGCCACGGTCGCGACGGACAGTTCGACCCGGGTGCCCGCCGCGTCGTCGTAATGCGTGATCAACGGACGCGACGGCGACAGACGGCGGAAAAGGGCTTCGGTAAGGCTCATAGGCCCAAATTAGTTCACGCAGGTGACGTTCGGCCGCGCGGAGTGCGCCGCCGGAACGAGTCCGCCCGCTGCCGCGCCGCCACCACCGGACGCGCGACCGGCCAGGCCCGCGGCGAACTGCTGCACCGCATGGGGATCGACCTGGACGATGCTCTGCCCGTCGGGGCTGCGGCCGTTGATGGTGATCACGGGAATCGTTTCGAACCGCATATCGCCCGACGCCAGTCCCTTTGCCTTGTCCGCGAACTGCAGCAGATCGAAGCCCGGGTCCAGCACGAGGGAGCGGCGCAGCGCGTCGGTCAGCTGCCCCAGCGTCGCCGGATTCGTCAGCACCCCGCCGGAAAGTACCTTGTTCAGCGCGGAACCGAGGAACACCTGCTGCCGCACGATCCGGTCAAGATCACCGCGCGGCAGATTCTTGCGTTGCCGCACAAAGGAAAGCGCCTCGGCGCCGGTGACGGTGTGGCGGCCTGCGGTGAAGTCCGCGCCGGAATCCTTGTCCTCGGTGGCATGGTTGAGACACACGTCGACACCGCCGAGCGCCTCGGTGATGAGGTAGAACCCGAGCAGGTTCACTTCGGCGTAGTGGTCGATCCGCACCTGCGTGAGGTTCTGAATGGTCTGGACGAGTGCCTTGCGGCCGGCCTGGTCCGAATCCCGCTCGATTCCCGCCGCGTCGCGCCGGCCCGTCGCGTGCAGCTGGGCCGCGGCGGTGGCCTTCGCCATGCCGTACACCGAATTGATCTTTGCCTGGCCGCCGTGCGGAATGTCCACATAGGTGTCCCGCGGAATGGAGATCGCCGTGGGTTTCGCGCCGTTCCTCGGCACCCGTAAGACGATCAGCGTGTCCGTGTTGATCGTGCCGGACTGCTCGGTGCGCAGCGTCCGCAGCATCGACAACGGCAGCGGGTTGCCCTGCATATCGGTTCGCGCGTCCACCCCCACGAGAAGGATGTCCTCCGCGCCGTCGTCCGCGGGCGGCGGTTTGACGTCAGGGGTGTCCGGTTCACCGAGGATGTCCGTGGTGCGCAGATCACTTTGCACCTCGTGATAGGTCAGGTACGCGTAGCCCGTCGCCGCGAGCGCGATGACCGACAGCAGCGCGAGCAGGCTCAGCCCCACTCGCCGCGGAATCGAACGCGCTCCTGCCGGTTTTCTGCCCGCGTCGTCGTCCAAGGTCGTTTTTCCCCCTGCTCTCCCCGCTTCCGGTGACAAGGTTAGGCGACCTTGTCAGTTGACGCAGGCGACTTCACCACCCGTGATGGGCGGCGTGACACTCGACGGCGGTGCGCTGGACGTACTGGCCGATGTGGTGCTCGACCGTTTGGCCGAACTCGGCGGGGTTTTCGTCGAACTGGGGGCCGGAGTCGTTGTCGTGGGCGCCAGGCTTTCCGTGGTGCCGTCAGTGGTCAGTGCGGTGACGAATTCCTGGACCTGGGCCGGGTCGACGCGCAGCACATCGGCGCCGCCGATCGTCGCGGGGCCGACGACGGGAATGGTCTGGAACCGGACACTGCCGCTGTCGAGTCCGCGCATCTGCGCCGCGAACTGCACGAGATCCCAGTTGTCCGAGAGCACCACCGACTTCTTCACGGCGTTGATCACACCGCCGAGTTCCGCCGGGTTCGCCAGCAGGTCCGGCGAAAGCACCTTCCTGGCGAGCCCGGACAGGAACGCCTGCTGCCGCGCGATGCGATCGAGGTCGCCGTTCGGCAGGTCGTAACGCTGCCGCACGAAAGCCAGTGCCTGCACGCCTTCGACGGTCTGGCGCCCCGCGGGAAGGTCCACCCCGGACTTGCGCTCGTGCACCGGACCGTTGAGGCACACTTCGACGCCGCCGAGCGCTTTCGTGACCTCATAGAAACTTGCCAGGTTCACCTCGGCGTACCGGTCGATCATGCCCGGTTTGCCCATGAACTTCTCGAGCGTGGCGACGAGGTTCTTCCGGCCGGCGATCTTCGCTTGGCGATCGGCCTCGGCGGCGCTGACGCCTTGGCGCTGCAACTGCTCGAACCGGTCGTTGTAGGCGTAGACGAAGGCGCCGTTGAGCTTGTGCCGGCCGTACCCGCCGGTGAACTCGACCCACGAGTCGCGGGGGAACGAGATGGCCACCGCCTGGCGGCCGTCCTGGGGGATGTGCACGAGGATCATCGTGTCGGTCTGCTTTTCGCCGTCGGCGTCCCCGGCGTGCAACAGATCCAGCACCTCACGCGGCAGCGGGTTGCCCTGTGCGTCGGTTCTGCTGTCCATCCCGACCAGCAGGATGTCGACCGCGCCGTCGAGCGGGACGGCATGCAACTCGTTGTCCTCGAACACCTGGCTGGTGGCCAGCCCGCTGTTCGGGTCGCCGATGAACTGCCAGCCGTACCAGCTCGCCAGCAGCACGGCGACCGAGGCGAAAGCGATGATGACCTTGCCGCTGCGCAGTGCGAAGAGGACGAACGCGCGTTTGCGTCGTCTGGGCGAAGGAATGGGCGGTGGCGGCCAGCTGAGCTCTTCCGCAGCGTCCTGGCGGGTGGTCACCCCGTCGGTCACGCTCGCTCCTCCCGACCCCATCCGTTGTGAATGGTCCCAGATTACCAATCCGACCAAAGTAGGCGGACCCCGAACAGCGCGTAACGGTTGCCACGCAAGCCGGATAGCCGTGACTGTGGTCGGATTGGTAACGAATGGCACAGTACTGTTTCCTCTACTACAGACGTGTGCGGAGTGGGCTACGTTGCCCGGGTTGTGTAATCGGACGAACGGGAGGCGGGCGCCATGCGGGTGCTGGTGACCGGCGGTGCGGGTTTCATCGGATCGCACTATGTACGGCAGGCGCTTTCGGGCGCGTACCCGGCGCTGGCGGACGCCGAGCTCGTGGTGCTCGACAAGCTGACCTACGCCGGGAACCTGACCAACCTCGCGCCGGTGGCGGACAGTCCGCGTTTCCGTTTCGTGCAAGGAGATATCTGCGACGGCGCGCTGGTGTCGCGGCTGCTGGCCGGGGTCGGGCTGGTGGTGCATTTCGCCGCCGAGTCGCATGTGGACCGATCGATCTCCGGCTCCGCCGACTTCGTGCTGACCAATGTGCTCGGTACGCAGACCCTGTTGCAGGCGGCCCTGAACGCCGGCGTCCGCAAGCTCGTGCATGTCTCGACCGACGAGGTGTACGGCTCGATCGCCGAAGGTTCCTGGGCGGAAGACCATGTGCTGGAGCCGAATTCGCCGTACTCGGCGTCGAAGGCGTCTTCTGATCTGCTCGCCCGCGCGTTCCATCGCACACATGGGCTCCCGGTGTGCGTGACACGGTGCTCGAACAACTACGGACCGTATCAGTTCCCGGAGAAGGTCATTCCCCTGTTCGTCACGAATTTGCTCGATGGGGCAAGGGTTCCGCTGTACGGTGACGGGCTCAACGTCCGTGACTGGCTGCACGTGGATGATCACTGTCGCGGCATCCAACTGGTCGCCGACCGTGGCCGGGCCGGGGAAATCTACAACATCGGCGGCGGGACCGAACTGACCAACCGTGAGCTGACCGAACGGTTGCTCGCGGCGGTCGGCGCGGGGTGGGACCGGGTCGAACAGGTACCCGACCGGCTCGGGCACGATCGCCGGTACTCAGTGGACATCACGAAGATCAGCACCGAACTCGGTTATCGCGCCGAGGTGCCGTTCGAGCAAGGCCTGGCCGACACGGTCCGGTGGTACCGCGAGCACCGCTCGTGGTGGGAACCGCTCAAGCACCGTGCCGCCGTGGCCGGGAAATGAGGTGGGACATGCTGAGTGTGCTGGTACCAGGCGGAACGGGTCAGCTCGGCCGTGATCTCGCCGCGCTTTCCTCGCCATCGCGGGAAATCGTGGCGCCGGGTTCGGCGGAGCTGGACCTGACCAGCGCGGGCGCTGTGATCGCGGCGGTCGGCGCGCTGGCCGACCGGGCGCGCGGGGCGGGACGGCGGCCGTTGGTGATCAACGCGGCCGCGTACACCGCGGTGGACGCCGCCGAGACCGACGAACGGCGGGCTTTCGCGGTCAATGTAGACGGTCCGCGGGTGCTTGCCGCGGCGTGTTCTTCGCACCGGGTGCCCCTGGTGCACGTGTCGACCGATTATGTCTTCCCCGGTGACGCGAGCACACCGTACGAACCCGAGGACACGGTCGGTCCGCGCACCGCCTACGGTCGCACGAAGGCGGCGGGGGAGGACGCGGTGCTCGGTTCCGGCGCCCGTTCGTGGATCGTGCGCACGTCGTGGGTCTACGGCGCGAGCGGCTCGAACTTCGTGAAGACCATGGTGCGCCTGGAAGGCGAGCGCGAGACGGTGTCCGTTGTGGACGATCAGCACGGCTCGCCGACATGGTCGGCCGATCTGGCCGACGGACTGATCGAACTCGGCGAGTCCATTGTGGATGGCCGTGCTGCGGTGCGGAAGGTGGTGCACTGCACCGGCGGCGGCGAGACCACCTGGTACGGGTTCGCGCGGGCGATCTTCGAGGAGCTGGGCGCGGATCCGGCGCGCGTCCGGCCCTGCACGACCGAGGAGTTCCCGCGCCCGGCGCCCCGGCCCGCGTATTCCGTGCTGTCGAACACGCCCTGGGTGGACTCCGGGCTGACGGCGCTGCGCCCGTGGCGCGAGGCCCTTTCCGCTTACTTCGCGGCTGCCCGGCGGTAGGCGGCGACCGTGGCGTCGGCGCACCGCCGCCAGGTGAACCCGGCGGCGTGTGCCCGGCGTTCCACGGATTTCGAAGCGACTCGCGGTTCGGACACGGCTTGGCGCATCGCCTCGGAAAGCGCTTCCACGTCCTGGTACGGCACCAGATGCGCGTAACCGCCGGAGATCTCGCGCAGCGCCGGAAGGTCGGTGCAGACGACCGGCACGTCGCAGGCCAGCGCTTCCAGTACCGGCAGCCCGAAACCTTCCTCACGCGAGGGCAGGACGAGCGCCGCCGCGCCGGCGACCAGGTTCCGCAAGTCCACTTCGGACAGATAGCCGATGTGCTGTGCGCGGCCGGAAACCCGGGTCCGCCCGGGACCGGCCAGCACCAGCGGCGGGAGGTCCGGCGTCGCCTCGTGCGCCTTCATCAGCCAGTCGAGGCCCTTGCGGGGACCGGACGCGCCGACGAAGAGCAGGTACTCGGTGGGCAGGCGCAGACGCGCCCGCATGTCGTCGTTCGGCGGTCGCCCGGTGAACCACGCCGCGTCCACGCCGAGCGGAGTCACCTCGATCTTTTCCCGCGGCACGCCCAGCCGGTCGGCGACCACGTCGGCCGTGGCGGCGGTCGGGGTGCAGATCACGCGTGCCTGCGCCGCGCCTTGCCGGACCAGCTCGGGAAGATCGCGGTCACTTCGTGCGAGTTCCTCGAATGCGTCGAGGAAAGCGAGGTCGTGGATGGTGAGCACCCCGGCCGCGCGTACGGACCGTGGTAACACGAAGTTGGTGCCGTGCACGACATCCGTCAGTCCGGCGAACAGCTCGATCGGCGGGAACCGCGAGCGCAGCCAGCTCTTGCGCAGCAGCCGTGCCGAGACGGGCAGGCCGCGGCCGCGGGCGCCGTGCGGCAACACGTGGCGTAGCCGCCGCCAGCCACGCAGGGTGAACGCGACCGCGTGAGTGTCCACATCGGACCGTGAGGCCAGCTCTTCGGCCAGCGACGCGGTGTACCGGCCGATGCCCGTCCGGTCGCCCAGCAACGGGGTCCCGTCGAGTAGTACCTTGAGCCGCCGGTCACGCACGGCCGCGCGCTGCCTTCTTCAACCGTCCCGCGACGCGGCGGGCGAGCTCCTTCGGGCCGCCGTCAGTGAGGTATTCCTTCACCAGCGCCAGATCCCGCCGGACGGCTTCGGCGCCACGCAAGGGATTCGTGGTCACCAGGTCCGCCGAACCCGGCAACCGGTCGGCGGCGGGCCGGGGGTTGCGGCAGTACTCGACGAGCGGGGCCAGCGCTTGCGGCCAGGCATAGCGTTGCGCCACCGTCGCGATTCGTTCCTTGCAGGCGGCTGCGAATTCCGTGTCGTACAGCGCGCGTTCCAGCGCCTCGGAAAGCGCTTCCTCGTCCTCGGCCGGGACGACCACCCCGAGCCGCTCGTCCCGCACCAGGTCCGCGAACGCGTCCCCGTCGGTGGTCACGATCGGCAGCCCGGACCACAGGTAGTCCAGCACCCTGGTACGGAACGCGAACGTGGTCTCGACATGCTCGAAATGCGTGGTGACACCGCAGTCCGCGTCCAGCAGCCAGTTCTGCCGGTCGCCGTAAGGGACCCACTGCTCGTTGAAGAACACGTGCTTTCCGGTCAGCCCGAGCCGATCCGCCAGCCGCATCGTGCGCGCGCCGATGTCCATCTCGGCGACTTCGGGGTTGGGATGCTTCATGCCGAGGAACACCAGCCGCACGTCCGGCCGGCGCGCGCGTAACCGGTCGATCGCGTTGACCAGGGTGAGCGGATCGAACCAGCTGTACACGCCGCCCGCCCACAACACGACGTGATCGGTCTCGGCTACGCCGTCGAGGGTGGCTCGCAGGCCGGGGCCGGTGCGTACCGGCGGTTCCGCCGGAAGTCCAAAAGGGACGACCGCGAGCAGCGATTGCGTTGTGGGGTCGGCATCGTAGAGCCGGGGCGTGAGCCGGCCGAGCGCGGCGAGGTGACCGAGCCAGAAGTGCCGCTGCCGTTCCGATGCGCACAGGAAGAAGTCGCCGCGTTCAAGCTGGGCGTCCAGCACCTTGGTGACACCGGCGAGATCCGCGGCGCGCTGGTCGTCGGCCGCGCTCTTGCCCTGTTCGAGCAGTTCCAGGTGCATCGGGTCGTAGATGTCGCACACGACGAGCTTGGGCGAATCCTTGAGCGCGGGCGCCATTTCCAGCACATGGCCCTGCAGGATCACGATATCGGCCCACTCGATCGGCTCGGCCAGGTCGCGCTTGCGGGCGGCGCTGACCGGGAACGGCGCGGGCGGCGGCGCGGCCAGCGGATTCACCGTGACGAGCCGGACGTCGTGCTCGGATGCAAGAGTCATGGCGATGTTCCAGGCACGGATGGCGGGACCCGCCATCCGTTCGGTGATCGCGTCGCCGGTGAGCACGAGAACCTTGCGCCGCTGCCCGAAAACGCTTTCGATGCCGAACGCTTCGACCAGGATTTCGTGCGCGGCAAGGTAACGGGGGAGCGGGTATGCGGGCTCCAAAGCCTTGCGCAGCAAGGGAATCAGATCGGCGTCGGTGCGCACCCGTGCGGCTTGCTCCGCTTTGCGTGACTCGGCGAGCGACGGCAGCAGCTCCACGAACTGGTCGACCGCGAGCATTCCGGCGAGTGTCGTCCGGGGGACCTCGACGGGTGAGGTGTCGACCTTGCCGACCCCGTGTCCGAGGTCGAGCTGTGTCGGGTCCAGCTCGCCGCGCGCCGTTGCCCGGCGGATCGCGAGCGCGAGCGCCGCCGGCAGCACCTTCGTGAGGGTTTCGTCGGAGACGTTCTTGTACAGCGCGGCAAGTGCGTTGCGTTCCAGCAGGAACGTCTCGCGGCCCGTGTCGGGAGCGTCCACTTCGGACATCGTGGCGTGGTGGCGATGGTAGGCGACCGACTCGGGCACGTAACGCACCCGCCAGCCACGCAGATTCAGCCGCCAGCCCAGATCCACGTCCTCGTAGAACATGAAGAACCGCTCGTCGAACCCACCGAGTTCGGCGAACACACCGGCCCGCACGAACATCGCCGAACCGGTCGCGAACAGCACATCCTTGGCGTTCTCGTGCTCGGCGGCCGGCAACTCGGCGAGCGGCCCGCCCGCGTGCCGCTTGTAGCCCATGCCGAACCAGGTCAGGCCGGCGTCCACGAAGTCGACCCCGGTGCCGTCCCAGTCGAGCACCTTGCTGGCCACGGCCGCGACCGTCGGGTCGGCGGTGAGCGTGGCGACCGCCGCGCGCGCCCAGTTCGCGCCAGGCCGGGCGTCGTTGTTGAGGAACGCCAGCACGCTGCCTTCCGCGTGGCGGGCGCCGAGATTGCAGCCGCCGGCGAAACCGAGGTTCCGCGGCGATTCGATCAGCCGGACGTCCGGGACGGCGGCCTTGATACGGGCGGCGTCATCCCCGCCGGAGGCGTTGTCGACGCAGATGATCTCCAGCCGCGGGTAGTCGAGTTCTCTGGTGAGCGCGCGCAGACAGGTGATCGTGTCCTCCGCGCCGCGGTAGTTCACCACGATCACCGAGACCATCGGTAAAGGTGCTGCCCCCTGAGCCACCGCGCCCTCCCTGCTCGGATCTGTCGCCGAAGCTTAGCGATCGGCCCAGTTTCGCCAGACCTGCCCTCGCGGGACGGTCGCGAACCGGCCGATGGCCCGCCGCGCCCACAAGGCCGCGGGCAGCCGCAGCATGACCTCGGCCACAACCTGAAAGCGCAGCGACACACGGAAGTTCGCCGCGCGCGGGACATTCCGTCGCACGGGAAGGACGGCGGTGATCGCGGCGAAGCGCGCCAGTTCGCGGACGGCGACGGCGGCGGGGGCGCAGCGGATGAGCGTCAGCAGCCGGTTGCGCTCGTTCCAGCGGTGGAACTGCCGTGAACCAGGCCGTGTGCTGACGCCGTGACGATGGGTCACCCGTGCGCTGGGGACGGCGACGATGTCGTGGCCCGCGAGGCGCAGGCGCCACGCCGTATCCGTGTCCTCGTAGTAACAGAAGAAGCTCGCCGGGACGCCGCCGATCGACCGGAGGACATCAGTGCGCAGAAGCGCGGCGCCACCGCAGAAACCGAACACCGGCTCGCTGGCCGCATCCGCGCCGTAGCCATCCGCGGTGAGGTGGACGCCAAGGGACTGGGTGGCCCCGTCCGGGCGCTCGAGCCGTGCGCCGGCCGCGGCCGCGGCACCGAGCGCGTCTTCGAGTGCGCCGAGCCAGTCCGCGGCCGGTTCGGCGTCGTCGTTGAGCCAGGCCAGCAGCGGAGTGTCCACAAGCGACAATGCCACGTCCATCGCGCCGGCGTAACCGCTGTTGCGTGGCAGCCGCACGATTCGTGGTTTCGACGGGTGCGCGGCGAGCAGTGCGGCAGTGCCGTCATCGGACGCGTTGTCGATCACTAGTGTCCTATGTGGACGATCTTGGCAGGCGAGTGCGTCGAGGCACGCGGTGATGTGCCCGGCGCCGCGCCACGTCACGACCACCACCGTCGAGCTGACCTCGGTCACGGCGAGCACAATACGGCTCGTGCCGGAACTTGTGGTCATCGCCGAGCAGCTGCTCGCGCCCGTCCCCGGCGGGACCGGGCGCTACACCGCCGAGCTGCTGCGCGCGCTGGCCGTGACCGCGCCGCCCGGCTGGGAGGTCGCCGGTGTCGTGGCGCGCCGCTCCGACGTGCCGGTCGACGGTGTTCGCGTGCTGGCGCTGCCGCCGCGTGCGCTGGTCGCGGCGTGGCAACTCGGCGTGCCGTACTGGCCAGGCGGTGACGCGGTGCACGCGCCGACCCCGCTCGCGCCGCCGAGGGGGCGGGTGTCGGTGACGGTGCACGACACCGTGCCGTGGACGCATCCCGGGACTCTCACCCCGCGCGGCGTCGCCTGGCACCGGGCGATGATCCGGCGCGCGGCGCGGCGGGCACGTGGACTGATAGTGCCGACGCAGGCCGTGGCCGATGACCTCCGGCGGTGGGTGCCCGTGCGGGTGCCCGTGCGCGTGGCCGGGCATGGGGTCACGGCGGCGTTGTCGTCCGGTGTGGACGTCGCAGACCTGCCGGAACATTACGTACTGGCGGTCGGCACGCTGGAACCGCGCAAGGGTATCGACGTGCTCCTCGACGCTATGGCCGAGCTGGAGGTGCCGCTGGTGCTGGCTGGTCAGCCGGGATGGGGCGGGGTCGCGCCGCGCGGAGACCGGGTGCGAGTGCTCGGCCGGGTTTCCGACGACGTGCTGGCCACGGTCCTGCGCCGGGCGAGCGTGCTGGCGGCGCCGAGTCTCGCGGAGGGTTTCGGCCTGCCGGTGCTGGAGGCGATGGCTGCCGGTGTGCCCGTGGTGCATTCGGACGCGCCGGCCTTGGTGGAAGTCGCCGGTGGGGCCGGCGTGTGCGTGCCGCGCGGGGATGCGAAGGCGCTCGCGGCCGGTTTGCGGGAGGTGCTCTCGGCGCCGGCGAAGGCAGCTGAGCTGGTCGCGGCCGGACGCGCGCGGGCGGCGCGGTTTTCGTGGGAACGTGCCGCGGAGGCTGTGTGGGGTGTTCACCAGGGCGCAGGATCGTGAGTTCTTGACCAAACTCACCCGGTACGGTCGTAGGCTGCACAGGTGGGAAGAGGCGAACCGAGCGTCCTGATCGATGCGACCGCCGTGCCCGCGGACCGGGGTGGGGTCGGTCGCTATGTCGATTCGCTGACGCAGGCGCTGGACGCCGCGGGCGCGCCGGTCAGCGTGGTGTGTCAGCCGCGGGACAGCGAGTTGTTCGCCGAGCTCGCCCCACGGTCACGCATCGTGCCGGCCGGGCCTGCCACCGTCACCCGGACGGCGCGGCTGGTGTGGGAGCAGACCACCCTGCCGATGCTCGCGCGGCGGCTGAACGTGCAGGTCGTGCACTCGCCGCACTACACGATGCCGCTCGCGAACTCCGCCGCCTCAGTGGTCACCTTGCACGACGCGACGTTTTTCACTGACGCGGTACTGCATTCCTCGGTGAAGGCGCGGTTTTTCCGCGGCTGGACGGCCACCGCGCTGCGGCGCGCGGCAGCATGTGTGGTGCCGAGTCACGCGACGGCCGCCGAGTTGTTGCGCGTGACGCGGGCGCGGCCGCGGCAGCTGGAGATCATCGAGCACGGTGTGGACGTGGAGCGGTTTCATCCCCCGTCGGCGGTCGAGATCAAGGCGGCCCGCGCGGCGATCGGCGTGGATACGGGACCGTACATCGCTTTTCTGGGGGCGCTGGAGCCGCGGAAAAATGTGCCGGCGTTGATCCGCGGCTTCGCGAAGGCGGTCGAACGGCGTGGTGACGCGCCGGCGCTTGTGCTTGCCGGGCAGCCGGGCTGGGACACGCAGGTGGAAAAGGCACTGGAGGCGGTGCCGTTGCGGCTGCGGGTGATCCGGGCGGGGTACCTGCCGTTCGACACGCTGGCGGGTTTCCTCGGCGGGGCGGAGCTGGTGGCGTACCCGAGCCTCGGCGAAGGTTTCGGCCTGCCGGTGCTGGAGGCCATGGCGTGCGGCGCGTGCGTCCTGACCACCCGGCGGCTGTCCTTACCGGAAGTCGGCGGCGACGCGGTCGCGTATTGCGGTGTCGGCGCGGGTGACGTGGCTGCGGCCCTGACGGAACTCCTCGACGACGGCGCCCGCCGAGCGTCCCTCGCCGAAGCCGCTTTGCTGCGCGCGAAGGAGTTCTCGTGGGCAACCAGCGCCGAACGGCACCGCGAGGTGTACGAAAAGGCCTGGCTCGCCCACCGGCGGAGGTGATAACCTCAACGCTGCGAGGCCCCCGTAGGGCCGAGAAGTGAGCCCGTGGTGCGTCCGGACGGTCGTGTCGCGGGCTTTGCGCTGTCTAGACCTTTGCAACTTTGGCGACCGCGGATTCGATCCTGCGTCGCCAGTCGCCTCCCGCCCCGTAACACCACGCGACGGCGTCGGGAATCCACAGCAGCGGCGTCGACGTCGATTCGTGGTGCTCATAAACCACGCCCGTTTCCGACGGCCGACCGCCCAGTCCTTCGTAGATGGTTGCCTCGTCGTGCCGGTCCTGCTCCTGCCGGCTGTCGATCACCACCCGGCGCGCACCGATAGCGAGCAGATCACGGACCGCCTCGGCGAGGCATCGCTGGCGGTCCTGCTCCGCAGTCTTGGGAGTGCACGATGTTGCGTAGATCCACGAAGTCGTGGGGAGCGCGGCGATCCGATCGGCGAGCAAACGCCGCCGCCGCGGCTTCTCCTTTTTGAAGTGGAGCTCGCGCTGTCCTGGAAGCAGTAACGAAGACAACTGCCGCCGAGCCGGCCCGAGTTGCGCCGGATCAACGATGCTGACGCAGACGATGTAGGAACTGTCGCGTCCGGACTCGTCGACGAAGGCGTGCACTGACATCGGCCTATGGTGACCTGGGGGTACGACACTCTTGACAGGCGATAGCTGGCCACCGCGGTACTGCGCGGCCCGAGTCGCGTCGGTTGGCCTGGGAGTTTCCGGAATATGTGGCTGGTAGGTGGGCGTGCTCGGGTGGTAGCCTCGATGGTGCGAGGCCCCCTTAGGGCCGAGAAGTGAGCCCGTGGTGCGTCCGGACGGTCGTGTCGCGGGCTTTGCGCTGTCTAGACCTCGATCACTTTCGACACGACCGGCATGACCCGGCGGCGCCAGTCGCCACCGGCACCGTAGCACCATGCGACCGCGTCGGGAATCCATAGCAGCGGCACGGACGCGGAGTTCAGATGTTCGTGTGCCAGCTCGGTTCCCTGCCGACCCAGCGCGCGATAGATCGTCGTCCTGTCGTGTCGGTCCTGTTCCTCCCGGCTGTCCAGCACGACACGGTGAGCGCGCCGCTCGATGAGGTCGCTCATCGCCTGCTCCAGGCACCGTTGACGAGCCTGTTCCTCCGTTTTCGGCGTGCACGCGGTTTCGTAGATGTTGGTGGCGACGGGCAGCTCGGCGATTCGGTCTGCCAGCAACCGCCGGCGTGGCGGTTTCTCGGTCTTGAAATGCAACTCCCGCTGGCCGGGCAGGAGCAGCCCGGACAGCCGCTTGCGTGCAGGCGCCAGCTCGGCAGGCTCGACGACCGCAGCACAAATGAAATAGCGGCGGCCCCGGCCGGACTCGTCGATGAACGCGTGCACTGACATCGGCTCATCGTGGCGCAGGGGTACGACGCTTTCCCACGCGGTCGCTGAATGACGCGGTGCGCCGCGTGACACACCGGCGGTGTCCCACGGCGCACACCTGTCTGCCCGTTCCGTCCTGACCGGATTCTCGGCCGTAGCAAGGAGTTACTAATCCGACCAAAAGTAGGCAGACCCCAAGCAGCACGTAACCGTTGCCACGCAAGCCGGATCGCCGTGACTGTGGTCGGATTATTAACGAACGGCACAGTACGCTCCCCAATGTGGTCAACTGGGTGGCTTTCCTTTCTACGGCGACACTCGTTTCGCTCATGCCTGGTGCGAACCAGTTGCTCGGCCTGAGCAACGCGGTCCGGTACGGGCCTGGTCCCGCGATCGCCGGCCTCGGTGGGCGGCTCGCGGCTTTGGCGGTCCTGGTTGGGCTCGTCGCGGCCGGACTGGGGGCCGTGCTCGCCGCATCGGCGGCCACCCTCACGGTCATCAAGTGGGTCGGCGTCGTCTACCTCGCGTGGATCGGGATCTCCGCGGTGCGGCAGGCGCTCCGGTCGCCGATCGCGAACGGGGTGGTGGACCCGCCGGCGGCCCGCGGGGTGTGGCCGGTGGTCACGAAGGAATTCGTGGTCGCCATCAGCAACCCGAAGGCGCTGCTGATGTTCGCCGCGTTGCTGCCCCAGTTCACCACCAGCGCCGACGGTCTCGTCCTGCTCGGTGCGGGGGCTCTCGGCATCGAGCTCGTCGTCGGGCTCGGCTACATCACGGTCGGGAGCGTCCTGGGTGCGCGCGGAATCAAGGCCCGCGCCCAGCGGCGGCTCGACGTCGCCACCGGTGTCTGCTTTCTCGGGATCGCCGGCCTCCTCGCGGCCGAGGCCTGACGCATACCCCGGCGCAACATCATCCGTGAACCCGGCACAATGAGCCGGGTGACCGAGTCGACACGTTATGGCGACGGCGTCGCCGTGGTCGTCGTGACCTACTTCCCCGGCGACGAGCTGGACCGTTTCCTCGACAGCCTTGAGAAGGCGACCACCGGGGACGTCCGTGTGGTGCTGGCCGACAACGACTCCACCGACGAAGCGCTCGACCGGGCCGCGCAGCGGGACTACGTTCACCTGCTGCGGATCGGCGAGAACCTCGGCTACGGCGGGGGCGCCAACCGCGGGGTCGCCGAGCTCGACCACAGCTACGGCTGGGTCGTCGTCGCGAACCCCGACCTCGAGTGGGAGCCCGGCTCGCTCGACGTCCTCCTCGACGCCGCGAAACGCTGGCCGCGCGGTGGCGCGTTCGGCCCCCTCATCCAGGATCCCGACGGGACGGTCTATCCCTCAGCGCGGTTACTGCCATCACTCGGCCGTGGGATCGGGCACGCGCTGTTCGGGAAGGTGTGGCCGGCGAACCCGTGGACCCGCGCCTACCGCCAGGAACGCGCACCGGTGGAACGCACCTCCGGCTGGCTTTCCGGTTCCTGCCAGCTGTTCCGCCGCGAGGCCTTCGACTCCGTGGAGGGTTTCGACTCGCGCTACTTCATGTACTTCGAGGACGTCGACCTCGGCGAACGCATCGGCCGCGCCGGGTGGCAGAACGTGTACGTGCCCTCGGCCGCGGTAACGCATGTCGGTGGCACCGCGACTTCCCGGGCACCGAAGAAAATGCTGGCCGCGCACCACGAGAGCGCGTATCGCTACCTCGCCGACCGTCACCGCGGTCCGGCGTGGAAACCGGTGCTCGCCGCGATCAAGCTCGGGCTCGCGGTGCGGCTCAAGCTCGAAACCCGCGGGCAGTAGCCGCTAGAAGCCTTCGAGGCGACGGGACAGTTCGGAACGGCCGGTGATCTGTGTGGTGGTGGGGATGAGGCCATCGACCTCTTGCTCATACGGCTCCCGTGCGACGGGCCGCATGACCCGGGTGCCCGGCTTCTCCTCCAGGCTGCCCTGCACCGATTCGATCACCGACGAGGGCACGACGGCGGTGGTGTCCGGGTCACCTTCGTGGTCGATCCGCTCCACCACCGCCCGGGGAATCTGCTGCGTGTTCGACGCGTCCATCGGCGAGACCGCATCCTCGGGCGTCACCACGAAAGCGCCGCGCGCCCGTGCCCGGGCCAGCAACGCGTCCGCTCGTTCGCGGGGGTCCATCCCCTCGGCCTCCCGACTTGACCTGAGGCCCTCTCCGACCAGGGCCGCCCGTGTGCTGTCTAGGGTAGGCCCTCCGGGGTGCCGCCGTCAGCAACTTGCGCGGCTTGTCGCCCGGCCGGTGCTCAATGACGGGAGGAAGTTGTGACGCCCACGCGAGATGTCGATGCCGTCGTGCTCGTGGGTGGCAAGGGCACCCGCCTGCGGCCGCTCACGTTGTCCGCTCCCAAGCCGATGCTGCCCACCGCGGGGGTGCCGTTCCTGACGCATCTGTTGTCCCGGATTCGCGCCGCGGGCATCACCCACGTCGTGCTCGGTACTTCTTACCGCGCCGAGGTTTTCGAAGAGTTCTTCGGTGACGGCGCTTCGCTCGGCCTCGAGCTGGAGTACGTCGTGGAGGACGAACCGCTGGACACCGGCGGTGCGATCCGCAACGTCCATGACCGGCTGCGCGCCGAGCACGCGGTGATCTTCAACGGTGACATCCTGTCGGGCGCCGATCTCGGCGCTCTTGTGGACGCTCACTGCAAGGCGTCGGCCGACGTGACGCTGCACCTGCAGCGGGTGGATGATCCGAGCCGCTTCGGTTCGGTTCCCACGGACGAAAACGGGCGAGTGACCGCTTTCCTGGAAAAAACGCCGAATCCGCCGACGGATCAGATCAACGCCGGTTGCTACGTCTTCCGCCGGTCGGTGGTCGAGTCCATTCCTGCCGGGCGGCGCGTGTCGGTCGAACGCGAGACGTTCCCGGGATTGCTCGCGGACGGCGCGTATGTGCACGGTTTCGTGGACGCGTCGTACTGGCTTGATGTCGGCACGCCGGAAGCGTTCGTGCGTGGTTCGGCCGATCTTGTCCGGGGTTTTGCGCCGACATCGGCGCTACCGGGCCCGGTCGGGGAGTCGCTGGTGCTCGACGGCGCGAAGGTCGCCGGCGGGGCGACCGTCTCAGGGGGATCGACGATCGGCCCTGGTTCCGCGATCGCCGCCGGTGCGCGGGTGACGGGGTCGGTGCTGTTCGACCGCGTCAAGGTCGCCGAGGACGCGACCGTCGAGAATTCGGTGCTGGGCAACGGCACCATCGTGGGCAAGGGCGCGGTGCTGCGTGGGGTCGTGCTCGGCGACGGTGCGAGCGTCGGTGCCGGTTGCGAACTGCTGCACGGCGCCCGGGTGTGGCCGGAGATCACGTTGCCCGACGCCTCGATCCGGTTTTCCAGCGACTGCTGATGCGGTACCGGCCACCGTTCACTGTGGACCTCGGCGGGGTCCTGGCTCCGCTCCGCCGCGGCAAGGGTGATCCGTGCTTCCGGGCGGAGGAATCCGGGGTCACGTGGTTGACCGGCAACACCGCCGACGGGCCGGGAACGCTTGCGCTGCGGCGGTTTTCCGACGGTGAGATCGAGGGCCAGGCATGGGGGCCGGGCGCGGACAGGTTGCTCGACGGCGTCCCGGCGTTGCTCGGTGCGGACGATGACGACAGCGAGTTCGTCGCGCACCACGACGCGGTGGCGCGGGCGCGCCGGTCCATGCCGGGCCTCCGGTTCGGCGCGACCGGGCGGGTCTTCGACGTACTGATTCCCGCGGTGCTCGAGCAAAAGGTCACCGGCTATGAGGCGCGGCGGTCGTGGCGTGAACTGTGCCGGTGGTACGGCGAGCAGGCGCCCGGCCCGGTGCCGGCCGGCATGCGCGTGCCGCCGACGCCGCGCGCCATCATGTCCATTGTGGACTGGAAATGGCATCGGGCCGGCGTCGATCTGACCCGGCGTCGCGCGTTGATCTTCGCCGCGCAGGTCGCGCATCGGTTGGAGCGTGCGGCGGAACTTCGTGGCACCGAAGGCCGGGCGCTGCTGCGGAAGGTGCCGGGGATCGGCGTGTGGACCGCGGCCGAGGTGGCGCAACGTGCTTGGGGCGACGCCGACGCGGTCAGTTTCGGCGATTTCCACATTCCGGCGATCGTGGGTTACGCGCTACTCGGCGAGCCGCTCGACGACGAAGGACTGGCCGAAGTGCTGGCACCGTATGCCCCGCAGCGGCAGCGGGCCGTGCGGTATCTGGAGGCGGCCGGCCACACGCGTCCCCGGTTCGGGCCGCGGTTGGCGATTCGCGACTACCGGGCTATGTGACGTTCAACGCGGCTTTCGCGATCGCGAGCGCCTCGGCAGCGGAAATCCCCAGCGCTCGGCAGGTCGCCGCGTAGGTGGACGCCGCATCCCTTGCCAGGCGGCGGGATTCGTCACCCGACGAGGAAACGAAGCTGCCCGCCCTGCCGCGTGTCTCGATCAGGCCCGCCTCTTCCAGTTCCCGGTACGCGCGGGCGATCGTGTTCGGCGCGATGCCGATATCGGCGGCCAGCTGCCGCACAGTCGGCAGCTTCGTCCCCACCGCGAGCCGGCCGTCGTTGATCTCCGCCGCCAGCGAAGACCGGACCTGTTCGTAGGGCGGCACGGCGGAAGTGGCGTCGACGGACACGATCATCGGGCGGCCGCCAGCAGTTCCGCGAGATCCTCCGAACCGTCGGGCAGGGCATCGACCGGCCACCAGCGCAGGTCGTCGGACTCCGCGCTGCGCACGGGTTCCGCCCCGCGTGGGGCCTGCACCACGAACCGCACGTCGAAATGCCGGGTCGGCACTCCGAGTGAGCACGTGATCGGATGAACGTCCAGGTGCACCGGCTCCGGTTCCAGCCACAGGTCCGGAATTCCCGACTCCTCCCGCGCCTCACGCAAAGCCGCGCCGGCCAGCGAAGTGTCCGTGGGCTCGCAATGCCCGCCCAGCTGCAGCCACCGGCCCACCCGCGGATGCAGCGTCAACAGCACCCGGGACCGGTCCGCGTCGAGCACCACCGCGGACGCCGTGACATGCCCCGCCTCGCACGAACGCAGGCAGGAATCCTCCCGTGCGGCAAGGAAACCGAGGAAAGCCTGCCGCAGCGACTCCTGTGCACCCGGCGCGGGCCGCCATTTGTCCAAAGTGGATATCGCGTCGAGGCGCGGGCTCACAGTTCCACCAACCCGTCCGGCTGGCCGAGCGAACGCACCCCGGCCGCGGTGGTGGGATGCCCGATCGCCACGGCGCCGAGCGGCTGCCAGTTCGTCTCCAGCCCGAGCACCTCGCGCACGACGTCGGCCGCGAAGATCGTCGAGCCGATCCAGCACGAGCCGAGTTCCTCCGCGGCCAGCGCGACCAGCAAGCCCTGTACCGCCGCGCCGCCCGCGACCGTGAACATCGTGCGCTCACAGTCGTTCCGGCGCGCGTCCGGGTACGTGTGCGCGCCTTCGGGTACGAGGAACGGCAGCACCACCTCGGGCGCGTTGAACAGGATTTCCCCGCGGCTGACCCGTTTCGCAAGCTGTTCGTCGGTGAACCCGTCCGCGCGGAGATCGGCGAGCCACGATTCCCGCATCGCTTCAAGGAGTTTGGTGCGCAGCCCACGGTCACGCAGCCACACGAACCGGACCGGCTTCGTGTGGTGCGGGGCCGGCGCGGTGAGTGCGGCCGCGATGGAACGCCGCAGCAGTACCGGATCCACCGGCTCGTCGGTGAACTCGCGCACCGACCGGCGCACGAGCACGGCCTCACGTCGGCCCTGCGCGATCGCCTCCGCGACACCGAGGCGGAACATGTCCTCCTCGACCGGGCGCACCAGCTTGCGCGCGGTCGAACCGTCGTCCACAAGGGACAGTCCACGAACGACGGCGACCGGGGTCGCTTTCAGCTTGCCCTTGACCAGGTCCGCGGCCGCGGCCACCTCATCGGCGACGGCGATCTCGGTCACCTGCAGCTCGTTGCCCTGGCCGTCGACCTCGCCCTCGTAGGAGTGCAGCACCTTCAAGCCGGACGAGCCGATCGCCGCGTCGGTCTGGCCGACGCGCCAGGCCCGGCCCATCGTGTCGGTGACGACCACGGCGACCTCCACGCCGAGGCGTTCCCGCAGCCCGTTGCGCAATGCGAGCGCGGAGGCGTCCGGATCGGTCGGGAGCAGCGCAATCTCGCCCTTGTCCACATTGGACCCGTCAACCCCGGATGCGGCCTGCACGACACCGATGCGGTTCTGGGTGACCAGGGTGCGGCCGAACCGGGCGATGATTCGGACGGCCTCCTTCTCCACCCACTCGCGCCGGACGGCGTCGCGCTCCTCGGGGTCGGAAGGCACGCGGATCAGCATGCCCTCGATCTTCGACACGACCTTGCTGGTGACCACGACGACGTCACCGGAGCGCAGCCACGGGGCCGCGTTCGCGATCGCGCCGGTCAGATCGTCACCAGGGCGGAACTCCGGCAACCCTGCCACCGGCAGGATCTCCAGGCGGTCAACGGAATGTTCACTCAAAGTCCACTCCGGACAGTTCGAGCGCCGCGCGGGCCATCGCCGCGGTCGCCTCCACATCGGTCATCAGCAGGGGCACGGCGCGCACGGCCACCCCTGGCACGTGGACCGACTCCCCCGAGGCCACCAGCCACCCGTCGAGCAGGCCGTCCTCGGAGGTCTGTCGTGAACCGAAATGCCGGCCGACCGCTTCCGCCGAGGTCTCCACGCCGATCGCGGTCAGGCACTCGTCCGCCATGCCCCGCACGGCTTTCCCGCCGATGATGGGGGACACGCCGACCACCCCGGCGGCCGTCTTGCGCAGTGCCTCCCGGACGCCGGGCACCGCCAGCACCGTGCCGACCGACACCACCGGGTTCGAAGGCGCGAACAGCACCGCGTCCGCCTCGGCGATCGCTTCGAGCACACCGGGCCCCGGTTTCGCCTCCTCCGCGCCCACGGGCACGATCGACTGCGCGGGCAGCCCGGCGCGATACCGCACCCACCATTCCTGGAAGTGAATCGCCTTGCGGCTGCCGGGCTCGTCCGGATCGTCCACCACGACATGCGTTTCGACGCGGTCGTCGCTCATCGGCAGCAGGCGCACCCCGGGCTGCCACCGGTCGCACAACGCCTCGGTGACCGCGGACAGCGGGTAGCCGGCACGGAGCATCCGGCTGCGGATCAGGTGCGTGGCCACATCCTTGTCGCCGAGCCCGAACCAGCTCGGTTCGGCCCCGTACGCGGCCAGCTCTTCCTTGACCACCCACGTTTCGCCCTGATGTCCCCAGCCGCGTTCGGTGTCGATTCCACCGCCGAGGGTGTACATGCACGTGTCCAGATCCGGGCAGATCCGCAGCCCGTGCATCCACACGTCGTCACCGGTGTTCACCAGCGCGGTGACCTCATGGGGGCTTTCACCGGGTCCGATGGCGGGCAGGCCGAGTGCGGCCTTCACACCGAGCAGGAACCGGGCTCCGCCGACCCCGCCGACTACTACGACAACCTTCACAGGAAGCGATCCTTCCACGCCGGAACCCAGTACCGGTACCGATGGTGTTCGGTGAACCCGAGGCGTTCGTACAACGCCAGCGCGGGCGCGTTGTCCACGGAGACCTGCAGCACGCATCGCGCCGCCCCGCGCCGGGCCGCCCAGGACCCGGCCGCGGACATGAGCGCCCGCGCGAGCCCGCGCCGCCGGTGTGCCGGGCGCACGGCCAGCCGCGAGATGTGCAGCAGCTCGCCGACCACCGCCGCCCGGACCGCGCCCGCCGTCACCCCCGCCATGCCGTGGCCGATCTCGCCGGTCGTCAGCACATGTCGTTGCGCCGGCGTCGGTTCCGGCGTTCCGGCGACCAGTTCCCACCAGGCCCGCGTCGGTTCGGGCAGGAACGAAACCGCGTCGTCGCCGCCGCCCAGCGGCCCGGTGAGCACCGAGACGAGATGCCCCGCGGCGTGCGCGGTGTTCGGCACCCAGCCCGCCGCCTCGACCGCGCGCTCGGTTGCGCTGCCGACCACTGTCTGCACGACGGGCGGGATGTCATGCACGTGGGCGAACTCACAAACCCGGTCCAGCGCTTCGGACAGTGGCACACCTGCGTCCCCGACGGCCAGTGCGCTGTTCGCGCGGCCGGTGAAACCCGAAGCCGCACGTAGCCGCCAGGCGCCGAGGTCTTCCTCGGTCACCGCACGCCAGGCGTCGGCACAGGACAGCTCCATGGTCTCGGCGGGGTGCATGAGGACAGTGTGCCTGAATAAGGGTGGCCTTACCTGGGAATGCCCCGTCAGGAACGCGTAATGTCCGAGGTCGTAGCTGGATCTCATTCACACAGCAGGAGTGCGCAGTGACCTACGTGATCGCCGAGCCCTGCGTCGACGTGCTCGACAAGGCGTGCATCGACGAGTGCCCAGTCGACTGCATCTACGAGGGCGACCGGATGCTCTACATCCACCCCGACGAGTGCGTGGACTGCGGTGCGTGCGAACCGGTGTGCCCGGTGGAAGCCATCTACTACGAGGATGACGTCCCGGACGACTGGGCCGCCTACACCAAGGCCAACGTCGACTTCTTCGACAAACTCGGGTCCCCCGGTGGCGCTTCCAAGGTCGGCAAGACCAGTGACGACCCGCAGTGGATCAAGGACCTGCCCCCGCAGGGCGAATGATCGCACTGCCTGATTTTCCCTGGGACACCCTGGCCGAGGCCGCAGCGACCGCGACCGCCCACCCGGGCGGTGTGGTCGACCTGTCTGTCGGCACACCGGTCGATCCGGTCGCCCCCACGATCCGGGACGCGCTGGCGTCGGTGTCGGAGATCCCCGGCTATCCTCAGACACACGGCACGCCCGCGTTGCGCGCCGCCGCGATCGACGCGCTGCGGCGCCGCCATGGGGTGACCGGCCTCGAACCGGATGCCGTGCTGCCCACCATCGGGTCCAAGGAACTCGTCGCCTGGCTGCCGAAACTGCTCGGCCTCGGTGCCGGGGACACCGTGGTGATCCCGGAGCTGTCGTACCCGACGTATGAGGTTGGGGCGCTGCTCGCCGGCGCGTCCGTGCTGCGCGCGGACAGTCTGGTCGCGCTCGGGCCGATGCGCCCGGCGATGATCTGGCTGAACTCACCGTCCAATCCGACCGGCCGCGTGCTCGGCCCCGAGCACCTGCGCAAGGTGGTCGACTGGGCGCGCGAGCGTGACGTGCTGGTGGTTTCCGACGAGTGTTACCTCGCGCTCGGCTGGACCGGGGAACCCGTTTCGATCCTGCATCCCTCGGTCAACGACGGCCGGATGGACGGGCTGCTCGCCGTGCATTCGCTGTCCAAGACGGCCAGCCTCGCCAGCTACCGCGCCGGGTTCGTCACCGGTGACCCCGCGGTGGTCGCGCGGTTGCTGGAGGTACGCAAGCACGCCGGCATGATCGTGCCGCGTCCCGTGCAGGAGGCCATGAAGGTCGCGCTCGGCGACGACGAAGTGCTGCGGGCGCAACGTGAACGCTACGCGCGGCGCCGGCTCGTGCTACAGAAGGCGTTGCTGGACAACGGTTTCCAGATCGACCACTCCGAAGCCGGGCTGTACCTGTGGGCCACCAGGGGCGAGGACGCCTGGCAGACCGTGGCGTGGCTCGCGGGGCGGGGCATTCTCGTCGCGCCCGGCACGTTCTACGGTCCGCGCGGCGGCAAGCATGTCCGCGTCGCACTCACCGCGACGGACGAGCGCGTCGAGGCGGCGGCCGAGCGATTGGGCTGAGCTCCCCGATCAGTAGTCCTTACCGGTGAAACCCCGGTAGAGGAAGCGAGTCAGCGCTTCCACAACGTCCTCTTCGGACAGTCCGGGTAGGACGGCGGGCCACTGCTGGACGAAGTTGTCGACGAGTGCGGACATCATCGTGAACGTGGTGCGGGGATCCGCCGGCAGTGCTAGCCCGCGGAGATGGTCGAGTACGTCTGCCGCCTCGTCCGCGCCGAAGCGCGCGAGCGTGTCCGCGAACGTGTCGCTCACCAGAGCCGCCTGCCGCAGGGCTCGCATGGTCGGGGCGTTCTTCCGGTAGAGGTCCAGGAACGCCCGGACATGCCAGCGGATCGCGTCCGGGTCGGAGAAGTCGCCTTTGTGGCCGGTCCTCGTCGTGATCTTGTCGCTTTCCGCGGACACATCCGCGAGCAGCGCTTCGAGGAGTTCTTCCTTGCTCGCGAAGTGGTTGTAGAAGGAGCCGGCCGCACGTCCCGCTTCCGTGGTGACGTCGGTGATCTTGGTGTTCAGGTAGCCGCGGTCGGCGAACAACCGCTTCGCCGCCTCCTTCAGCGCGGCCTCCGTTTCGGCCGCTTTCTCCTTGCGCTTCACCGCACCTCCTTGACACGGAACGCTAGCAGGGTGCATCCTGAATCCAGTTTCAGTGAATAGTAATTCAGTGAATAGGGGTTCATGAAATGAGGGTAGTGATCGCAGGAGGCGGACCGACCGGGGTCACGGTGGCCATCGAGCTCGCCCGCCGGGGTGTCGAGGTGCGGATCGTCGACAAAGCGGGTGAGCACTTGGCCGGGTCGCGCGGGGACGGGATCCAGCCGCGCACCCTGGAGGTGTTCGACGACCTGGGGGTGATCGACGAGGTGCTGGCCGCGGGGATGTCGACCCCGGCCTTCCGGGTCCATCTCGATGGGAAGTTCTCGACGGAGCGGCGGATGGCGCCGTTGCGCGAGCCCTCATCCGGTACGCCCTATCCGAACGCGTGGGTGCTCGGGCAGTCGCAGACGGAGGGGATCCTGCGCCGGCGGCTCGCGGAGTTCGGCGTGCACGTCGAGCTCGGTACCGCGGTCACCGGGTTCCACCAGGACGACGATGGTGTGACCGTGACCCTGTCGAGCGGAGAGGTGGTGCGGGCGTCCTATCTCGTCGGTGCCGACGGTGGGCACAGCTTCGTGCGCAAGACGCTCGGAATTCCCTTCGAGGGCGTCACCGATGAGTCGATCCGGATGCTGCTCGGCGATGTCGCGGCCGATCTCGACCCTGCCTACGGGTACTGGTTCGCGAAGGAGGCTCAGCCGATGAGCGGCATCATGCTCAGTCCTCTGCCGGGCACCGGGCTGTTCCAGTTCGCCGCGCCGATGACCGAGGACGACGATTCGACGTCCCTGGAGACGTTGCAGGCCAAGCTCGACGAGCTGTCGAGTGGAGTCAGGTTGTCGCGGCTGACCTGGTCCACCGTCTGGCGGCCCAACATCCGGCTGGCGAGGCAGTTCCGTTCCGGGCGGGTCTTCCTGGCCGGTGACGCCGCACATGTGCACCCGCCGACGGGAGGCCAGGGGCTGAACACCGGGGTGCAGGACGCGTACAACCTCGGCTGGAAGCTCGCCGACGGCTCGCCCGAGCTGCTCGGCAGTTACGAAACCGAGCGCCGGGCGGTTGCCGCGCGCGTCCTCGGCGTCACCACCGGGATCCTGCGCAAGTACACCGAGGGGGACGAAAGTGCACACGAGCGTGGGGCGGACACCCAGCAGCTGGACATCAGCTACCGCACCGGATCCGGCAAGCTCGTCGCAGGCGACCGAGCCCCGGACGCCCCGGTCAAGGACGCGAGCGGCAACAGTATCCGGCTGTTCGACCTGTTCCGTGGGCCGCACGCGACGAGGCTCGTCTTCGGCGGTGATGCACCCGCCGAAGACCACACCTACAACGTCCTACGTCCCGGCCAGGAGGCTCGGGGTGCGTACGTCGTCGACACCGAAGGACATGCCTTCGCCGGGTACGACGCTTTCGACGGGCTCAGCGTCCTCGTGCGGCCGGACGGCTACGTCAGTTCGCGTGCAGCGCGGCGTTGAGCTCGACCGTCGCGCCCGGCCGGGGCACGACTTCGACCGCGCCGGTGGCGGAGTTGCGGCGGAACAAGGCGTTGGCGATGCCCGACAGCTCGCGTGCCTTGACGGACCGGCCTTCGACCATGACCTTCGTGCCCGCCGTGACATAAAGCCCGGCCTCGACCACCGAGTCGTCACCCAGGGAGATCCCGACCCCGCCGTTCGCGCCGATGAGGCACCGCTCGCCGAGTGAGATGATTTCCTTGCCACCGCCGGAAAGCGTGCCCATGATCGACGCGCCGCCGCCGACGTCGGTGCCGTCGCCCACGACTACCCCCGCGGAGATCCGGCCCTCGACCATCGACGCACCGAGCGTGCCGGCGTTGTAGTTGACGAAGCCCTCGTGCATCACGGTCGTGCCGGTCGCCAGGTGCGCGCCGAGTCGCACGCGGTCGGCGTCACCGATGCGGACCCCGGCGGGCGTCACATAATCGACCATGCGCGGGAACTTGTCGATGCTGTACACCGTCACCGCGCCGCGGCCCCGCAGGCGAAGACGCGTCACCTCGAAGTTCTCCACCGGACACGGCCCGTGGTTGGTCCAGACCACGTTGCTCAGCAGTCCGAAGATACCGTCCAGGCTCTGCCCGTGGGGCTGGACCAGCCGGTGGGACAGCAGATGCAGGCGAAGGTAGACGTCGTGCGCGTCGGCGGGGGCGTCGGCGAGGCGGGTGATGCCGGTGCGGACCGCGATCACCTCGACGCCACGGTCGTCATCCGGACCGAGCAGCGCGGCGGCGGCGGCGCCGAGTGCTTCGACGGCCTGCGCGTGGGAGAGCCGCTCCGTTCCGGGGGTGGCCGGCCGGCCGAGTTTCGGGTGGGGGAACCAGGTGTCCAGCACGGTCCCGTCGCCTGCGACGGTCGCCAGCCCGACGCCGTGCGCGCCGGTGGTCTCGGGGTTCGGGGTCGCTTCGCTCACGGCCCCACGGTAACCGACCGCGAGTCAGCTGGGTGCCACCTGGGTGTCGACGACCTGCTTGATGTCACGCAGGCTGGTCGCGATGTCACGCAGCGCCGGTGAACAGGGGTTTCCCGGCTCGGCGACGGTGTCACAGTGCGCGCCGCGGTAGGCCCCGATGGCTTTGTCGAGCGAGCCGGCGAGCGTGTTCAGCTCGGGATGTTTCGCACTGGCCTGCTCGCGGATCATGCCGAGGCTGCCGCCCAGTTCGGTGACGTACTTCTGGCAGCCCTTCGGGGTTTGCTGTTCGGGTGCGGTGAAGCAGGTGTCGGTGCTGTAGACCCGAAGTTTCGTCGCGAGCGCGGCCGGGTCCGTGGCGACCTGGCCGCCCTTGGGTGTCGGCCCTGCTTCAGTGCCACAACCGGCGAGCACGAGCGCGAGAGCGAGGACGGCCGTGGTCTTTCGCGTGCGCACTCTGTCACGGTACGCGCACCGTCTACTCTCGCTTCATGGACCTGCACGCCGACCCTGTGGACCTCACCGCGACCCTGGTGGACATCCCGAGTGTGTCCGGTGCGGAGGCCACGATCGCCGACGCGGTGGAGGCCGCGCTGACCGAGCAAGCCGGGCATCTGGAGGTTGTGCGCAACGGGAACGCGGTGCTCGCGCGCACGAACCTTGGGCGGCCGTCACGCGTGATCTTCGCCGGGCATCTGGACACCGTGCCGGTCAACGAAAACCTGCCACTCCGGCGCGACGGCGATACCTTGCACGGTCTCGGCACGGTCGACATGAAGGGCGGGGACGCGGTCTTCCTGAGCCTCGCCGCGACGCTGCCTGAACCACGGCACGACGTGACTTTCATCTTCTACGACTGTGAAGAGGTCGACGCGGTCCGCAATGGGCTGGGCCGGATCGAGCGGGAACTGCCCGACTGGTTGCGGGCGGACCTGGCGGTCGTCGGTGAGCCGTCGAACGCAGTCATCGAGGCTGGGTGTCAGGGCACGATGCGGGTTGAACTCCGCACGGCGGGCCGGCGTGCGCACACCGCGCGGGCGTGGATGGGGCAGAACGCGATCCACGCGCTGGCGGAGCCGATGCGGCGGCTCGCCGGGTACCAGGCGCGGGATGTCGAGATCGACGGGCTGCGGTACCGCGAAGGGTTGCAGGCCGTGCGGTTGTCGGGCGGGGTGGCCGGCAACGTGGTGCCGGACGAGGCGGTGCTGACGGTCAATTTCCGGTTCGCCCCGGACCGTTCGGCCGAGCAGGCGGAAAAGCACGTGCGGGAGATCTTCGACGGCTTCGATCTGTCCGTTGTGGACCTTTCGCCGGGTGCCCTGCCGGGCTTGTCGGCTCCGGCCGCGGCCGAACTGGTGCAGGCGGCGGGCGGGAAGGCGGCGGCGAAGCTGGGGTGGACGGACGTCGCCCGGTTCGCGGCGCTGGGGATGCCGGCGGTGAATTTCGGCCCCGGTGACCCGACGCTCGCGCACACCCGGGAGGAATTCGTTCATGCAGCGGAAATCCGGCAGGTAACCGGTGTCCTGCGGCAGTTTCTGACAGGTCGCGCCAGCCCCTCGCCCGACCACCACCCCTCACGGACGCGCTCCGCGCGGCAGTAATCTCGTGGTAATGGACGAGACAGAGGAGTACGCCGAGCACCCGCGCGAGAAGCACCGGGGGCCGGTTGTGCTGCGGCGGGGTCGCCGCGAGGAGAGCAGTACCACCGATCAACGGTTGCTGGACACGCGTGGGCCGAGCGACTGGGTGCACACCGATCCGTGGCGGGTGCTGCGGATTCAGGCCGAGTTCGTCGAGGGTTTCGGCGCGCTGGCCGAGGTTCCGCGGGCGGTGACGGTGTTCGGTTCGGCGCGGACTCCGCGTGACCATCCCGAGTACGAGCTCGGCCGCAAGATCGGTGCCGCACTCGCGAACGCCGGGTTCGCGTGCATCACGGGTGGCGGCCCTGGCGCGATGGAGGCGGTCAACCGTGGCGCGTCGGAGGCCGGTGGACTTTCCGTCGGGCTGGGGATCGAGCTACCGTTCGAACAGGGCCTGAACCCCTGGGTCGATCTCGGGGTGAACTTCCGGTATTTCTTCACCCGCAAGACAATGTTCATCAAGTACGCGCAGGCGTTCATCTGCCTGCCCGGCGGTTTCGGAACTCTTGACGAACTGTTCGAAGCACTGACTCTGGTACAGACCAAGAAGGTGACGAAGTTCCCCGTTGTCCTTTTTGGAGAGTCATACTGGGGCGGGCTGTACGACTGGGTGAAAAATACCGTTTACGGTGAAGGAAAAATCGGCGAAAAAGACTTGGCATTGTTGCACCTGACCGACGACATCGACGATGCTGTGCGGGTTGTGCAGGAGGCCTACAAGTCCTGGGAGGACACGCACTAGTGCGTCGGATCTGTGTATTCTGCGGTTCCTCGACAGGGAACGATCCGGTTTACGCTGAACAGGCAGCGATACTGGGGAAGCTGCTCGCCGAACGGGGCATCGGTCTCGTATACGGTGGGGCGAGCGTTGGCATCATGGGGATCGTTGCGGATGCGGCACTCGCGGCCGGTGCCGAAGTGATCGGTGTGATCCCGGAAAACCTCATGCGTGCCGAGATCGCCCACGCCGGGCTCACCGATTTGCAGGTGACCAACGGAATGCACGAGCGCAAAGCCAAAATGGCGGAGCTTGCTGACGGTTTCCTCGCCCTCCCCGGCGGTGCCGGTACACTTGAGGAACTGGCCGAAGTGTGGACCTGGGCGCAACTGGGTTTACATACGAAGCCCCTGGGCCTGGTCGATGTCGCGGGTTACTATCAGCCGCTGCGACAATTCATGGACCACATGGTTGCGGAAGGCTTCCTGAAACAAGAACTCCGGGATTTGGTGTCCGTGGACGCCGACCCGGCGAGATTGCTGGACACCTTCACCGCGCACAAGCCGCCCACCGTGGGGAAGTGGATCAAGTAGGAGCAGCGGGGGGCCAACAAAGTCAGTCCGCCCGAACATCCGGCGCTGTGCAACAAAAAGCCGGCCAAGGGACCCGCCGCCCACTCCCACCCCCGGACCAACACGAAGATCAAAAGAATGCCTCGCCGGCGGGCTGGCTCCGGGATGACAGACCCAACGGGACCTCACCTTGAGTGGGTGGTCGAGGTTTTTATGCTGCTTCGCCTGGGCGTTTGTGGTAGCGGTCCACGTATTCCAGTTCCGTCAATTCCAGGATTTTGTACATGATCTCGTCGGTAATGGAGCGCCGGATGGCCGGTGAGTTCTCCATTCCTTCGTACCGGGAGAATTCCAGTGGCTCACCGAAGTGGACGCAGACCTTGGCCGGCCGGGGGATTTTCTTTCCGATCGGCAGCATTTTCTCCGTCCCGGTGAGCGCCACGGGAACCACTTTCGCGCCGGTGGCCAGTGCTAGTGCGCCGACCCCGGTGTGGCCACGGTGCACTCGTCCGTCGAGTGATCGGGTGCCCTCCGGATAGATCCCGAAAGCCCCACCGGCGTCCAGTACCTTGCGCGCCGCCTCCAATGCGGCAAGGCCCGCCGCGGCGTTTCCGCGTTCCACGGGGATGTAGTTCAGCGCTCGGAGGAACGCCGCGAACAGTCGCGCCCGTGGGCCTCTGCCGGTGAAGTACTCAGCTTTCCCCAGGAATGAAACGGGACGCGGCGCGACGATGGGGATCAGGAAAGTGTCCACCGCCGCCCGGTGGTTCGCGGCGAAGATGACGGGGCCGGTCAGCGGTACCTTCTCCGCCCCGTGCACTTCCGGACGGTAGACCAGGCGCGCCAGCGGTGCCAGCACCCGTCGGATCAACAGCTGCAGCAAGGTTCCTCCAACTCTCCTGACTCCCAGCATGACACCCCCGCCCGCCCGCATCCAGGCACGTGTAGCCGTCTGACCGAGCATGAACGGCCACGGGTGTCACAATCGTGGCGTGACGACCGCGCTGATCTACCTCGTAGTCATGTTGCTCGTGGCGGCGGTGGTGTTCCTGCTGGCCGCAGTCGTGTTCGGCCGCGGTGAAGAACTCGCGCCCCTGCCGCCCGGCAGCTCGCCCACCAGGCTGCCGGTCCGCGACATCACGGGCGACGACGTGCAGGCCGTGAAGTTCCAACTTGTCCTGCGCGGCTACAAGATGTCCGAAGTGGACTGGGTGGTGCGCAGGCTCGGCACCGAGATCGACTCCCTCCGTGCGCGGGTCGCCGAGCTGGAAAAAGAGTCCTCGAGATGACCGACCTCGTCACGTCCGTTGATATCGCGGCACCCGCCGGGACGACCTGGCTGGCGCTCACCGACTGGGAACGGCAGCACGAATGGATGCTCGGCACCGAAGTGCGGATCGTCCAGGGTGACGGGCGCAGCGTCGGCTCGCAGCTGTCCGCGTTCACCGGCCTGCACGGTGTCGGCTTCACCGACACGATGGAAATCACCGCATGGGAGCCGCCGGTGCGCTGCACCGTCCGGCACTCCGGCTCCGTCATCCGCGGCAGCGGCGCATTCCACGTGCACGCGAAAGGCGGGCAGGCCTCGACTTTCGTCTGGTCCGAGAGCCTCGAACCGCCGTTCGGCCCGGTCGGCAGGCTGGGCTGGCCCGTGGCCCGGCCGGTGCTGATGCTCGGGCTCCGCCAGTCACTGAGGCGGTTCGCCCGGTTCGCCGAGAACTACACGATCGGTGCGGCATGACCGCCGAACGCGGTGAGGACGGCATCGCCCGCTGCCCGTGGGGCAACAGCGCCCCCGACTACGCCGTCTACCACGACACCGAATGGGGTGTCGAGCTGCACGGCCGCGACGCGCTCTTTGAGCGGCTGTGCCTGGAGGCCTTCCAGTCCGGCCTGTCCTGGATCACGATTCTCCGCAAACGCGAAGGATTCCGGCGCGCCTTCGCCGGTTTCATCCCGGAGAAGGTCGCGCAGTTCGGCGCGGACGACATCGCCCGCCTGCTCGAGAACAAAACGATCATCCGCAACCGCGCGAAGATTCAAGCCTCGATCACCAACGCTCGCGCCGTCGCCGAGCTGGACCGGCCACTGGACGAGTTGCTGTGGTCGTTCGCGCCCGCGGACACCCGCCCGCGCCCGCGGGCCATGGCCGACATCCCGGCGATCACCCCGGAATCGAAAGCCATGGCCCGCGAGCTGAAAAAGCGCGGCTTCGCGTTCGTCGGCCCCACCACGTGTTACGCGCTGATGCAGGCCACCGGCATGGTCGACGATCACCTGCAAGGCTGCTTCCGCGCCACCTGAACGACTACTTGCCCTGGAACACCGGCTTACGTTTGGCGACAAAGGCTTCGACCGCCTCGCGGTGGTCGGCGGTCGCGCCGAGCAGGGTCTGCGCCGCGTCTTCCGCGAGCAGCGCGTCCTCGAGGCTGCTCTCCGCGGAAACGGCCAGCACTTCCTTGATCTTCGCGTACGTGACAGTCGGTCCGGCCGCGAGTTTCGCCGCGACCGCATGTGCGCGCTCGGCCAGTTCCTCGTCCGGCACGACGTCGCCCACCAGCCCGAGCTGTTTCGCCTCGTCCGCGGGCACGGTGCGCGCCAGCAGCATCAGCTCGGCGGCGCGGCCGTAGCCGACCAGCCGCTGTAGCGTCCACGACGCGCCCGAGTCCGGCCCGAGCCCGACGTTCGCGAACGCCATCATGAAGTTCGCCGAAGCGGCGGCAATCCGCAGGTCAGCGGCGTAGGCGAAGGCCGCGCCCGCCCCAGCGGCCGGGCCGTTGACCGCGGCGATCACCGGTTTCGGCATCCCCACGATGGTCCGCACGATCGGGTTGTAATGGTCGTGCACGGTCCGCAGCGGCGACGAGTCGCCGGCCTGCAGCCGTGCGACGTGTTCCTTCAAGTCCTGCCCGGCACAGAACGCCTTTCCGGAGCCGGTGAGCACGATGGCACGCACGTCCGGCGCGTCCGCGGCCTCCTGCAATGCCGCGAGCAACCGTTCCTTCAGCTCCACGGTGAGCGAGTTGTAGGCGTTCGGCCGGTTCAGCGTCAGCGTCCGCACTCCGTCGGCGTCGGCGGTGAGCAACACTTCTTCGGTGATCACGTGGGTCCTCCTGCTGCATGGGCGATCGGCGAGCCGCATACCAGCACCTATGCAAACACGAAAAGATCGGTCCGCGTACGCACGCCCGCGCTGATGAGGGAGAATGGCGTGTGACACCCGGTTGGCTCAGACATGCGCGACCCGGGCGCGCCGGTTGAGACGGAGGGAGCACGCTATGGCGGCCATGAAGCCCCGGACCGGAGATGGTCCCCTCGAGGTGACTAAGGAGGGGCGGGGCCTCGTGATGCGCGTGCCGCTCGAAGGGGGCGGGCGACTCGTCGTAGAGCTTTCGGCCGAGGAGGCCAAGGACCTGGGCGTCGCCCTGCAGGAGGCGACGAGCTGACGCTGCTCGTTCCCCCAGCCGGCTGACAGTTCCGTCCGCCGGTCTTTCGTTGTCCCCGCCCGGAGGTCTCCCAAGTTGGCGCGCTTCCCGTTGCCGTCCGTACCCAGCCGCATGATCGACATCGAGGTCTCCGATTCCCGCCGCCGTGGCATCCCGGTCGCCACCCTGGGCAGCGGCAAAGCCGGTGAGGTGCGTGACGGCGACGGCGACTTCCGCTGGCAGGTCGGCGCCGGCGAAGGCTCGGCCCAGGACTGGCGCACGGCGGGTGCCGCGCTCGTCCGCGCGGCGCAGTCCGACGGCCAACCGGCCAACGCCGTGCAGGTCGAACTGGGTCCCGAGCCCGACGGGCAGACGGTGGCCGAGCTGGCGATGGGCGCGCTGCTCGGCGGTTACCAGTTCAAGGTCACTGCCGCGCCCGCGCCCGCGGTGCGGACCCTCCGGTTGCTGACGCCGCACGAGCGCGCGGTTCCCGAGTACGAGAAAATCGTCGGCCGGGTAAGGGAGCTCGCGGCCGCCGCGACATTGGCGCGCGACCTCGCGAACTCGCCCTCGAACATCAAGAACCCGCAGTGGCTCGCCGCGGCCGCCGAACGGGTCGTCGGCGAGGTGTCCGGCGTGCGGGCGACGATCCACGACGAGAAATGGCTCGCCGAGCAGGGCTTCGGCGGGATGCTCGCGGTCGGCGGCGGCTCGGCCAGCCCGCCTCGGCTGATCGAGCTGGCGTACCGGCCACGCGGGGCATCGCGGCATCTGCTGCTGGTCGGCAAGGGCATTACATTCGACTCCGGTGGCCTGTCGATCAAACCCGCCGAGGGTATGCACCTGATGCGCACGGACATGGCCGGCGGCGCCGCGGTCATCGCCGCGACCAGCGCGATCGCCAGGCTCGGGCTCGGTGTTCGGGTCACCGCGCTGGTCCCGGCGGCGGAGAACCTGGTGTCCGGTGGTTCGTACCGCCCCGGTGACGTGGTCCGGCACTACGGCGGGATGACCACCGAGGTCAGCAACACCGACGCGGAGGGCCGCATGGTCCTGGCCGACGCGCTGGTCTACGGCATCCGCAGGTTCCGCCCCGACGCGGTCGTCGACGTCGCGACGCTGACCGGCGCGATGAAGGTCGCGCTCGGTCTGCGCACGGGCGGCCTGTTCGCAACCGACGACGACCTGGCCGCCCGCGTACTCGCGGCGGGGGAGCAGGCGGGCGAGGCATGGTGGCGGATGCCGCTGCTGGAGGACCACGCCGACGCGGTGCGCGGCCAGCTCGCCGACGTGCGGCAGGCCCCGGGCGGTCCCGGCGGCGTCACCGCCGCGCTGTTCCTGCGCGAGTTCGTCGACGGTGTGCCGTGGGCGCATCTGGACATCGCGGGCCCGGCACGCGCGGAGACCACGTACGCCGAGGTGGTGCCCGGTGCGACGGGGTTCGCGGCGCGGACGCTGGTGGAGCTTGCCGCGTCCTACGCCTGAGCGCGCACATAGTCACGGAAGGCCCGCACCGCGGGTGTGAAGTGGTCACCGGGGCGCCAGCACAACCCGATCGTCCGGCTGGATTTCGGCGACAACGGAATCTCCGCGACACCGGCCGGAGCGGTCGCGCCGAACCGCGGCAGCACCGCCACGCCGAAACCGGCGGCGACCAGGCCGCGCACGGTGTCCGACTCCTGCCCCTCGAAGACGACCTTCGGCTCGAACCCGGCTTCCGCGCACAGCGCGTCGGTGATCTGACGGATCCCGTACCCGTGTTCCAGCATCACGAACTGTTCCTTGGCGAGTTCGGCGAAACGGACGCGCCGCCGCTCGGCGAGCCGGTGCCCGGCCGGTACGGACAGCAGCAGATCCTGTTCGGCGATGGCGATCGATTCCAAGCCCTCGGGCATGGGCGCGACGAGCGCGACGTCGAGCTCACCCGAGGTGAGCCGGTCGAGGATGTTCTGCCGCGAGCCCTGAACGAGGCTGAACCGCACACCCGGATGGTTCGCCCGGAACCCGCGCAGCAGGCTCGGTACCAGCGCACGGCCGAGCAGATGCAGGAAGCCCAGCACGACATGCCCGCTGTCCGGCTCGATCTCCTCGCGGACCTGCCGCGCGCCCGCTTCGACCGGCGGAAGCGCCTGGCCCGCGGTGTCGGCGAGAATCGTGCCGACCCTGGTCAGCCGGATCCCACGACCGTCCGGCTCGGTCAGCGGGGCGCCGACCACGTTGGCGAGCGCGGCCAGGCGCCGGCTCACCGTGGGCTGCGGGATGCCGAGTAGCTCGGCTGCCCGGGTGATGTTGCGCGTTTCACGTAGTGCGGACAGCAGCGCCAGATGAGGCACCAGCGCGGCGACGAGCCGCTGGTCAGCGGGCTCCGCCTGAGTTCCATACGTCACCGTATAGATGTTGCCAGTTTGACGTATTGGACGTATCGATTAGCCACGCTTAGCTTCGAGCGTATGACCGCAGACCTGCTCGTTTCCGCGCCGGCCGGCGCCCGGCGCGTGAAGACTGCCGTGGCTGCGGCGGGTTTGTCGTCGTTCGCATTGCTGTACGCGCCGCAGTCGGTTTTGCCGCAGCTCGCCGCCCAGTACCACCTCGATCCCGGTGGTGCCTCGCTCGCGGTCAGCGTCGCGACCGGCGCCCTCGCCATCGCTGTGCTGCCGATCGCGGCGCTGTCGGAAATCGTGGGCAGGCGGCCGGTGATCCTCACGTCGGTCATCGTCTCCGCCGCGCTGGCGCTGGTGCTGCCGTTCGCGCCGTCGTACGGCTTTTTGCTGGTCCTGCGGGTTTTGCAGGGCATCTCGATCGCGGGCTTCACCGGCGTCGCCGCGGCCTATCTCGTCGAGCAGCTCGGCAAGACGGGGGTCGCGGCGGCGGTCGGTGCGATGATCGCGGGCAACTCGGTCGGGGGCATGCTGGGCAGGCTCTCGGCCGGGCTCAGCGCCGGGCCGCTGGGTTACCACGGCGCGCTTGCCGTCGCGGGGGTGCTCGGGTCGATTTTCTCGCTGGTGACGGTCTTTGCGCTGCCTCCATCGGCCGCCCGGCCGTCGCCGGAACGGACCGGGGTGCTGGCGGGAATCGGCATGGCCGTGCAGAAACCGATCCTGCTGGCGCAGTACACCGTGGCGCTGCTCGCGATGGGATCGTTCGTCGCGGTCTACAACGCGGTCGGGTTCCGGCTGACCGGCTCCCCGCTGAACCTCTCGCCCGCGATCGCGTCGCTGGTGTTCCTGGCCTACGCCATCGGATCGGTGTCCTCGGCGACCGTGGGCCGGACCGTGGCGCGGTTCGGAGGGTTGCGCTCGGCCGTGGGCGCGCTGCTGATCACCGCGGCCGGTGTGCTGCTGACGTTGCCCGATTCGCTGGTGCTGGTGGTGCTCGGCATCGTGGTGATGACCGGCGGGTTCTTCGCCGCGCACGCGGTCGCGAACGGCTGGACCGCGGCCGAGGCACCCGAGGGGGCGCGCGGGCAGGCGTCCGGCACCTACACACTGACGTACTACCTGGGCAGCAGCGTCGGCGGAACCACGGGCAGCGTGATCTTCGCACACGCCGGCTGGAGCTGGCTGGTCGTGGCGGTCGTGTGCTGGCTCGCGGGCGCGGCCGCCGTGGTCACGCTGACCGCTCGGCGACGGTGAGCCGCGACGCGAGCGGCGGCAACGCGACCAGCACCGGAGTGTCCCATTCGGCCAGCACGTCCAGCTGCACGTCGCGGTGGTGGAGCGGGGCGCGCGGGCTGACGCATACCGGTTCGGCCGCGGCACCCGCGACCGTGCGCGTGGGGACCAGCTGCGTCTCGGCGCACGCCTTGGCAGGCAGGGCGGCGGCGAGCAGCCAGTAGCGCCCGGCTGGGACGTCGGCGAGCAGAAAGTCCCCGGTCTGGCCGAGCAGGGTGCCGCTCACCGGATAGCCGCGAGCCGCGCGCCGGGGGAACAGCCCGACGTACACCGCGGCCTCACCGACCGCCGCACTGGCCGCGGCGCTCAACCGCACCGACCCGGTGACCATTCCGCCCTCGCGCGCGGCGCCCGGCACCATGATCGGCCGCGGCGGGGAGTCCGCGAGCAACTCGGGTAATCGCCGGAACCGTGCAGGGGACTGCCCGACCGCGCTGGTGAACCGGGCGGTGAACGTGCCGACCGAGGTGAACCCGACGGCGTGGCAGATGTCGATCACGCGTTCGTCGCTCGCCAGCAGGAGCCGTTTGGCCTGATGGAACCGGTGTGTCGCGATGAACTGCCCCGGCGGCCGGCCGAGCTGGCGTTCGAAGGCGCGGGACAGGTGAAACGGGCTGTAGCCGACGTGATCAGCCACGTCGCACAACGTGATCCGCTCGCCGCAGTGCCCGGCGATGAAGCGAGCGGCATCGACCACGGCCTTGCGCATCCGGTCACCTCCTCGGAAGTCACGATGGCGCCACCGTACTGTGTCGACCGATACCAATCCGACCACAGTTACGGCAAACAGCCTGTGTAGCTCGGCTTCCGGTTGAGCGGTCGGCCTACTTTTGGTCGGATTGGAGCTCGGGCACCGACAAAAACCGGTCCGCAGCGGACGCTCAGCGGACCAACTCGACCCGCACGGTGAGCTCGAGCTCAACCCACGCGCGATCGGTCGTCACGGCCACCCCGTCCGGAAGGTCGTCGGCCAGGGCCAGACATGCTCGATCGGCCAGAGAGAGCCCCGCCTTGCGGGTCGCCGGTCACAGCTTTGCCGCCTTGGCGGCCGCGGTGGCGTCGAACGCGGCGACGGTCGCGCCGAGCGCGATCAACGCCGCCGCATCATCTGTAGTTGAGAGCGGAGATCATCGAGCCGGGCAAAAGATCTGCCACCTTCTCGTGGCCAGGCTCGGTGCGCAGCAGTGGCAGGACTGCACTGGCGTCGAGCACGGCGATCATGCCCGTCCCGTTCGGCGATCCTTGGCGTCGGACACCGTGGCGTTGCCGCTCGAGTCCTCGCGGGCCGCCTCAGCGCGCCGTTCCGCGATCAGCTCAGCCGCGGCGCTGCCGGTGTGCCCGGCAGTCGCCGTGGTTACGCGATTCTGGATACGGCGTGCGACCAGCCGCTGCCCTGACTCGATTCCCGCGGCTCGCCGGACCGGCGCCGGGATGGTCACGCGGCCGTCCGGGCTGGCTGTGAGCTGCGCGAGTGGCGCCTCTGCGGATGCGTCAAGCTCCGCCAGACTCAGCCCCGCATCGCCGCGACCAAAAGGCCGGCGCCGATGGGAAGGAGCGTCGGGACAAGGCGTTCGTCCTCGCGCACCGCCCTGGCCAGCTCGCGAGCGGCGAGGACACCCGGGTCCCGCCGGGCCGGGTCGGACCGCGGGGCGAGGACCCCGTGGAACGCGATCACGCCACCCGCGCGCAGCAGGTGCACACCGTGCTCGTAGTAACCCGGGTACTCGGCACGCGGCGCGTCAACGAACAGCAGGTCGTAGCCGCCGCTGGTGAGGCGTGGCAGCACGTCCAGCGCGCGGCCCATGATCAGCCTCGTGCGCCCCGGCGCGAAACCCGCGTCGCGAAACGTCTGCCGGGCCGCCTGGTGGTACTCCGGTTCGAGATCGATGGAGGTCAGGACCCCTTCCGGCGCCATCCCCCGCAGCAGGTACAGCCCGCTGACCCCGGTGCCGGTGCCGATCTCCACCACCGCACGCGCCCGCAGGCTCGCGGTGAGAAAGCACAACGCCGCACCCGCGGCCCCGCCGAGCGCTGCGCAGCCGAGATCCTCCGCACGCATCCGGGCGGCCAGCAACACGGCGTCGTCGGGCAGATAGCTCTCGACAGCGAGGTTGATGGCATCGACGCCGGCGTGCGTCTCGGAGGTCACACCGGAAGGCTAGCGCTGGTCGTCGGCAAATTCGTGCAAGACGTGCACACTTCTCTCAGGCGCCTCTCAGTCCGGTCTCACTAGACACATAAGGACAAGGGGCAAGCTGAGTCCCATAGCCGGGAACACAACGCGATCAGACCGCGTTGGGACGAGCAGTAGGGAGAACAGCCTGATGGAGGTGCCTTCCCCGCCGATGCAGAAGAGCCCGATGAACGAGCAGCTCGTGACCGAGGGCCGCCCGGTGACGGTGGACGAGGCCGCGTGGACGCCGCCGTCCTGGGACGAAGTCGTGCGGGAGCACGCCGACCGGGTGTACCGGCTCGCCTACCGCCTGACAGGTAACGCCCACGACGCGGAGGATCTCACCCAGGAGACGTTCATCCGCGTCTTCCGGTCCCTTGCGTCGTACAAGCCCGGCACCTTCGAGGGCTGGCTGCACCGCATCACCACGAACCTCTTCCTCGACATGGCGCGCCGCCGTTCGCGGGTGCGGATGGAGGGCCTGCCCGAGGACACCGACCGGATCGTCGGGGACGACCCGAGCCCGGAGCAGGTCTACAGCGACACCCATCTGGACCCGGACCTGCAGGACGCGCTCGACGAGCTGCCGCCTGAGTTCCGTGCCGCGGTGGTGCTGTGCGACGTCGAAGGCTTGTCCTATGAGGAGATCGGCGCGACGCTCGGCGTGAAGCTGGGCACCGTGCGCAGCCGGATCCACCGTGGCCGGCAGGCGCTGCGTGCCTCGCTGGAGCGGCGGCGCGCGCTGAAAGAGGAACCCCTGGAGGCTTCCGCATGACCGACATGCGAGGCAGGGGCCTGTTTCCCGAATCGCATCTGCTGCCCGACGTGGTCGTCGCCTTCGTAGATGGCGAGTTGTCGCTGGGCGCGCGGGATCGGGCCGCTTCGCATATCGCCGGTTGCCCGTGCTGCGCGGCCGAGGTGTCGGCGCAGCGGCAGGCAAGGGCCGCGGTCAAGGACGCGGGGGCGCCGAGCATGTCCGCCGGTTTCCTGGCCAGCCTGCGCGCCATCCCCGAGCACACCGATCTGCCCATGTCGCCGGACAATCTCGCGCTGACCGAGGACGGTCAGCTCGTCGCCATCCAGCGGCCCGAACGCGTGGCCGGCCTGCGGCAGATGCCGTTCGGTTCCTCGGCGCCGCTCGGCTCCGGCACCCGGCTCGGCAGCGGATCCGCGGTGCTCAACTCGCATCGGTCCGGTTCGGTGCGCCGGCGTGCCGCGCAAGGAGCGGGCGTGGTGGTGTCCGGCATCGTGCTGAGCGCGCTCGCGATCGTCGGCACGTCCGGCGGTGGCGGCACAGCCGAAACCCCGCAGCAGCCCGCCGGTGCGAACCCGGGCGTGCTCCGCGCGCAGCTCGGCGGCCAGCCGGCCGCTGCGGTCACCACGACGACGACCACGACCACTACTTCGGCGCAGCCGAGCCGCTGACGTCGGCTTCACCGTCGAGACGGAAGAATCAGGTGGCGTAGGGTCGCGCCGAGCCGTGAAATCCGTCCACCCCGGGGAACGATGAGTCAGCCGAACAATCCAGCGCAGTCCGGCGAGCCCCGGCTTGCCCCGAAGCCGTTGGACCGTCCCTCGGTCGATCCCGCGCAGGCCGCCACTTTCGGCAGGCCGCAGGGTGTCGAGGGCGCGTTCGACAAGCTGTATACGCCGCGTTCGGACAACGGGCAGATCATCGCGAAACCGCCGGCGCCGGAGTCGCTGGCCGAGGCGTTCGGCCGTCCCGCCGGCGCGGAGGACGTGCGGCTTCAGCGTCCCGGTGACGACAACGGCAATCGTCAGGGCCCGGAGCCGGAGTCCCCGCTGTGGTCCAAAACGGCCGACCCGTGGCGTGACCCGGGTGCGGCCGCGGTGCTCGGCAGTCCCGCACTCGAACCCCAGAGCGAGGAGTCAGGCGACGAAGACCCGCCTCGCGGGGCGATGCTTTCGCTGCCCGAGGTGCTGTTCGGCCGGCGGGTGAAACCGGTCGCGCTCGCCCTGCTCGGTGTGGTGGCCCTGCTGATCGGTGCTGTCGGCGGACTCGTCGGCTGGTGGATCGCCGGCGCCGGCGACTCACTCACCGGCAGCGCCACGATCTCCGAGGCGGAGGCGGGTAAGGAACGCGCGCCGGGGTCCGTCGCCGACATCGCACAGCGGGTGGCGCCGGCGGTCGTGTCGATCGAGGTGAAATCCGGGCAGTCCGGCAGTGTCGGGTCCGGAGTGCTGATCGACCCGGCGGGCTACGCCATCACCAACAACCACGTCGTCGCGCTGGCCACGAACGACGCGCAGGCCAAGATCACCGCGGTGTTCACCGACGGCACCCGCACCGAGGCGAAGGTCGTCGGTACCGACCCGAAGACCGACCTCGCGGTCATCAAGATCGCGGTGCGCAACCCGGTCGTCATCCAGATCGGCAAATCCTCGAATCTGGAGCCAGGGGATTCGGTGATCGCGGTCGGTTCGCCGCTCGGTCTGCAGAACACGGTGACCGCGGGCATCGTCAGCGCGCTGCACCGGCCGATCACTGCGCAGGGCGAAAACGGTGAGCCGCCGGTGACGTACGACGCGATCCAGACCGACGCGCCCATCAACCGCGGCAACTCCGGTGGTGCGCTCGTCGATGCGACAGGCGCGCTCATCGGCATCAACTCGTCCATCAGGACCGACGGCGGCGAGGCAGGCCAGGGCGGCAGCATCGGTATCGGCTTCGCGATCCCCGCCGACGACGCCATTGCGATCGCGCGGGCGCTGATCAGCAGCGGGCAGGTCAAGCATGCCGACATCGGGGTGAACGCCGCGTCGGTGTCGGCGGACACGTCCGAGGGCGCGCAGGTGCTGAATGTCGCCGACGGCGGCCCGGCGGCGAAGGCCGGCATCGCGGAGGGCGACGTGATCACGAAGGTGGGCGGCCGGCTGGTGCGCAATGCGGCCGAGCTGACGGTCGCGGTCCGGGCGCACAACGTCGGCGAGGTCGTGCCGGTTCAGCTGGTCCGGCAGGGGCGTCCTCTTGTCGTTGACGTAACCCTGGGTTCGGACTGACCGGGGTACGCTGGCCTGGCAGGGGTCGCGAGGAGGTTCGCTGGTGTTCGATAGCGTGGGCTGGGGCGAGATTCTCGTACTCGTCGTCGCCGGCTTGTTCATCCTCGGCCCGGAACGGCTGCCCGAGGCGGCTTCGTGGCTGGCCAAGAACGTGCGGAAGGTGCGTGAGTTCGCGGCGGGGGCGCGGCAGCAGCTGCGTGACGAGATGGGCCCGGAGTTCGACGAGTTCCGCAAGCCGCTCGAGGACCTGCGTCAGCTGCGCAACTTCGACCCGCGCCGGGCGATCACGAACCACCTGTTCGACGGTGACCCGGATCCCCTGGGCCTGAACGGAACCAGCGGCGGCAGCATGAAGCCGAACGGCTACCCGGCGCCAACCGCCAAACCAGCCGAACCCAAGCCCCTCACCTCAGGCGAAAAACCCCCAGTCGACCCAGACGCCACCTAGGACGCCGCGAGTCGAACGTTCCGGTCGCGCGAGTTGCGTGTTCTGGTCCCGCGAGTTGCGTGTTCCGGTCGCGCGAGTTGAGCCTTCCCGTCGCACGCTACGCGCGACTCGCACACACGGAACGCGCAACTCGCACACACGGAACGTGCGACTCGCGCGCACGTTCCGTGCGACTCGCGGGGGTTAGTGGGTTGTTGGGGTGACGTTCAGCATCATTCCGGCTAGGCCTCGTGCGCGGACCGACAGTTTCTGCGCCACGTCCATCAGCACCTCGGCCGCCGGTGCCTGTGGCTCGGCAAGGACGATCGGCGTGCCGGCGTCACCCTGTTCCCGCAGCCGCGGGTCCAGCGGGACCTGCCCGAGCAGCGGGACCTGCGCCCCGGTCGATTTCGACAGCGAGTCCGCCACCGTCTGGCCACCGCCGGAGCCGAAGATCTCCATGCGCTCGCCGGACGGCGTCTCGAGCCACGACATGTTCTCGATGACCCCGGCGAGCCGTTGCCGCGTCTGCATCGCGATCGCGCCGGCCCGCTCGGCGACCTCGGCCGCCGCCTGCTGCGGGGTGGTCACCACCAGGATCTCGGCGTTCGGGATCAACTGTGCCACCGAGATCGCGATGTCCCCGGTGCCCGGTGGCAGGTCCAGCAGCAGAATGTCCAGATCGCCCCAGAACACGTCGGCCAGGAACTGTTGCAGCGCCCGGTGCAGCATCGGGCCGCGCCACACCACCGGCGTGTTTCCCGGGGTGAACATGCCGATCGAGATCACCTTCACGCCGTGCGCCTGCGGCGGCATGATCATCTTCTCGACCTTCGTCGGCTTCTCCCGCGCGCCCAGCATCCGCGGCACCGAATGCCCGTAGATGTCCGCGTCGACCACCCCGACCGAAAGTCCGCGCTCGGCCATCGCGACCGCCAGGTTGACCGTCACGCTCGACTTCCCGACACCGCCCTTGCCCGAGGCGACGCAGTAGACCCGCGTCAGTGAACCCGGCTGCGCGAACGGGATCACCGGCTCCTCGGCATCCCCGCGCAATGACTTCCGCAGCTCGGTGCGCTGCTCGTCGCTCATCACGTCCAGTTCGACCCGCACGTCACGAACACCATCGAGCTTGCCGACGACCGTAGTGGTGTCGCGCGTGATGGTGTCCTTCAACGGGCAGCCGGCGACCGTCAGGTACACCGCGACCGTGACGACCCCGTCTTCGCCCACCACGACGTCCTTGACCATGCCGAGGTCGGTGATCGGCTTCTTGATCTCGGGGTCGTAGACGTCCTTGAGTGCCGCGCGGACGTCTTCCACGCTGGGAAGCTGTTGCGTGCTGGTCATGCATCGAGACTACTGCCGCCCGGAGCGCGTCCGTGGGGTGAGGGGCCGGCGGCTACGTACCGGTAACCGGCTCCGGCGCCTGACGGTTGCCTTTCTGCTTCCTGGGCTTGGTATTCAGATCTTCCCGCAGTTTGTCGAGCTCGCCGCGCAGGTAGTCACGGGTGGCGACTTCGCCGATCGCCAGCCGCAGCGCGGCCAGTTCCCGTGCCAGGTACTCGGTGTCCGCCTTGGTCTGCGCGGCGCGGTTACGGTCCTCGTCAAGGGATATCCGGTCGCGGTCGTCCTGCCGGTTCTGCGCCAGCAGGATCAGCGGCGCCGCGTACGCCGCCTGCGTCGAGAAGGCCAGGTTCAACAGGATGAACGGGTACGGGTCCCAGCGCAGCGCGGCCGCGCCGAGATTGACGCCGACCCACACGATCACGATCAGCGTCTGCCAGAACAGATACTTGCCGGTGCCGAGAAATCGCGCCAGGCGCTCGGAAATCCGCCCGAACGCGTCGGGGTCGATCGAGATGACGGGGCGCCCGCTGCGGGGCTGGTCCAGTCGCCGTCGCGAGAGCAGCTCAGGCATGCTCCACCTCCTCCTTGTCGGTCACGTCGCGCAGCCCGGTCTCACGCCAGTCCTCGGGCAGCAGATGGTCGAGCACGTCGTCGACGGTGACGGCGCCGAGCAGATGGTCCTGCGCGTCCACGACCGGACCGCACGCCAGGTTGTACGCGGCGAAATACCGTGTCACCTCCGAAAGCGATGCGCCGGGACGCAGCGCGGGCAGGTCGGAGTCGACCGCGGCCGCGATCATCTCCGCCGGTGGTTCCCGCAGCAACCGCTGGAAGTGCACGACCCCGACGTAGCGCCCGGTGGGTGTCGCGGACGGGGGGCGGCACACGAAGACCATCGTCGCGAGCGCCGCGGGCAGATCGGCATTGCGAATATGGGCCAGCGCTTCGGCGACCGTGGCATCCGGGGTGAGCACCACCGGTTCCGGTGTCATGAGCCCGCCCGCCGTGTCGGACGAGTAGGCCAGCAGCCGCTTGACCGGCTCGGACTCTTCCGGCTCCATCAGGTCCAGAAACCGGTTCTGGTCGGCGGGGGCGAACTCGGCGAGCAGGTCCGCGGCGTCGTCGGGGTTCATCGCTTCGAGGATGTCGGCCGCGCGTTCCTCGCTCAGGTGCTGCAGCAGTTCTTTCTGGTCGTCCTCGGGCAGCTCCTCGAGGACGTCCGCGAGCCGTTCGTCGTCCATCGAGTCGGCGACCTCGTGCTTGCGCTTGGTCGGCAGATCCCGCACCGTCGCGGCGATGTCGACCGGGCGCATCGTGTCGAACAGCATCAGCAGCTGGCCCGCGCCCTGGGCGCCGTGCGTGACCAGGTCGGCGAGTCCCAGCCCCTTGATCTCTTCCCACGGGCGCACTTGCAGTGAGGACCGGCGAAGACGCCCGGTGCGTTCTCGGACGGCGAGTTTCGACAGCACCCAGTCGCGGGTGCGCAGTGGTTCCATCGCCGCGTCGACGACGGTGACCCTGGCGCCCGTCTCCCGCAGGGACGCGTGTGCGTCGGTGAGCTGCCCCAGCACGAGTACCTCGTTGGGTCGCTGGTGGAACTGCCGCATGTTGACCGAGCCGGTCGCGAGCGTGACGGCGTTCGGTTCGATGGAGGTGACCCGCAGCATCGGCACGAACACCCGGTGTCGCGTGGACAGCTCGACGACCACGCCCAGTACCCGTGGCGGCTGCAGATCCAGCCGCAGCCCTACGACGACATCGCGGACCTTGCCGATGGACTCGCCATCCGGGCCGAAAACCGGCAATCCGGCAAGCTGGGCAGCGAAAACCCTGTTCACGCCAGTCAGGCTAATCGTATGCCTGCCGGGCCGCCCATCGCGTCGGCGGAACAGGGCCGGTTTGTCCATTGTGGACCCTCTTGGTGTCTCAAGTGGACAGTGGACTCCGGGCGTCGGGGCTGGTCAGAATGGTGGGTCCGAAGCTGTGTGACAGGGGTAACATCGACAGGTGCAGGGACCTACTTCCGGGGAGCTGCCATGGTGGTGGAAATTGTCTCCATAATCGCCGTCGCAGGCGTCGCCTGGCTCGGCGCGAGTGTTCGCGTGGTCAAACAGTACGAGCGTGGCCTGGTGTTCCGGTTCGGCCGGGTGCGGCGGGCCATCCGTGAGCCGGGGCTGGCGATGCTCGTGCCCGTCGCGGACCGGCTGCAGAAGGTCAACATGCAGATCGTGACCCTGCCGGTGCCCGCGCAGGAGGGCATCACGCGTGACAACGTCACGGTGCGCGTGGACGCGGTGGTCTACTTCCAGGTCATCGACCCTTTGGTGGCCGCGGTGAACGTGCAGGACTACCGGTTCGCGGTGGGCCAGGTGGCCCAGACCTCGCTGCGCTCCATCATCGGCAAGAGCGACCTCGACGATCTGCTGTCCAACCGGGAACGACTCAACCAGGGGCTCGAGCTCATGATCGACAGCCCGGCACTGGACTGGGGCGTGCACATCGACCGGGTGGAGATCAAGGACGTCGCGTTGCCGGAGACGATGAAGCGGTCCATGTCGCGGCAGGCCGAAGCCGAACGGGAACGCCGCGCCCGCGTCATCTCGGCCGACGGTGAACTGCAGGCTTCGGAGAAGCTGTCGCAGGCCGCCGCGAAGATGGCGGATACGCCGGCCGCGCTCCAGCTCCGGCTGCTGGAGACGGTCGTGCAGGTGTCGGCGGAGAAGAACTCGACGCTCGTGCTGCCGTTCCCGGTGGAGCTGCTGCGTTTCGTGGACACCTACACGAAACAGCATCCGGAAGTCGCCGCGCCCGACCGGCCGAACGGCCAGGTGGCGCCGGCCCCACGCGGACAGGCCGGAGAGGATGCCGAACCGCCGCTCACGGCTTGACCGCTGGAGCGCCGGTGCGGCTCGTGACCGTCCACTATGGACACCTTCGCGCCGGTGCCCGGGGCGTCCGCATGCCCTCCCTCCAAGGGCTGAATCCGCCGGCGTGTGCACACTGTGCCGTTCGTTACCAATCCGACGGCAGCCACGGCGGAAACGGGTGGCTACAAGCTGATCGGCTGTGGACCGTGTCCGCCTACTTTCCGTCGGATTGGTAAAAGGGGCTGTCACGGTACCCCGGGTGCCGGGTTCGCGTGGTTTCCTAGGCATTGGCAGGATGGAACTCCGCTCGAACTCTCAATACAGGTGATGACCGTGACCAGCCCGTTTTCCTCGTCAGGACGTCCCGCACAAGGGCTGCCCCGGATGCCGACGCCGCCAAGCGGATGGCCGATCGGCTCGTACTCGACCTACGCGGAGGCGCAACGCGCCGTCGAGCATCTCGCGGACAGCGATTTCGCGGTCGAAGACGTGACCATCGTCGGTGTGGACCTCATGCTGGTGGAACGCGTGACCGGCCGGCTGTCGTGGGGCCGGGTGCTCGGCACGGGCGCGGTTTCCGGCGCATGGTTCGGCCTGTTCGTCGGCATCCTGCTCGGCCTGTTCAGCGGTGGCGGCCCCGGTATCCACTACCAGCCGATCCTGGTGGGGCTCATTTCCGGCATGTTCTTCGGCGTCGTGTTCGCCGGTATCAGCTACGCCTCCACCCGCGGCAGGCGCGATTTCTCCTCGGCCAGCCAGCTTGTCGCCGGGCGATACGACGTACTGTGCCAGCCGCGCAACGCGGAACAGGGTCGTGATCTGCTGGCGAAACTCGCCATGCGCCCATCCGGGTCAACCGGCTGAATCGTTACCGGCCTCGGTTGCGACGGAAGATCCCCCGGCATACGTTGATTTCTCACCGATCCTTTGGCACGTCGTTGTGCGGGTCCGCCAACCGGCGTGCACACCGCCGAGGGGGTCCGGATGGGCATGGGAAGCAGACGACGCCGGGCCGTGGCCGCGGCGGGGTTGGTCACCGCGGGTCTGCTGACCGCGTGTGGCTCGGGTGGCGGGAACACGATCACCGTCTACATGTATCCCGAGGACCATTTCCAGGAAACCGTCGACAAGTGCAACCAGCAGGCCGGCGGGCGCTACCACATCGTCTACAACAAGCTGCCGCGCACCGCGGACGGCCAGCGCGAGCAACTCGTGCGCAGGCTCGCGGCCGGCGACTCCAGTCTCGACATCCTCGGCCTCGACGTCACCTGGGTGCCGGAGTTCGCCGAGGCGGGCTGGATCGACGAATGGACCGGTGACAACAAGGCCGAGGCACAACAAGGTGTGCTGCCCGGGCCGGTCCAAACCGCCACCTGGAACGGAAAACTGTACGCGGCGCCGAAGCACACGAACGTGCAGCTGCTGTGGTACGACGACCGGATCACCCCGAACCCGCCGAAGACGTGGGACGACATGATGGCGCAGGCCCAGGCGCTCAAGGCGCAGGGCAAACCGCACAACGTCCTGTTCACCGGCGCCCAGTACGAGGGTCTGGTGGTCGTCTACAACACGCTCGTCGAGTCCGCGGGCGGCCGCATCCTGTCCGACGACGGGAAGTCCGTGGTGATGGACGCCGGTGCGGTGAAGGGCCTCGAGGTGCTCAAGAAGCTCACCACCGCCGGGATCACCGACCCGTCGCTGACGAACCAGAAAGAGGACGAGGTCCGGCAGGCGTTCCAGCGCGGCAACGGCGCTTTCCAGCTGAACTGGCCGTTCGTCTACGCCTCCTTCGCCGAGGAAGATCCGGCGAACCTGCCGCACTTCAAGTGGGCCACCTATCCCGAGGTCATCCCGGGCACCCCCGGCCGCACGACCATCGGCGGGATCGATCTCGCGGTGAGCTCGTACTCCCAGCACAAGGACGCGGCGTTCGCGGCCGTTTTGTGCATGCGTACCCCGGAAAGTCAGAAGTTCGCCGCGCTCAACGACGGCGTGCCGCCGGTCAACGAGTCGCTCTACACCGACAACACGCCACTGGATCCGAGCAAGCCGGTCGATGCGAAGAACAACCCGAGCATGCAGACCGCGTACCCGATGCGGGACACGATCCTGGCCGCGCTCAAGACCTCTTCGGTCCGGCCGCTCACCCCGGCCTACCAGAGCCTGTCGACGGTGATGTCGAAGGTGCTCTCACCGCCGTCGAAGATCGATCCACCGTCCACAGCGGACGAATTGCGCAAGCAGCTGTCCGAGGCTCTCCAGTCGAAAGGGGTGATCCCGTGAGTTCCGTCGTCACCGAAACCGCGGCGCCGCAAGCGAAACCGGGGAAGCAGGCCAAACCCGTACTGAGCGAGGGCAAGAAGGCCGAACGCCGGCTCGGTCTGCTGCTGTGCGCACCGGCGGCCATCGTGATGCTGCTGGTCACCGCCTATCCGATCGGGTACTCGATCTGGTTGTCGCTGCAGCGTTACGACCTGAGGTTCCCGGCGGAACGGCAGTTCATCGGTTTCGCCAACTACGCGGCCGTACTGTCCAATCCGTACTGGTGGACCGCGTTCGCCACGACGATGGTGATCACCGTGGTGTCCGTGGTGATCGAGCTGGTGCTGGGCATGCTGCTGGCGCTGATCATGCATCGCACGCTCGTCGGGCGCGGGCTGGTGCGGACGGTTTCCCTGATCCCGTACGGGATCGTGACCGTGGTGGCGGCGTTCTCGTGGTACTACGCGTGGACCCCCGACACGGGGTACCTGGCGAACCTGATCGCGCCTGACGCGGCGCCGTTGACGCAGTACCTTCCGTCGCTGGCGATCATCGTGCTCGCCGAGGTATGGAAGACGACCCCGTTCATGGCGCTGCTGCTGATGGCCGGGCTCGCGCTCGTCCCGGACGACCTGCTGAAGGCGGCGGCGATGGACGGGGCCAACGCATGGCAGCGGTTCGTCAAGGTGATGGTGCCGGTGATGAAGCCGGCGATCTTGGTGGCGTTGCTGTTCCGCACGCTCGACGCGTTCCGCATCTTCGACAACATCTTCGTGCTGACCAGCGGTGCCAACAGCACGTCCTCGGTGTCCATGCAGACCTACAACAACCTCATCAAAGGTCTGAACCTCGGGATCGGGTCGACGATGGCGGTGCTGATCTTCATCACCGTGGCGATCATCGCGTTCATCTTCATCAAGCTGTTCGGCACCGCCGCGCCGGGCTCGGACACGGGAGGCAACCGCTGATGGCGCTGCAGGGCACGGTCACCACCGGCCGCAGAACCACCTGGACGCTGATCGACATCTTCGTCGTGATCTACGCGCTGGTGCCGGTGCTGTGGATCCTTTCCTTGTCCTTCAAGACGAAGGACACCCTCGACGACGGCAAGTTCATCCCACGCGCGTGGACTTTCCAGAACTACGCGGACATCTTCCGGACCGACGACTTCATCCGGGCGCTCATCAACTCCATCGGCATCGCACTGATCGCGACCGCGATCGCGGTCGTGTTCGGCACGATGGCGGCGTACGCGGTCGCCAGGCTCGATTTCCCAGGAAAGCGCTTTCTGATCGGGATCTCGTTGCTGATCGCGATGTTCCCGCAGGTGTCGCTGGTGACGCCGCTGTTCAACATCGAGCGGACACTGGGGTTGTTCGACACCTGGGCCGGTCTGATCATCCCGTACATCACTTTCGCGTTGCCGCTGGCGATCTACACGCTTTCGGCGTTCTTCCGCGAGATCCCCTGGGAACTGGAGAAAGCGGCGAAGATGGACGGGGCGACGCCGGCGCAGGCGTTCCGGCGGGTCATCGCGCCGCTCGCGGCACCGGGGGTGTTCACCACCGCGATCCTGGTGTTCATCTTCTGCTGGAACGACTTCCTGTTCGCCATCTCGCTCACGTCGACGAACGCCTCCCGCACCGTGCCGGCGGCGTTGTCGTTCTTCACCGGTGCCTCGCAGTTCGAGGACCCGACCGGCACGATCGCGGCGGCGGCCGTCGTGATCACCATCCCGATCATCCTGTTCGTGCTGTTCTTCCAGCGCCGTATCGTCGCCGGCCTGACCTCCGGCGCGGTGAAGGGGTAGACATGGCTGAGATCGTTCTTGACAAGGTGAGCAAGCGCTATCCCGACGGGGCGCTCGCGGTGTCCGAAGTGGACCTCACCGTCGCGGACGGCGAGTTCATCATCCTGGTCGGCCCGTCCGGCTGCGGGAAGTCGACGACGCTGAACATGGTGGCCGGCCTGGAGGACATCTCCGCCGGCGAGTTGCGCATCGACGGGCAGCGGATGAACGAGCGGGCGCCGAAGGACCGGGATATCGCGATGGTGTTCCAGTCCTACGCGCTGTACCCGCACATGAGCGTCCGGGAGAACATGGCCTTTCCCCTTCGACTGGCCAAAGTGGACGATGCGACGGTGCGTGCGAAGGTTGAGGAGGCGGCCAGGATCCTGGACCTGACCCAGCATCTGGACCGCAAGCCCGCGAACCTCTCCGGTGGTCAGCGGCAGCGCGTCGCGATGGGACGGGCGATCGTGCGCAGCCCCAAGGCGTTCCTGATGGACGAGCCACTGTCCAATCTGGACGCAAAGCTGCGTGGTCAGATGCGCACGTCGGTGTCGAAACTGCAGAAGCAGCTGGGCACGACCACGCTGTACGTCACCCACGACCAGACCGAGGCCATGACGCTCGGCGACCGGGTCGTGGTGCTGCGCGCCGGGTACGTGCAGCAGGTCGGCAGCCCACAGTTCCTCTACGACCATCCGGCCAACCTGTTCGTGGCCGGGTTCATCGGCTCGCCGTCGATGAACTTCCTGCCCGCGACCTTGGCAGAGGGGCAGCTGAAAAGCCCGCTCGGCTCGTTCGCGTTGCCGGACAAGGTGCGGCGCCTCGCCGAGGCCGCGAACGCGCCCCGCGAGGTGATTGCGGGCGTGCGCCCGGAGCATTTCGAGGACGCGTCGCTGGTCGACGATGCGGGCGTGACGTTCTCAGCGCATGTGGACGTGCTGGAGTCGATGGGCTCGGAGAAGTTCGCGTACTTCACGATCGAAGGCGCGCTGGCGAGCACCGCGGAACTGGCTGAACTCGCGGCGGACGCGGGCGCGGACGACGTGCCCGGCGGCGCGCAGCAGATCGTGGCGCGGCTGTCCGCGTCGTCGCGGATCACCGAGGGCGGCCAGGCTTCCGTCTGGTTCGACGCGGCGAAACTGCAGCTCTTCGACCCGTCCTCGGGCGCGAACCTCACCTACGAAGATGCGTAGTGCCTGCATGCCTGCTGCCGTGCTAGCATTGTATTCATGAGCCAGGTCACGTGGCGTGCAGGCGAGGAGCTGGTGCGGCGTGTTCAGCTCGCCGCCAAACAGCAAGGCAAAAGCATGAACGAGTACGTGACCCAAGTTCTCGACGCCGCCACCAATCCGGACCTGGCCGGAGACGAAGCAGCCAAGGTGCGTGAGCGCCTGCAGCGCGCCGGCTTGCTCTGGCAAGGAGGAAGTCCGAGGGCTCGCCCTGATCCCGAAGCCGTGGCCGCCGCCAGAGCCGCGGCGGGCCAGGGCGTCCCGGTCTCGTCGCTGGTTGCCGAAGAACGAGAGTGAGCACGTTCGCGGATTCGTCCGCTCTGGTGAAAATCTATGCCGACGAACCGGGTCACGAGCACATTCGTGAGCTACCGGCCCTGGTGATCTCCCAGCTCGCCCGGATCGAGGTGCCCGCCGCGCTGTGGCGGAAGTACCGGCTGGGGGAGCTGAGCCCGCAGCAGGTGAGCGTGCTGGTCGCTGAATTCGAAGCGGACTTCTACGGCACGCTGGAGCAGCCGGGCCGGTTCGCCGTCGTGCCCGTCTCGGACCTGGTGCTGGAAACCGCGTCCCGCCTCACCCGGGCGCACGGCCTGCGCGCCTACGACGCCACCCAGCTCGCTTGCGCGCAGCTGGCGGCTTCGGCGGACCGGGATTGCCGCACCTTCGCCGCGGCGGACAAGTCATTGCGGGCGGCGGCGGTGGGCGAGGGTTTCATGCTCGTGCCCTGAGCGTCATCGGCACCAGTTCTTCATCACGTCGCGCATGTCGAGGGTGCCGAGCGCGGGAACGGGGAGCGGGGTCGGCGGGCCCGTTTCCGCGCGGAGGCTGTCGAACAGCAGCGCCGCGTAGCGCCGCCATTGGTCGGGGGCCACGTGGTGGGTGTACTCGGCCGCCGCGCCGATCATTTTGAACAGCATCAGCATGTCCTCGGGCTCGAAATCGGGCCGGAGCTTCCCGCACTGCTTCGCGCGCCGGATCAGTTCCTCGGCGAGCGGCAGCAACTTGTCACGGGCCGTCGCGACCTTGTGCTGCCCGAACGCCGTGCTGAGCATCACGTCGTGCAGCCCGCGGTCGTCCGCGATGAGCGCGGTCGCCTCCCATAGGAAGTCCAGCAGCGCCTGCCAGGGATCCGCCCTGTCCAGCGCCGCGCTCATCCGCTCGCCGATTCCCTCGAGCCGGTCCGCGAACATCGCCTCGACCAGATGTTCCTTGTTGGGAAAGCGACGGTAGACCGTGCCGACGCCGAGGCCCGCCCGGTGTGCGATGTCGTCGAGCGTGGTGTCCATCCCGCGTTCCCGGAAGACCTCGCGGGCGGCGACGATGATGCGCTGGCGGTTGCGTTCCGCGTCCCGCCTCAGCGGCCGCTCCGTTGCGACTGTGTTCCGCGTCATGATCCTCAGTTTACCAAAAAATCGAGGAACAACCTCCACTTCCGCTACGTTGGACGGTGAAAAGGGGAGGTCCCTACTCCACATATCTTTGCGAGGACCGGTATGCCTTCATCGTCCACAGCCATCGCCGAGCCCAGAGCGGGCACGGCCACGGAAGATCCACATCACGCGCGCCGCTGGTTGATCCTGGTGATCATCAGTCTGGCGCAGCTGATGGTGGTACTCGACGCCACTGTCGTGAACATCGCACTGCCCAGCGCGCAGCACGCGCTCGGCTTCTCCAATGACGCGCGCCAGTGGGTCGTCACCGCCTACGCGCTTGCCTTCGGCAGCCTGCTGCTGCTCGGTGGCCGCGTCGCCGACCTGTTTGGCCGTAAGTACGCACTCCTGATCGGGCTCGCCGGGTTCGCCATCGCGTCCGCGGTCGGCGGTGCGGCCAACGGCTTCGAGATGCTCGTGATCGCACGCGCGGCGCAGGGGGTCTTCGGCGCGCTGCTCGCACCGGCCGCGCTGTCGCTGCTGACCACGACGTTCACCGATCTGAAGGAACGTGGCCGCGCGTTCGGCATCTTCGGGGCGATCGCCGGTGGGGGTGCCGGTATCGGTCTGCTGCTCGGTGGTGTGCTCACGGAGTACCTGAACTGGCGCTGGTCGATGTACGTCAACATCATCTTCGCCGCCGTCGCGCTGGTCGGGGGCTTCACGCTGCTGGTCCACCGCCGTTCGGAACACCGGCCCCGGCTCGACATCCCGGGCACGATCGCCGCGTCGGCCGGTCTTTTCGCGCTGGTATACGGCTTCTCCAACGCCGAGACCCACGACTGGTCCGCACCGCTGGTGTGGGGTTTCCTCGCCGCGGGCGCCGTGCTGCTGACCGGTTTCGTGCTGTGGCAGCGCCGCGCCGAGCATCCGTTGCTGCCGCTGCGTGTCGTGCTCGACCGCAACCGCGGCGGTTCCTACCTCGCCGTGTTCCTGCTCGGTATCGGGATGTTCGCGATCTTCCTGTTCCTGACCTACTACCTGCAGCAGAACCTCGGCTTCTCGCCCGTTTCTTCGGGTCTGGCGTTCCTGCCGATGATCGGCGCGCTGATGATCACCGCCACCGCGGCGACCAGTGTGCTGCTGCCGCGCTTCGGGCCCAAGCCGCTCATCGGGCTGGGCATGCTGATCGCCGGTGGCGCGATGTTCTGGTTGAGCGGAATCGACACCACCAGCACCTACGCCAGTGGCGTGCTGTTCCCGCTGATCGTCGCTGGCCTCGGGATCGGCCTCGCGATGGCACCGGCGATGAACGTCGCGACGGCGGGAGTGGACCGGCACGACGCCGGTGTCGCGTCCGCCACGGTGAACACCGCGCAGCAGGTCGGCGGATCGATCGGTACCGCGCTGCTGAGCTCGATCGCCGCGAACACCCTGTCCTCGTTCACCGCGGGCAAGGCGATGACACCGCAGTTGATGACCGAAGCCGCGATCAACAGCTACACCACGGCGTTCAGCCTGGCAGGCGCGATCTTCGTGTTCGGCGCGGTGGTGTGCTACCTGCTGCTCAAACGGGGTGTGCCGGCGCAGGACGAGAACGCGCCCGCAGCGGTCCACGTGTGACAACGGTTCCCACCGGCGCGCTCCTCAGCGTCGGTGGGAACGCAGGGTTTCGATCACTGGCGTCTACTGTGGACAGTCCTAATGCGAATCCGACGGAGACCAGCCGTTCCCAGCGTTGCCGCACCCGCCCGGACGTAGGGCGGAACCGGCGGTCGAAGTCGTGGCGCTTACCGGCCCGTTCCCGCGTCGGCGATGAGCACGACCACGGTCGCGATCCACAGCAGGCAGGCGGCGAGCACCCAGAACTTGAGGTTGGTCAGCATGCGTGACATGAGGGGAACTCCTTTCGCGAGTCCAGGAAGAATCAGAGCCATTTGTTCTTCCTGAATATTCGGTAGAGGAGAAGGCAGATACTCAGAATCACGATCAGGACCATCGGATACCCGAACCGCCAGTGCAGTTCCGGCATGGAGTCGAAGTTCATCCCGTAAATACCGGCGATCATCGTCGGCACGGTGATGATCGCCGCCCACGCGGTGATCTTGCGCATGTCGGTGTTCTGCTGCAGCGAGATCTTCGCGACGGTCGCGTCGACCAGGGTGGTGAGCAGCTCGTCGAAGTTCGCGACCCGTTCGGACACGGTGATCAGGTGGTCGTCGACGTCGCGGAAGTACGAGCGGACCTCGTCGGGTACCAGCCGGGTGAAGCCCTCCGCGAGCCGCCGCACCGGCGTCGCGAGCGGCAGCACCGCGCGCCGCAGCTCCAGCACTTCGCGCTTCATCAGGTAGATCTGCTCGGCGCTGACCATCGTCCGGGGAGCGAAGACGCGGGTCTCCATCTCCTCGATGTCGTCCTCGATCGCGCTGGTCACTTCGAGGTAGTGGTCCACGACGTGGTCGGTGATGGCATGCAGCACCGCCGCGGGACCTGGCTTGAGCGTCTCCGGGTTTTCGTCGAGGTCCTGGCGTAGCCGGGCCAGCCCGGAATGCGCGCCGTGGCGCACCGTGATGATGAAGTCCAGCCCGAGAAACGCCATCAGCTCGCCGGTCTCGACGATCTCGTTGGCTGTCGTCGGCGACTCGTGCTCGACGTAGCGCAGCGTTTTCAGCACCATGAACAGCGTGTCGTCGTAGCGTTCGAGCTTGGGCCGCTGGTGCGCCTGCACCGCGTCCTCGACAGCCAGTTCATGCAGCCCGTACATCTCCGCGATGCCCTGGATCTGCTGGCCGTCCGGCTCGTGCAGCCCGATCCAGACGAACCCCTCGTGCCTGCGGCGGACCTCCTTGATGGCCTCCCCATGGGTCCAGCGACCAGGCAGCCGCTTACCGTCTACGTAGATCGCGCAGTCGACGACATAGGCCGAAAGTGGGACCGGAATCGGCGGTTCGACGCGCGTACGACCGTTCCCGCGGCCACGCAGACCGCCGAGGGAGGGAATGGCAGGCATGGGATCTCCTGGCTGACGTAGGCGTACTACGACGGCCGTGCGGGTTGGTCCGCCCGGCCGTTACCAGCGTGTCCCGTGAAGTGGTCAGCGAGCGGAGCTCGGCCCGGCCGCGAGGGGAACGCTGGTCTTACTAGGGAGCGGACTATCGCCACTGCTCATCGTGCGTTCCTCACCTCCTCTGGCCGGGGACCTGTGCCGAGGGCCGCTTTGACACCGGCCCTCCGTTGATCGAGGGTACTCCTCGACCACCTGGCACGTCGTTCTCGGGCGGTGTGGCGTTACCCGCTTCCGGCGGTACCCGGTGCGGTTCGGACGGTTTTTCGAGGGTTCGCCATGACCGGGCTACGGTGAAACCGAGTGCTCGACTCCAGGAGGCTTTGGTGAGTGTGGACGAAGTCAAGCAGCGGTTGCGGGAGTTCGCGGCGGGGCAGGCTGCCGGGGTCTCGCCGCTGTATGAGCACTTGGCCGGCAAAGCCGCCGAGGACGACGACGTCGCCGCGCTGCTGGCGGGCGCCTCCGACCTGTCCAGCGGCGCCGAGCTGTTCCTGGCCGCCGCGCACCGCCTCGTCCAGGCCGACCCGATCCACCCGCTGTCCCGGTATTACCCGTCGCTGAGCGGTTTCGACGGCGTGGACAGTCAGACCTGGCCGGTGTTCCGCGAGTTCGTGCTGGAGCGGGCGGACAAGGTCAGGGCGATCGTCGGCACCCGTCAGGTCGTGACCAACGAGGTGGGGCGCGCGGCCGCGCTGTACCCGGCGGTCGCGACGGCCGCGAAGCGGGCCGGGGGCAAGGTCGCCTTGCTGGAGGTCGGATGCAGTGCGGGCTTGCTGCTTGGTCTGGACAAGTTCGGCTACCGCTACCAGTGCGACGGCGGGGAACAGTTGCTCGCCGGGCCCGCGAAGGCGGCGGTCGGCCTGCACTGCGCACTCGACCTCGGGCCGGGCGCGACACTGCCGAAACTGCCGAAGAAGGTGACCGCGGGCGCGAAGGTTGGTCTGGACCGTGCTCCCGTGGACGCGTCCGACGAGGATGAACTGGCTTGGCTGGAGGCCTGCGTGTGGGCCGACCAGCTGGACCGCATCCGGCTGCTGCGAGCCGCCGCCACGGCGCAGCGCAAGGATGTCCCGGAGCTGGTGACCGGCGACGCCGTGGACGATCTCGCGGCCGCCGCCACCCACACCGGCGACCTGCCGCTGGTGGTCTTGACCAGTCGGGTGCTCGCGCACGTGGCCGAGGAGCGGCGTGCGGAGTTCGTCGAGGGCCTCGCGAAACTCGCCGCCGGACGGCCGGTGTGGTGGGTCAGCGACGAGCCGTACGAGGCGGCGCTGTCCCACGTGCTGCCGGGCCGCCCGGAGCTGAACTTCTCCGATGGCGCCGAGTTGTGCACCCTCGGCCTGGTCTCCTGGCACGATGGCGTGCCCGACGCGAAAGCGCTTGCTCAGACGTCCCGCTACGGCAACCGGATGACCTGGCTCGCCGGCTGACGTCGCCGCGGGCAACGATCCCGGACAGACGGGCAAACCTTCGGGCGCTTCACCCGCGCGGGAGCCGTTGCCAGTCGCGGAGCGTGTTCGCCAGCCCGTCGGTCAGCTCGAGTGTGGTGAACATGACGCTGTCGACCCAGCGGGCGTCCGCCGCGTCGTCACCGGCGCGCAGCCGGCCACCGAGGACTTCGCACACGTAGTCGTGGATCTCGTACCGGCCGCGCACGACGGTCCCGGCCAGGCTCCCCGGCCGCACCACCAGGCCTGTTTCCTCGCGCATCTCCCGTACGATGGCCTGCGCGTCGCTCTCGCCGGGCTCGACCCGTCCGCCTGGCAGCGACCACAGGCCGAGACCCGGATCGTGCCCTCGCCGGATCATCAGCAGCCGCCCCGCCGCGTCGTGCACGATGCCGCCGACGCAGCGCACCAAAGCCATAGGGGCAGCGTATCCCGCATGCTGGACTTCTGAGGTGTACACGGAGAGTAGCCGTGCGGTACGATCTTTTTCAGGCACTGACCCAAGCGCGGGACTTTTCTCCCGTAATGGAACGCAGTGCGGTACAACGTTACTGGTGAGCTTGCTAGACCGATGCCGGAGCAAGAGACGGGATTGATCGTTGTGAACGCGAAGAAAATAGCCGGACTCGTGGGTATCGCGTTGGTCTTGTTCTTCGTGATCGCCCAGCCAGGCCAGGCGGCGAACCTCGTGGGCAACATCGTCGCTTTCCTTCGCAGCTCGGCAGAAGCTGTGATCACCTTCGTCAGCAACGTTTTCAACGGGTAGGCCCGTGTTCGCTCCCCGGGACCCCGACGAGTACCTGCTCGACACCGAGCGGCGGGTCGTTCGCATCCGCCGGCACTGGACGGTCCTGGCGTGGGACACCTTCGAGGCGGTCGCGCTGCTTGCGATCTGCGTGATGGTGTCCTACCTGCTACCGCCGTCGCTGTACATCGTGCAGAACGTGCTGTGGTACGCCGCTTTGCTGGTCGTTCTCTATTACGCCTACAAGGTCATGGAGTGGTGGGTCGAGCGGCTGGTGGTCACGGACAAGCGATTCGTGCTCACCAGCGGCGTCTTCACGACGAAGGTCGCGATGATGCCGATCAGCAAGGTCACCGACCTGACCTATGAGCGCACGGCGTGGGGCCGCATGCTCGGCTACGGCACGGTGGTGGTGGAGTCGGCAGGGCAGATCCAGGCGCTCAACCGCATCGAGTTCCTGCCGAAGCCCGAAGACTTCTACGACACCATTTCGGAGCTCGTCTTCGGGGACAAGCAGAAGCAGAGCGAGCGGTTCTCGATGATCAAGGCCCAGCGCCTCGCCCGTGGCAAGAAGATGGTCGGGTAGCGAACCGGTCACCTGCCATAGGACAGAATGGGTGCGATGCGCATCGACCTGCACACCCATTCCCGCGTCTCCGATGGCACGGACAGCCCGGCCGAACTGGTCCAGGTAGCCGCACAGGCGGGCCTGGACGCCATCGCGTTGACCGATCATGACACCACCGCCGGCTGGGATGCTGCGATCGCTGCGCTGCCGGCCGGGTTGACCTTCGTGCCGGGCGCCGAGCTGTCCTGCGTAAGCCATCGCGACGGCCCGTACGGGATCAGCGTGCATCTGCTCGCGTACCTGTTCGACCCCACAGCACCCGCCATCGTGACCGAGCAGCAACGCCTGCGCGTCGAGCGGCGGACCCGGTTGCGGGCCATGGCCGAGCGCATGGCCGCGGACGGGCTCCCGGTCGATGCCGACGAGATCATGGGGCTGCTGCCCGCCGACTCCCCGGCCGGGCGCCCACATCTCGCGCAGGCGCTCGTGCGTGCCGGGCTCGTCGCGACGGTCGATCAGGCTTTCGCGGAGTACCTCGGCAACGGCCGCGGCTACTACGTGCCGCGCCGGGACACGCCCGTAGAGGAGGCGATCGGCATGATCGCCGCCGCCGGTGGGGTCACGGTGTTCGCGCACCCGTTCGCGCGCAGCCGCGGGCGGATCGTGTCCGTGGACACGCTCGTGAAGCTCGCCGAGCACGGGCTGACCGGGGTCGAGGTGGACCACCCCAATCACGACGAGGAAACCCGCGTGCAGTTGCGCGGGCTCGCACGGGAACTCGGGCTCGTGCCGACCGGGTCGAGTGACTACCACGGCACCAACAAGACGATCCCGATCGGTGCCGAGACCACGGACCCGGAGTCGTTCGAAGCGCTCGTGGGGAAGGCGTCCGGCTCGCGGATCACGGTGGGCTGAATGTCGCTGTTCAACGTCACCGCCTTCGCCGAGGCGACGATCACGCTCGTGGTGATCATGGATCCCCCGGGCACGGTGCCGGTCTTCTTGAGCCTCGTCGGCCGCAAGTCACCCGCCGCGAGGGCGCGCGCGGCCCGGCAGGCGGTGCTGGTGTCGCTGCTGGTGATCTCACTGTTCGCGGTGGCGGGCCAGGCGATTCTGGCTTATCTCGGTATCGGCATTCCCGCGCTGCAGGGCGCCGGCGGGCTGCTCCTGCTGCTCATCGCGCTGGATCTGTTGACCGGTAAGGGAAGTAGCAGCCCGGAGGTCGTCGAGGACGTCAACGTGGCGCTGGTCCCGCTGGGCACCCCGCTGCTCGCCGGGCCGGGCGCGATCGCCGCGACGATCGTGTTCGTGCGGCAGGCGGGCGGGCAGCTCGGCTCGTACGTGGCGCTCGCGGTCGCGATCCTCGTCGTGCACCTGGTGATCTATCTGTGCATGCGGTATTCCGGGCTGCTGATCCGGGTGATCAGGGAAAGCGGCATCGTGCTGCTGGCCAAGGTGGCCGGTCTGCTGCTCGCCGCGATCGCGGTGCAGCTCATTGCGAACTCCGTGCGCGGGTTCATCACCGGGGGCTGAGTACGGTGGGGGCGTGGTGGAACAACTGGGGTTCGAGTTCGCGGTGCAGCCGCGACGCCTGACCAAGGTCAGCCCGGCGCGGCTGGCCACCTTCGCCGACTGCCCGCGCCGCTACCGGCTCACCTACCTGGACCGGCCGACGCCCGTGCGCACCGGCCCGTGGGCGCACAGCACGCTGGGCGCGGTGGTGCACAACGCTTTGCGCGCGCTGTTCGAGCTGCCGCCCGAGCGCCGCACGCCGATCCGGGCGGCCCAGTTGCTGAGCGAGCACTGGCAGGACGCGGGGTTCGCCGACGCCGAGCAGGCCGCCGTGTACCGGGACAGGGCCAAGACGTGGATCATGGAATACGTCGAGCACAACGACGTGTCCACCACTCCGATCGGGCTTGAGCGCTGGGTGTCCGCGCCGGTCAACCCCGACCCGGGAAAACCGCCGTCGATGATCATCGAAGGCAGGGCGGACCGGATCGACGAACGCGGCGACGAGCTGGTCGTGATCGACTACAAGACCGGCAAGCGGGCGCCGGACGAGTACGAGGCGCGCAGCTCGCAAGCGCTTGCCATGTATGCCGTCGCGGCCGCCCGCACGCTGCGGAAGCCTTGCCACCGCGTCGAATTGCACCATCTGCCCACCGGCACGATCGCGGCCGCCGAGCACACGGGGGAGAGCCTGCGCCGCCATCTCGCCCGTGCGGAGGAGACCGCGGAGGATCTGCGCGTCGCGACGGATACGCTGAGCGCCGGAGGAGACGGGGAGGTCCTGTTTCCCGCCAACGTCGGCACGCGCTGCTCGTGGTGCGACTTCCGGCCGAGCTGCGCCGAAGGGCAGACGGCCGGGCCGGCGGCGAAATCGTGGGAGCTGCTGGCGCCTTGAGCACCGAAGAGCTGCGGGTTCCGCCCGTCGAGACGCCACCCCGGCGAGGCCGGTGGTGGCGAGGGCTGACGGGTTCGCTCGCCGCGGGCCTGGCCGGGCTTGCGGTGCTGGTGCTGGGCGCGGCGGTGGTGTCGCTGCTGCGTGGCGCGCCGGGGCCGGGCGTGGTGATGCTGATCGGGCATCCCGTGGCGGCCGTGATTGCCTTGGTGGCACAGCGTTTCGTCGACCGGCGTGCGGGCGCGATCGCTGCCCTCGCGGCGGGGGTTGTGGTGGTTGTTGTGGCGGCAGCGCTGCTGTTGTTCTGGTGGTTGTAGGCGTCAGAGCCAGGAACGCCACGCGGGAAGCAAGATGTCCAGCAGCGCCTTGGGGTTTTCGGTGTTGGGGGAGTGCGCGGCGGCCGGGACGGTCACGAAAGGCGCGCCCAGGCGGTCGGCCATGTCTTGCTGGGACGGCACGCTCCACGCGTCGTCACCTTCGCCCGCGACCACGAGCGACGGCAAATTCCGCGCGTGCAGTGCTTCCGCCAGTGCATCGACCAGGTCCGGTTCGTAGCGCAGGCCGTCGGCCATCCCCAGTAGCCCGGCCGGGCTCGATGACACGAAACGGTGCCGTAGGAACGTTTTGAGCTCCGAGGGCAGCACCGTCCACGACGTGAACTGCTCGTTCATCTGTTCCCGCACGCGGTACGCCGCCTCGATGCCGTCCTTGCGCAGCAACGGTTCCCCGAGGCTCAACGCCGCCCGGCGCGGACCGTCCGGCAGTGCGGCGGGGCCGGAGTCCATCAACGTCAGCCCGGCGATGTCCGCGCCCGCGAGCACCGCCGCCCGCGCGACCAAGCCACCGTAGGAATGTCCGAGCAGCAGCACCGGTTTCCCTGCTGCCGCAAGGTGTTCGACCAAACCCGCGACGATCTGACCCAGTACGGCGGGCAGGTACGCCGACTCGTCGTCCGGGCCCGCCGACTCGAACTGGCCGGGCAGGTCTATCGCCACCGCCTGGAAACCGTCCGCCCCGATGCCGTCCAACACGGGCGCGAAGTCCTCTTTGGACCCGGTGTAGCCGGGCACCAGCAGCGCGACCGCCTTGCCGTCGTCCTTGGTGCGCAGGGCCGCGATCGGGCCGAAACCACCGGGCAGCTCGACGCGATCGGCGCCGTGCACGGTGAGCTGAGCGGTCATCGGAGCGCGGCCACGGTCGCACCGCGCTGCTCAAGCAGCACCGGGCCCGCCACCGCGAGCCGCACCGGACCGGAATAGCCGTGCCGGTCGACGCCGATCGTGCGGATCGTCGAGCCGTCCGCCTCGTTCAGCACAGCCAGCCCGCCCTGGATCGGCACCACGAGCTGGTGGTCGAACTGGACACCCGGCCCCAGCGCGGACGTGAGTGTCCACTTGGGAGTCAGGTTGTCCCGGGAGAACGCCATCAGCTTGGAGCCGGTGAACCAGTACACAGTGGACGATGTCGACGACGTCACCGGGATGCCGCCGGCCGGGTCGTGATCGAGATCGGTCGCCGGCAGGTCCAGCGGGTACGCCGCGATCCCGGCACCGTCCTGGCCGTAAAGCACGAGCTGTTTCTGGTCGGGCATGGCGACCGCCACGTAATCCCCGGACATCGCGACCATGCGCGCGTGATAACCGGGCAGAATCTGGCTGAACGACACCTGCGGGTTGTCGGAATCCTTGGGCGCGGCGCGCAAAACCGTGAGCCGGTCGCCCGGGTCACCAGGGCAGCGCTCGACCACGCCGAGCCGGCTCGACGACATCGCGATCGAGCCGTAGGTGCAGCCCACGCGTGGTTGCTTGTCCGGATTCACGAGTGCCGGCACCTTGCCGTACTCGTTGGTCTCGACCAGATCGTCACGCCAGGTGTTGAGCAGGGTGCTGCCGAAAGCGGTGACGTACGAACCGTCGGTGGTCAGCGCCGTGCCGAGCGGGGCGCTGCCGGTGCGCTGCGCCATCCTGGCGCCGGTGGCCGGGTCGAGCGCGATGACCTCACTGCAGCCGCTTTCGTTGTTGGCACCGTCCTCGCGGAACAACGCCACCGCCCGGGACCAGCCTTGAGCGGCGGTGCACAGCGGGAGGTCCCGGGAGTAGCGCCAGCGCACCTGGCCGGTGAGCGGGTCGCGGCCATCGAGCTCGCCGCCGTTCGCCGTGACGACTGCGTTGCTCGCGGCGATCGGCACCGGCGTCGCCCCGCTCGGCGCCTGCCACAGTTCGCTGAGCTGCGCCGGGACGGCGGCCGGAGTTTCGGGCAGCGCCGGCGCGGGCCCGGCGGTCTGCGAGATCGTGGCCCGGCTTTCGCTGGTGGCCCAGATCGTGACCGCCGCGGCCACGGCGACCACGGCCAGCGCGGCCGCGATCACCCTGTCCCGCGGCCGGTTCCACGGCGACGGGCGATCGGGCTGGACGATCGTGTGCCGCCGGGGCGGCCCCGCCGGTGGGGTCTCGGCGCTCGCCAGCACGTCCTCGACACCGATGATGACGGTGGTCTCGGAATCATCGGCGGGACGGCGATGACGACCGCCCCTGGGGGCACGTGGCGCCCAGGCACCGATGGTTTTCCCTTGCGGCGCGGCAGGTTCAGCCGATTCCACAACGGGGGAAGCACCGGCCTGCTCGTCCGTGACCTTCCCGGTGCCCATGGTCCCTTCGACGGGCTCGCTCACCTGCTCTGCTTCTCCCCGTTGTCCGGCGCACTTGCCCCTAGTCTGCCGAAGCGGGTGTGTCGGTCGTGTTTGCCGTCTCCGAACGGCGGCGACGGCGGCGCCGGGCGGGACGCTCGGCGCTCTCGCTGCCTTCCCGTTCGGCGGGGGGCGCGGTTTCCCCGCCACGGGTGCGGGTGCGGCGGCGCGGACGGTCCTCTTCGGACACTTCGGCGTCGGCCTTTTCGATGGCCTCCGCCGTGGCGGCACCGCCACGGGTGCGGCGGCGGCTGCGCTTGCGCGGCGCCTCCGTGGTCCGGCGGCGACGGCCGCCCATCTTCTCCTCGGGCTCGGCGGCGAGCCCCGCGCGGGTCCGCTTGCCCAGCGGCAGCCGCCCGGTCGAGTCCTCCGGGATGTCCAGGTCGGTGAACAGGTGCTTCGACGTCGAGTACGTCTCCACCGGCTCCGGAATCTCCAGCTTCAGCGTGTCGGAGATGACCTTCCAGCGCGCTTCCTCGTCCCAGTCGACCAGCGTGATCGCGACCCCCGTCTTGCCGGCGCGCCCCGTGCGGCCGATGCGGTGCACGTAGGTCTTCTCGTCCTCGGGCGTCTGGTAGTTGATCACGTGCGTGACGTCGTCCACGTCGATGCCGCGGGCCGCGACATCGGTGGCGACCAGCACGTCGATCTTGCCGGAGCGGAACGCGCGCAGTGCCTGCTCACGAGCGCCCTGGCCGAGGTCACCGTGCACCGCCGCGGCGGCGAACCCGCGCTCGGCGAGATCGTCGGCGACCTTCTGCGCGGTGCGCTTGGTGCGGGTGAAGACCATCGTCAGGCCACGCTCGCGGGCTTGCAGGATGCGGGCGATCAGCTCGGGCTTGTCGAGCGAGTGCGCCCGGTAGACGAACTGGGTGGTGCGCTCGTGCACCGCGCCCGCGTCGTTCTCCTCGGCACGGATGTGCGTCGGGCGGTTCAGGAACGTGCGCGCCAGCGTGATGATCGGGCCCGGCATGGTCGCCGAGAACAGCATCGTCTGCCGCTCCTGCGGCACCATCGTCAGGATGCGCTCGATGTCCGGCAGGAAGCCGAGGTCCAGCATCTCGTCGGCCTCGTCCAGCACCAGCGCGCGGACCTTGCCCAGCACCAGATGCTGCTGTTCGGCCAGGTCCAGCAGCCGGCCGGGGGTGCCGATCACCAGGTCGACACCCTTGCGCAGCGCGTCGATCTGCTGCTCGTAGGGGCGGCCACCGTAGATGGCCAGCGTGCGCACCCCGAGGTGCTTGCCCGCGTCGGTGAGGTCGTGGGTGACCTGCAGGCACAGCTCGCGGGTCGGCACCACGACGAGCGCCTGCGGGGTGCCGTCCCCGGGGGTGACGATCCGCTGCAACAGCGGGACGCCGAAGCCCAGGGTCTTGCCCATGCCGGTGCGGGCCTGGCCGATGAGATCCTCGCCCTGGAGGGCGAGCGGCAGGGTGAGCGCCTGGATGGCGAAGGTCCGCTCGATGCCGGCCTCGGCCAGCGCGCGGACGATCTCGGGATGGACGCCGAACTCGCCGAACGTGGGGTTCTCCGGCTCGACGTCGGCGCCTGCCTGCAGCGGATGTGACGGGTCGGTGTCCGGCAGGCCGCTCTCGCTGTGCTCGAGGGCCACCGGGTCGGTTGCTGTTCGGTTGTCGGAAGTGCTCGCGGTCAGTGTGATCGCCTCTCTCGTACCAGCGCGCACTCACCTGGTCGGGATCTCGGCACTCGACCGCGGGATCGGTAGTCGCGGGAATGCCGCACAAAAGGCGTGCACGCACACTGTGTTGTTACAGGCCACTAGCGAAAAGCGGGCCCGATATCCGCGCCATCTCCGGCGCGGAAGCCGTCAATACACCGTCATTGTACTGGTTGGCCCGCTGGCCTCGGTGTTTCGGTCCGGCGTGTCCGTGTGGACTGTGTCCCGACGATCTCCGACTACAGTTTGGCGCTGTGACATCCCAGATCCGCGAAGGCATTGTCGACCTGCTCGGCGTCATCGCGTACGGCGAGCTTTCCGCGTTCGACCGGCTGGCCGAGGACGCCCGTCGTGCGCCCACCCTGTCCGGCCGGGCGGCGCTGGCCTCGATGGCAGCCGCCGAGATCGGCCACTACGACCTGCTCTCCAAGTATCTGCGTGAGCACGGGCTCACGGTCGAGGACGCGATGTCGCCGTTCGTCGATCACATCGATGCCTGGCACGCCTCGACCGCACCGAAGTCGTGGCTGGAGTCACTGGTCAAGGCCTACGTGGGGGATGGGCTCGCGGCGGATCTGTACCGCGAAGTCGGAAGCTGGCTCGACGAGCAGACCAAGGACCTGGTGACGACCGTGCTCGCCGACACCGGGCATTCGGAGTTCGCGGAACGCGAGGTCGCGGCGGCGATCGCGGCGGACCCGAAGACGCGCGACCGGCTGGCGCTGTGGGGGCGGCGACTGCTGGGGGAGGCGCTGACCCAGGCGCAGTACGTGGTCGCCGAGCGGGACGGGCTGGCCGAGCTGATCGTGTCCGGGTCCGGTGATCTCTCGGGAATCGCCGCGCTCTTCCGGAGGTTGCAACAGGGGCACACCAAGCGGATGCAAAAGCTGGGGCTCGGCTGATACATGATGAGGGCTTGCGTGCCGGTGCGGGTGGCGGAACCTGAGGCGGCCCCTGACTCCGGGATCGCCTCCTCATGAATGCCAATTCACCACGTCGGCGCTGTCCTCGCCAGAAACCACCTCAGAACCCGCGGCGGTGCAAGCGGACGGCGTGGTGAAAGCGGCTCCGCCGCTGGGAAGAAAAATTTCTAGGCTAGCCTTGGCGGCAGGTACGTCAGGAAGAGACAGGCGGAGGTCACACGTGGAGGTCAAGATCGGCATCAAGGACACGCCGCGCGAGCTGGTGGTGTCCAGTGGCCAGGCTGCCGAAGAGGTCGAGTCGCTGGTCGCCGACGCGCTGAAGGCCGCCGACGGGCTGTTCCGCCTCACCGACGAGAAGGGACGCAAGTTCATCGTCCCCGCCGACCGCATCGCCTACGTCGAGATCGCACCCAGCGACGTGCGCAAGGTCGGCTTCGCCGTCGGCGCCTAGTTTCGGCTCCAGCCAGGAAGGGACGCTCCGTGCGGGGCGTCCCTTCTGCTATTCCCCGGCTTCCGCGAGCGTGGCCGGCACCGGGAACGGCGGGGTGCTCACGCCGAGGATGCGGTAGCGGCCCCACGGGTCCGGATCGGACAGCTCGCCTCGGGCGGAACCGGCCGGGGTGCGGAGTTCCGCCTCGTGCTTGCGGCCGCCGGCCAGCTCGTGCAGGCCGTCGTCCCGTGCGATGCGGCCGTACCAGCGGTAATGGCCGTCGATGGGCTGGAAATGTCCGCGCAGATCGACCTCGACGCGGAACTCGTGCCCGGCCACCAGCAGCGTCGCGGCTCCGGTGTAGCCGTCATCGTCAGCCGGCATCGGACTCCTCCTTCGCGTGGAGCAGTACGACCCTGTTCGCCTCCAGCGGCTGGTTCGGGTCGATGGTGATGCCCTGCTGCCGCGCCAGGCCGTCGATCGCCGCCCAGATGAGCTGCGTCAGGTACTCCACCACGGATTCCCGGCTCATCGACCGCCTGTCGAGCCACCACTCGCCGGTGTTCTGCACCATGCCGACGATCCCGTACGCCCACGGCTCGGCCGCGCCGGAATCCATGCCGAACATCCGCATGTAGTCACCGAGGAGCGCGGTCAGCGCCGTGGCGATGAGCTCCTTGTCCTCGGCGACCACGTCGGCGTCCACCGGCTTCTCCGCGAACGAACCACGCGCCAGCAGGCGGTACAGGTTCGGATGTTCCTCGATCACGCCGAAGAACGCGTCGAGCGCTGTGCGGATCCGCGGCACCGGGGCCAGTTCGGCGTTGATCGCCGGCACCAGCCGCGAGAACAGCATCTCCGTGCCGCGCTGGCCGAGCGCGACATACAGGTCCGCCTTGTCCGCGAAATGCCGGTACAGCACGGGTTTCGTGACCCCGGCGGCAACCGCGACATCCTCCATCGCCAGGTCAGGACCGTGCTCGTCGAGCGCGCTCAGCGCGGCCTCGACGAACTGTGCCCGCCGGGTCACCCGGTGCTTGCGCCACCGGTCGCGCCGTGCGTCCCCGGTCGGCGTGTCGCCTGCCTTGCCGCGCTTGACATGTTCCGCCACGAGAGCAATGCTACCAAAGGTAACTGTTACCTCAAGTTACATGAAAATGGGAGACGCGATGACGCGGATGCTCGATGGGCGGGAGAGGACCGCGGACCGGCTGCTCAAGTCCTCCGCGGGCAAGTTCTACGACCCCGACGTCGATATCGACTGGTCGGCGCCGCTGCCTGATGGCAAGGTCTACGAGCTCGAACACCGCAGCTCGCTCTACGGCACTCACCTGTGGGACGAGCTGACCCCCGAGCAGCGCGTCGAGCTGGGCAAGCACGAGATCGCCAGCATCGCCGGCAACGGCATCTTCTTCGAGGTCCTGCTCATGCGGATGCTGCTCAAAGAGGTCTACCGCGGCGACCCGACGACGCGCCACATCCAGTACGCGCTGACCGAGATCGCCGACGAGTGCCGGCATTCGACGATGTTCGCCAGGATGGTCGAGCGCTTCGGCGCGCCGCCGTACGGTCCCGTCAAGATCGTGCACCAGCTGGGCAAACTGCTGCCCGTCCTCGGCTACGGCCCCGCACTCTACGGTTCGATCCTGGTCGCGGAGGAGGTCCTCGACCGGCTGCAGCGCGAAAGCATGGCGGACGAGCGTGTCCAGCCGCTGGTCCGCATGGTCAACCGCATCCACGTGCTGGAAGAGGCGCGCCATGTCACGTTCGCGCGGGAAGAGGTCACCCGCGGCATGGCCCGGCTGTCCAAAAAGGAGCTGTACTACCAGCGCTGGCTGATCGCGTCGGTCAGCTTCGCGATCACCCGCAGCCTGATCAACCCCCGTGTCTACGCGGCGGTCGGGCTCCGGCCGAAGGACGCCTGGGAGGTCGCGCTGGCCAACCCGTATTTCCAGGAGACCATCCGCTGGTCCGGTGAGCGCATCATGGCGTTCCTCGACGAAACCGGGCTCGTCGGTGCGCCGGGTATGCGGATGTGGCGCAAGTCGTTCCTGGTGCCGGCATGACGGCGGTACCCGGTCACCGGTTCGTCACCTCGGACGGCACGGCGCTCTACGTCGATGCCGCCGGGCCGCGGAACGCCCGGATGACGCTCGTTCTCGTGCACGCCTGGACGCAGGACCAGACCGAATGGGACCCGATCCTGCCGTTGCTGCCGCCGGATGTGCGGGTGATCCGCTACGACCATCGCGGGCACGGCGCGTCGGCCCCGGCGAAACCGGGCACCGCCACCATCGCCCGGCTCGCCGACGACCTCGCCGAATTGCTGCGGGCGTGGGTCCCGGACGGACCCGTGGTGCTGGCCGGGCATTCCCTCGGTGGCATGACGATCATGGAACTGGCCGAGCGGCATCCCGAGCTCGTGCGGGCCCGCGTCGCCGGGGTCGCGTTCATCGCGACGTCGTGCTCGAACATGGACCGGCTCACCCTCGGCCTGCCGGGCGCCGCCGGCCGCGCGGCGATCCGGGTGGACAAGGCGCTGGGACGACGACTTTCCCGTTACCGCAAGGAATTCGTGCCGATCCCGGCCGTGCTCGCGCGGCCGGCGACACGCTGGATCGCGTTCGGCAAGAAGGTCGACCGGGTTGATGTGCGGGCGATGACGGCGCAGTTCCTGCGTGCGCATCCCAGCAGCCTCGGCGGTTTCCGCGACTCGATATCCCGGCATGACCGTCGTGCCGCGCTCGCGACACTCGCCGGTACGCCTGGAGTGATCCTCGTCGGCGACCGGGACCGGATCACGTCGGTGAACCACGCGAAGGTCCTCGCCGAAGAGCTGCCGGGCGCGGAGTTCGTGTTGTTCCCCGGCGCCGGGCACGAGCTGACCTACGAGCGGCGGCATGGCGTCGCCGCGCGCCTGCGGTCGTTGCTCGAAGCGGCTACTTCCCCTGCAGCGGGAAGCCGGCGCCGATCCCGCGCCACGCCAGCGTCGCGGTGAGCGCGACGGCGTCTTCCTGACTCATCGTGCTGTGGTGGGCCAGCCAGAAGCGGGCGCTCACCTGGCTCAGCCCGACGAGGCCGACCGCGAGCAGCCGTGCCTTGTCCTCGTCGAGACCGGCGTCCGAGGTGATCGTTTCGGTGATCGCGTCGACACTTGCCGAGGTAGCCCTGTCCACGGCCTCCTGGACGGCCGGCTCGCCACGCAGGTCGGACTCGAACACCATCCGGAACGCGCCGGCGTCATTGCTCACGAAGTCGAAGAACGCACCGACCGCGGCGTGTACGCGCTGCTTGTTGTCGGTGGTGGAACCCAGCGCGCCCTCCACCCGGCCGACGAGTTCGTCGACATGGCTTTCCAGCAGTGCGATGTAGAGGTCGAGCTTGCCGGGAAAGTGCTGATACAGCACCGGTTTGGACACCCCGGCCTGCTCGGCGATCTCGTCCATCGCCGCCGCGTGGTAGCCGTTCGCGGAGAAGACGCGCTGCGCCGCGGCAAGCAGCTGCGCCCGCCGTTCGGTCCGCGGCAGCCGGACTCCCCGCTGCTGCGTCGGCGCCATTTCCGTCATAGTTCCTCCCGGTTCAACCCGTCCGAGATTACTCGTGGGTACCGACGAGTCGCCAAGGCCGGGCCTTCGGTTGCATGCTGGATTGATGACCGAGACAGAAATCCGGGCCGGTGACGCGGGTACAAGCAGACGCCTGCCAGTCACGCATGTGCCGCTGTCCAACACGCCGCTGCCCGCGCTCGATCCGAAGCTGGCGCCGTGGCCGGGTGGCCTCGAGACGTCCGGCGGCGTGACGCTGCATGTGCGGCGTACCCCGGGTGCGGCGGACGCGACCGCGGTGTACGTGCACGGTCTTGGCGGGTCCTCGACCAACTGGACCGATCTGTCGGCGCTGCTGTCGCCGTTCGCGGCCGGTGTTTCGGTTGATCTGCCAGGCTTCGGGTTTTCCGAGCCGGTGTCCGGGTTCCGGTTCAGCCTCGACGAACACGCCGAGACGCTGGGCAAGTTCCTCGGTGGGCTGACCGGCCCGGTACATCTGCTCGGCAACTCGATGGGTGGCGCGGTTTCGCTGCTGGTCGCGGCGCGGCGCCCGGAACTGGTGCGCACGCTCACCCTGATCTCACCCGCGATGCCCGACCTCCGGCCGGATCCGCGGCGCCTGTCGGATCCGGCGATGGCCTTGGCCTACCTGCCGTTCTTCGGGCGCGGTGTCCGGCGCCGGCTGGCCGCGCTGAGCCCACGGGAGCGGGCGGCGCAGGTCATCAAGCTGTGTTTCGCCGATCCGGCCGCGTTCCCCGAGCACCGGCTCGACGAACTCGCCGAGGAGCACACCGCGCGGGCGGGTCAGAAGTGGGCCAACGCGGCGATGTCGGCCAGCACTCTGGGGATCTTCCGGACCTGGTTCGCGCGCGGGCCGGCGTCGTTGTGGTCGGTCGCCCCCCAGGTTTCGGTGCCGTCGCTGGTCGTGTGGGGAACGCAGGACCGCGTCATCTCAGTACGGCGCGCCAAACGCACGGCGGAGGCGCTGCGGCGGGCGCGGTTGCTGGTGCTGCCGAGGACAGGTCACGTCGCGCAGATGGAGCGGCCGGCCGCGGTCGCGAGAGCGGTTCTGGGCATGTGGGAACGTGCGGACGGGAACGCCTGGTAGCCCGGTTTCGGCGCGAAAAATCCGTTCTGTGCACCGCCGGTCGCTGTGCGCAGCAGCGATGAGGTGTGGCACCCTGAGCGCGTGAACCGGGTGACGAACGGCGCGCAGAGCGAGGGGAAGAGATCGTCGTCCCGCACTCCGCGTGACGTTCCCCCGGATCGTTACCAGCCGCGTCGCCGGCGCACCTCCGCCGAACCGCTGAGCGCTTCGTGGCGTCCGGACCCGGGCAAGCGGGAGCACTCTCGCGCGAACGGCCGGGTCAGCCGGCTGACGAAGGCCTACGGCTGGCGCGTGTACGCGTTGCCGATTCTGCTGGTCATCACCGCGCTCGTACTGTTCAACGTCGCGCACGAGCCTGCGCAACGGGTCCCCAGCTCGGCCGCGTCGAACGGCACGACCGGCAGTGACATCACCGAAAAGCCCGCGCTGCCGGCGAATCTGAATGTGCCGACGGCGGCGCTGCCCGACGGCGGTGCGTTCACCCAGAGCGGCCGGATGACATGGCATGTGGTGCCGTTGGCGCAGGACGGCACGAGCGGCAAACGCGCCGGGACCGGCGGGCGGCTTTACCACTACACGATCGAAGTCGAGGACGGTATCGACCCGGCGAGCTACGCGGGTGACGACTCGTTCGCACGGACCGCCGAGGCCACCCTGTCCGACAGCCGCAGCTGGATCGGCACCGGCAAGGTGAGCCTGCAGCGGGTCGACGCGAGCTTCCCCAACCCGGACTTCCGGGTCCGGCTGACCACCCCGGACACCGCGACCCGTGCGGACCTGTGCGGGTTCGGCATCCCGTTCCCGACGTCGTGTTACATCCGTGGTTTCCAGCGCAGCGTGATCATCAACCTGTCGCGCTGGGTGCGCGGGGCACTCGCGTTCGGTGCGGACATGGGGACCTACCGGCAGTACGCGATCAACCACGAAGTGGGGCACGCGCTCGGCAAGACCCACGTCGGCTGCCAGCAGAACAGCGACCTGGCGCCGGTGATGATGCAGCAGACCTTCGGCGTCAGCAACGACTACGTGGCGCAGCTGAACCAGGTGGACATCTACAACTCCAAGGCCGTGCCCGCCGACGGCAAGATCTGCAAGCCGAACGCCTGGCCGGTGCTGAACCTGGGAGACACCGCCCCGGCCGGTTGACGCTGACTCCGGTTCCACGAGACCGCTCAGCATGCGGGAAGACGTTGCGCCGGTGAGACGTTGTGGATACTGGACACGCGACCACGCGAATCCGCGCGATTTGGAGGACCGATGTCAGGCACGCTGCCGCCGCTCGTGGAGCCGGCCGCCGAGCTCACCAAGGAAGAGGTGGCCCGGTACAGCCGCCACCTGATCATTCCGGATGTCGGGATGGACGGGCAGAAGCGGCTCAAGAACGCGAAGGTGCTGGTCATCGGCGCCGGCGGCCTCGGCAGCCCGGCGTTGCTGTACCTGGCCGCGGCCGGGGTCGGGACGCTGGGCGTCATCGACTTCGACGTCGTGGATGAGTCGAACCTGCAGCGCCAGGTCATCCACGGTCAGTCCGATGTCGGCAAGCCGAAGGCGGTTTCGGCCAAGGAGTCGATCGCCGAGATCAACCCGTTCGTCAATGTCATCCTGCACAACGAGCAGCTGACCAACGACAACGCGCTCGATGTGTTCCGTGGCTACGACCTGATTCTGGACGGCACGGACAACTTCGCCACCCGCTACCTGGTCAACGACGCCGCGGTGCTGCTGGACAAGCCGTACGTCTGGGGCTCGATCTTCCGCTTCGAGGGCCAGGTCAGCGTGTTCTGGGAGAACGCGCCCAACGGCAAGGGCCTCAACTACCGCGACCTCTACCCCGAGGCGCCGCCGCCGGGCATGGTGCCCTCGTGCGCCGAGGGTGGTGTGCTGGGTGTGCTGTGTGCGTCGATCGGTTCGATCATGGTGACCGAGGCGATCAAGCTCATCACCGGTATCGGCGAGCCGCTGCTCGGCCGGCTGATCAGCTACGACGCGCTCGAGATGAAGTACCGCGAGGTCAAGATCCGGAAGGACCCGGAGACCCCGAAGATCACCGAGCTGATCGACTACGAGGCGTTCTGCGGTGTGGTGAGCGATGACGCCGCGACCGCGGCATCGGGGCACACGATCACCCCGGCGGAGCTGAAGGCCAAGTTCGACGCGGGCGAGAACTTCGAGCTGATCGACGTTCGCGAGCCGCACGAGTACGAGATCGTGAACATCAAGGGCGCCAAGCTGATCCCGAAGGACCGCATCCTCTCCGGTGAGGCGCTGGCGGAACTGCCGCAGGACAAGCCGATCGTGCTGCACTGCAAGTCGGGTGCGCGGTCCGCGGAGGCGCTCGCCGCCCTGCACCGCGCCGGTTTCAAGGACGCGACGCACCTCGGCGGCGGAGTCCTGGCCTGGGCGAAGCAGATCGACCAGAGCCTGCCGACATACTGACCCGCGAGTTGAACGTTCCCGTCGCGCGAGTTGCGCGTTCCCGTCGCGCGAGTTGCGCGTTCCCGTCGCGCGAGTTGAACGTTCCTGTGGTGCGAGTTGCGTGTTCCCGTCGTACGGGACGCGCAACTCGCGCACCTGGAGCGCGTGACTCGGGCGCCTGGAGCGCGCAACTCGCGCGCAGGGAACGCGCAACTCGCGCGCAGGAAACGCGCAACTCGCGCGCCTGGAACGGGGGACTCGCGGGAGGGTAATCTCGCCGCGTGTTATCCGGTCCCCCGCAACGCGTGCTGAACGCGTTCGGCGCGCAGGGCGAACTGGACCGGGTGCCGGGCAGCGCCGTGTGGCGGTGTGGCGAGCTGGTGCTCAAGCCGGTCGCTGACCGGGCCCGTGCCGTGTGGCTGGCCGACGTGCTCAGCCGGATCGAGGTGCCGGATCTGCGGATCGCGCGGCCGGTCCGCGCCACCGACGGCCGCTGGATCATCGGTGGCTGGGCCGCCTGCCGGTTCCTCGAAGGGCAGCGCGAGTACCGCCACGACGAGACCATGCTCGCCGCGCTGAAACTTGCGCAGGCCACCGCGGATCTGCCACGACCGGATTTCCTTTCCCGCCGCCAGGGGCACCATGCGCTCGCCGACCGGCTGGCCTGGGGCGAAGCCGACGTGCCGGTCGAGGAAAGCAAGGGCGGGCGCTGGTTCGAGGTGCTCGTCGTGGCGCGAAGACCCGTGCGGCTGCCGGATCAGGTCGTGCCCGGCGACCTGTTCGGTGCCGTGTTGTTCGACGGACCGGCCCCACCCGGGATCGTCGACTTCGAGCCTTACTACCGTCCCGCGGAATGGGGCGCCGCCGTCGCCGCGGTGGACGCGGTCTCCTGGGGCGGTGCCGATCTGGAATTCCTGCGACGCTGGTCACATCTGCCGGAGTGGTCGCAGTTGTTGTTGCGGGCGTTGCTGTTCCGCCTCGCCGCCAACTCCCTTGACCCTCGTGCCACCGTTTCCGCACTCGACGGCCTGCGTACCGCCGCGGCCTGGGTCAGCGAACTGCTGTGAGCAGCGGATCCTCACCACACATCACGCTCGTTAGGCGAGCAATGTCAAACGCCTGAAACATTCCGGCGTTTTCGGGTAACACGCGCTCCTTACCGTCAAGAACCGTCGAGGTGAGGAGGTACGCGTGACGCTGACCGGCGAGGTGCGGGTGGAAACCGCCACCCACTGCCCGTACTGCGCGCTGCAATGCGGAATGACCGTGTCCGGCACCAAGATCGCGCCCCGCGACTTCCCGACCAACGGCGGCGGCCTGTGCCAGAAGGGCTGGACCTCTGGTGCGCTGCTGACTTCTCCCGCGCGCTTGACCACCCCGCTCATCCGCGTCGACGGTGAGCTCGTGCCGGCGAGCTGGGACGACGCGCTGGACCTGATCGCCCGTCGGCTCACCGACATCCAGGCGCGGTACGGCAAGGACGGGGTCGCGCTGTTCGGCGGCGGTGGCCTGACGAACGAGAAGTCCTATCTCCTCGGCAAGTTCGCGCGGGTCGCGCTCGGCACCTCACAGATCGACTACAACGGCCGGTTCTGCATGTCCTCGGCGGCGGCCGCGGGGAACAAGGCGTTCGGGCTCGATCGCGGCCTGCCGTTCCCGCTCACCGATCTGGCCGGTGCGGACGCGGTGCTGCTCGTCGGGTCCAACCCGGCCGAGACCATGCCGCCGTTCATGCAGCACCTGCGGCCGGTCGCGGACCTGGGCGGGCTCGTGGTCGTGGACCCGCGCCGCACCCCTACGGCAGAGCAGGCGAACCTGCATCTCGCCCCGGCTCCGGGCACGGATCTCGCGCTGGCACTGGGCATCCTGCACGCCGTGGTCGCCGACGGCTACTTCGACTGGTCCTATGTGGACGAACGAACCCGTGGTTTCGACGCGGTGTGGCGGATCGTCGCCCGCTGGTGGCCCGAGCGCGTCGAGCGGATCACCGGGGTGGCTGCCACCGATCAGCGTCGTGTCGCCGAGCGGCTGGCGAAGGCACGCAACGCCTACATCCTCACCGCGCGCGGTGCCGAGCAGCATGCCAGCGGGTCGGACACGGTCAACGCGTGGATCAATCTGGCGCTGGCACTGGGACTTCCCGGGCGCACGGGCTCCGGCTACGGCTGCCTGACCGGTCAGGGCAACGGCCAGGGCGGTCGTGAGCACGGGCAGAAGGCCGATCAGCTGCCCGGGTACCGCAAGATCGACGACCCGGCCGCGCGCGAGCACGTCGCGAACGTATGGGGCGTACCGGCTTCGTCGCTGCCCGGCCCCGGGCGCTCGGCATACGAGCTGCTCGACGCACTGGGCACCTCGGCAGGGCCGAAGGCGCTGATGGTGTTCGGCAGCAACGTAGTCGTCTCCGCTCCGCGGTCGGGACACGTGGCCGAGCGACTGTCTGCTTTGGACTTTCTGGTGGTGGCGGATCTCGTCATGTCGGAGACCGCGGCACTGGCCGATGTCGTCCTCCCGGTCACGCAGTGGGCCGAGGAGAGCGGCACGATGACGAACCTCGAAGGCCGGATCCTGTTGCGGCGTCGCGCGGTCCAGCCGCCGTCGGGTGTACGGTCCGATTTGGACGTCCTCAATAGACTCGCGGTCCGGCTCGGTCAGCCCGCGCACCGGTTCCCGGTCGAGCCCGAGACCGTGTTCACCGAACTCCGCGAGGCTTCGAGGGGCGGCCTCGCCGACTACTCCGGAATCACCTACGACCGGTTGCGCGCCGGCGAAGCCTTGTACTGGCCCGTTCCCGGCGAGGAGCACGACGGCACCCCGCGGGTTTTTCTCGACCGGTTCGCGCATCCGGACGGCCGCGCGCGGTTCGTGCCGGTCGATCACCGTGGTCCCGCCGAGGCCCCTGACGAGGAATTTCCCTTGCAGCTCACCACGGGCCGGGTGTTGCAGCACTACCAGTCCGGGGCGCAGACCCGGCTGATCACCGAACTCACCGACGCCGTTCCGGAGGCCTACGTCGAAGTGCATCCCGACACCGCGGCCCGTTACGACCTCGGCGACGGGGACTGGGCGCAACTGAAATCCCGGCGTGGTGCGATGACCGCGCGCGTGCGCTGTGTTTCGTCGATGCGCGCGGACCTGGTCTTCCTGCCCTTCCACTTCGCGGGCGCCCAGCGCGCGAACCTGCTCACCAACCCGGCGCTCGACCCGTCGAGCCGGATGCCCGAGTTCAAGGTCTGCGCGGTTTCACTGGGGAAGGTGTCGGCATGAGCCCACGTCAGGTGGTCATCGTCGGCTACGGGATGGCAGGTGCGCGGCTGGCGGACGAAATCCGCCAGCGGGACCCGGACGGCACCAGGGTCGCGCTCACCATCATCGGCGAGGAACCGCACCACGCCTACAACCGTGTACTGCTGTCGGCAATCGTGGCCGGGACCATGCGGCCGGAACTGGTGCGGCTGCACGAACCCGGCTGGGCGCAGGAACATCATGTCGATCTGCGCACCGGTGTCACCGTGACGGACATCGACCGGGACCGCCGGGCCGTCGAGCTCGATGACGGGTCCGAAGTGGACTATGACACGCTCGTGCTGGCCACCGGCAGCAAACCGTGGCTGCCCCCGGTCGAAGGGCTGACCGGAGACGACGGCAAGCCGGCGCCCGGTGTCGTCACCTTCCGCACGCTCGACGACTGCGATCGTATTCTGGAAGCGGCCGGAGCGGGTTCGCCGGTCGCCGTGCTCGGCGGCGGGTTGCTCGGCCTCGAAGCGGCCAGAGGCCTTGCCGAGCAAGGAAATCTCGTGACCGTGGTGCATCCGGCCGGCTATGTGATGGAGCGTCAGCTCGACGCGGGCGGCGGCCAGGTGCTCGCCAAACTCCTTGCCGGGCACGGTATCGAGTTCCGGCTGAACGCCAGCGCGGCGCGGTACCTGCCTGGCAGTGGGCTCAAGCTCGACGACGGCAGCAAGGTCGCCGCCGATCTCGTCGTGGTGTCCGCGGGAGTTCGCGCGGACACCGAACTGGCCCGGCGTGCCGGGCTGACCGTCGACCGCGGCATTGTCGTGGACGACACCCTGCGCACCAGTGACGGGCGGATCTGCGCGCTCGGGGACTGCGCTCAGCACCCCGGCACCGTTTCCGGGCTGGTGGAACCCGCGTGGCAGCAGGCGAGCGTGCTCGCCGACCTGCTCACCGGCACCCGGGTTTCCTCGCGCTACCAGGGAACTCGGGTGGTCACGAAACTCAAGGCACGTGGTATAGACCTCGCCGCGCTCGGCGACGTGCACACCGACGTGCACGATCCCGGCGCCGAGGTGCTGTCACTGACCGACCCGGCGGGCGGCCGTTACCTCAAACTCGTTATCCGCGAAGACCGCGTCACCGGAGCGATCCTCCTCGGCGCACCCGACGCCGCCGCCACCATCACCCAGCTCTACGACCGCGGGGTACCCGTCCCCGCCGACCGTCTTGCCGTCCTGCTCGGCCGCGCGTTGCCCTCGGGCGCGCCGGTCGCGGCGGGCCCGGCGGATCTGCCAGCCGCCGCCGTGGTGTGCCGGTGCAACTCGGTGACCAAGGGCCGGCTCGTCGAAGCCTTCCGTGCCGGCGCGACCGACGTCGCCGGCCTCGCCTCGGTCACCAGGGCGACCACGGGCTGCGGCAGCTGCCGGGACGCGGTCTCCGGCATCACCGACTGGCTCGCGACCACTTCCTGAACAGGAGCCGAAAAATGACGACCGATACCGCCCACCGCGGCAAACGCTGGCTCGACCACTGGGACCCCGAGGACGAGGGTTTCTGGCAGGCGACCGGGAAGAAGATCGCGAACCGCAACCTGTGGTTCTCGATTCTCACCGAGCACATCGGATTCTCCATCTGGACCCTGATGTCGGTGCTGGTGCTGTTCATGGGCACCCCTTACGGTCTCTCGGCCGCCGACAAGTTCCTGCTGACCTCGATCGCGACGCTCGTCGGTTCGTGTGTGCGGATTCCCTACAACTTCGCGGTCGCCAAGTTCGGCGGTCGCAACTGGACGGTCATCAGCGCACTGCTTTTGCTGATCCCGTCGGTGGTGGCGGCGATCGTGATGAAGCCGGGCACGCCGCTCGGGGTGTTCCTCCTCGTATCCATCCTTTGTGGATTCGGCGGCGGGAACTTCGCCTCTTCGATGACGAACATCAACGCCTTCTTCCCGGACAAGAAGAAGGGCATGGCGCTCGGGCTCAACGCCGGCGGCGGGAATCTCGGTGTGGCCGTGATCCAGCTCGTCGGCCTGCTGATCATCGCGACCGCGGGCACCTCGGCGCCGCGGCTCATCCTGGCCATCTACATCCCGCTGATCGTCATCGCCGCGGTCTGCGCCGCGCTGTTCATGGACAACATCGCGTCGGTGCGCAATGACCGGAAGGGGATGCGCGAGGTGATGAAGGACGCCCACTGCTGGGTGATGTCCTTCCTCTACATCGGCACGTTCGGCTCGTTCATCGGTTACAGCTTCGCCTTCGGCCTTGTGCTGCAGAACCAGTTCGGCCGGACGCCGCTGCAGGCGGCTGCGGTGACCTTCCTCGGCCCGCTGCTCGGTTCGCTGTCGCGGCCGGTCGGCGGCTGGCTCTCGGACCGGATCGGCGGCGGCCGGATTACGTTCTGGAACTTTGTCGGCATGGCGGTGATGACGGTGCTGCTGATCCTTGCCTCGAACTCGAAATCGCTGGCGCTGTTCACCACCGCGTTCATCGTGCTGTTCGTGCTGACCGGGATCGGCAACGGCTCGACCTACAAGATGATCCCGGCGATCTTCCGGGCCAAGGCGAAGGCGGCGATCGAGTCCGGCGCCGACGAGGCCGTGGAAATGCTGCGGGCGCGGAAGCTGTCCGGTGCGCTGATCGGTCTCGCCGGCGCGATCGGCGCGTTCGGTGGGCTGCTGATCAACCTGGCCTTCCGCCAGTCCTTTTTGGCCACTAAGAGCGGCGTGGCCGCCTTCGTCGGATTCCTGGCTTTCTACGCCGTGTGCTTCGTCGTCACCTGGGTTGTGTACCTGCGCAAGTCCTCGGCTCCGGTGAGTGCCAAGGGACTCGCGCTGGCCGGCTCGCAGGTTTGAGAAATACCGTCAGGAGGAACGGAACATGACGCGGACGCTGGTCGTCGCCGGGCATGGGATGGTGGGTCATCGGCTGGTCGAGGCCGTCCGTGCCGAGGATGCCGAAGGTGCCTGGCGGGTGGTGGTGCTCGCCGAGGAGCCACGCCCGGCGTACGACCGGGTCGCGCTGACGTCCTATGTGGACGGATGGGACGCGGCGGCGCTCGACCTTGGTGAGCACACGGAGGTCGAGCTGCGACTGGGTGACCCGGTGGCGAAGATCGACCGTGCCGGGCGGACGGTGACGACCGCCGGCGGCCACACCGAGTCCTATGACGCGCTGGTGCTCGCGACCGGCTCCCGGCCGTTCGTGCCGCCGGTGCCCGGTGCGGACCTGCCCGGCTGTTTCGTCTACCGGACCATCGAGGACCTCGACGCGATCCGCGCTGCCGTGGACAGTGCCAAGCACCGCAAGCGTGGCCGTGCCGCGGCCATGGTCGTCGGCGGTGGTCTGCTGGGGCTGGAGGCGGCGAAGGCCTTGCGGGACATGGGTCTTTCGCCGCACGTCGTGGAGATGGCGCCCAGGCTGATGCCGTTGCAGGTCGACGACGGCGGCGGCAGCCTGCTGCGTAAGCTCGTCACGGAGCTGAGCCTGACCGTCCACACGGGAACGTCCGCGGAGCGGATCGAACAGGACGGCGACCGGTTGTCTGCCAAGCTCACCAACGGCACCGAGCTCGACCTGGATCTCATCGTGTTCTCCGCCGGGGTCCGTCCGCGTGACGAACTGGCTCGCGACGCCGGGCTCGACGTCGGTGAGCGTGGCGGTGTCCTGGTCGATACTTCCTGTCGTACCAGCGATCCCGACGTGTGGGCGATCGGCGAGTGCGCAGCGGTCGAGGGCCGCTGCTACGGGCTTGTGGCGCCCGGCTACACGATGGCCGAGATCGTCGCGGCCCAGCTTCTGGGCAAGGAAGGCGAGTTCCCCGGCGCCGACATGTCGACCAAGCTGAAACTGATGGGGGTGGACGTGGCGAGCTTCGGCGACGCCCACGCCACCACCGAAGGCGCGCTGGAAGTCGTGCTCGCCGACGCGGTTTCGGGTTATTACAAGAAACTTGTCGTCTCCGGGGACGAGCCGCGCACGTTGCTGGGTGGCATCCTGGTCGGTGACGCCGGCGCCTACAACCTGCTCCGGCCAATGGTCGGCAGCCCACTGCCGGCGGACCCGGCGGCGATGCTCGCGCCCGAAGGCGCTTCGGGTGCCGTGGGTGTGGACGCGCTGCCCGACGAGGCCCAGATCTGCTCGTGCAACTCCGTCACCAAGGGCGCGATCACCCACGCGATCCGTGCGCAGGGCTGTGACAGCGTCGCGTCGATCAAGGGCTGCACCAAAGCGGGCACCACGTGCGGCTCGTGCGTGCCGATGCTGTCGAAGCTGCTGGACGCGTGTGGCGTGGAGCAGTCGAAGGCCGTGTGCGAGCACTTCACCCACTCGCGGAGCGAACTGTTCGAGATCGTGAAGGCCACCCGGATCACCACGTTCGGCGAGCTGATCGCCAAGCACGGCACCGGTGCGGGGTGCGCGATCTGCAAGCCCGCGGTCGCGTCCATCCTCGCGACCGTCGACACCACCGAGGGCGACGGCGGGCACATCCTCGACGGTGAGCAGGCGAGCCTGCAGGACACCAACGACCACTTCCTCGCCAACATGCAGCGCAACGGCACATACTCGGTCGTGCCGCGAGTTCCCGGCGGCGAAATCACCCCGGCGAAGCTGAAAGTCATCGCCGAGGTGGCCGACGAGTTCGGGCTCTACACCAAGATCACCGGTGGGCAGCGGCTCGACTTGTTCGGCGCCACCGTCGACCAGTTGCCCCTGATCTGGAAACGGTTGGTGGACGCCGGTTTCGAATCCGGCCACGCCTATGGCAAGGCGCTCCGCACGGTGAAGTCGTGCGTAGGCTCGACGTGGTGCCGGTACGGGGTGCAGGACAGCGTCGGGATGGCCGTGGAGCTGGAACTGCGTTACCGGGGGCTGCGCTCGCCGCACAAGCTCAAGTCCGCGGTTTCGGGCTGTGCCAGGGAATGTGCGGAAGCCCGGAGCAAGGACTTCGGCGTCATCGCGACGGAGAAGGGCTGGAACCTCTACGTCGGCGGGAACGGCGGCACGCTGCCGAGGCACGCGCAGCTGCTTGTGTCCGATGTGGACTCCGAGTCGCTGATCCGCTACATCGACCGGTTCCTGATGTTCTACGTGCGGACCGCTGACCGGCTTCAGCGCACCGCGCCGTGGATCGAGGAGCTGGACGGCGGTCTGGATCACCTGCGTGAGGTCATCGTGGACGACAAGCTCGGGATCTGCGAGGAGCTCGACGCGGCGATGGCCAAGCACGTGGAGAACTACGCCGACGAATGGCGTGGTGTGCTGGAGGATCCGGAGAAGCTGGCGCGGTTCACGTCGTTCGTGAACGCCCCCGGCGCGCCGGACCCGACGATCTCGTTCACGACCGAGCGGGAGCAGAAGGTGCCTGTGCTGCTGGGTGTTCCGGAGGTGGTGTCCCGATGACGACGATGGAGACCCGGACCGTCGCGGTCTGCGAGCTGAGCCAGCTGATCCCCGGGCGCGGGGTCGCGGCGTTGCTGCCCGACGGCAGGCAGGTGGCGATTTTCCTGACCACGGACGGGGAATGTCACGCACTGTCCAATATAGACCCGTTCGGTAAGGCCGCGGTGCTCTCGCGCGGCCTGGTGGGGGAGTCCGGCGGGCAGCCGTTCGTCGCGTCCCCGTTGCTCAAGCAGCGGTTCGATCTGCGCACCGGGGTGTGTCTCGACGACGAGTCCGTCGTCATCCGCACGTACCCGGTGCACATTGTGGACGGGGTGGTGCACGTTTCCTCATGAGAGCCCCGGGTGACACAGCCATTCCGCCGCTCGCCGGGTTCTCGGTGGGCATCACCGCCGCGCGGCGCGCCGACGAGCTCGGCGCGCTGCTGGTGCGTCAGGGCGCCACGGTCCGGTACGGCCCGGCAATCCGGATCGTGCCGTTGGCCGATGACACCGAGCTGCACGCGGCCACCACCGGGCTGCTCGCCGAGCCCGTCGATGCGGTGGTCGCGACCACCGGGATCGGGTTCCGTGGCTGGATCGAGGCGGCGGAGGGCTGGGGACTGGGCGAGGAACTGTTGAACCAGCTTGACAAGGCCACGTTGCTCGCCCGCGGCCCGAAAGCGCGCGGTGCGATCAGGGCGGCGGGCCTGCGGGAGCAGTACTCGCCGGCGTCGGAGAGCAACGCCGAGCTCCTGCAGCATCTGCTGGAGTCCGGTGTGGACGGTCAGCGGGTGGTGGTGCAGCTGCACGGCGAACCGCTGCCGTACTTCGTGGATTCGTTGCGTGCGGCGGGTGCGGAGGTAATCGAGGTGCCGGTGTACCGGTGGGTCGGGCCTGCCGACCCGGGGCCGCTGGACCGGTTGCTGGACGCCGTGCTCGACGGTTCGATCGACGCGATGCCGTTCACCAGCGCGCCGGCGGCGGCGAGCATGCTCGCGATGGCCAAGCGCACGGGCCGGCACGCGGCACTGGTCGACGCGCTCACCACCCGGGTGGTGGCCGCCTGCGTTGGGCCGATCACCGCCGCTCCCTTGGCGGCACTGGGAATTCCCACCGTGCAGCCTTCCCGCGCGCGGATCGGCGCGCTGGCCAGGACCGTGGCACAGTCACTGATCGAACGTTCCCCGCGGTTGTGCGCGGCGGGGCGGCAGATCGAGCTGCGTGGTCAAGCGGCCATTGTGGATGGACAACTGTGTGAGGTCGCGCCGGCGCCGATGGCGGTATTACGCGCGCTGGCAAGGGAACCCGGTCGCGTGGTGTCGCGCCGGGAGCTGACCGCCGCGCTGCCGAGCGGCGGTGAGGAGCACGCGGTGGAGACGGCGATCGGACGGTTACGGACCTCGCTCGGTGAGGGGAAGCTGGTGCAGACGGTGGTCAAACGTGGATACCGGCTGGCGGTGGCGCGATGATTGTCCTTGTCGCACATGGCACTCGTGATCCCGCCGGGCCACCGGTGATCGCGGATCTCGCCGCCCGTGTGCAGGCCGACGCCGGGGTGCCGGTTCGTGTCGCGTATGCGGATGTCCTGGCGCCCAACGTGACGACGGTCTTGCGTTCCGTGCGCGGGCCGGCGGTCGTGATCCCGGCGTTTCTCGCGTCGGGCTATCACGTGCGCACCGACATCCCGGCGCAGATCGTGGCGAGCGGGCATCGGAACACCGTGCTCACGGATGCTTTCGGCCCCGCACCGGAGCTGATCGACGCGATGTGCGACAGGCTGAACTGGGCGGGGTACCGGCGTTCGGACGCGGTCGTGCTGGCCGCCGCCGGGTCGAGTGATCCCCGTGCCCTGGCGGAGGTCCGCGCTGCGGCCGCGGCACTTTCGTCTACTTTGGACGTTCCGGTTCGGGTCGGTTACGCCGCGACCGCACGGCCTTCCGTGGCGGATGCGGTGGCGTTCGCCCGTGGCCGCGGCCGGCGGGTCGCGGTGGCGTCCTGGCTGCTCGCCCCGGGCCTGTTCCAGCGGCGCGTGGACGCCACGGGCGCCGACGTGGTGGCCGAGCCGCTCGGCGCGCATCCCGGGGTGGTGGACCTCATCCTGCGGCGGTACGAGCAGGCTGTGCAGTTGGTGGCCGCTTGAGCGTCACCGGCTCGTCCGGCACCTGACGGTCAGCCCCAGGCCACCCGCAGATCGGTGAATCCGCGGGTGGCCGCCACGCGTTCGGCCTCCGCGGCCACGGCTTTCCTGGCGGCAGGCGGCACCGGGTCGAACAAGGTCACCGTGAAATCCAGGCGCTTGCGGCCGCCGGCCTTGGTGCGCCAGACACCGGCCACCTCACCGTCCACCAGAACCGCGCCCGGGTTGCCGAGGATCTTCCAGATTTCCCTCTGCCGCGCCTTGTCCGGCACGATCGTGGCCCGGTCACGCGACTGCAGGTACGGGTCCCACGGCGGCAGCAGGCGCACGACGCCCGGCTCCGGAGGATTCGACAGCAAGTCCATATCGGACACCGGGAGGAACGTTTTCCTTCCCTCGAAACGGGCTTCAGCCAGGCTCGATGGCCACATCTTCTTCACCGTGGTGACCGTGGTGCCGATGAACCCGGCCGCTTCGGATGCGGTCGCCGGGCCGTGCAACGACAGGTACCGTGCCACGACCTCCGTGGCCGCCGCGACATCCGGCGTGGTCCGCAGCCGGCCACGGCCGGCGATGGGGGCGAGCGTCGCCGGATTGACACCCGCTTCCAGCCGGGCGCCGCCGTGGATCGCGGCCAGGCGCATGACCTGTTCCAGGATGTGCGTCGCCTGGCAGCCGCGGCACCAGTAGGACAAGCCGGGCGGCACGATCTTCGTGATCTCCGTGCTGACCGCGCCCTTGGTCATCGGCTTGTCGACGACCTGCCGGATCGCCCGCGCCGCCGTGAACAATCCGTCCGTCGCACTCATCCCGGCCGCTTCGACCTGCCGGCGCTGCCAGCCCATCCGCGACATCGCGTCCGCCTCGTCGAGCGGGACGAGCGCCCTGGTCACCGCACCCAGTTCGGCCGCGCGATGGAAATGCGGTGCTCCGCGATGTGTCCACGCCAGCGCGAACCGTCCATCGTCCACAAAGGACCCGTCGAATCGCGCCGCGACGGAGACCTCCGCCGTGTCCCGTTGCGTGCTCTGCAGGCCGAGGTCGAACACGGCGAGCTCGGCGGCGTCCCGCGCGGTCCGATGGAGACCGTGCGCCGCGATCCGGTAGGCGACAACCTGTTCGCGATCAACTTCCAGCATGGGTTCCTACAGCTTGTAGTCGAACGTGTAGTTCATTGTCTCGCTCGCACCGGCGATCGTGCCAGCGCCGGCGAGCCCGGCCAGTTCACCGGTCGCGGAGCCGGGCACCACGGTGAAAGTGCCCCGAACGCCGTGTTCGGAATACCCGACTTCGTGCCGGATCACGAAACTGCCCTTCCGCCCATCGACCGTCCCGGTGATCCGCTCGAAACCCGGCGCCGGTCCTTCACCGGGGTAGTACAGCAGGTAGTCGCAGACCGAGGTGCCTTCGATGAGCCCCTGGTACTCGAACGTGCAGTGCGCGTGGGCGAACCGGGGGCCGTCCGGCGGCCCGTCTACCACGGCTTCGTCCCAGGTCTTCATGGTGAATGTGTTCGTCATACCCTCAGGATCGCGGCCAAACCTGTCATCTCCTGTCAGGTTTTGTGCGCGACAATGGTGGGCATGCGTGCGAGCAGGTTGCTGTCGGTACTGCTGCTGTTGCAGAACCGCGGCCGGATGACCGCCGACGAGCTGGCGGCCGAGCTCGAGGTGTCGGTGCGGACGGTGTACCGGGACATCGAGGCACTGTCGGCCGCGGGTGTGCCGGTGTACGCGGATCGCGGCCGGGCGGGTGGATACCAGCTCGTCGACGGGTATCGCACACGCCTGACCGGGCTCACCGAGGAGGAGGCGCAATCGCTTTCCCTCGCCGGGCTTCCGGTCGCCGCCGCCGAACTCGGGCTGGGCACGGTACTCGCGGCGGCGCAGTTGAAGCTGTACGCGGCACTGCCCGCGGAGCTGCGGGACCGCGCGGGCCAGGTTGCGCAGCGCTTCTTCCTCGACGTGCCCGGCTGGTTCCGCGGCATCGAAAGCCTGCCGCAGCTGGCCGACGTCGCGCGGGCGGTATGGGAGAGTCGCCGGATCACCACCCGGTATCGGCGCTGGGACGGCAGTGCGGTCGATCGGGTGCTCGAACCGCTCGGCCTGATCCTCAAGGCGGGCAACTGGTATCTGGCCGCGCGGGTGCGCACCGGTGTCCGTACCTACCGGGTGTCCAGGATGGACAGCCTTGAACTGGGCGAATCCTTTGCCAGACCGGCGGATTTCGACCTCGAGGCGTACTGGCATGAGTGGTCCGAGCAGTTCGAACGGCGCATGTACCCTCGTGTCGCCGTGGTGCGGCTGTCGAGGCTGGGACGTGACCTCGTACCGTTCTATCTGGGCGCGGTCGGCGCCCGCGCGTTGCGGGAATGCCGGGACGAGCCGGACGAGGACGGGTGGTTGCGAGTGGAGTTGCCGGTGGAGCCGGGTGCCCCGGCGCTCGGCGAACTGCTGCGGTTCGGCCCGGAGCTGCAGGTTCTCGAGCCGGCCGGGCTACGTGCGGAAGTCGCCGAAGCGGTCGCGAAGATGGGGGCGGGCTATGGGTGATCTCACCGGGCGCGTGATCGGCGTGACGGCCGAGCGGCGCGCGGAGGAGTTCATCGGCGCCCTCGAACGCAACGGTGCCACGGTGTGGCATGCGCCGACCATCCACATTGTCCCGTTGCCCGACGATGGACAGCTGCGCGCGGCGACCGAAGACGTGCTGGCCACGGACATCGACCTGCTCGCCGTGACGACCGGGGCCGGGTTCCGCGGCTGGTTCGAGGCGGCCGAAGGCTGGGGGGTGGCCGGCCGGTTGCACGCGGCGCTCGACCGGGCCCGCATTTTCACCCGTGGCCCCAAGGGAAAGGGCGCGGTGCGGGGACGCGGGCTGGCCGAGGAGTGGTCGGCACCGCAGGAAAGCAACCGGCAGCTGTTCGAGCATCTGCTCGCGTCCGGTGTGGACGGTCAGCGGGTCGTGGTGCAGCTGCACGGTTCCCCGCTGCCGGAGCACACGGACGCGCTGGCCGAGGCAGGCGCGCACCTGATCGAGGTGCAGCCGTACCGGTGGGAATGGCCGTCCAATGTGGACCCTGCGCACCGGTTGCTGGACGGCGTGCTGGGCGGCAAGGTGCACGCGCTGGCGTTCACCAGCGCCCCGGCGACTGCGAACCTGCTGAGCCTGGCACGGGAACGGGGCAGTTACGAGGAACTGCTGCGGGCACTGCGCGGGGACGTCGTCTGCGCCTGCGTCGGCCCGGTCACGGCGGCACCGTTGACGGAGGCGGGAGTGCCGACGCTGCAACCGGAACGCCAGCGGCTGGGTGCGCTGGTGAAGCTGCTGGTCGCCGAGCTGGGAACCGATTAGGCCCGTGACTCAGTCCTGCATGGTGACTTCGTAGGTTTCCAGGTTCAGTGCCGTAAGTCCCGTCGCCGGAATGCCCTCCTCCCGGATACCGGACAGAGCGAGATGATGACGACCTTGCCGGTCTCGGCGTCGGTGAGCAGGTAATAGCCTTTGAACCCGGGCATCTGGCGGGCGCCGGGCAACTGCTGCTCGGCGAGGCGGACGGCGCCGTCGAACCCTTCGGTCCCTGCCTGGGCTGTGATCACGCGCGCGAACATCACTCTCCTTCAGGCTTACGGCGCACGGAATAGTGCGGGTCCAGGCTACGCGGAAGCCGCTGAGGAACAGGAACCTAGGCGAGCTGGTCCTGGGTCGCGCCGCGCCGCCAGTAGCCGGTGAAGGTGATCGCGCTCTTGGCGAAGCCGCGCTCGCGCACGAGATGCCGCCGGGCGAACTTGACCATGCCTGCCTCGCCCGAAATCCAGCTGTACGGCGTGCCTTCGGGCAGCCGCGCGAACCGGACCGCGTTGAGCACCGATTCGCCGTGCGGGGCGGAGCCGCGGTGCACCCAGCGCACGTCGATGTTCCCGAGCGTCGTGAACCGTTGCTCCTCCGCGGGGCCGTCCACCTCGATGAACGCGTGCGCGATCGCGCCGGGCGGGAGCTGTTCGAGGATGGCGCCGATCGCGGGCAGCGCGGACTCGTCGCCGATCAGCAGCTGCCACTCGGTGTCCGGCGGCGGCAGGTGCAGGCCACCGGTGCCGAGGACGGTGACCTGGTCGCCCGGCTGCGCCGCGGCGGCCCAGGTGCCGGCCGGGCCGCCGTCATCATGGAGTACGAAGTCGATGTCCACCTCGGTGCCCCGGTGCGCGCGGATGGTGTAGGTCCGCATCGGTGGCCGGGTCTCCTCGGGCATCGCGAGATACGTGCGGTACCACGATTCGCTGCCCAGGTCCGGAAGTCGCGGACGATCCTGGCCGGGCAGCGGGAAGAACAGCTTCACGTACGCGTCCGGGCAGGTGGCGGTGATCCGCCGCAGCTGCGCGCCGGTGAGGCTGACCCGTGCCATGTGCGGGCTGATCCGGCGTACCTGCTTGACCCGCGCGTCCGAGATGTCCACGAAGGGCAGGCTAACCTAAGCATCGCTCGCGACGCCTCGTGACTCACCTCACTGTTGCCAGCGATACCTGCGCAGGTTGATCTTCTGCCCGTCGGCCAGGACTCCCTCGGCGCGCAGCAGTTCGAGCTGGCGGTGCGCGAGATGCGGCGCGGGAGTGCCGTTGGCGCGCAGGATCCGGTGCCACGGCAGATCGTGCCCGTCCTCGGCGAGAATCCGGCCGATCATCCGCGGCGACGGCGCGCCGGCCACGGTCGCGATGTCGCCGTAGGTCGCAACCTTTCCCGCCGGCACGGACGCGATGACCTCCCGCACGCGCTCGTGCAACTGCTCGTCCACGTGGACGAATTTACGCTCTGTGCGGGGCGGGTCACGATTTTGTCGGACCCTCATGATTCCATCGACCCGTGAACACGCGTGGCACGGTGACGCGGCGGGCGCGGCTGATCCGCCGCCCCGCCGAACCGGTGCGCCCGCAGCACTGGGATCCCGCTGCGCGCGCGCTCATCGAACGTCCCGGCGGGTTCGCGCGGATCCTCGGCGGGCCGGGCACGGGCAAGACGTCGCTGCTCGCCAGCGCCGCGGCCGCCCGGATCGACGCCGGGGTGGATCCCGAGCAGGTGCTGGTCCTCACCACGTCCCGCCGCGCGGCGGACGCGCTGCGGGCGGACATCACACGTCGCGGCACGTCGGGCGCGCACGGCCGCACGATCCGCGAGCCCATCGTCCGCACGGTGCACTCGTATGCGTTCGCGCTGCTTCGCCTGCAGGCCGGCGCGCGTGGCCTGCCACCACCCCGGTTGCTGTCCAGTCCGGAGCAGGATGTCGTGGTCCGCGAGCTGCTTGCCGGTGATCTCGAAGCCGGCGCGGAGAACTGGTCCGATGAGCTGCGGCCCGCGTTGCCCGTGCCCGGGTTCGCCGAGGAGCTGCGGGATCTGCTCCTGCGCGCGGCCGAACGCGGGCTCGGCCCGGAGGATCTGGTCAAGCTCGGCAGGCGCACGGACCGGCCGCCGTGGGTCGCGGCCGGCGAGTTCTGGAGCCAGTACGAGGAGGTCACGATCCTGCAGGGGGCCGGTGGTGCCCCGGCGCTCGACGCGGCCGAGCTGGTCGCCGGCGCGCTCGTCGAGATGGAGGGTGATCCAGACCTGCTGACCCGTGAGCAGGCCCGGATCCGGCACGTGTTCGTCGACGACGCGCAGCATCTCGACCCGCTGCAGTTCCGGCTGATCCGGCTGCTGGGCTCGGCGGCGGCGGATTTCGTGCTCGCCGGTGATCCGGATCAGGCGGTGTTTTCCTTCCGTGGCGCCGATCCCACGCTGCTCGCCGATGCGGATCCCAGCGGCGAGCGCACGGTGACGCTGACCCGTGCGCACCGGATGAGCGCCGAGGTGCACGCGGCGGTGACCAGGTTTGCGCGCACCCTGCCCGGCGCGAACGCCCATCGCCGGCCGCGGCCGGTGCCGGACGCCGAGCCCGGCGCGGTGAAGGTCCGCCTGCTGCCCACCCCGTCCGCCGAGGCGAGCTGGATCGCCGACCAGTTGCGCCGCGCGCATCTCACCGACGACGTCCCGTGGTCGCGAATGGCGGTGCTGGTGCGCTCGCCGAGCCGGTCTTTCCCCGTGCTGCAACGGGCTTTGCGCGCGGCCGGAGTGCCGATCGCGTCCGCCGCGGAGGAGCTGCCGCTGGCGAAACAGCCCGCCGTGCGCCCCCTGCTGGCGATCCTGCGCGTCGCGGACGATCCCGAAGTGCTCGACGTCGATCTCGCCGAGATGCTGCTGTCGTCGTCGCTCGGTGGCGCGGATCCGCTGGCGCTGCGGCGGATGCGGCGTGGTCTGCGCCGCCTCGAGCTGGCGAGCGGCGGCCAGCGCTCCAGTGACGAGCTGCTGCTGGAAGTGTTGTGGGACAATGACAAACTCGGCGCGCTCGCGGCGGCCGAGGCCGCCCCGATTCGGCGGGTCGGCGCGCTGATCGAGGTGACGGCGGCGGCGATCCGCCGTGGCGCACCGGTCGAGCAGGTGCTGTGGGAGTTGTGGAAGGAGAGCGGGCTGCAGCCACGGCTGGTGCGGCAGTCCGCGCGCGGCGGCACGCTCGGTTCGCAGGCGGACCGGGACCTCGACGCGATCGTCGCGCTGTTCCACGCGGCCGGGCACTACGTGGACAGGCTGCCGAAGGCGAGCGTCGCGGCCTTCGCGGATTACCTGTCGTCGCAGAACATCGCCGGGGACAGCCTGGCCCCGGTGGCCGCGCGCGGCGAGGGGGTGTCCCTGCTGACGGCGCATGGCGCGGCGGGTCGCGAGTGGACGGTGGTCGCCATCGCCGCGGTCCAGGAGGGCAGCTGGCCGGATCTGCGGTTGCGCGGTTCCCTTCTGGGGGTGGAAAGGCTCGTCGACCTGTTGTCCGGTGTGGACGGTGACTCGGTGTCCGCGACGGCGCCGATCCTGGCCGAGGAGCGTCGCCTGTTCTACCTGGCGGCCAGCCGGGCGCGGGACACGTTGCTGGTCAGCGCGGTCGCCGGAGAGGACGAGCAGCCGTCCCGCTTCATCGACGACATCGAGCCGAACAGCGCCGACGAGTCCGGTGTGGACTCTCGCATGAAGCCGCCGGGGCGGTCGCTCGTGCTGGCCGAACTGGTCGGTGAACTGCGCAAGGCGGTGTGTGACAAGCGAACCGAGCCCGAGCGGCGAAAGCGTGCCGCGCGCCAGCTCGCGCGGCTGGCCGAGGCCGGGGTGCCGGGTGCGCACCCGGACTCCTGGTACGGGGTGCCCGAGATGTCCTCGGAGAAACCGTTGTACGGCACCGGTGACGTCGTGCGCATCTCACCGTCCACAGTGGATACCCTGCACAAGTGCCCGTTACGCTGGCTTGTCGAGCGGCATGGCGGCAGTGACCCGGCGCAACTCGCGGCGGTCACCGGCACCCTGGTGCACGGTCTGGCGCAGGCCGCCGCGAGCGGAATGGACCAGGAGCAGCTGCGTGCAGCGCTCGACGAGGCGTGGGCGAAGATCGACGCCGGCGCGCCGTGGTTCTCCCGGCGTGAGCGCGGCCGGGTCGAGCAGATGGTGCGCAACTTCCTGGCCTGGCTGGAAACCAGCCGTGGTGAGCTGGAGCAGCTGGGGATCGAGCAGGACATCGAGGTGGAACTGCCGCTGGGGGAGGACGGCCTGCTGGTCCGGCTGCGTGGCCGGGTCGACAGGCTGGAGTCGGACAAGGACGGGCGGCCGGTCATCGTCGACCTCAAGACCGGCAAGAACGCGGTCACCGCGGCGGATGCCGAGCTGCACCCGCAGCTGGCCGCGTATCAGCTTTCCGTGCTACTGGGCGCGTTCGGCGAGGGGAAGCAGCCGGGCGGGGCGAAGCTGGTGTACCTCGCGAAGTCGAACACCAAAACCGGTGCCACGCAACGAGAACAGCCTCCGATGGACGGCGAGGGCGGCAGGCGCTGGCTGGAACTGGTGCGCGAGCTCGCCGTGTCCGCGTCCGGCCCTGGGTACCAGGCCAGCGAGAACAGCGACTGCGATCGCTGTCCCGCCAAGGGTTCCTGCCCGCTGCGGCCGGAGGGACGGCAGGTGACCGGGGGATGACCGTCAGCCCGGCCGAGGTCGCTGTCGCGCTCGGCCTGCATCCGCCGACCCCCGAACAGGCCGCGGTGATCGCCGCGCCCATCGAACCCGCGCTCGTCGTCGCGGGCGCGGGCGCGGGAAAGACCGAGACGATGGCCGCGCGGGTCGTCTGGCTGGTGGCGAACGGGGTCGTCACCCCGGAACGCGTGCTCGGCCTGACGTTCACCCGCAAGGCGGCGCGTCAGCTCGCCGAACGGGTACGGGCCCGGCTGCGGCGCCTCGCCGGTTCCGGCCTGCTGGACCGGGTCGATCCCGGTGGCGCGCGCCGCGCCGCCGTGCTCGCCGGTGAGCCGACGGTCCTGACCTACCACGCCTACGCCGGCCGGCTGCTGTCCGAGCACGGGCTGCGGCTGCCCGTGCAACCCGGCGTGCGGTTGCTGTCGGAGACCTCGTCGTGGCAGCTCGCGCACCGCGTGGTGTCCACATGGGACGATGATCTCGACACCGACCGGGTGCCGGCGTCGGTCACGGCGCAGCTGCTCGCGCTCGCCGGTGAGCTGGGCGAACATCTGGTGACCGAACAGCAGCTCGCCGAGTACAGCACCTGGCTGTGCGAGGTGATCGAGACCGCGCCGCGCGCCAAGGGGCAGCGCGCGGCCCTGCCCAATGCGCTCGCGGAAATCGCTGCGGCACAACGGTTCCGGCTCGCGCTCATCCCGCTCGTCGAGGGCTACCACCGGCGCAAACGGGCCGAGGGTGCGCTGGACTTCGCGGACCAGATGTCGCTGGCCGCGCAGCTGGCCACCAGCCATCCCGAAGTCGCGCGCGGCGAGCGGGACCGCTACGGGGCGGTGCTGCTGGACGAGTACCAGGACACCGGGCACGCGCAGCGGGTGCTGCTGCGCGCCTTGTTCGGCGGGGTGGAGCATCCTCCGTTGCCGGTCACCGCGGTCGGTGACCCGGCGCAGGCCATCTACGGCTGGCGGGGCGCGAGCGCGGCCAACCTCCCGCGGTTCACCACGGACTTCCCCCGGTCCGACAACGGAAAGCTCGTGCCGGCGCGGGAATACGGTCTGCTCACCAGCTTCCGCAACCCGCCGGGGGTGCTCGTCCTCGCCAACGGCATCGCCGAACCGCTGCGTGCCCGCGGTCTCGGCGTGGCACGGCTGCGCGCCAGGGAAGACGCCGGACCGGCGGACCTGGAATGCGCGCTGCTGCCCGATATCCGCGCGGAACGCGAGTGGATCGCCGACGCGCTCGCGCGCCGCTGGTACGCGCACGTGGAGGCGACCGGATCGCCGCCGACCGCGGCCGTGCTGGTGCGGCGGCGTGCGGACATGGCGCCGATCGCGGCAGAACTGCGGGCGCGGGGCCTACCGGTCGAGGTCGTCGGGCTGGGCGGTCTGCTCGACGAACCCGAGGTCGCCGACCTGTTCGCGACCCTGCGCGTGCTGGCGGATCCGCTCGCCGGTACCGCGGCGGCCCGGCTGCTGACCGGCGCGCGCTGGCGGCTCGCGGCGTCGGATCTCGCGACGTTGTGGCGGCGTGCCAACGAGATCGCCGCACCTGAGTCCACTGTGGACGAATTGTTCACCGAACGTGCCGAGCAGACCGGGCTTGTCGACGCGCTCGACGATCCGGGCGGCCCGGCGCGCTACTCCGAGGAGGGCTACCAGCGGATCCGGCGGCTGGCCGACGAGCTGACGAGGCTGCGTGCGCGGCTCGACCAGTCGCTTCCCGAGCTGGTGGCCGATGTGGAACGCACGATGTTGCTCGATGTCGAGTCGCTCGCCCGGCCGGGTGGCGCGGGGCGGGCGCATCTCGACGCGTTCGCGGATGTCGTCTCGGATTTCGCCGAAACCGCACCGGACGCCACGCTGATGTCCTTTGTGGACTATCTGCTGACCGCGGCGCACGCCGAGGACGGGTTGACGCCCGGCGAGGTCGACGTCCTGCCGGACCGGGTGCAGGTGCTCACCGTGCATTCCGCCAAGGGGCTGGAATGGCAGGTCGTCGCCGTACCACATCTGGTGCGCGACGTGTTCCCGAACCGGCGGCGGTCCTCATCGTGGCTGCGCACGGCGACGTCGCTGCCGGCGCATTTGCGGGGTGATGCGCAGGATCTGCCGAAGCTGCGGGTGTCGATGGGCATGGACCGCAAGGAGATCGCCGAGGCCTTCGACATCCACGAGCAGAGCTTCGCCGAACGTGAGGCCGAGGAGGAGCGGCGGCTGTGTTACGTCGCGCTCACCCGATCCGAGCACGCCTTGATCACCTCGGGGCACTGGTGGAACGAGACGAGCGCACGCCCGAAGGGCCCGTCGGACTTCCTCGTCGAGATCTCGGCGCTCGGCGGTTCGTCCACCTGGGCCGATGAGCCCGCGGAAGACGACGAGAACCCGCTGGTCACCCAGACCCGGACGGCGCGGTGGCCGGTGGACCCGCTCGGCGCCAGACGGTCCGCGGTCGCCGAGGGGGCGGAAATGGTGCTGGCCGCGCTGGAATCCGGCGAGTCCGCGGACGAGGAGGAAGACGATCCGGACGGCTGGATCGCCGACACCGACATCCTGCTCGCCGAGCGCGCGGCTGCCGCCGGGGCCGGCGAGCATGTCACGTTGCCGGGGCACCTGTCGGTGAGCCAACTCGTCGAGCTCGCCTCCGACCCTGGGGCGCTGGCCCGGCGATTGCGCAGGCCGGTTCCCTTACCGCCCAACACTTTCGCCCGCCGCGGCACCGCTTTTCACGGCTGGCTCGAGCGGCGGTTCTCGGGTGAGCGGCTACTGGAGATCGACGATCTGCCTGGTGCGGCGGACGAGGCCGCCGCCCCCGACGAGGCGCTCGACGAGCTGCGCGCGGCGTTCGAGGCGAGCAGTTGGGCGATGCGCACCCCGCACGAGGTGGAGGTCCCGTTCTCCACCGAGATCGACGGGGTGCTGGTGCGGGGCCGGATGGACGCGGTGTTCGCCGACCCCGACGGCGGCTGGACGGTCGTCGACTGGAAGACGGGCGCGGTACCGGAACCGTCCCGCCTCGGCGCGCTCTCGGTGCAGCTCGCGGCGTACCGGCTGGCCTGGGCTTCGCTGTCGGGCACGCCGCTGGCCAACGTACGTGCGGCGTTCCACTACGTCCGCGATGACCACACCCTGCGCCCAGTGGACCTGTTGGACGCCGACGGCTTGCAGGCCCTGTTGCGGAGCCTGCCGGAAAACTGAGGAGGTGCACGACAACCTGCTGCGATCCCCGTCCGCGCAGTACGGTCGGAGCATGTCCATCCCGCATGACATCAAGGCCTACAACCGGGCGGTCATCCAGGAGTTCCGGGCGCACAACGGCGTGCTGAGCGACGAACGGCTCCAGCGGGGCAAGCTGATCCTGCTGACGACCGTCGGCGCGAAAACCGGGCGGGAACACACGGTCCCGCTGGGCGATTTCAGCGACGACGACAGCCGGGTCGTGCTGTGGGCCTCGGCGATCGGCGCGCCGAAGCATCCCGCGTGGTACCTGAACCTGGCCAAGAACCCGGCCGTGGTGGTGGAACGCGTCGGCGCCGACGGGCAGGTCGAGCGGTTGGAAGCCACCGCCACCACCGCGACCGGTGCCGAGCGCCAACAGATCCTCGCCCGGCTCGGCCAGACCCACCCGCAGGTCGTCGCCCACCAAGACCAGACAGAGCGCGAGATCCCGGTCGTCGTGATCACCTGGTGACCTAGGAACGTTCAGGCCAACGGCACAGATAAACGGGCCGCTGAACCCCGCGGACGGCCACACCGTGGTTTACGATCCGCCGCGTGCGTGACCTGGATCCAGCGGACCTCGTCGGTGTCATCCGGATGCCGGAGCCGTCGATCAGCCCGCTGCGGTCGATCGGCAAACGGGTACTCGGCGCGTTGCTCGCCCTCGTCGCGACCGTGCTGATCGTGTACGCCGACCGTGACGGCTACCGCGACGTCAACGGGGACGGGCTGTCGCTGTTGGACGCCTTCTACTACTCGACGGTCTCGCTGTCGACCACGGGGTACGGCGACATCACTCCGGTCAGCGCGACCGCGCGGCTGGTCAACGTCCTGATCATCACGCCGTTGCGCGTGCTGTTTTTGATCGTGCTGGTCGGGACGACATTGGAAGTACTGACGGAACGATCGCGGCAGGCGTTACGCATCCGGAAGTGGAGGTCCAAGGTGCGAGACCACGTGGTGGTCGTCGGTTTCGGCACGAAGGGGCGGGCGTCGGTCAAGACGCTGCTCGGCGACGAGAACCTCGAACCGAACCGCATCGTCGTGGTCGACACCGACCAGCAGGCGCTGGACGCGGCGACCGCACTCGGCCTGGTCACCGTGCACGGGTCGGCGACCCGCTCCGACGTGCTGCGGGTGGCGGGCGTGCAGCGGGCGCGAGCCGTCGTGGTTGCGACGAACCGTGACGACTCGGCCGTGCTGGCGACGCTGACCGCCCGCGAGATGGCGCCGAAGGCCCATATCGTCGCGTCGGTCCGTGAAGCCGAGAACGTGCACCTGCTCAAACAGTCCGGCGCGAACCAGGTCGTGGTCTCCAGTGAGACCGCGGGCCGGCTGCTCGGCATGGCCACCTCGACACCCGTCGTGGTCGACATGGTCGAGGATCTGCTGACTCCCGAATCAGGGCTGGCGATCGCCGAGCGTCCGATCGAGCCGTCCGAAGAGGGCGGTTCACCGCGGCATCTGAGTGACATCGTGCTCGGCGTCGTCCGCGACGGGCGGCTGTACCGCGTCGACTCGCCGCAGGCCGACGCGCTCGAACCGGGGGACAGGCTGCTGTATGTGCGGAAAGTGACCCCGGCCGACCACAACGAGTGACAAATCCGGGCGCACTCTCGCTGTGCATCCCCGGATTCATCTGGAACCATTGTGTCGTGCGGTTGCGCTGGCAGAGTCTGGCGATCCCGGTGCTCGCCGGGATCGTGATCGTTTTTCTCGCGTGGTCGGCAGGCCCGGGTCTGCTGGGCTCGGTCTCCTCCGGGGGCGGCACCGTCACGGAGGCCACCGTGACCACGCCCGCCGCCTGTTCCGACCCGAACCCCACCGAGACCGTGGAATTCTCCTCCGGCGGGCAGACCCGCACCGGCTCACTCGACGCCTGCGGGCACGACAAGAACAACCGCGTCGAGATCACCGTGCCCGCCCAGGCCGGTGCCGGGCCGGTCGCCGTGCACCTCGCCGATGTCGTGGTGGGACACAGTGACCTGCGGCGTCCGGTCGGCCTCGCGCTGCTCGCGTTGAGCTGCCTGGGCGGTGGCGCGTACGCGTTCCTCGTCCAGCGCGGCGGCCGTCGCGCGCCCGCGCTCGCGAGCTAGGAGACCTCCGAAGCCGGTGCGGAGAAGGTGTTGCACTGTGCGATCCGGTTGAACTGCGCGCCTTTGCGCCACCATGCCGCATAGTGGACGTTCGTCCCGTGATCATGGCTGCCGGACGTGTTGTCCCCGCGGGTGTCCTGGTCACGCCAGGCCTTTTCGTACATGTCCCGCGTCACCGAGCCACCACGGTCGACCACCGCGCCCAGGAACATGCCGGAGAAACACTGCGCCTGCAGTTCCTTGCGCCGCGACAGGTCCAGCCCCGCGGGGGTGACCTGCCCGACCTGGTAGATCCGCTGCCACACCGCGTCCATGATCCCGGCGATCTCCTGCACGTGGTGGCCGTACTCGTGCGCGATCAACGCCAGGTAGACGCCGGGATTGTCGCCGTACTGGTCGATTTGCAGCCCGCGGTACGGCACGTACAGGTTGTTGTCGCAGTAGTACGCCGCCGTCGCGACGCTGACCCCGATCGTGCCGCAGGCGGTGTCGAACCTCGCGCCGTCGGGGAAATGCAGCGACGGCGGGATGAACGGCAGGTCGTAGGCGCGCAGGAACGGACCCCACGCCTTGTCGAGACACTGTTCCGCGGCGGTGAAGAACGCCTCGACCGCCGCCTCGTCACGGCGCCATTGCGGCAGATCGCAGGCGATGTTCGGCAAACTCGCGTCCCGGTCCTGAAGAATGGGATGGTCGGCCAGCGCGAGCACCTTCTGCCCGGAAACCGCGCCCGGACCGGCGTTGCCGCTGTCCGGTTTGGTGGGTGCGGACGTGTCGCCGGAGGCCCCGCCTGAGCCGCCGAGGTTGCTCACCACGACGAACACCGCGAGCCCGGCCAGCAGCACGGCGACCGTGCTGAGGCTGAAGGCCATGAGCGCGGACGAGTACCGCGAGCTGCGATGCCTTCGGCGTGGTGGCGGGGTCGTCATCGCCGGTCAGCATAGCCAGCGCGCGCAGATCACGACTCGACGCCGGCGACGCGCCCGACATGGTCGGCGGGCGCGCGCTCTGCGAGAGTGGGCGCGTACAGACGAAGGAGAATCCTCGATGAGTGACAACGGGGGCTGGACCAGCCCAGACCAGCGA
>NZ_WMBA01000018.1 GCF_009707865.1 Amycolatopsis pithecellobii
CCGGCATGCTGGGTGCGGGGCACGGAAGCACCCTGTTCGTCTTCGCCCTCCCGGAAACGTCGTGACCCTTGCTAGGAACCTGCCGCGAGAAAGGCAGAGGAGGTGAATCCATGGAGTCTCAGCTCGCTGTATGGGAGACGCCCGAGTTCGACGAGATTCCCGTCGCGCCCGAGGTGACCATGTACGTCGCTCAGCTGGAGGACTAAGGGGGACGCGGAGGGCGCCAGGACCCCTGGGCCTGGCGCCCTCCGGCGGCTCCGGGACGACCACGGAGGAACGATGTTCGTGCGGGTGCTGGGTTCGGCGGCGGGGGGTGGCTCCCCGCAATGGAACTGCGGTTGCCCGGTGTGCGCCGCGGTCCGCTCCGGGGCCGGCCCGCCGCGCACCCAGTCGTCGATCGCGGTGAGTGCCGACCGGCGACAGTGGTTCCTCGTCAACGCCTCGCCCGACGTTCGCACGCAGATCGAGGCGTTCCCGGGCCTGCACCCGCGTGGCGACCGGACAACGCCGCTGGAGGCGGTGCTGCTCACCGATGCCGAGCTCGACCACACACTGGGTTTGCTGCTGCTGCGGGAGGCCCGCGCCTTGCGGCTCTACGCCACGCCCGCGGTGCACAAGGTGCTGTGCGACGGCTCGGGGCTGGTGCGCACACTGGAGCGCTACTGCTCGGTCGAGTGGCGCCCGGTGGTCCCCGGCGCGGGCGTGTCCCTCGGCGGCGGGCTTTCCTGCCGGGCGTTCGACGTGCCCACCACCAAACGGGACCGCTTCGGATCCGGGGAAAACCACGGCCGCGTCGTGGGCTACCGGCTGACCGGCGAACGCGGTGGCGGGACGCTGGTGTACCTGCCCGGCGTGCAGGCGCTGACACCGGCGCTGCGCGCGGAGATCGAGGGCTGCGACTGCCTGCTGGTCGACGGGACCTGCTGGCGCGACGACGAACTCATCCGTCTCGGCCTGGCCGGCAAGACCTCCCGGGAGATGGGCCATCTGCCCATCGACGGTGCGGACGGCAGCCTGGCCCAGCTGGCGTCGATGGGCGTGCGGCGGACGATTTTCGTGCACCTGAACAACACCAACCCGATCCTGCTCGAGGACACGCCCGAGCGGCGCGTCGTCGAGGACAACGGCATGGAGGTGGCCATGGACGGCCTCGAGGTCGAGGTGTAGAGCCGTGCCGACCACGACGACCGACGGCTTCGTGGAGGCCTTGCGGGCGAACTCCCGGCGGTACCACGACCAGCACCCGTTCCACGTCCGGATGAATGCGGGCCGGCTCAGCCGGCGGCAGCTCCAGGGCTGGGTGGCCAACCGCTTCTACTACCAGGAGAACATCCCCCGCAAGGATGCGGCGATCCTGTCCCAGTGTCCCGATCTCGAGGTCCGCCGGCGCTGGATCCGCCGGATCATCGACCACGACGGCCGGCACCCCGGTGAGGGCGGCATCGAGGCGTGGCTGCGGCTCGGCGAGGCCGCCGGGCTGACCCGCGAGGAGGTCATGGACCACCGCCATCTCGTGCCCGGGGTGCGGTTCGCGGTCGACGCCTACGTGACCTTCGCCCGGACCCGCCCGTGGGTGGACGCGGTCGCGTCCTCGCTCACCGAGTTGTTCGCCCCCGATCTGATGGCGCAACGGCTGGCCGCGTTCGAGCGGTGGTACCCGTGGATCGACCCCGAGGGTCTCGCCTATTTCCGCGCCCGCCTCGAACAAGCGCCCCGCGACAGCGAACACGCGCTCGAGGTGGTCACCGCGCACTGCCTGTCCGCCGAATCCCAGGCACGCGCCGTCGACGCGCTCTCGTTCAAGTGTGACGTCCTGTGGAGCCTGATGGACGCCATCGACCAGGCGTATCCGGAGTGACCACAATGGACTCGATTACACTGTCCACATCGGACCGTCCCAGGCTGGCCCGGCATGTCCGGCTGACGTTCAGTGCGGCCCGGCAGCGCCATGTGTTGCTGCACCCCGAAACAGTGGTGGTGTTGAACACCAGCGGCGCGGACATCCTCGAACTGTGCGACGGGCGGCGTACGGTAGCCGAGATCGAGACCGAACTGCGCTCGCACTACCGGGAAGTCCCCGACGACGAAGTGCGGCGGTTCCTGACCCAGCTCGTCGCCCGGCGTTGCGTGGAGCTCACCGATGGATAATCCCTTCGGGCTGCTGGCCGAACTCACCTACCGCTGCCCACTGGCCTGCCCGTACTGTTCCAACCCGATCAACCTCGCCGGTTACGCCGACGAGCTGGACACGGACGAATGGCGCCGGGTGCTCGTGGAGGCCCGCGATCTCGGGGTGCTGCAATGCCACCTCTCCGGCGGAGAACCGTTGCTGCGGCGCGATCTGGTGGAGATCGTGGCGCAGGCCCACGATCTCGGCCTCTACACCAATCTCGTGACCAGCGCCGTCGGATTCTCGCGACCGAGGGCTGCGCACCTGCGCGCCGCTGGTCTGGACCATGTGCAGGTCAGCATTCAGGCCGACGAGCCCGCGCTGTCCGATGCGATCGCCGGGACCCCGTCCTACGACCGCAAGATCGAGGCCATGCGCGTGGTCAAGGAACTGGGCTGGCCGCTCACCGTGAACGTGGTGCTGCACCGGCGCAACATCGACCGCGTCGCCGAGGTGCTCGCGCTGGCCGAGCAGGTGGGTGCCGACCGGGTGGAGCTGGCCAACACCCAGTACTACGGCTGGGCGTCGCGCAACCGTGCCGCGTTGCTGCCGAGCCGGGCGCAGCTCGACGCTGCCGAGGTCGTGGTGCGGGCCGCCCGGACGCGGCTACGGGATCGCATGGACGTCAGCTACGTCATGCCCGACTACTACAGCCGCTACCCGAAGCCGTGCATGGGCGGCTGGGCCGCGCGGCAACTGACCGTGACACCGAACGGTGACGTGCTGCCCTGTCCGGCCGCCCAGTCCCTGCCGTTGCCGCGGGCCAGCGTGCGCGCGGACTCGCTGGCCCGGATCTGGGCCGACGCCCCGGTGATGACCGCGTTCCGGGGAACGGACTGGATGCCGGAACCCTGCCGTAGCTGCGACCGCCGGGAGCTGGACTTCGGTGGGTGCCGCTGCCAGGCGTTCCAGCTCACCGGCGATGCCGCCCGCACCGACCCGGTCTGCCACCTCTCACCCGATCACGGCCTGGTTGCGCGGGCGGTCGAGGCCGCCAACGCCGGGGCGGCGATCGACGATGCTCCGCTGGTTCCGCGTCCGCACCGTTAGCTGGTTTCGATGGGTGCACCGCCGAAAACGGTGAAGCTGACGGCCCAGTAGGCGATGTAGAGCGCGAGCAACGCGAATCCGTGCCAGCGCTTGAGACGGCCGGTGGTGAGGAAGTACGCGGCGAGGGCCGTCATGCCGATGAGGACCGGGAGGTGCCAGGAGAGCACGTTTTCGTCGACGACGATGCTGCCGCCCGCGAGCACGATGATGCCGAGCTTCGCGGTGACACCGAAAACGACGCTGCCGATGACGTTCCCGACGCCGAGCTCGGGCGCGCCCTTGCGGGTGGGTTCCACGGTCAGGAATATGTCCTCGAGGGTGAGCACGAGGGTGGCGATGGTGGCGCCGAACAACGCACCCTGGATGTGGTAGTCCTCCAGGATGTTCTTCGTGCCGAAGCTGGTGATCCCGGCGCCGGCGACGAGGCCGGCCAGCGCGATGACGGCCAGCGCGATCGCGGCCCACCCGGGGATCGGGCGTTCCTTGTTGAACGGCATCGTCACGGTGAACGGTGGTCTGTCCGTGGGTGGGTCGGCGGGGCCGAGGGCGCCGGCGCGGCCGGAGTCACCGCCGACTTCCAGTTTCTCGAGTATTTCCGCGTTGCGGAAAACAGGGGTGCTCCGCCTGAGTTCGCGGGTGGCCACATAGCCGATGAAGAACACGAACAGCAGCACGAGCACCGCACCGTAAAGCGGGGTGAGGAGCCCGAAGACGAGGAAAGGAATCAGCACCAACGGCGCGGCCGTGAACAACGCCAGGTACGGGCGCGGGATGTTCACCTTCGTCGGGGAAATGATCGCGGCGAGCGCGAGCACTATTCCGATCATCGAGATCGCCGTGCCGAACACGGTTCCGAGGGCGACGTCGCTGAGATCTTCCACGTTCAGTGCGACACCGAGCGCGACGTCGTCGAATTCGATTCCGGTGAAGATGATCGCGAGCAGGAATACCGAGATTCGCAGGCCGGCCGCCGCACCGACGAGGTAGATGATCAGCTTTTCGGCGCTGTAGATCAGTAACGCCGCACCAGCGATGAAAATCAGTATCGACATTGGTACTGGTCTTCCTTTCCGAGAGGGCCGAAAAGGTGAGTCGCTGTCCCCGTCATCCGATGGTCGCACGTCCGAAGACAGCGGGCCCGGCGGAAAAGCGCGGCCGATTCTCCCGGTCTACAATGGACGGGTACGTCAGTTCGCCGCCTCACCCGCTGGAGCGTGCGCATGGCCGACGAGATCGACAACGAGGAAGAACCCGGGGAAGACTACGCCGAAGAGGCGGAACCGGACGTTCTCCTCGACGTACCGCGCCTGGCGGTCGAAGAGATTTCTCTGGATGTCGAAAGTCTGCGCGCACGGGTGTCATTGCAGGCCGAAGTGCTCGATCTGCTCAAGCTCGGGGTAGGCGTGGATGCCGAACTGACGGGACTCCACCTCGAGATCAAAGGGGTGGAAGCGGAGGTTCTGCTGAAGGCCCGGCTGGACAACGTCGCCGACATCATCAACCGGGTGCTGACGACCGTCGACCACAATCCGGACATCGTCGCACGGGCGGCGGGCGCCGCTCTGCCGAGCCAGGACGGGGGAGCGGAACCCGACGCGGTGGAGGGGGGCACCGACGTTGCGGGGGACGCCGTCGAGGGCGTGGGCAAGGTCCTCGACACGTCGGGTCATCTGGTGGACAAGGTTCTCGGTGGCGGCGGTGAGGCGCCGAAAACCGCGCGGCACAAGCGTGTTCGCGGGCGGGACGAGCAGCCGCCGTGAACTCCTGGTGCGCCTGACATCGAGTTCACCGCCACGGTGCGGGCCGGCGAACTGCGGTTCGACGAGAAACCCCATACGGATATCCGGTTCAGCGGCACCCCAGGCCATCAGCCGCTGACGCGCAGCGACCGCACCAACCTCCCGGACCGAGTCGACGCGGGAGTCGAATACCGAGACGTGCGAATCGAATACCGGCTGGAGAACCAGATCACGCCGAGCGCACCGGCAGTAATTGACCATGAGCGGGTCGATGGGAGAAATTAACGATTCTTCTCGTCCGCCGGGAAAATCCGCCGCTGCATTCTCCGGCTTTCGACGCGGTTGAGCCAAGATCTATTGTCGAAGTAAGTGTCCGTGAACGTGACGGACGGTTGTGAGCCCAATACCAGTTTTGATGATCTGTGTCCATTGCCACGGAATCTGTACACCGGTTGTTTCTTCTTCGTAATCTTCTCGCGCTTTTGCGGTGACCTGCGATCTACCCCGAGGATCAGCGGCCGCAAGCCACCGCGAACCCCCGATGGCTGCGGTCCTGAACCGGACGCGCAACGGCTGCCGCGGTGCGAGATGGAGAAGGAGCCCACCCCCCGTGGGACGTCACAGCAAACCCAGCAAGACGGCAGTTGTTCTCAAGCGAACCGGTGCGACCGCGGCTATCGCGGGCGCCACCATCGGCGGTATCGCGATCGCCGGCGGCGGTACGGCCAGCGCCTTCCCCGGGCAGGCCGGCATCGTCAAGTGCGAGAGCGGTGGCAACCCGACGATCGTCAACAACACCGCGGCGGGCCAGGCCGCCGGCCGCCCCGCCGGCCTGTTCCAGATCGTGACCAAGACCTGGCTGGCCAACGGCGGCGGCCAGTTCGCGCCGACCGCGGACAAGGCCAGCCCGGCTCAGCAGCAGATCGTCGCGGACCGCATCTACGCGAAGCAGGGGACCGCGCCGTGGGAGTGCCACGCAGGTGCGGGCCCGGCCAATTTCTCGTCGTTCGCCGGCCAGGGCGGCGGCGGGGCGGCCTCGCCCGAGGCCGCCAAGGTCAAGCCTCAGGCCAAGCCCCAGGCGAAGCAGGCCAAGCCCCAGGCCAAGGGCGGCGAAGTCCGGAAGTCGAGCCCGCAGGCCGCCCCGCGGCCGAGCCACGGCGGCGACTACACCGTCGTCGCGGGCGACACCCTGTCGGGCATCGCGAAGAAGCTCGGCATCCCCGGCGGCTGGCGGCACCTGCAGCAGCTGAACGCGCAGAGCATCCCGAACGCCGACCTGATCCTGGTCGGCCAGGAAATCGCGACGCGGTAAGGCAGCCGAAGACCGCCGTCCGCGCCCGTATCGCTTTCCCCCGGGCGATACGGTCGCGGACGGCGAGCCGCCGGGGATCTTCCGAGGGCCGGTCCGCTCGGGTCCCGTCCCGGAAATCCGGCGGCGAAATCGCGGGGTAGGCGGGGGCCTCGGCGGGAGCACGGCCCGCCTACCCCGCTCCTATGGCCGGTGGTAGATCGTGATGGAGTGGCCGACCTCGTCGATCGGTGTGCTGCCGGTGATCAGCGACGCCAGGTGGTCGTCGGCCTTGGCGATCGCCGAATCCGACACGGCGAGCAGTCCGTGCACCTGGTCCGGGGGCACGGTGAGCGGGTCGGCGGCGTTGATGCCGTAGTACGACGGCAGGCCGCTGCCCTTGTAGACGAGCCACGTCGGCTCGCCCGGGTAACGCTGCCTCAGCCGGTCCGCCAGCCGGCCCAGATCCTGGCCCCAGTCGACGTTCGAGTCGTGCAGGCGCAGGTGGGTCTGTGCCGGACCGCCGAACGCCTCGTTGGAGTAGGGCAGGTAGTACGGGAACGTCCGCAGCGAGCTGACCGCGGCGAACACGACCAGGGCCGCCGCCGCGACGGGTATCCATCGCCGGCGCAGGGCGACCACGCCCGCCGCCGCGACCGCCAGGAACATCGGCACGAAGATCGCGTACCGGACGCCGAGGTCGCGGGAGCCGGTCATGGCCGCGGCCAGCAGCACACCCGCCGGAACGAGTACATAGGGCGCCGCCGGGCGCAGCCGGGGCACCGCCACCATCGCGACGGCACCGGCCGGCCACAGCGCCACCATGCCCAGCGGTGTCTTCACCAGCAGCGCGGCCGGAAGGTAGTACCACAGCGAACCGAGGTACTGCCTTCCGAACAGGAACCCGCCCCACACCTGGTCTTCGAAGCCGAACTGCACACGCATGCCGTCCCGGTATGGCGCCGGGAGCGGCAACCGGCCGGCGAGCGAGCGCAGGCCGTGGAGCGCCGGCAGGCCCGGTGGCGTCGTCCACCGCAGCCCCGGATCCACGGCCAAGTAGGAGGCCCACACCACGGCGATCGCGATCAGCGCCACCCCCGCTGCCGCCGCCGCGCCGAGTCCGAGCCGACGGAGAAACCGATCGTGGCGGGCATACCAGACGGACAGCACGACCAGGAGCAGCAACACCGGAACCGCGGTCAGGGTGCTCATCTTCGTGGCAACGGCCGCGCCGAGGGCAAGCCCCGCCAGGGGGAGATAACGGACAGGACGGCGCCGGGCCCGCCACAACAGCCAGACCGAGGTCAGCAGGAAACCCGCGGCCGGCACGTCGAGCGTGGCCAGCGACCCTTGTGCGATGAGGTCGGGTGAGAACGCGTACAGAGCGAGCGCCGCCGACCCGCCGACAGGGCCGGTGAGGTCCGTGGCGAACGCGAAGACGACCAGGCCGAACAGCAGCGTGAGCACGATGACGGGCAGCCGCGCCAGCAGCATCAGCCGTCCCGGATCGTTGCCCGACTCGTACAGCACCTGCCGGCCGAGCTGTGTCTGATCACCGGCGAAGGCCGGGTCGAGCCGCACACCGGCGAAGGCCACCCCGCTCGCGATGATCAGCTTGCCCAGCGGGGGATGCTCCGGGTTGTACCGCAGGCTGTGCTGCTCCAGGTAGACCACCGCCGTTCCCACGTACACCGGCTCGTCGATGGTCGGGGTCTGCTCCACCGCCGTCGTGATCATCGCGAACGCCATCTGTACGAGAAGCGCGGCTACGACGAGCGCGAAACACCACCGCCGGTGCCGCCGGAGCCAGTCGAACCGGCCCGGCGGACGGTCCACGGTCACCGGCCGCACCTGGTGACCCGGCAGCTGGCTCGTCGAAGGCGGCAACCCGGAGGTCCTTTCCGTGCACAGGGAACACCTATGTCACGGCGTGGCCGCCGGTCGAGTTCACCGCCCGGGCCGTGGCACGAGGGTCGGCGGGACGGTCTGGCCGGGCTGGGGCCAGTTGGCGAACGCTTCGGCGTAGCTGTGGCTCATGATCTCCAGCACGGTGCCCCACGGATCGGTGGCGTAGGCGAGGATCCACGGCCGTCCCGGCACGAACTCGTACGGCGCCGCGATGAGGGTGCCGCCGGTCTCGGTGATGCGGTCGATCGTGGCCTGGACGTCCGGGTGCGTGAGACACAGGTGCCACGGCCCGCGGTCGAGGTAGGGCACCAGCTCGTCCCGCCGGTCATGGGTGGGCGGGTCGATGAACTGGAACAGCTCCAGTCCGACCGAGTTCCCGGCGAGCAGGTGCGCCTGCCACGCCCGGCGGAACCGGGGTCCGAGCACGGTTGCCGCCTCGCCGTGGCCGGCCGCCTCCAGCACCCGCGGGCCCATGATGCAGCGGAAACCGAAGACCTCCCCGTACCAGTCGATCGCGGCATGGACATCGGGGACGGTCAGCCCGACATGGTTGACCGCCAGCGCGGGTCCGGACACGGCTGCCTCACTTTCCAATCCTGGCGAATGGATACGATCGAGCTCGTTTTCGCCGACATCAGTGGGATATCGGCGAGTATTGCACCTCGAATGTATCCAATGCTAGCCTTCGGGCTCCGGCTGGCTGCACTGGTGCAGAAAGGATCAATGATGACCCGCTGGTACCGAGCCGTGCTCCTCGCGGCGGTCACCGCGACCGCCTTCCTCCTATCGGGCTGTGGTGGCGCGGTCGTCGTGCCGGCGAAGGTCACCGGCACCGGAACCGTGGAGGGGAGGGGAGCGACGATCGTGGCTTTCACCATCTCGACGGCCAACAGCTACGTCAACACGGAGATCAAGGCCATGCAGGCCGAGACCGCCCGCCTGGGTTACCGGCTCGAGGTCATCGACAACAACTTCGACCAGACCCAGCAGAACCAGCAGGTCCGGCAGTTCCTCGCGTCGGGCAAACCCGCCGCGGCGTTCGTGTACTGGCCCGCCAACAACGACACCGGGGTCAACTCCGCGCGCCTGCTGGCCGCGCGAGCGCCGGTCATCCAGCTCAACGGCCGGGTGCTGCCGCAGGCCCAGCCCTACATCACCGCCCGCCCCGGCCAGGACAACGAGGCGATCGGCGCCGAGATGGGCACGATGGCGTTGCAGGCGGTGGCCGAGGCGCGGGCCCGTGGCGTCGCTTTCCATGGCCCCGGCGGAAAACCGAATCTGCTGGAGATCACCTATCCGACCGGATACGAAACGGGCGTCGTGCGGCATCAGGCCTTCTTCGGCCGGGTCGGTGACACCTTCAACGTGCTCGCGACCGAGAACGTCAAGAGCCCGGACGCGCAGGGCGGATTCACCGCGGCGAGCCAGGTGCTGTCGAAGTACAAGGCGGCGGGCATCGACATCGTCGTTGCCGGGTCGAACAACATCGGCACCGGCGTGGTCAAGGCACTGCAGCAGGGCGGGCTGCACCCGGGCAAGGACGTCACGGTCGTGGTGGGTGACTTCTCCGGTGATCAGCAGCCGCTGAAGAAGGGGCTGATCTATTCGGCGGTTCTGCAGTCGCCCGTCATCGAAGGGATTCTCGCCGTGCAGACCGCGGCGCGCTACCTCGCCACCGGCAAGGTCGTCGACGGTGTCGACCGCCTGCCCACCGCGGCCGGCCAGCCACCGATGGCCGGCGACGCGCCGGCCCGCTTCACCTACATGCCGAACCCGGCGATCACCCCGCAGAACGTGGACACCTTGCGGGTGTGGGGCCGCAGCATCCAGGAGTTGCAGTTCTGATGGCCACACAACGGGTTCCGCGCCTGGAAGTCGAAGGCGTGTCGAAGAGATACGGCGCTGTGCGGGCGCTCGACGGGGTCCGCCTCGAAGTGCGTCCCGGCGAAGTCATGGCTCTGCTGGGCGAAAACGGCGCGGGCAAGAGCACTATCGTGAAGGTCCTTTCCGGACTGGTGCGCCCCGATTCGGGCGCCGTCCGGGTCGGTGGGCGGACGGTGGAACTGTCGTCGTCGGCGGCGTCGCAGGCGGCCGGAATCGCTGTCGTGCAACAGGAATACAGCACCGTCGGCGCGCTCAGCGTCGCCGAGAACCTGGTACTGGGTCAGCGTGGCGTGCGGCCGTGGTGGAGCGGTGGTTTCCTGCGCCGCCGGGCGGGCGAGCTGTTGTCCAGGGTCGGCCTCGGCTACCTCGACCCGCGCACGCCCGCGGAGGAGCTTTCGGTCGCGGAGCTGCAACTGCTCGAGATCGCCCGGGTGCTCGCGAGATCGGCGACGGTGCTGATCCTGGACGAACCGACGGCGGCGCTGTCCCAAGCGGAAGCGGCCCGTGTGCTCGAGATCGTCCGGTCGCTGGCCGACGAAGGCACCAGCATCCTCTACATCACCCACCGGCTCGACGAAGTCTTCTCGATCAGCGACCGGGTCACGATCTTCCGCAATGGCACCAGTTTCGCCCCGGCCGTCACCGGGGAGCTGACCCCGCAGGAGATCGTGCGGCGCATGCTGGGCCGCGATCTGGGCGAGATGTTCCCCGGACGCGGGGACACCGGCGGCGCGCCGGTGCGGCTGAAGATCACCGGGCTCACCGCCCCGGGTGTCGAGGCTCCGGTTGGTCTGGACATCCGGCGGGGCCAGATCGTCGGGCTGACCGGGCAGGTCGGTGCCGGTGGTTCGGCGTTGCTGCGGGCGCTGGCCGGTTTCGTGCCGTCACTGACGGGCACCGTCGAGCTCGACGGTGCGCGCGTCGACCTCGGCAACCGCCAGGCCGGCATCGCCGCCGGAATCGCTTACTGCTCACCGGATCGCAAGCGGGACGGCATCTTCGCCGGGCTGTCGATCGAACGGAATCTGTCCTCGGCATGGCTCGGGCAGGTCGCCCGGCTCGGGGTGGTGTCGCGGCGCCGGGAACGTGAGGTCGCGACCCGCTCGGCAAGGCAGTTCGCGATCGACGCGGCGCGGTTGACCTCGCCGGTCGGCACACTTTCCGGTGGTAATCAGCAAAAAGTCGTCGTCGGCAAGTGGCTGGGCCGCGCGCCGCGGGTCCTGCTCGTGGACGAACCGACTCGCGGTGTGGACGTCGGTGCGCGTGCCGAGATCTACCGGCAGCTGCGCGCGCTGGCCTACGAGGGCATGGCGGTCGTGGTGTGCTCGTCGGACACCGGCGAGGTCTACGGATTGTGTGACGTCATCGGCACTTTCCACCGGGGAGTGCTGTCCTCGGTGCGGCCGGGTTCGGAATGGACGGAGGAGGCGCTGGTGCGCGAGGTCATGCACAACGGCAGCTCGCGACTCGCGCCACGGAACGAAGAGGTACTGCCATGACCGAGATTTCCTATGCGGTCCCGGTCGCCGGACGCACCGGGACCGCAAGAGCGCTGAGCCGGTGGGCGATGCCGGTCGTCTTCGTGGTGCTGGTCGCCGTCGCGACGGCCACGACCCCGGCCTTTCTCACTTTCGACAACCTGCGCGGGGTCCTGATCAACACGTCGGTGACCGGCATCGCCGCGGTCGGGATGACGACGATCACCTTGTCCGGCAACCTTTTCTCCCTCGGCATGGGGCAGTCGGCCATGCTGGCGTCGATCCTGTTCATGTCGGTCGCCGCGCACGGTGGCTCGCTCGTGGTGGGCGCGTTGCTCGCGCTCGCCGCCCTCGTCGTCATCGGGCTGGCGCAAAGCCTTGCCGTGGCGGCGGGACTGAACCCCGTGGTCACCACGCTCGCCGCGGGAGCGCTGATCTACGGCGTGGTCGCCGCGGTGACCGGTGGTGCCGTCGTTTCGGCCCCGACGTCGAGCGCCGGTGTCCTCGCGGCCACGACCTTGCTCGCGATCCCGTTGCCGGTCTGGGTGTTCGTCGTGTTCACCGGGCTGGTCTGGCTGTTCGCCGAGCGGACGGTGCCCGGGCGCAGGCTCGTCCTGGTCGGGGCGAACCGGCAGACCGCGGTCACCAGCGGTATTTCCGTGCGCTCGGCCACCGCGTGGGCGTTCGCGATCATGTCGATCGGGCTGGCCGTTGCGGGCGTGTTCTCCGCGAGCCAGCTCGGGCAGGTCACGGTGAACAACCTGTCGGATCTGACGGTCGACGCCGTCGCCGCGGTACTGGTCGGCGGCACGGCGGTCAGTGGCGGTGAGGGGTCACCGGTCCGCTCCGCCGCCGGGGCGCTGGTGATCGTCGTGCTGCAGAACGTGTTGCTGCTGCACGGGTTGACGACCGGGGTGCGGGTTCTCGGTGAGGGAATCCTGATCGTCGCGGTGGTCGCCGTGCTGCACCTGGCCCGGAGGTGGGCGTCATGACTTCGCAAACCCTCGGCCGGACCACCCGCGCCTACGGCGTCCAGGCAGGTGTGCTGGTCGCGACGGTGGTGTTCCTCGCGTTGACGGTGCCGGACTTCACCCCCTCGTCGGCGGTGTTCGGCACGCTGGACGGCATCGCGCTCATCGGTATCGCCGGCGCCGGTGTCGCGGTCACGATGATCGCGGGCGAGCTCGACCTTTCGATCGGTTCGATGGCGGCGCTGGCCGGGGTCGTCGCGATCCGGGCCGGCGGACTCGGGCTGGTCCCGGCGATCGCGCTGGGCACCGCGACCGGGCTCGTGTTCGGGCTCGGCCAGGGGTTGCTGATCGCGTGGCTGCGGATCAGCTCGCTGGTCGTCACGGTCGGGTCGCTGATCGGGCTGAGCGGGATCGCCTTGCTGCTGGCCGGTGAACGGCCGATCGGGCTGGCGCAGCTGACCACGACCGATCCGCTGCTGCGCCAGTGGTGGCTGCTCACGCCCGCGACGCTCACCGGTGTCGCCGTGCTCGTACTGCTCGGTGTGTTTCTCGCGTTCACCCGGTGGGGCAGGGAGATCTATGCGATCGGCGGGGCCCGTCAGGAAGCGCGGGCGGCCGGGGTGCCGGTGACCGGTGCACTGACGCTGGCGTTCGGGATTTCCGGGGCGTGCGCGGGACTTTCCGGCGCACTGGCCTGCCTGCAGGGGGCGTCGGCGGACCCGCGTGGGTTCACCACGTTGCTGCTGGGCGCGGTGTCTGCTTGCCTGATTGGTGGAGTCAGCCTGTACGGCGGCCGCGGTAATGCCGTCAACGTCGTGCTGGGTGTGGTGATTCTGGGCGTGGTCAGTGCCGGGGCGACGGCCGCCGGCGCGCCGACCTACGTCACGGGACTGGTGACCGGGGCACTGTTGCTGCTGGTCGTCGGAATGCAGTTCGTCATGGATCGCACGGTCGCGGTGCGGCGCTTGCACGCCGCGCGCGCCCGCAACGCGACGGCATTTCTGGGAGGAGAACAGTAAATGTCCACAAAGGATCAGCGGGTCGGTTTCATCGGGCTCGGTCACATGGGCTCTCCGATGGCGGCGCGCCTGATCGACGCCGGCTACGACGTGACTGTCTGGAGCCGGACGCAGAGCAAGGCCGACGGGCTCGTCGAGCGGGGCGCCACCCGGGCGGCCGCCCCGCAGGACGCGGTCGCCACCGGGGTGGTTTTCTCGATGCTCAGCAACGAGAATGCGATGCGGGACGTCTTCACCGGTGAGCTGCTGCGGGCCGCGCCGGAAGGCTTCACGCACGTGTGCCATGCGACGATCAGCCCGGGCGCGGCCACCGAGTTCGAGGCGCTGGCCGGCGAACACGGCACCCGTTATCTGAGCGCGCCGGTGCTGGGGCGGCCGGACGCGGTCGAGGCGGGACGGATGACCGTCCTCGCGTCCGGTGATCCGGAGGTCCACTCCGCGGTGCGGCCGATGCTCGAAGCGATGGGCAAGCGGGTCTGGGACTACGGGCCGTCCGCAGCCGCGGCGCCCACCGTCAAGATCGCGGTCAACTACCTGATCGTGCACGCCCTGCAGGCGCTGGCGGAATCGGTCACCATCCTGGAAAAGGCGGGCCTGGACACCGGCCGGTTCGTCGAGATGATCAACGACTCGCTCTTTCCCGGCCCGGTCTACGGCGGTTACGGCAAGGCGATCGCCACCGGCACCTATACCCCGCCGGGGTTCACCACCACGCTGGGACACAAGGACCTCATGCTCGCTGTGCGGGCCGCCGAGGACCTCGGCGTCGAGCTGCCCACCGGGCCGGTGCTGCGCGAAGTGTTCGAGCATGCCATCGAGCACGTCGGCGCGGACCTGGACTGGGCCTGCGTCGCCGAGGTCACCAGGCGCCGGGCCGCCCACTGAAACGGAGAACTCTCATGTCACTTCAGGAATTCCTGCCCACACCCGAATTCGACGAGTACAAGGAGCATTTCAAGGATTTCTTCCTGCTCGATCGCCGGGACGACGGCGTGCTGTTCGCCCGCGCCCACACCCGCGGCGATTCGGTCAAACTCAGCGTGGAGAACCATCGCGCGCTCGGCCAGTTTCTCAAGACCGTCGGTGCGGATCCGGAAAACGAGCTGCTGGTCCTCACCGGCAGCGGCCGTGACTGGATGATGGGCTCGGACCCGAAGGGATTCGAGATCGAGGAGCGCGATCTCGAATACTGGGCCTACGAATACGCCTACAAGGACGGCCGGATCAACGTCAGCAGCCTCGTCAACGATCTGGAGATCCCCACCATCGGCCTGATCAACGGGGATGGTTATCACTCCGAGGTGCTGCTGATGTGCGACCTGACGCTGATGGCCGACGACGCGCGTATCTACGACCTGCACTACGGCATCAGCTCCGTGCCCGGCGACGGGATCCACAGCGCTTTCCAGGAGCTGCTCGGCGTCAAGCGGGCCGCTTATGCGCTGCTGACCGGTGAGGCGATCGACGCGGCCACGGCGCTGGAATACGGCATGGTCAACGAGGTCCTGCCGCGCGACGAACTTGTCCCGCGCGCACATGTCATCGCCGACCACATCATGCGGCAGCCACGCACGGTCCGCCGGCTGACCACGCAGATCATCCGCCGCCCGTGGAAGAAGCGCATCGTCGACGACCTCGACGGCGGTTTCGGGATCCAGATGTTCGGTCACCTGGCCAAGGGCAAGGCCGTGCACAGCGACGACCACATCTCCGGCAGCGGCGACTACGTCCGTGAAGGCCGCCGGACACCGTTCGACCAGTAGCCGGTACCGCCACGCGGGTCTGCCAGGATGTCCTCCGGGTATTCACTGTCGAAGGAGTCTCACGCATGCCCTCATCCGCACCGTCGACTGTCGGCGAGTGGCGCGATTTTCTGCGTCGCCACAGCTCGGAGTTCGGCTACGAGCCGGCGAGCGAGGACGCGATCCGTGCCGCGGAAGAGCGCCTCGGGGTGCGGCTGCCACCGGCCTACCGCAACTTCCTGCTCGTCAGCAACGGCTGGAGTAGCAGCCTTAGCGAGCTGTCTTTGCTCGACGTCGATCACATCGGCTGGTTTTCCGAAGCGGAAGCCGATCTCCTCGCGGCTTGGTCCGAGCCGGGCATGGAGCATTTCGCCGAATGGATCGGTGTGCTCGAGCGCTGTCTGCTGATTTCCCAGGGTGAGGGTGGCAGCGGTGGCCATTGGCTGTTGCGGGTGGGCGACCCTGCGGGCGGCGGCGAATGGACGGCATACGAGTGGTGGCCCGGCGACGGGGCAGATCCTGAACCGTACGACAACTTCGCTGTGCTGGTGACGAGTACCTGCTCGGACTCCGCGGAGTCCGATAGCGAGAATCTCCGCTGACGAAAGGAAAAACCGCCGGCCCCCGAGTGCGGGGCCGGCGGTTTCCGTTGTGCGGTCAGCCGATCCAGACCGTCTTGAGGTTGCAGAACTCCCGGATGCCCGCCGCGCCCAGTTCGCGGCCGTAGCCGGAGTCGCGGACCCCGCCGAAGGGGAGTTCCGGGTAGGACACCGACATGCCGTTGACGAACACGGCTCCGGCTTCGAGCGCGTCGACGATCCGCCGTGCCTGGTCGTCGTCGTTCGTCCACACCGCGGAGCTCAAGCCGAACGGCGTGCCGTTGGCCAGCGCGACGGCCTCCTGCTCGTCAGCCGCCCGGTAGAGCACCGCCACGGGGCCGAATGCCTCCTCCAGGAACAGCCGCGAGTCCGGGCCCACGTTCTCCAGCAGGGTGGGCGGGTAGTACCAGCCGGTGCCCTCGGCAGGCGTGGCGGCCTTGGCCAGCACCCGTGCGCCATGGGTGACCGCATCGTCGACCTGTCCGGCGAGCTCGTCGCGGCCACTGAGTGTCGCAAGTGGACCGATGTCCGTGGTCTCCTGCAGCGGATCGCCGACCGAAAGCGCGGCGATCTTCCGGGCGAACAGCGCGGCGAACTCGTCGTACACATCGGTGTGCACGATGAAACGCTTCCCGGCGATACAGGACTGGCCGTTGTTGTTCATCCGCGCCGCCACGGCGGTCTTCGCGGCCTTTTCGAGATCGGCACCGGGCATGACGAGGAACGGGTCCGAGCCGCCGAGTTCGAGCACGGTCTTCTTGATCGCGCGCCCGGCGTGCTCACCGACGCTGCGCCCGGCGCCTTCGGATCCGGTCAGCGTGACGGCCGCGATCCGCGGGTCGGCGATGATCGAGGCGACGGCGCCCGAGCCGATCAGCAGCGAGCTGAACGAGCCGGGCGGGAACCCGCCGCGGGTGAACAGCGAATCCAGATACAGCGCGGACTGCGGGACGTTCGAGGCGTGCTTGAGCACCCCGGCGTTGCCCGCCATGAGTGCCGGTGCGGCGAACCGCATCGCCTGCCAGATCGGGTAGTTCCACGGCATCACCGCCAGCACCACGCCGAGCGGCTGGTACTTCGTGAGCGCCTGGCCGGCGCCGACCCGCTCGGGCGCGGCCAACGGCTGATCCGCCAGGAATTCCTCGGCGTGGTCGGCGTAGAAACGCATGGTTCGCGCGCTCTTGGTGACCTCCGCGCGAGCCTGGACGATGGTCTTGCCCATCTCGGTCACGACGGCGCGGGCCACTTCCTCGCGGTCGGCCTCCAGGAGGTCGGCCGCCCGCCGCATCCAGGCCGCGCGCGTGGCGTAGCCGGTGGCGCGAAGCTGCCGCGCCGCCTCCTGCGCCGTGCGGATACAGGTCTCGATCTCGGCCGGGCCCTGGGTGTCGAACTGGGCGAGCACCTCACCGGTGGCCGGGTTCGTCACGGCGATGGAGCGGGTGGCGGGGGCGGCTGTCGTCATCTGCTGCCTTTCTCATTGCGGGGTTCAGGGTGAGTGGTGAACGGTGAACAGTTCGGGATGGCGCGCCAGTTGCAGCCGGGTCCGGCGGATGTGGCCGGTGGCGACCAGCGCCGCCTGGTCCGCATCGCGTTCCCGCAGCGCGCGCACCAGCATGCGGTGCTCGTCGTGCACGATGGTGTCGCCTTGTTCGAGGAAGACCCGGGTGAACATCAGGCGGTAGTGATGGGTCATGTTCCACATCCGCTGCACGATTTCGTCGAGCACCACGGTTTTCGCGCCGGAATAGGACAGGCTGTGGAATTCCCGGTCCAGCCGGAGGAACTCCTCGGCGCTGTCCGTGCTCGCCATCTGTTCGGCCAGCGACTCCATCTGATCGAAGATCTCGGCCGCGAGGCCGGGCAGGCTCGCGCGCAGCAGCAGCGGCTCGATCTGCTCGCGGATGCGGTAGAACTCCTCGCATTCGGACAGGTCGAACTGCGATACCCAGGCACCGGAGTTGGCGACGAGCTTCACCAGGCCGTCGGCTTCGAGGATGCTGAGCGCGCTGCGGACGGGGATGCGGCTGGCGCCGTAGCGCGCGGCGAGCTCCTCCTGCCGGATCCGGCTGCCGGGCGGCAGCTCACCGGAGAGGATGGCGGCCCGCATCGCGTCGGCGATGCGGCGGCTGGTGTTGCCGATGCCCGTTTTCTCGGCGCCGGGCGCCGGGGTGCCGTTTTCGTCGGTCATGGCGCTCATGATGCCTAACGTGCCGGATCCGCGGGGTGCCACAGGGTCACCGGCGAGTCCGCTTCGTACGCCTTGCCGTGCGGGAAGCTGACCAGTTCGAACTGCATTCCCCACGGGGCAAGGAAATAGACCCAGCGCTGCCCCTTGCTGGCGCCCCGGCTCTCGACGGGCTCACCGAGGATCCGGACGCCCTGGCCGCGCAGATAAGCGACCGCGGTGTCGAGATCGTCGACATACAAGGCGATGTGGTGACCCCCGATGTCGCTGTTGCGTGGCTGCGGTCGCCGGCCGTCGGCCGGCTCCCATTCGAAGACCTCGAAATTGGGGCCGAATCCACAGCGGTAGAAGGACAGCCTCCGCATCACCGACCGGGGGTGCACGCCCAGCTGCGTGCGCATCCACTCGTCGTCGTGCACGAACGGGCCGAGCTGGTAGACGCGTTCACAGCCGAGCACCCCGGTCAGGAAGGCGTCCGCCTCGTCCAGATCCGGGACGGTGAACCCGATGTGTTCCGCGCCCCGCAGGCCGGGCAGTGGCATGGATTCCTCCTCAGATGGTAATTGGATACACTACAACCAGTTCAAGGCGTGTCAAGCCGCGATATGCCGCGAACAGGCTTGTGATTGTATCCGATCGCTGGGTATGGTTGGCGACGCACGGCCCGGCGCGAAGCGCTTATCGGGGATCGACAGCCGCTAGGAAAGCTGATGCCACGACAACGACGTTTAGAACCGATCCGGCCCTGGGTGCAGCTGAGCACCACGAAGGCCGACTGGCAGGAGGCGGATCCCGCCCTGCTGGCCGGGATGCTCGGCCAGCTGCACCTGATCCGGGCGTTCGAGGAGACCGTGCTCGAGCTCGCCTCCGAGGGCCTGGTGCACGGCCCGGCGCACTCGAGCATCGGGCAGGAAGGCGGTGCCGTCGGCTCGGCCATCGCGCTGCGCACCTCGGACGGGATGAACGGATCGCACCGCAGTCACCACCAGTTCCTGGCCAAGTCCCTGACCCATCTCACCGGCGGCAAGGCGGATCTGGGCGCGCTGGTCAGCGCCGACGTGCTCGCCTTGCTCCGCCGCACGCTGGCCGAGATTCTGGGGCTGGCACAGGGTTTCAGCCGGGGCCGCGGTGGTTCGATCCACCTGCAGTGGCTCGAAGCCGGTGCACTGGGCAGCAACGCGATCGTCGGGGGCGGGGTGCCGCTGGCCGCCGGGAACGCGTGGGCGCAGCGCCATTCCGGCACCGATGACGTGACCGTGACCTATTTCGGGGATGGCGCGGTCAACATCGGGTCCGCGCTCGAGACGATGAACCTCGCCGCCGCGTGGGACCTGCCGCTGTGTTTCTTCATCGAGAACAACCTTTATGCGGTCTCGACACAGGTCGCCGAGGCGACCCGCGAGGACCGGCTTTCCGGGCGTGGGCTCGGTTTCGGCATTCCCTCGTGGAAGGTCGACGGGATGGACCCGCTCGCCGTGCACCTGGTGATGCGGGAGGCCGAAGAGGTCATGCGCGCCGGGGACGGGCCGGCCGTCGTCGAGGTCGACGTCTATCGCTACTTCCACCAGAACGGGGCGTATCCCGGCAGCGCGTTCGGCTACCGCACCAAGGAAGAGGAGGACGGCTGGCGTGAGCGTGACCCCATCGCCAAGGTGGCGGGGGAGATGCTGCGTCTCGGGCACCTCGACGAGGCCACCGCGGACGGTGTCCGGGAGCAGGCGCTGGAGGCGATGCGGACGGTCGCCGGCGAACTGCTCGAACGCGATCCGGACGACGAAGGCAAACGCCGGATCCGGCCAGGACTGTGGCCGGACCCGGCGACCGTCGACGAGGGGCTGCGCGGCGACGCCGGCGAGCTCGCCGATGTCCGGACGCTCGACCCGGCCCGATACGACGGTCCCACCACGTCGGCGCGGTTCGTCGATGCCGCGTCCACCGTGCTCGGCCGCCGGATGGAGACCGACCCGCGGGTGGTCGTCCTCGGCGAGGACGTGCACCGGCTCGGCGGCGGCACGAACGGGGTCACCAAACAGGCCCTGAAGGTCGCCGCCGATCGCGTGCTGGGCACGCCGATCAGCGAAAACGCGTTCGCCGGCCTCGGCGCCGGGATGGCACTGGACGGCCGCTTCCGGCCGGTGATCGAGTTCATGTATCCGGACTTCCTGTGGGTCGCCGCGGACCAGGTGTTCAACCAGATCGGCAAGGCGCGGCACATGTTCGGCGGGCACAACAACGTTCCGCTCGTGCTGCGCACCAAGGTCGCGATGGGCACCGGCTACGGCTCACAACATTCGATGGATCCGGCCGGGGTGTTCGCCACCAGTTCGGGCTGGCGCATCGTCGCCCCCTCCACGGCCTCCGACTACATCGGACTGTTCAACACCGCGCTGGCGCTGGAGGACCCGGTTCTGGTCATCGAGCACGTCGACCTCTATCCGGTGCGCGAAGAAGTGCCGGCCGGGGATCTGGACTACTTCCTGCCGCTGGGCAAGGCGGCGGTGCGCCGCACCGGTTCCGAGGTCACGGTGCTGACCTACCTGTCGATGGTGGGCAAATCGGCGGAGGCGATCGAGGCGTCCGAAGTGGACGCCGAGCTCATCGACCTCCGCTGGCTCGACCGTGCCTCGCTGGACTGGGAGACCATCGGCGCCAGTATTCGCAAGACGAACGCGGTGCTCATCGTGGAGCAGGGTGCTCGTGGCACGTCGTACGGCGGCTGGCTCGCCGACGAGATCCAGCGCCGCTATTTCGACTGGCTCGACATGCCGATCCGCCGGGTCACCGGCACCGACGCGAGCCCGAGCATCTCCCGCGTCCTGGAAGCCGCCGCCGTCGCCGGAGTGGACGACATCGTCACGGCGTTGCGCGAATGCCGGACCGAGCTGGGCGGGGGTGCCTGATGCCCGCCGTCATCCGGATGCCCGAACTGCTCGCCGGTGCCGCCGAGGCGGTTTTGCTCACCTGGTATGTCTCGCCGGGCGACGAGGTCACCGCGGGCCAGGCCGTCGCGGAGATCGAGGCCGACAAGGCGACCGTCGACTTCGAGGCCGAGCACAGCGGGGTCGCGGCGGGGCTGCTGGTGGAAACCGGCCAGTCGGTCGCCGTCGGCACTCCCATCCTCGTACTGGCGGGCAACGGCGAATCGGTGGACGAGGCCATGGCCGGTTTCGCTGAACCGGAGGCGGCGGCCATCCCGCCGTCTACAGCACCGTCCACTGTGTCATCCCCTGCACTGTCCACATCGGACAACGGCGCGGTGGCGACGCAACCCGCGCCGCCGGACCGGCAGTTCGCGACCCCGCTGGTCCGCAAGCTCGCCAGGGAACATGGCGTGGAGCTGACCACGATCACCGGCACCGGCCCCGGTGGCCGTGTGGTGCGCCGTGATCTGGAACGTCACCTGGCGCAAGCGCCGACGCCCCCGGAACCCGTTGCGCCGCAGGCATCCCCGCAGCCGGCTCCCGCCGACGAGACCGGCTACGTCGACATCCCGCACACCGGGATGCGCCGTGCCATCGCCCGGAGGCTCACCGAAAGCAAGAACACGGTCCCGCATTTCTATCTCGAGGCGGACTGCCGGGTCGACGCCCTGCTGGAGCTGCGCCGCACGATCAAGAACGACGAGTCGCTTCCGGTCACGCCCTCGGTCAACGACTTCGTGCTGAAGGCGGTGGCGGCGGCCTTCACCGAGGTGCCGGACGCGAACGTGGTCTGGACCGCGGATGCGGTGCGCAAGTTCGATTCGGTGTCCATCGCGGTGGCGGTGGCGATCGGCAACGGGCTTGTCACGCCGGTCATCCGGAATGTCGAGCGGCGTTCGCTCGGCGATATCAGCCGCACCACGGCGGATCTCGCCGCACGGGCCCGGGAGGGCGGGCTCAAGCAGGCGGAGCTGGAAGGCGGTTCGTTCGCCGTGTCGAACCTGGGCATGTACGGGATAGAGCGGTTCTCCGCGATCATTTCGCCGCCACACTCGGGCATCCTCGCCGTGGGCGCGGCGGCGAAACGTCCGGTGGCCAAGGAAAACGGCGAGCTCGGCGTGGCGACCATGATGACCGTGACCCTGTCCGGCGACCACCGTGCGCTCGACGGTGCGCTCGGGGCCCGGTGGCTGACGGCATTCCAGCGGATCATCGAGAACCCGTTGCGGATCCTGGTGTAGCCGGCGCTCCACTGTGGACTCCCGCTACCTGCGCGGCTCCTGATCCCCGCGCAGGTAGCGGGTCACCATGGCGACCAGTTCGTTCTCGAAGGTCTCGACGGGGATGGGCCGTGGATCGGCCATGAACTTGTGCGTGTTGATCTCCACGGTGAGCAGGATGATCTCCGCGGCGATGTCGGCGTCACCGACGCGGACGTCCGGGTGCCGGACGATGACGTCGCGGATCTGGGCCGTGCGCAGCTTCCCGTGCCGGTCGATCGTGTCGCGCAGCTCCTGGGAGACCGGCACCTCCTCGATCATCACCCGGAGCAACTGGGGATCGTCGCTGTGGCTGTCGATCGCGTCGCGGATGAGCGCCCGGACCGTCGCCTCCAGCGTCCCCGGCGAGAAGTCGAGCTCGTCGGCGCCGGTCCACGTGCCGCGGTCGACGTGCCGGATCACCAGTTCGGCGAGGATGGCGTCCTTGTTCGGGAAGTACTGGTACAGCGAGCCGATGGAGATGCGGGCGCGTTCGGCGATGCGGTTGGTGGTGCCGGCGGCGTAGCCGTGCTCGGCGAAAACGTGAGCAGCCGCGGTCAGGATGCGCTCGCGGGTGAGCTCGGCACGCACCTGGCGGGGCTTGCGACGTGGCTCTAAGCGGCGGTCGGCCGAGGGCATCCTGGTCCTCCGAAAGCGAGTGGTCAATACCTGAGTTAATGCTCATAATAGTGCCATGAGCTGCGAAGAAAAGAGTCCGGGCGGTGCCTCGTGAGCCCAGGGGCCCGCCGCATGACGACGGCCGGCGAGATCGAGGCGATCCTCGGGCGGCCGCCGTCGATGATCATGCTCAAGCAGATCAGCGCCCTCGACGAGGGTTGCCGGACCGTCCTGGCGTCCTGCCCGCTCGCGGGCTTCGGCTACCGCGACGCCGATGGCGTCAGCCACACGACGTTCATCGGTGGCACACCGGGATTCGTGCGCGTCCACTCGGCCACGCGGATCTCGTTCACCCTGCCCGATGGTGAGGCGCACGGACCGGTGTCGTTCGTTTTCCTCCTGCCGGGTGTCGGGGAAACGTTGCGTGTCAACGGTTCCGTGGCCAAGCGGAAAGGCGCCGAGACCTTTGTGGACGTTCAAGAGGCGTACGTGCACTGTGCACAGGCCGTCATCCGCTCGCGTCTGTGGCAACCGCCCGTGCCCGCCGGGCCGGTGCCCGAGGTCGAGGGCGATGGCCCGCTGAGCGGACCCGGTGTGGCCGGATTCCTTGCCGCTGCCCCGTTTCTCGCTCTGTCCACTTGGGACACCTTGGGCGGGAGTGACACGAGCCCGCGCGGGGACCGGCCTGTCGTCGCGCGAATCCTCGACAGCCGGACGCTCGTCATCCCGGACCGCAAGGGAAACAAGCGCGCGGACAGCCTCCACAACGTGCTCCAGGACGACCGGCTTTCGTTCGCCGCCCTTGTCCCGGGCCGGACCGGCGTGCTGCACGTCAGCGGCCGGGGCTCGGTCACCGACGATCCCGCGTTACTGGAGACGATGGCGTTGCGCGGGACGCCGCCGCACGCGGCGTTGCTCATCGAGGTCGAGCACGCCGAGCTCACCGCCAGCGACGCCGTGACGCGCTCGCGGGTGTGGACCGCGCCGCGCGCCGCGGTGCCGGACCTGATGGCGCTGGCCGGGGACCACCTCGCCGCGAACATGGCCGAGGCGGAGAAAGGCCCGGGTGCTCGCGTGCTCAAGGCTGTCGCGCGGATCCCCGGCATCAGCCGGGTGGTGCGGCTGGTGATCGACCGCGTTTACCGGTCGGGCCTACGGAAAGAGGGCTACGAGGACGTCGAGGTCGGCCAAGGGAAGCGTGCCGCCGTTGAGCCCGCGGCGCGGAACCCGTTGCGGGAGGTGCGAATCGCGGAGATCCGCCGGGAGACGCCCAGTGCGGTCACTCTCGTGCTGGAAGACGCGGAGCGTTCCTTCGACTTCCGAGCCGGGCAGTTCTTCACCCTGGTCGCGGACATCGACGGCCGGCCGGTGCGGCGCGCCTACTCCGCGTCGTCGGCGCCCGGGGCGTCGCGGCTGGAGGTCACGGTCAAACATGTCGAAGGCGGCCGGTTCTCGACCCACGTCCACCGGAACCTGCGCGCCGGGGACCGGCTGTCGCTGCGCGGTCCCTCCGGGGCGTTCCACGCCGATCCGGGGCACGACGTCGTCCTCGTCGCCGCCGGCAGCGGGGTCACACCAGTGATGAGCATGATCCGCACCCTGCTCGTGGCACCGGGCGCCGGGCGGATTTCGCTGCTGTACAGCAATCACTGCGAGGAGGAGGTCATCTTCGCCGACGAGCTTCGCCGGCTGCAAAAAGAAAACCCGGAGCGATTCGCGGTCACCCATATCCTGACGCAGGAGCGCGGAAGGCTCGACTCCGCGGGTGTGCGCGGCTGGCTCGCCGAACTGCGGCCGTCAGAAGACGCCCGGTACTACCTGTGCGGGCCCGAGGCGTTGATGGACATGGTCCGGGACGTCCTGACCGGGCTCGCAGTGCCGGCCGGCCGCGTACACCACGAGCGCTACACCAGCGGGGCCGACTTGAGCGCCACGCCGACCGCGCCGCAGGAAATGCTCGTCCTGGACGGAGCGCACGAGGTCGGCTCCGTGGTGGTCGAGCCTGGCCAGACGCTGCTCGACGCCGGGCTCGCGGCGGGGCTGCCGATGCCGTATTCGTGCACGGTCGGCAATTGCGGGGACTGCATGGTGAAGCTCCGCGCCGGACAGGTCGCGATGAACGGGCCGAATTGCCTGACGCCGCAACAGAAAGCCGACGGTTACGTGCTGACCTGCGTCGGCTGCCCGCTGTCCGAGGTCACCCTGGACATCACCGAGCCGGACCACCACCCCGTATAACGACGAATACGCCACGGGTAGTGGGGCATCGGTCGCTCCGTGGCTGCGGAGCGACCGATGCCCCTGGGGCGTGGTTCATAAGCGGCGGAGCCGCTTGCTGTGGGCCGTCAGCTTGCGCCGCCACCCGCACCGCCACGCAAACCACATTCGAAACAGCCCCTGGCGGCTCAGCCCTGGCAGGCCAGCATCTGCTGCGCGGCCTGCAGACGCTGCGTCAAGAACGCGGCCAGGCTCATGCCCGCGTCCGGGGATGGGGCCTGCGCGAACAGCCGCTGGTCCGTGGCGAGGCGAGCGGTGCCGATCTTGGCCAGGTTCGTGCAGTACGCCTGGGGGGTATCGGTTCCGGTGTTCACCGCCGGCTGGCCGACGCCCGCCCGGTACAGGTTGGTCTTCGCCACACTCTGCTGCCCGTCGACCTGGGTCATCGGGTCGTTGAGCGGCACGAGCGCGACCGGCGGGCCCTGGTGTGCGGCCGCTTGGAGTTCGTCGAGCGCCAGTGACGTGCCCGGCGCGCCGTTGTTCGTGAGATCGGGCGCGGTGAAGGGCTTACAGCCGAGCGCCGGGTCGATGAAGTTGTCCAGCAACCCGTTGTCGCTCCCGTTGGTCAGCTTGGTGCCGGCGATCGTCCCGGCCTGCGCGGTGCGGCCGTCCGCGGTGGCCACATAGGCGGTCGTCACGTTGTCGCTCTGGTCCTGGTCGACGACCCCGAAGTCCCGCACGGTCGGGCACGCCAGACCGTCCTTGCCGGTGCCGAGCGCGGGCACCGTGAGCTGTCCCTTCGCGATGGCGTTGTTCGCGGCGGTGAAGAACGCCGGAGCGTTGCAGTGCGCGAACTGGCCGAACGGCGATCCATCGGCTCCGTTGACACAGGCCCCGGCGGTGAGTGCGTTGCCTTCGCCACGCAGGGTCAGCGTGTCGCCGTTGAAGCCGAACCAGATACCCACGACCGCGCCGGCCGGCAGGGCGGGCGCGACCGGCGCGGCGGCCGGCTTGGTCCCGCGGTCCACGACGAGCGGCCGGTAGATCGACAGCGCACCGGTGGCGGGATCGACGATCGTCGCTTCGACGAACGCGGACTGGTCGGCGTTCGCCTCATGGCAGGCGCCACCGGGTTCGGTGCCGCTGAGCACATACGGCGTGGCCAGGCCCGCGGCCGACAGCGGGTTCGCCGGCACGGTCAGCGTGCAGTTGGCGTTCGCGGCGGGCGTCGCTTTGGGCGGCTGTTCCGGTTTCCGCGGCTTCTCCGGCGGTGCCGGGGTGCCCGCTGACGGGGACGGCGAAGTGGTGCTCGTGCCCGCGGGCGGCTGCATCGTGGGCTGTGCGCCGCTCGACGGCGTCCCGGTCGGCTGCGCACCGGGTGGCTGCGCTCCCGTCGACTGTGTCCCACTCGGCTGTGCCGAGGTCGACTGTGCCGAACTCGCCTGTGTCCCGGTCGGTGGTGACCCCGCCGGTGGCGAACCGGTCGCCGTGGCGGATGTCACGCCGGGAGCCGGGGCCTGGGTGTTCGCGGCGTCGGCCACGTTTCCCCCGCGGTGCGAGGTCATTCCGGTCCCGGTGACGAACACCACCGCGGCCAGCGCGATGGTGAGCAGCACGGTGCCGAGCAGGTAACGTCGGGCGGCATGGGGCGCACGATGGCGCCCAGGTCGCTGTGCCAAGAGTTTCTTCTCCTCATGGGGTGATCTTGACGGGCGTTTCCCGTCCCCCCAGACGAACGAGGGCGGACGCTAGCACACATAACGTGGCGATAACAGGCCCATAACTCTGTCCTCTGTGGACACACCGGGCGCAGAACGCATGTGAGCTTCTTTTTCCAGATATGAGTACAAGATCGTTGACGCAGCGTGCAGTCATTGTCGTTCGCACGGAGTTCGGTGTACGTTGCCTGCCATTGTCATATCGAGATGTTTTCGTGATCTATAAGGGTTGCCGTGTTGGTTGTCGAGATCGCGTTCGCGGACGCGTTCGAATCCCCGCATGACGCCGGGGTGCACGAGGTCGCCGCGTTGTCGGCGCACGCCGCTTTCGTGTTCCTGTGCCTCGGCCTGTGCTGGGGTGTCTTCACCAGCACCGGCTGGTTGCGCCGGCTCACCGGACGTCAGGCCACCCGCAACAGTCACGTGGTGCTCGTCACGCTCGCCCTGGCCTTCGCGATGTCACACGCCACGGCATTCGTGTTCATGGAAGGCGATCGGCTCGGCCCGCTGGACCTCGCCGTCCCGTTCCGTGCCGGAGATCTCACCGTCGCGCTCGGCATCGTCTCGGTCGAGCTGATGCTCGCCCTCGTTGCGTCCACGCTGGTCCGCCGGCTGCTGAGCCACCGCCGGTGGCTGTGGCTGCACCGGCTCGGCTACCCGGCGGTCGCGCTCGGTGTCGTGCATTCCTTTACCGGGGCGCTCGTCGACGGTCATCTGCGTGCGCTCTGGTTGTTCGGCGTCGCGCTGGTGGTGCCCGTGGCGCTCGTGGCCGGCCTGCGCTTCCTGCCGGCCCGCCTGTTCACCACGGCCGGGCTGCTGGAGGTACGCCAGTGAGCAGGCATCACCTCGTGGTGACCGTCGACAACCATCGCTGTCACCGGTACGGCATCTGCGAAGCCGAGGCGCCGGAGGTGTTCCGGCTCACCGTGGACGGGCGGCTGGACTACCGGCGGCGGCCGTCGGCCGGCAGCCGTGACGACGCGCTGGCCGCCGCCCGCGGCTGTCCCATGCAAGCGATCCATCTGGAGGTGCGGTGAGCCGGCGGCACGAACGCATCGTCATCGCCGGCGCGGGACTGGCCGGGCTGCGTGCGGCGGAACGGGTGCGCGAACTCGGGTTCACCGGCGAACTCGTCATCGCCGGCGCGGAGCGGCATCGCCCCTACCATCGCCCGGCGCTGTCGAAACAATTCCTCGCCGGGGATCTCGGCCGCCGCGAGCTGACCCTGGCCGGCTATGTCGATCTCGACGCGGACTGGCGCCTCGGCAAGACGGTCCGGCGGCTCGACCCGCAACGGCGGCTGGTGCAGATCGGCCGGGCCAAACCGCTTCGCTACGACGGTCTGGTGATCGCGACGGGAGTGCGGGCCAGGACGCTGCCCGGCGTGCCGAGCGATCCCCGGGTGCGGGTGCTGCGCACCATCGAGGACGCCGAGGCGCTGCAACGGTTGTTGCTCGCCGACGACCGGCCCTGCGTCATCATCGGCGGGGGTTTCACCGCGACCGAGCTCGCCTCCACCCTCGCCGAGCAAGGCCGCGACGTCGTGCTGGTGTCCCGGTCCGGCTCGCTGCTCGGCGCGCTCGGCCCGGAGCTCGGCGGGGCAGTGGCCCGGTTGCACCGCGGGCACGGCGTGCGGGTGTGGCTGGAAACCCAGGTGCGCCACTGGATTCCCGGCGAGTGGGGCATCGGGTTGCACCTGACCGGCGGGCGGTTCGTGGCCGCCGGATCGGTCGTACTCGCGGTCGGCGGGGAACCGGAGACGGAGTGGCTCGCCGGGTCCGGCGCCGACATCGCCGACGGGGTGCTGTGTGAGCCGACATGCCATGTCGCAGGCCTGCCGGACGTGGTCGCGGCCGGCGATATCGCGCGCTGGCCGGTCCGGCGCGGGCAGCCCCCGCGGCGCGTCGAACACTGGCTCAACGCGGTCGAGATGGGGCGCGCCGCGGCCGGAAACCTGTTGTCCGGCCGGGCGTCGGCGATCCCGTTCGAGCCGTTGCCGCGGTTCTGGACCGAACAGTACGGACAGCGCTTTCAGGCGGCCGGGGCCGTTGGGCCGGAGTACGAGCGGGTCGCGCTCGAAGGCGACCCGCTCGACGGCGCGGGCGTGCTCGGGTACACCGGCGACGAGGGATTGGTCGGTGTCGTCACGCGGGAACGTCCGCGGGCGATGGTGCGGTGGACGGCCGAACTGTCGGGCCGCGGCGCCGTCGGCCGGCATCGGCTGCTCGAACCGCTCACCGCTTGAGCACGACCCGTGCCGTTCGCGTCAGCAGGGCCAGATCGGCCCGGATTCCGCGCCGGGCCAGATAAGCGAGATCGAGCGCCAGCTTCGGGTGCAGGTGATAGGCGACATAGTGGGCCTCGGGATCGGCCGCCACGGTCAGTTCCTGGCTCTGCGCGGCGGCGAACAGCAGCGCCCCCGGACCGAGCACGCCCGGCCGGACGGTCAGCAGCTCGCGCTCGGCCGGACTGTAGTAGCAGATGAACCGCTCGACCTCCGGGCGCGGTCCGATCAGCGTCATATCCCCGCGCAGCAGGTTGACCAGTTGCGGGAGCTCGTCGAGCCGGGTCGCGCGCAGCCAGCGCCCGACCCGGGTGATCCGGGGGTCCTCGCTGCCGCTCACCACGGGCCCGATGTCCTCGGCGTTCGCGACCATGGTGCGGAACTTCCAGATGACGAACGGACGCTCGTCCCGGCCGACCCTGCATTGCCGGTACACCACGGGACCGCGGCTGGTCAGCCTGATCGCGAGGGCGATGCCGGCGAACAGCGGCAGCAGCGCGATCAAGGCGGTCACGGCGACGATGAGGTCGGCGCCGCGCCGCAGGCGGGTATCGGCCACGATTTCCGTCATTCACGTCACTTCCCGCAGTACCTGGAAGGCTTCCGCGGCGCCGCGGCCCACCCGGCTGCCCCAGTAAGCGGCCCGTTCGCGCAGTGCGTGCAGGGACCGGGGGTGAGGATAGTCACGTAGTTCGCTTTCATAGCAGGACATCGCGTCGAGCTTGTCGTCCAAAGTGGACGTCACATCGACGAAGAGCGCGGGGGAGAACGTGGCACCCTCGACCGGCCAGGCCCATTCGGTGGACGACGGGGTCTCGAACACCGCGAACAAGCGCAGCCCGGGCAGCACATACGGCCGGCACGCGGTCCAGGCCGCCCGTGCCACCACGCCGTGATCCGCGTTCACGTCACCGGGGAAGTGGGTGTAGACGACATCCGGCCGCAGCCGGTCGACGACCTTTTCGACCTCCTGAGTCACTTCGAGCAACGGCATCGTGTCCAGCCGCTGGTCCGGGAGCGAAAGCTGGTGCACCGAAGCGAATCCGAGCACTTGCGCCGCGCGGCGGGTGCATTTCGCGAGCACCTCGGCCATCCCGCTGGCGTACCGGCTCGTCGCCCCGTCGGCGACCAGCAAGGCGTGCACCCGGTCTCCACAGTGGACATGGCGGGCCAGTGTGCCGCCGGCGCCGAGTACTTCGTCGTCGGGATGAGCGGCCACCACGAGCACGGTGTTCATCGCGCGAGCACCTCCGGTCGCGGGCCTTCCCCCCGTGCCCAGCGGGCGAGCGGCGGCGGCACGGGCGCGAACCGGTGCCCTGGCCGGATTCCGCGCCGGGCACACCAGGCGGCCGCGGGCTCGGGCGGTTGGTCCGGTGCAGACATCTCGGTGACCACGACGCTGCCCGGCGCCGTCGCGACCCGGACTCCGGCCGGGTCCACCGCGAGGATCGTGCCCGGTGGACCGTCCGGTTCGGACCGATGCGGCGGGCGGGTGCGCCAGATCATCGTGCGGTGGCCGTCGAGGTCGCTGAACGCGCCGGGGTAAGGCTTCGTGAGGGCCCGCACCCAGTCGTGGACGGCGCGGGCGGGCCGGTTCCAGTCGAGCACTCCCATCTCAGGGGTGCGGCGCGGGAGCACGTCCCCTTCGGTGGCGCGCTGCGGCCGGCGCGGCGCGGTGCCGGCCAGCAGCGCCGGGAGATGCTCGGCGAGCATCCGCGCACCGGCCGCGGCGACGCGCTCGTACACCGTGCCGCAGGTGTCGTCGAGCAGGATCGGTACCGGGCACTGGTCGATGATGTCGCCGGTGTCGGCACCGGGATCGAGGAACAGCATCGTGTTGCCGGTCCGGGTTTCGCCCCGCAGGATGGCCCAGTTGACCGGGGCCCGTCCGCGATGACGCGGCAGCAGGGACGCGTGGAACCCGACACAACCGTGGGCGGGCACCGACAGCAGTTCGGGCCCGAGCAGGCGAGTCCAGCCCGCGACCACGAGCAGATCCGGTTCCAGCGCACGCACCGTGTCCCCCACCGCCGGTGCGTTGATATCGGCGGCCTGCAGCACGCGCACGCCCTCGTGCCCGGCGACCTCGGCCAGGTCGACGGCGCCGGACAGCCGCTTCGCCTGCTCGGCGGGCGGCGCCATCGCGGCGACGACGCGCGCCGCCGGGTGAGTGAGCAATGTGGACAGTACGGGCCGTGCTTCATGGACGGCGCCGACGAAGACGACACGGCCTTGAGTCCATTGTGGACCGGGCATCCCGGAACCTCCCTCGTTCATGACCCGCCCCGGCAGGTGACGTCGCCGTGGTCGCGGACTTGTCCCGACACGTCCTGGAACTGGTAAGTGGCGTGGTCGTCCGACAGCTGCAACTTCAGCGCGCCCGGGTTCGTGCTGTGGTTGTCGAAACCGGCGGCCATCCGCGGATCGGTGCTGATGAACGGGCTGAGCCACTGCCCCGTGGTACCGGCCACGAGCTCCGTCACGCCGGCCGGGTTGACGGAGCCGTCCGCGCCGAGGGGTTGCCAGCGTTGATAGTTGTGCGCGTGCCCGCTGAGAGCGAGCGTCACGTGATTCGCCGCGAACAGCTGCCAGTACGCGTTGTATTCGGTCGCCGGCGGGTCGGCGTCGACGGTGAAGAACGGCCGGTGGTAGTACACCAGCGTGCACGGTGCCGTGTTGCGCGCGAGGTCGTCGGCCAGCCAGCGGTACTGCGGCGAGGTCACCGCGCCCTGGCCGTACTCGGCGGTGTCGTCGAGGCTGACGAAATGCCAGGCGCCGATGTCGTAGCTGTAGTAGTGCGGAATCCCGCCCCAGTAATCGACATACGGTGCGGCGGTACTGCTGAGGGCATATTCGTGGTTGCCGACGGTCGGGTTCGTGATCGGCCGGAACCGGGAGAAGAATGAGCCGTGTTCGCCGTAGAAGTTCAGCATTTCTTCGCTGGACCCGTTGTCGTAGACGTCGCCGAGGTAGAGAAACAGGTTGGGGCGCCACGAATCGATGAGGCCGGCCACCTGTTGCTCCCGCGTCATGCCCGAGGCGCCGTCACCGCCGGCGGCCACCACCAGCGGCGCCCCGGGCGCGGGCGCGGTTCCGGCCGTCGGGGTGAAGGGCGGTGGCGGCGGGGGTGCGGGTGTGTCGGCGAAGGTCACCGGCAGCTCCAGTGGTGGTGAGTCGTAGCCGCCGCTGAAGGACACACGGGCGGACAGGATGTGCGGGCCGGGCGGGAACAGGTAGGTGTGCAACGTGAACGTGTACGGCGATTGCTCGTCGTACAACAGGTAGGACCCGTCGAGGCTGTAGGTGACGCCGTCGACCTCGGGCGCCGCGCCGGCCACGGCCACCCTCGCGTGCACCGTGGCCGGGCCGGGCAGGATCGCGTGATCGGCCGGTGCGGTCAGGCACAGTGTCACCCGGAAGCCTTGTGGCGCAACGGAAAACGAGCACGGCGGGCTCACGCCGGCGACCGGGGGACTGTCGGCACCGGTGAGCCCGAAGACCAGGGCGAGAATGGCCACCAGTGCGGCGGCGAGTGACACAGGGGCGGTCACGCTGGTTCACCGCCTTCCGGGACGGCCACTGCCACGGAGCGCCGGACGAGACCCAGCGTGATGGTGGTGAGCAGTCCGGTGGTCACGAGGTAGGCGATGCTGGAGGCGACGGCCGCACCGACCGCTCCGGCGCGCGGGATCAGCACGAGGTCGAGTGCCACGGTGACCAGCGCGCCCGCGCCCATGCCCCACGAGTTCGCGCCGGGCCGGCCACGGCCGCACAGGTAGGCCGAGGCCACGGCGGCGGCACCCTCGACGGCGAGCCCGGCCAGCAGGATGCAGGCCGGCAGCACGGCCGAACGGAAGGCGGGCCCGTACAGCAGCGGCAGCGTGATCACCGACGCGCCGGCCAGCACCGGCGTCATGGCGGCGGTCGCGGCCACCGCCCGGCGCAGCAGCCGCCGCACGTCCGCGTTGGCTCCTGCCTCGCTGAGGCGGGCGAACCGCGGGTACAGCACGTAGTTCAGCGCCGTCGCCGGCAGGCGCATGAGCTCGGCGAACTTCGACGCGACCGCGTACACGCCGACGACGGCGGGACCGGCGAGCACCCCGAGGACCACGAAGTCCAGCCGGAGGTTCACCAGCATCAGCAGGTTTCCGAGCTGACCGCGGGCGCCGTACCGCATGACGCCGTACGCCAACGGAACGGAAGGCCGTGACCAGCCACGGAAAAACCCCGTGCCGCCCAGCCGTCCCAGCGTGGTCACCGCGGCGGCGATCCCGCCACCGGCCAGTCCGGCCACCACGGCGTCGATGCCCCGCAACCCGGCGAGGCTCGCGAAACCGTAGGCGGGCAGGAACATCAGTTCCTCGCACACGATCACGAGGTTGGCGCCGCGCATGTCCGCCGCGCCCTGGCAGCAGGCCTTGCCCCACACCGTGGTCAGCTGCGTGATCACTGTGACGGCCATCAGCGCGACGAGCCTGGCAGGCATGGCGGTGAACAAGTACCGGTGCAGGATCGGGGTCGCGGCGATCCACAGCAACGCCGCGACACCGGCACCGAGGACCGCGAGCACCGCGAGCGTGGGCCGCAGGCGCGGATCCGCACGGCTTTCGCCCGCGATGAAGAAGGTCGAGGCGACCGGCAGCCCGCAGCTGAACACCACACCGAACAACCACGGCAGCACCCGCAACAGGGTGTACTCGCCGAGCACGGTGGGGCCGCCGAGCCGGCCCACCAGCACACTGGCCACGGCCACGATCAGCAGCGCGGTGCCTTGCGCGGTCAGGTTCCGCACCGCGCCGCGGCGGCCGAGCGGACCGCTGTCGCCGGTGCTCCACCATCGCCGTGCCACCGCCGGGATGCCGGGCTTCACGACGGTCGCCCCACGCGGTCGCCGGCATCCGGCCGCGACGCGAGCACGGCCACGAAGATCAGCAGGATCCACACGAACCGGAAGTGCAGGACCTGGTAGTAGGTCCCGGCCACGGCCATCGCGAGCAGGGCCGCGACCAGCCCGGCCGGGCGCGCCACTTCGGCCGCGAACCCTTCACCGGGCGGCGCACGCAACGCGCGCCCGGCCCGCCAGCCCGCGACCAGCACGAGCATCGCGATCCCGACCACGCCGAACACGCCACGCTCGGTCAGCGCGGCGAGGTAGTCGTCGTGCGCTTCCTTGGCATAGGGGTAGTTCCGCTCGATCAGCAACTGTTTCGTGGTGCGCGGCCCGCTGCCGAGCACCCCGTCGGACTGGTACAGGTCCATCGACTCCTGCACGAGCAGCGTCCGCTGGGAGCTGCTGCCGTTGCTCCGGCCGAGCGAGTTGACCAAATAGGACTGTCCTGATTGGAGCGCCCAGGTCTGCAGCCGGGAAAACGGCACGAGCCACAGCCCGAGACTGACGACGGATGCCAGCGCCAGCACCACTGCCAGCGCGCCCACCACTCCGCGCCGCCGGTAGCAGGCGACCAGCGCGAGGAAACCGAAGGCGATGAGCAGTTCGAGCACGCCCCCGTTGGACTCGGTGAGCACGATGGCCCAGGTCAGCATCGCGTAGCCGAACCAGCGGAGCGGCCAGTGCTTCGGGCGTTTCGCCGCGAACACCATCAGCAGCGACACCACCCAGTAGGCCGATGCGTAATTCGGGTCACCCAAGGTGAACAGTGCCCGGTTGCCTTCGGCCTGGGAGAGTCCCTCCAGCGGTGTGAAGCCCACGAGTGAAGCGACCACGAGAACGGTGGCCCAGACGATCGACGAGTAGGCGAAGGTCGCCGTCAACCACCGCAGCACACCGGGGCGGCGCGCGATGTTGTACAGCGCCACGGCCCACGCGATCAGCACCAGGTCCTGGAAGATCTCCAGCAGGGAGGTGCCGGGCAGGCTGCCTGCCAGCCCGGCGATCCCGCCGGCCACGATCATGATCCCGAACGGCACCACGTACGGGGCGCCGAGCTTGCGCCCGCTCGTCGCCGCCCAGATCACGAAGAACAGGATGGTGGCCGCGGTGAACAGGTCCACCGGGGAGGAGTTGCCCGGTCCCGACGGCCGCAGGATCGGCTGGAACACCATGGCGGTGCAGGCCGCCAGCGCGGTGGCGCGCTCGGCCGTCCCGCGCTGCGGCCGGGGGAGTTCGGCCAGTGGCGCCCGGAGCCCCATCGTCGCCGTCACGCGGGCACCTCCCCGGTGAGTCGCTCGAACACCCGCAGGTGGTGCTCGGCGAAGGTGTGATCGCTCGCTTCGGCCGCGACCGCGGCGATTTCGGCGAGGACGGCGTCACGGGCGCAGGCGGGGGACACGCCGAGCCGGGACAGACCGGTGTGCAGGAAGTCGCGGATCAGCCGTGGGTACCAGCCGTCGCCGTCGAGTGCGTAGGCGACCGCGGCGCCGGGGCGGGCGAGCAATCCGTGATGCCCCCGCACCGGACGGCCGGGCCGGGTGTGCCGGTCGAGATAGTCCGAATAGGACAGTGCGAACCGGGCGAGATCGCGGACCGGGTTGCCCGCGGGGCCGGCCCATTCCCAGTCGACCACGCCGGTGATCGCGCCGCGGTCGGTGAGCAGGTTGCCCGGCCAGAAGTCGCCGTGCACCGCGGTTCGCGGCGCCTGGTGCCGTCGTAACCGGTCCCGCAGCGCGGAAAGCCGGTCTTGCACGGCTTTCCTGGTGGCCGGCCGTTGCCGCAGGGCCTCGCCGACGCCGGGCGCGACATCGAGCGGTGCCGGGTCGCCGGCGGTGGCGGCCTGGAACCGGGCGAGCCAGGCGCCGGCGGCCGTGAGGTCCGCGCGTACGGTCGCGGGCCTGCTCGTGTGCCCGTGCCGGTGATAGCCGACGAGCATGGGGGTGCCGGGTACCGCGGTGGTCACCAGCGCGGGTCCGGGCGCGACCGTGAGGACTTCGGGGATCGATTCACGCAGCGAACCCACTGGCAGGGCGGCAATCCCGCGTAACCGGTCCGCCTCCCGCAGCACGCGCGCTGCGCCCCCTTGTTCGGACGGCACCTTCACCGCCCGGCTCGGCCACCGCGCTCCGGGTCTGAACAAGAGCAGCATCAACCGTGCGTCGGGATCGTGGCTGTGCCGCAGAATCAGCAGCCGGTGCCCGGCCATGAGCTCGCCGAGGGCCCCCGGGCCGCCGGGCGACTGCACATGCGGCACCAGCCGCCACGACACCGGGATGCGCAACGTTTCCCGGGCCGCGGTGAAAACCCAGGCGGGCAGGGAACTCCGGGGTGGCGGGGCGAGCAGCGCCGTCCGGACGTACCGCAGCACCGACGGGTCGTCCTCGGCGATCACCAAGGGCTGCCGGCGGGACGGCAGCGCGACGAATCGCCTGCCGGGCGGCAACATCGCCTGCCACTGGGCCGGTCCTGTGTCCATTGTGGCCGGACTGGTCATGTCAGCACCGCGAAGGGGCGTAACCGGGCGACCGGGCGGACCAGGCCGTTCCCGGTCAGGATGCCGACCGCCGCGTCCACGCCGCGGTCGTCCAGTTGCGGGATCTCGCGGGGCGCCGCGTCGGTGTAGCCGTAACGCAGGGTGCGCCGCCCCGCCGGATCCGAGCCGGAAAGTCCTTTGTGGACAAAGCTGCTGATGATGCTGCCCGTGCCGTGGCAGGCGGTGTACAGGCTGCGCTGCGCCTCCGGCGCCGGCACACACAGGAACGACGAGGTGCGGTTGGTGCCGGGCACCAGCAACGGCTGCCCGGTACCGGCGAAGGCAGGATGCCCGGCCATCAGCTCGGCGGGCCACGCCCGCGCGGCGTTGTGCCGGTGCACGAACGCGGGCCGCCCGTCGACCGTCTCCTCGTAGACCGAATTGTGCGGGGAGTCGACCACCAGCCGCAGCGAAGCGCCGAACGCCTCACGCGCGAAGCTGCGCAGCGCGGCGTAGGTCGCCAGGCGGTAGGCGAACCCGTAGTTCATCGACAGGCGCTGCGCCAGCATCACCCGGCGCCCCTCGTCGCCCTCGATGGGAATGGACGGGCAGCCATGCGAGAAATAGCTGGCATAGCGGCGCCGTGCCTTCGCGATACTGCCCGCGCCGATCAGGTGGGAAAGCGGTTTCTGCACCGCCATCTCGGTCCGCAGCAACCGGGACGCGGCCTTGCGGCGGGCGTACATCTCCCCGATCTGGCCGGTGAGCACCCCGCCCCCGTTGTGGAACTGCATCGTCACCTGTCCACTGTGGACACCGAGACGCTCGGCGATCTCCGGCTCGAACACCTCCTCGACCTGTTGCAGTTCCAGGAAATGCGTGCTCGGGCCGATCGAGCCGAACCGCAGCCGGGCCAGCTGGACGCAGATCCACGGCAGCTCGCGGCGCGCCCGGTGCGCCCCGCCGTATTCCTCCACCGGCAGCCGCCCGAACTCCTCGACCCGGTCGAGATCGGCCCCGTCCAGGCCATAGCGTTCCGCGGCGAAGCCGGCCCCCTCGACGGCGGCACGCAGCACTTCCGCCCTGGACAGCTCGAACCGCCACCCCGGCGGGTTCGGGTAGCGCTCACGCACCCGCCGGTAGAAATCGTCCACCGCGGCAACGGGCGGCAGGTCGATGTCCAAAGTGGCCAGTGCCATGCCGCAGTTGAGGGCCGCGTCGGTGAGCGACGGGCGGATCGCGTCGCGGGTGGCGACCGCGATGCTGGAGGGCATCTCCGACTTCTCCTTGTGGCAGAAGTCCGGCAGCACCACCGGTGGCGCGGCGAGGTCCGCGGTCGCCGTTCCTTCCCGCAACCGGCCCAGCAGTGCCGGATCGGCAGGCGCGTCGGCGCTGTCGAACACGGTCAGGCCGGACCCGGCTTCGCCGGACGGGTGGGTGAAGACTTCTACGTGCACGGGAACTCCTCGCGGTCGACGATGCTGGGCAGAGGCTGGTAAGCGGCTTCGAGCGCGTCGGTGAGGGCGCCGGTGCCGAAGCGGTCGTCGAGCTGTTCCCGCGCGGCGACCGCCAGGCGGGCCGCCTCCCGCGGCCGGTCCAGCAGATACCCGATCGCGCCGGCGAGCAGGCCGGGACGGCACGGCGGAACGAGCAGCCCGGTCTCGCCGGGCCGCACCACATCGGGCACCGCGTTGACCGCCGTCGCAACCACCGGCACCCCGCAGGCCATCGCCTCGACGATCGCCACCGGCAGGCCCTCGTACCTGCTGGGCAAGGTGAACACGTCGAATGCGGGCAGCAGCGCCGGCACGTCGGCCCGTTCCCCGGCCAGCACGATGCGCGCGTCCGGCTCCGCTTCGCGCGCCAGCGCACGCATTCGCGCCGCGAGCTCGCCGTCGCCGATCCACACGCCGGTCACCTCCGGCCGGTGCAGCGCGGTCATCGCGGCGATGAAATGTTCCGGGGCCTTCTGGTAGGACAGGCGGCCGACGGCACCCACGACGGGCGCCGAACCGGGCAGCCGCAACGCATGGCGCGCCCGCGACCGGGCCTGCGGCGACACCGGGCACGCGGCGTCCACGGGCACCGCGATCGTGCGGATCCGCTCCGGCGGAAGCAGGCCGCGCCGGATCGCCTCGACCGCCACCGCGGTGCCCACGCACAGCGCGACATCGGTGATGCGGCCCAGCCGGCGTTCGACCCGGATGTAGGCGTGGCGCCGCGGCACGGACTGGAACTCGTGGAACGGGAAACCGTGGTAGGTGTGCACGATCCGGGGGACCCCGGCGCGGTGCGCGGCCAGCCGCCCGACCGCACCCGCCTTCGCGCTGTGGGTATGCACGACATCGAAGGAGCGCCGCGAAAACAGGGCGGTGAGGCGGCGCACCGCGAGAAAATCATCGCGGGGAACGATCGAAGCGCGCAGCGCGGGCTCCACGATCACCTCGGTCTTGGCCTCGCCGAGTAGCCGGTCACCACTGCCGGCGATGATCGTCACCTCGTGGCCCCGGTCGGCCAGCGCCTCCGCCCCGCGCAACGCCACGATCCCGGCACCGGCCTGCAACCGCGTCACCACCGTCGCCACCCGCAGCCGCCCGGCAGTCATGACGTCACCGCCGGGGTCAGCAACTCGGCGAGCCCGGCACCGGGTTTCGCACCGAGCACGATTTCGCATGCGGGCAACCGGTCCGACAGGATGCCGGCGATCTCGCGGATCGGCGGGTGCACGGGCCCGATGCCGGTCCCCAGCGCCAGCGTCGCGGCGAACGGCCAGTACCGCTGCAACTCCCCGGCCATGTAGGTGCCGGCGATCAACGACTTCGCCGCCGCTTCCGGCACCAGCCGTCCCACCGTGGGGCGGTCGGCACCGTTGCGCCTGAGCACGACGAGACGATCGGGTCGCAGCGTGGGAACCCGGCCCGGGAGCGGGCGTTCCCGGCGGCCGTGCGGCATCCGGCGGCCACCGCCTCCCTCCACGCGCACGGGTTCGACCAGCCCGTACGCCTGGTAGCCATCGCTCACGCAGAGGTTGTCCGAGCAGGCGTGTTCCCCGGCGTTCACCGCGTCGAGCAGCAGTGTCGAGCGGCCGATCCCGCCCGGCCCGGCGAGCAGCGGGACCCCATCGCCGAGCGTCACCGCCGCCGCGTGCAGCGGGACCCGGCCACGGCGGCCCGCCCACCACAGCGCCGGATAGTGCAGCAGCGCCGCCCGCGCGAGCAGATGGAACCGCGATCGCAGCGCCAGCGACGCGAGCCGTTCCCGCTGTGGCGGCCGCCAGCGGGCCTCGATCTGGAACCGGTCGCCGCGGGCCGTCAGCCAGAGATCGAAGCCGCTCCCGCAGGCGTTGAGCAGCACCACCGCCCCGCCGCACCGGTAGGCGCCACGGGTCAAGGGTGTGGCCCCGCCGAGGTGGAACGGTTTCGGCTCGGCGGTCACCGTCAGCTCGATGCCACCGGGCTCGCCGTCATCGGGACCCCAGGCGCCGGGGCAGGCTTCCGCGAGCAGACCGGAGAGCCACCCCGGCGGGCAGTCGGCTCGCAGGCGTTCCCCCGCCTGAATCATCATGGCGCGCATCAGAAATCGTCGGGGTAGAAGGCGTCGAACAGCTCGCGCGCGGTCGGCACGTGGGGGCCGGCCGGTCGGTAACCGGGGATCAGCTTCGCCAGCCAGCGCCCGGCGGCTTCGGCGTCGTTGCGCTCGGCGGCGTCGTACAGTTCGCCGAGCCCGGCGTCCAGGTCGGGCGGCACCGGCCGGCCGCGGGTCGCGAAGATCCGCGGATGCCCGGTCGGGATCCTTTCCTCGGTCTCGCCGAGCAGGGTCTCGCTCAGCTTTTCGCCGGGTCGCAGCCCGGTGAACTTGATCGTCACGTCGGGGACACCGGCCAGCGCGGCGTAGGCCTCGACCAACGACACCAGTTGAACCGGCTCGCCCATGTCGAGCACGAACGTCTCGCCGCACTCGGCCATCGCCGCGGCCTCCAGCACCAGCCCCACCGCCTCCTCGACGGTCATGAAGAACCGGTCGACGGCCGGGTCGGTGATGGTCACCGGTTCGTGTGAGGCGATCTGGTGCGCCAGCACATCGAGGAACGACCCGCGGCTGCCGAGGACGTTGCCGAACCGCACCGACCCGGTGACGATGCGGTCGCCCGTGTGGGAGCGCACGATCAGTTCGGCGAGACGTTTCGTCGCGCCCAGCACCGAGGTCGGTGCGGCCGCCTTGTCGGTGGAGATCAGCACGAACCGGTGCGCACCGTGGGTCACCGCCGCGTCGACGAGGTTCTTCGTACCCTCCACATTGGACTTCACGCCCTCGCACGGATGCCGCTCCAGCAACGGAAGATGCTTGTGCGCGGCGGCGTGGAAGACGAGTTCCGGGCGCAGCGTGGCGAACAGCTGGTTCACCCTGGCCACGTCGCGGATGTCGGCGACGATGAGCTCGTCGGCCTCCAGTAACGCTTCCCCGGTGATTTCGAGCTGGAGCCGGTGCAGGTTCGATTCGTCGTGGTCCAGCATGTACAGCGCTTCCGGCCCGTAGGCACGGATCTGCCGGCACAGTTCGCTGCCGATGGACCCGCCGGCCCCGGTGACGAGCACCCGGCGGCCGCGGATCAGCGCCGGCGTCGCCGGGCGGATCACGTTGATCTCCTCGCGTCCCAGCAACGCGGCGGGGGACACCTCGTAGAGATCACCGGCCCGGCTGCCCCGTTGCACCGCGGCGTGGAAGGACGGCAGGTACCGCACCCGCGCGCCGGTGCGGGTCGCCCGGTGCAGGAGGGTGGCCAGCTGAACCGGGGGCAGTGACGGAATCGCGACGACGACGACCTCGACCCCCTCGGCACGCACCAGAGCGGGCAGGTCGGCGAGGCGGCCGAGCACCGGCAGGTGCGCCGCGTGCCGCTTGCGCAGGTCGTCGTCGAGGAATCCGATCGGCGCCAGCCCGCAGGACGGCGTCTGCTGGAGGTCGTGCGCGAGGGTGCGCCCCGCGTCTCCGGCCCCCACGATCAGCGTGCGTGCCCCGGACACGCTGGTGTCGCGTCGGTGGGAAGGCCAGTGCGTCACGCGCATGGGTCACCTCCGGTTCGGGCGAGGTCGGCGATCTGGTCGCAGACGTAATCGATGTCGCTGTCGGTCAGCCCGGGGTGCATCGGCAGCGACAGCAGTTGCCTGGCCACCCGGTCCGCGACGGGAAGCTGCCGGCACATCTGGGCACCGAGCAGCGCGCGGAAATAGGAGAAGTGGTGCACCGGAATGAAATGCACGGACGTGCCGACACCGCGCGAACTCAGCGCGGCGGCGAGTGCGTCACGGCTCAGCGGGTACGGCGCGGTGATCCGGACCGGATAGAGATGCCACGCGTGCCCGCCGCCGGCCGGGCGGGGCGGGAGCACGACCCCGGGCACCGTCGCCAGCGCGCGGTCGTACCGGGCGGCCACCTCCGCGCGCCGCCGTTGCCACGCCGGCAGATGCGGTAGCTGGGCGCGGCCGATCGCGGCCTGCAGGTCCGTGAAGTTGGCCTTGATCCCGTCGACCGCGACGTCGTAACGCCAGCTCGCGCCCGGACCGTAGCGCCGCCATGCGTCACGGCTCATACCGTGCTGGCGCATCTCGCGAAGCACACCGGCGAGACCAGCGTCGGTCGTGGTGATCGCGCCGCCCTCGCCGATCGGGAGGTTCTTGGTGGCGTAAAAGCTGAAGCACGCCGCGGCGGAGTCCGCGCCGACCGCCCGGCCGCCGATCATGGCGCCCAGCCCGTGTGCCGCGTCCTCGACGACTCGCCCGGCGGGCAGACCGGCCGCGTCCGCGAGGGCCGCGACCCCCACCGGGTAGCCGGCCATGTGCTGCACGATCATCGCCTGGGGCCGGACCTGGCCGGCCGCGGCGGCGACCGTGGCGGGATCGACGGTCAGCGTCCGCTCGTCGGTGTCCAGCAGTACCGGCTGAAGTCCACTGTGGACAATCGCGTGCACCGCGCCGCAGAAGGTGAGGGTCGGCGTGAACACCGGCGCGCCCGGAGGCAGGCGAAGTGCTCGTAACGCCAGTTCGATCGCGGCCGTGCACGAGCTGACGGCGACGGCTTCGCGTGCGGCGAGCCGGCCGGCGAACTCGTCCTCGAACGCCATCGTCTGGGGTCCCGTGGTCAGCCACCCGCTCGCCAGCACGCGCTCGACGGCCTCGTGCGCTTCCGCGACGATGTGGCAGCGCGCGAACGGCACCGTGCGAGTCCGCGTTCCGGCGGTCATGGCCGGCTCCGTGCGGCGGGCGCCCGCCGGGTGGCGAGCGCGCGGTGGTACCCGCTGAGCAGCCCCCGTGCGACCGGGTGCAGCAGGGCCTCGATGCGCTGTCGCGGCGGGCGGGGGGCGCCGCGCGGGAGCACGCCGTCGAGACTGGCCCGGACGCCGGCCGCGATCGCGGCCGGATGCGGGGGGACGACGAAACCAGTGCGGCCGAACCGCACGAGTTCGGCCGCACTGTCGGTGGTCGCCGCGATCACCGGGACCCCGGCGGCGACGGCGGCCGCACCCGGGTTGCACGCCGTCAGCGCGAGCCCGGCCGCGACGAACAGGTCCGCGGCGAGGAGCAGCTCGTCGAACGCGAGCGAGCCACCGGGTTCGTGGCGCATCACCACGACATCGGTCCGGTGCAGCCTGCCGATCGTCTCGGCCCACCCCGGCACACTCTGCCCGGGGCCGTGATCGGCGCCCACGACCAGCACGACCCCGGGTGCGATGCCGAGCCGGTCACGCACGCTCGAGCGGTCCAGCTTGCCGGCGGGCGGTCCCGGCGGCGCCACGAGGGGCAGCCCGTGCACGCGATCACCGTCGACGACGCCCGCCCCGACCAGGACCTGCGCCGCCATCCGGCCGTGGACCAGCCAGGTCCCGGCTCCGCCCGCGAACCGTCGCTGCCGGTGTGCCCAGCCCGCGGTCACGGCCAGCCCCCGGCGGCGAAGCACCACCCGGTCGACGGTGTGCACCCGGTGGGCCGTGCCGGGGCCACGCCATGGTGCGACCTCGCCGACCGTGTGCACCACTTCGGCGGGTTCGTCGGGACCCGCGAGCCGGATCAGCCCGGCGTCGGCGAGCATCCCGGTCGCGGCCTGAAGCACCCTGCCGAGGCCGCCGGCCGTGGCTGCACAGTCCAGCCTGACCCGGGGCGGTTCACCGGACATGACGGTCACGCCGGCCCCCCTTCACGGCTGCTCTCGCGACGCCGGAGAGCTCGCATGCCCAGGACGCCGAGCACCGGCCAGCCCGTGGCGGCGATGAGCGTGCGGATGTCGTCCACTTCGCGGTGGAGCGTGAGGTCGGGAGCCACGACGAGCAGACCGCGCCGCCCGTTCCCGGAGGTGGTGTCGACGTCGGGCAGCGCGCGAACCTCGACGGCCTCGTGCTGCGGCAGCAGCTCCATGACCGGATCGAGGGTGGCCGTGCGGCCGGGGTCGGCGAAGCCGGCAGGCCGTGCGGAAACCCCGTCGGCCGACGGGGCGCCCCCCGTGCCGTGGCCGGGCGACAGGCGGTTGGCCAGCTCCTCGGCGAGCGCGGACAGCCGCGGCGCGGGCAGCGGGCCGGTGACGACCATGGTGCCGGTCCCGGTCCGTGTCACCGTTTCCCGCAGCGCCACCGTTGTTGCGACGTCGATGGTGACCGCGTCGCCACCGTCCGGCGCCGGAGTCAGCCGGCCGAGGTCCACCGTGCCCAGCTCCCGCGCGAACTCACGCGCGCCGGCGACCCGCGGCCGGACGACCTCGAGCACGGTCGCGACCAGCAACCCCGCGATGAGACCGGCCAGCCCGGCGAGACCGAGATCCGTGGCGAGCTTCGACGGCGCCTGGGTGGCGGGTGGCGGCATCGAGATGACCGCCGCGGAACCACCGGTGCTCAGTACCGTCGACTGCAGCTGGCGCAGCGTCGATCCAAGGTCGTTGAGCTGTTGGTCCAATGTGGACAGCTGGGCGGACAGGTTCGCGGTGTCGAGTGGTCCGCTGGCGAGCGCGAGCTTCGCCGCGACCTGCTGGCGTTGCGCCAGCAGATTCTGCTGCTGGCTGGTCAGCTGGGTGACCAGCGCGGTGGTCCGCGGATCCCCCGCGCCGTTGATGAACGTGACCACCTGGGTGGCCAGCGCGCCGGCGAGACCGGTCGCGATCTGCGGGCTCGGGTCGGTGACGCTGACGTTGAACACCGCCGAGCTGCCCAGCCTGCCCACCGCGACGTCGCCGCCGGCCAGCTGGTTCGCGTCGCGGGTGGTGATGCCCGCTTGCCGGAGCGCATCGTTGATCACGGCGGGACTCGTCGCGATTCCTGCGACCCGGTTGAGCACCGCGTCGGCTTCGGTGTCCGTGCCGGGTGGGGTGCTCGATGCCTGGATCCGGCCGGTGGCCACATAGGACGGTGACGACAGTGCGTGCATGACGGCGACGACCAGCAGCGGTACCGCGACGAAACAGACCAGCAGCCGCCAATGGCCGGCGAACGTGCGGCGCAGGGCCTCGTTGAACTCCATTCGACCACCTCGAAGGGGAACGCGGGCGAAACCAGATTTCGACGCTAAGCGCGGGTCGTGGGGTCGTGACTCCTACCGATGAGGTAAATGCGTTACCTCAGATGTGGGGCGGCGGTCCGGCAGCTCGATCACCGCCGCGTCGCCGGGTGGATCCAGGCCGGCGGCGCGCACCTTCTGAACCGCCTCGAGCCGGCTGTGCACCCCGAGTTTCGCCAGTATCGCGCGGATATGGCTGCGTACGGTGTGCGGCGACAGGTACAGCTCCCGCGCGATGCGCGCACTCGACCAGCCGGCGGTCATGCCGGTGAGGACGTCGCATTCGCGAGTGGTCAGCACGTCGAGCAGCCGGCTGTGCACGCGCGCGCGATGGACGTCCTCGCGTAGTTCGTGCAACACGATGCCGAGCAGGTCGGCGGGGAAGAACGCCTCACCGCGGCACACCCCGCACAGCACCTCGACGAAGTATTCGGCGGAGCACTCCTTGCTCACCCACGCCGTCGCGCCGGCTCGCGCCACCTCGAGCGCCTGCGCGGCATCATGCGAACTGGTCAGGACGACGACGTGGGCATCGGGCGTCGCGGCCAGCAGCCGCTCGACCAGCCGCCCAGGCTCCGCCGGCGCGGCGGCGATCTCGACCGTGATCACGTCGGGCCGCAGCATCGCGATCACGGTGGTCAGCTGCGGGTCGCAGCTGGTGCCGTGGCCGACCACGCGCAGCTCGGGGTCGTCGGAGAGCAACGTGGAAAGTGCCTCCGTCAGGACCTGATGGTCGTCCACGAAGAACACCCGCGTCCGCTCCATCGGCACATCCTGAGCGACGGCGGGGGCGGTGTCCTCATCTGTTTGAAGGTGCACGGCACCCCCAAACGTACGAGGCTCGCGTGCCTGCGAGCGGCGATGCTGGCCCGGCGATGAAACGACGTCCCGATTCCGGAAGGGCGGTCGGCCACCTACGCCGGTGTTCGCGTACCGCCGCGGGCCTCGTCGTGATCATGATGCTCGCCACCGCGTGCATGAGCTCCGCGCCGAGCCCGCCGCCGCGTCCTTTTCTGACGGCGGTGCTGGACACCGGGGCGACGAATACCGCACAGTACGGATTTCAGCTTGCCGACGTGACACCGGCCGAGATTTCGGCCGTGCCGCCAGGACAGGAAGCCTTGGTGTGGCTGGGCGGATACGACAACAGCACCTGCACCTTGTCCTGGAGCGACGCCAAGGTCACCGCGCTATTCGCCCAATTCCAGCTCGCGAAAGCCCCCCGTACGGGTGCTTACTTTCTCGCCGACGAACCGAATTCCGCGGGCAATTGCCCCTCGGCGCCCGCCGACCTCCGTGCCCGCGACCGCCTTGTCCGCTCACTTGATCCCGATCCGCGGCACTTCACTTTGGCCAACATCGACGATCCCGCCCAGTTCCGTGCTTTTGCCGGCAGCACCGACGTGATCGGCACCGACCCCTATCCCTGTCTTTCCGGGCGTGCCTGTGACTGGTCGCTGATCCCCGCCTACATCGAGGCACTGCGCGCGGCGGGTGTGCACCGGTATGTGGCTCTGCTACAGGCTTTCGGCGCGGGCATGTACCGCTGGCCGACCGCGCTCGAACTGGAGCACATGATCGCGCAATGGCAGAAATCGGATTGGAGCGGGCAGCTCACGTTCGCCTGGAATTACGCCGGCGGCCGGCTGACTGATCATCCCGATCTGCTGGCGGTACTCCAGCGGCTCAACACAGATCCGTTTTTTCCGTTTTCTCCACCATGATTCTTACCCCGGACCGGACTTCGTAACGTCTCCGCGCATTCCAACGACACAATGACGAACGGGTTAACGGCTAATGGACAGCCGTCCTCGAGGTGGCACGATGAATGCGTTTCCCGACCGGCGGCGGGACAGTGGCAGACGGCAGGCGGACCGGTACGCCGACGATCTCCGGGCGCTCATCCACGACATCGGGCACGCCGTGGCCGCCGCCAGTTATCTGGTGGACGCCGCGCTGTCCGAGGATGTGACCGAGGCGTCCGCGCGGCGGAAGCTCGAACTGGTGCGCGCGCAGACCCGCGCGCTGACCACGCTGATCGAGCAGGCGCTCCAGCCCGCGGTCGGCGGTGAGCCGGTGGCGGTGCGCTCGCTGCTCGCGCAGCTGACCGAACAGGCGGACGCGACGGGGCCGGCGCGGGTCACGCTCGTCGGCGGGCCGGAGCCGGTCACCGACCTCGACGGCGGCGTGCTGTGGCGCATTCTGTCCAACCTGATCGGCAACGCGGCCAGGGCGGCCGGCAGCGGTGGCACGGTTTCGGTCGCGATTACAGAGGTATCTCCCATTGTGGTCGAAATAGCCGACGACGGTCCGGGCATCGGCCTCGGCGAGCCGGGGTGGGCCTCGATGGGGCTGGCGACGGTGACGAGGCTGAGCCGGGCGCTGGGCGTGGACGTGTCCTTCGAAAGCCGCGCGCCGGCGGGGACGCTGACGCGGGTGAGCCTGGACGCCTACGGGGAGCGCAGCGGCGGCACCGCCGCCGGGAGGGATATCTGATGATCAGTGCGGTGCTGGGTGATGATCACGCTTTGCTCGTCGAAGCGATGATCCCGATGTTGACGAAAGCCGGGATCACGGTGGTCGCGTCGGCCTATGACTTCGGGAGCCTCGTGGCGTCCGTCCGTGCTCATCAACCGGATGTCTGTGTGCTGGATCTGCGCTTCGGCGACGACGACCACCACGACGGGGTGCCGGCCGTGCGGGCGGCGAGCCCGGGCACGAAGACCGTTGTGCTCACCGCCGATCCGACGATCGATTCGATGGTCGCGGCCGTGGAGGACGGGGCCGCCGCCTATGTGCACAAGTCGCGCGGATGCGCGAGCCTCGTCGCGACGATCGAGAAGGTCATGCGCGGTGAGCTGGTGACCGACCTGCCGATCCGAAGACGCCGGCGCGAATCCGCCGAAGCCGATCCCGAAGTGCTGCTCGCACGGTATCTGACCGTGCGGGAGCGGCAATGCCTCGAACTCCTTGTCGACGGGCTGCGCACGGACGCCATGGCCAGGCGGCTCGGGGTGTCCGTCACCACGGTGCGCAGTCACGTGCAGGCGCTGATGACCAAGCTGGGCGTCCACTCCCGGCTCGAAGCGGCCTCGTTCGCGGTGCGCCACGACCTGCTCGGCGAACCGGATCGGGCCGCGCTGCGCGGATGAGCGTGCCGCCGCGGCCCCCGACTGCGCGAGTTGCGCGTTCCGGTCGCGCGAGTTGCGCGTTCCGGTCGCGCGAGTTGCGCGTTCCCGTCGCGCGGAACGCACAACTCGCGCGACGGGAAGACTCAACTCGCGCCCAAGGGATCGGCACCATGGAAGGGTGCGTGTTCGGATCGGGTGGCGCGGCATCAGCCCGCGCCGGCGGCTGCTGCTGGCCGCGGTGGCGCTGGTGGTGCTCGTGGGTGCCGTCGCGGCTTTCGTCGCCGCGGGCGGCCGGAGTGCCACGCCGCGCAGCGGAACGCCCGCGCAGGACAAGCCGGGGACGGTGCTCCTGGTCCCCGGTTACGGCGGCGGGCAGGCCGCGCTCGACCAGCTCGCGGACCGGATCCGGCGGGGCACCGGGCAGGCGGCCGAGGTGCTGACCCTGCCCGGGGACGGCACGGGTGATCTCCTCGCGCAGGTCGGCGTGCTCACCGCCGCGGTGGAGCGGGCGTACGAAGGGGGAGCGCCGTCGGTCGACGTGATCGGCTACTCGGCCGGCGGGGTGGTGGCCCGGTTGTGGGTGGCTCGCGAGGGCGGCGAGCATCAGGCGCGCCGCGTCGTGACGCTCGGGGCGCCGCTGCACGGGACGCGGCTGGCGGCAGCGGGCGGAGCCGCCGTTCCCGGTGCCTGCCCGACGGCATGTCAGCAGCTGGCTCCGGGCAGCGCGCTGCTGCGGCAGCTGGAGCAGCAGGCGCTCCCGACCGGGCTGCCGTGGCTGTCGGTGTGGACCGAGCTCGACGAGGTGGTGACCCCGCCGGACTCCGCCCGGCTCGACGGCGCGGTCAACGTGCCGCTGCAGCAGGTGTGCCCGGGTGACCGGGCGGCGCACGGCGACCTGCCCACGGATCCGGAGGTCGTCGCGCTCGTCCTGCGCGCGCTGAGCACCGCGCCGATGACGGCACCGGCTCAGTGTCCGGTCAGCTCGTGATGTCCTTCGTCGTGAAGTTGGCCCAGGCCGCGCCGAAGAACACCACGATGTAGCCGGCCTGCAGCAGCAACCCGTGATCGATGTTGCGCCAGAACACCGGATCACGGAAGAAGTCGATCCAGGACAGCCAGTAGTGGGTCGGCAGGTAGGGCTTCACCGGCGCGGCCGCGTCGAGGGTTTCCAGCACCGAGCTGGTGATCAGCACGGCCAGACCGCCGAGTGCGGCGCCGAGCGCGGAGTCGGTCAAGGTCGACAGGAGCACCGTGATCGCGGCGAACCCGAGCATCGACAGCACGATGTAGGCGACCGCGCCGAGCAGCCGCAGCCCCAGGCCGGACGAGCTGAGCGGCGCGCCCGACAAGGAGATCACGCCGGCCGGCGGAGCTCCTGGGGCCACCGGAGCGCCGGTGCCGAACAGCAGCACTCCCAGCACCAGTGAGGTCAGGACGACGATCACGATGGCGGCGGTGACGTACACGGCGAGCGCGATCAGTTTCGCGGCGAGCAGCCGGGTCCGGCCGACCGGCCGGACGAGCAGGTACCGCAGCGTGCCGCCGGCGGCTTCCCCGGCGACCGAGTCCCCGGCGACGACCGCGACGGCGATCGGCAGGAACAGCGGCAGGACCAGGGCGAGCGCGGCGGCGGGATACAGCGAGCCGTCGTTCACCACGGCCGACAGGAACGCGCCGCCTTGCCCTGGCGGCGGCGGAAAATCCGCGGTCGCCAGGAACACCGCGACGATCGCGGGCAGCAGGCACAGCAGCGCCACGCTCGCCCAGATTCTTGGCCGCAGCAGGAGTTTCCGCAGTTCCACGCCGATCATCGGGCCTCCCCGAAGCGGTCCGATCCGGGTCCGGTGGCGTCGATGACGACTTGTTCCAGCGTCCGTCGTTCGGCGCGGATCGACCGTACGCGCACTCCGGCTCCGACGAGGCGAGCGTTCAGTGCCGCCGGATCGTCGTGCCGGATGACCAGCCGGTCGCCGTCGCGGGACTCGAGCTGCCCGTCCAGGACGGCGACGGCGTGGGCCGCGTCCGGCGTCGCGACGAGGACCCGCCCGGTCGCCGCACGTAGCACGGTGAGGTCGTTCTCGATCACGAGGCGGCCGCGATCGACGATCCCGACCCGCGTGCACAGCTGCTCGATTTCGGCCAGCAGATGGCTGGACAAGAACACGGTGGTCCCATCCTGGTTCAGCGCGGTGAGCAGTTCGCGGATCTCCTTGATGCCCTGGGGATCCAGGCCGTTCGTCGGCTCGTCGAGGATGAGCAGGCGGGGCCGGCTGAGCAGGGCGCCGGCGAGCCCGAGCCGCTGCCGCATACCCAGCGAATAGGTCTTCACCGGGCGCTGATCGACCGTGGCCAGCCCGACGCGTTCGAGCGCCTCGCCGATGCGGCGGCGCCGGGTCCGCCGGTCACCGCGCGGTCCGGCGGCGTCGAGCAACGCGAGGTTGCGCCGCCCGGACAGATGTCCGTACGCGCCGGGGCCCTCCATCAGCGCGCCGACGTCCGGGAGGACCTCGGCGATCCGTTTCGGGACGGGCCTGCCCAGCACCTCGATGTCGCCGCTGGTGGCGTACACCAGGCCGAGCACCATGCGCACCAAGGTCGTCTTGCCTGAGCCGTTCGGCCCGAGGAGGCCGTAGCGGTCGCCCTCGCCGACGTGCAGATCGACGGCGTCGACGGCCGGCGTGTGGCCGAACCGTTTGGTCAGCGCGTGCGTGACGATCATCGGCTGCTCCTGCCCGGACGGGAGAGTTCGTCGCCGGCGGCCTGTAACACCGGGGGCGTGACCAGGCCGGCCAGCAGATAGCCCCTGCGCGCACCATACGGTTGCACGATCGCGAGCGAGAGTGGCGCGATGGACAGGAACACCCCGGTGCCGCCCGCCAGCTTGACGGTCGCTCCGCCCGCCTTGGCCGCCGAGTCGGCCGCGGACCGGGCGATATCGGCACGCACGGCGGCGACGGCGAACGTGGTGAGGCCCGCACCGTACAACGCGGCGCCCTGGACACCGGCGACGTTCGCCGCCCGCATGACGCGGCCGTCGAGCGTCGCGGGCAAGCGGGCCCGGCCCAGTGTTCCCAGTGCGCTCGCGATGTCCGGGGCGTCGGTGACGCTGTATCCGGTGCCCGGCGCGGGCTGTGGCGCGGTGACCAGGGGAGCGGTCTGGTCGACCTCGTCGAACTCGGTGACCAGACCCGGCGCGTGCTGCCCGCGTGCCGTCACTTCGACGCGGACCGGCAGGCCGGTGACCGGGTCCGCCCAGACGTCGACCTGGCCGATGGTGGTGTCCGGGTCGTCGGGGTCGACTCGCAACCCCGACGCCGTGATCCCCGCGACGCGCCGGGGAGGCAACGTGGTCACGGCCTGCGCGGGCGCGGACTGCAGGAGCCACCGGGCAAGCTCCGGCGGCAGCAGATCACTCGCGCGAGGCAGGCGGACGGTCGGCGGGCCCCGAAGCTCGACGAGCGCGTTCGCGCTGTAGTCCCACGTGTACTCGCCCTCGGGCAGGCGGTAGATGTCGTGCTCGCCGGCGGTCGTGAGCACGGCGACGCGGTACCGGTCGGGACCGGCGTACCAGGCGCGCATGCTCGTCGTGCCGGAGAACAATGCCGAGACGTCGGCCAGGTTCGGCAGCTCCGGCAGCCCGAGCGACCCGGTGCTCTGCGCATGCCCTTGGTAGGGCGCGGTCACCGACCGCAGTACCAGCTCACGCAACCGCCCGGGATCGAGGGACTGCGTGGGCGGCCGCACCGCGTCCACGAGCAGCGGCGCGGCCACCAGCAAGGCGGCCGCGACCGCCACCACCGCCCACCGGCGCTGTTTCGCCTGCTGCATCACCGACAAAGCAGGCCGATCAGATTTGCATGGAGTTCGGGAGCAGGAAGTAGAACAGCGCCCCGATCCCGATCAGATACACCAGGATCACCAGTGTCCAGCCCATGTTGTGGCGGATGACATGTCCTTCCTGACGCACGAGGCTGGTCGTGGCCACCCCGACGCTGGCCGTCTGGGGCGCGACGGGTTTGCCGACCTCCGAGCCCACCGAGTTCAGTGCCGGGAACAGCAGGACGGGGGCACCGAGCAGCCGGCCCACCGTGGCCTGGAACTGGCCGAACACCGCGTTGGCCGAGGTGTTGCTCCCGGACAGCGCGACGGCGATCCAGCCGAGGATCGGCGCCAGCACGATGAACGCGGTGCCGACCTTCGAGAAGCCGTTGGCCATCGAGTTCGCCATGCCGGAGAAGTTGAACACCTGCGCCAGCCCGAAGATCAGCGGCCCGACGAGCAGTGCGCCCCACGTCTGCCGGAAGGTGTGGCTGAACACCTCGCGCAGCTGCTCGCGGCGGGGCCGCAGGTACGCGGCGATGAGCAGCCAGCTCACCAGGATGGCGGTGCCGGCGATGAACGGCGCGAAGCTCCACGTGGTGCTCGTCGTCTTACCGGTCAGCGAGGAGATCGCGGAGATCTTGGGCGCGAAGGGGATGTAGTTCGGAAGCGGTGACCACGGTCCGGTCCACGCGACCACGACCGCCACCAGGATCCCGAACGGGATCAGGCCCCGGGCCGCGCCGCTCGAGGGTGCCCTCGTCGCGCCGGGGGCGCTTCGCGGTACCTCCATCTCCGTCGGGGTGAGTTCGCGGCCCCCGAAGCCGAGCTGCACGGAGGGTCGCCAGAACCGCAGCAGGATCAGCAGCGCGCCGAAGCACACCAGGGAACCGATGATGTCGGGGAGGTACGGGCCGAGCCACTGCGACGTCGGGTACTGGCCGGCGATGTAGCCGAACGACCCCACGATCGCCAGCGGCCAGCCGGTGCGGAAGCCGCGCCGCCCGGCGACGAGGTAGATCAGCAGCCACGGTGGGGCCAGCGCGAGCACGGCGACGATCTTGCCGATCGCGGCGGACAGGCTGAGCAGCGGCAGGCTGGTCACCGCGGCGAGCCCGATCACCGGCGCGCCGAGAGCCCCGTAGGACACCGGCGCGTTGTTGGCCAGCGCGGCCACCCGCACCGCGGCCAGGTCCGCGATGCCGAACCCGATCAGCAGCGGCGCGACCACGGCCCACGGGTAGCCGAACCCCACGAGGCCTTCCATCAGCGCGCCGAACGCCCAGGCGATGAGGATCGTCTGCACCCGGATGTCGCCGGTCGCCTGACTCACCAGCCACCGCTTGAACCCGTCGAACGCGCCGGTCACCACGAGCGTGTGGTAGATGATCACCCCCCAGAACACGATCCAGTTGATCGACCAGAATCCGGTCGCCGCGCCGAGCCCGTACGCGGTGAAGGCGTCTTTGGCCGGCGTGTGCCAGATGAAGATGGCCTCGACCAGGGTGACGATGGCGCCGATGATCACCGCCTGCCACGCCGAGAGCCGCACCACCGCCAGCACTACGAGCAGGACCGCAACAGGTACCAGGGCCAGCAACGTACTACCCAGCACGCTGTGCACAGGATCGAGGATCTGAGTGAACATCCCGCATCACCTCGCGTCACGATGAGAGTCACCGGGCTACCCGAAAGTGTTGCTGCTCACACAGTAAACCTCCAGGTGGTTGGCGGGCAGCACTGTGTTCAGGCGCGCTTCGCGAACCAGCGGTCGATCTCGGCGCGGTCGAGGGACCCGGCGGCTGCCGCGGCGATGTGGCCGTCAGGGCGGAGCAGCACCGCGTCGAACCCGGTCAGCGAGTCCGGCATCCGGCGCAGCGGCTCCGCGCGCACCTGGTCCGGCAGTTCGTCGGGCCGTTCTCCGGTGGTGAGGAGCAGGAACCGCTGTTCGCGCAGCCGGTGGAAAAGCGGGACCCCGTCGTCGAGAACGAAATCCCGCAGCCGCCGCCCGACGACCGGCGGAGCGGCCGGGGACGCCGGGAGGTAACGGGCGGAGATACCGGACAGGTTCTCGGCCAGCAGCCGGTTGACGTCGGGGACCGGGATGAGCTCACCCTCGATCATGCGCTTGAGGGCGAGCATCTCGGGGGAGAACTCGAACTGCACGGCGCACTGCCGGCGTACGTCATCGAGCAGGCGCTCGATCTCGGGACGGCGTTCCGCCTCGTAGCTGTCGAGCAGGTCCGCCGCGCCCCAGCCGCGTACGGTCGCGGCGAGTTTCCAGCCGAGGTTGAACGCATCCTGCAGGCAGAAGTTCATGCCCACGCCCGAGGCCGGGTAGTGCACCCGGACCGATTCGCCGACCAGCAGCACACGCCGGTCCCGCATCGCGGCGGCCTGGAACATCGCGTTGTGAAACCGCGAGATCTTCGCCGATTCGATGCCGAAGTCGCGGCCGTAGATCCGCCGCAGCATGTGCTTGGCCTGCTCCAGTGTGACCGGCACGTCCCGGCCCTCGTACGAGGCGACGGCATCGATCAGGCCGAACCGCGTCACGCCCTTGCGGAGCGGGTACGCGAGTCCCCACCCGTTGAGATCGTTCGTGACGGTCACCGGGTCGGGGAAGGGAAAATCGAGTTCGGCGTCGACGTTGACGGCCGTGCGATCGGCTTCCTGGCCGTGCCACCCGATACCGGCCGCGCGGCGGATGGTGCTGTTCGCTCCGTCCGCACCCACCACATACCGGGCCTCGATGGTCGCCGGACCCCCGGTCTGCTCCACCTCGACCCGCACGTGGTCGTCGTGCTGGGTCAGGCCGGTGACGGCGGCCAGCCGCACGATGCGCGCCCCGAGTTCGGTGGCGCGGGCCGCCAGGATCCGTTCGACCTCCATCTGCGCGAACATCAGTACGTAGGGGAACGTGCTGTCGATCCGGTCGAAGCGGACGCCGTGAAAACCGGCCCAGATGCCGACCGTGGCCCGTGGGTCCTCGTGCAGTTCGAAGGCCCTCGTCAGTACCGGGTCGGCCAGGCCGCGGGAGTCGAAGATTTCGAGGACCCGCGAGGCGAGTGTCCCGGCCCTGGGCAGCGCCGGCTCGCCGCGCCGCTCGAGTACGACGACGTCGGCACCCGCGAGGGCGAGCTCGGTGGCGACCATGAGTCCGGACGGGCCGGCGCCGACGACGGCCACGTCACACTGCGCGGGGATCATGAAGGTCTCCTCGGGGTCAGTACCGTCCACAGTGGCCATTTCGGGGTCACGGCCGTGGTGCGTCGCGAGGCCGCAAGGGCAGCACCGCGGCGGGTTTCGTGACCGTGTTGCGCAACTCGCCGAGGCCCTCGATCGCGGCGATGACTTCGTCACCCGGTTTCAGCCAGGGATAAGTGGCGGCGTCGTGACTGCGGGACAGTTCCAGGATGCAGCCGGTGCCGCAGGTGCCCGAACCGATGACGTCACCGGGCCGGACCTCCGTACCGCGCGAGGCGTAGGCGATCATCTCGCCGAACGACCAGTACACATCGGACCACCGGGCGCGGGAGTAGCGGACACCGTTGACGCTGCAGGTCATTTCCAGCCGATAGCCGTTGCCCTCACGGAAGTCGGCGATCTCCTCGGGCGTGACGAAGTAGGGGCCGAGGCTGGTGGCGGTGTCCTTGCCCTTCACGGGGCCCATCGACAGTTTCATCTCGCGCTGCTGGACATCGCGGCCGCTCCAGTCGTTGAGCACGCAGTAGCCGGCGATCAGCTGATCGGCTTCCCGCGCCGACAGATCATGCCCGCCGCGTCCCACCACGGCGGCGACTTCGAGCTCGAAGTCGAAACAGTCCGCTCCCGGGGTCATCGCCACGGGTCCGCTGCCGATCACGGCGTAGGGGTTGGAGAAGTAGAACACCGGAAGCTCGTACCAGTCCGGCTCCATCTCCAGTCCCCGCCAGGCGCGTCCGGCACGGACATGTTGCTCGAAGGCGTAGAAGTCGCGCACGGTCGGTGGCGTGGCGATCGGCGACAGCGGAACCACGCCGGCCAGGGCCACGGCGGCGCCGCCGCGTAGGGCTGCCGCGCCCGCATCGTGCAACTCGCCGGCTTCGATGAGCGGAAGCAGATCTGTCGCGCCCTCGACGACACGCACGCTTTCCCCGTCCACCACACCGACCCGGACAGCGGAACCGTCTGCGTAACGGACGAACTTCATGGCCGTGTCCCCTCGCTCATGACCGTGTCACCGGCGATGCCCTGCTCTTGCGTCCAGGCGCGGTAGCTCTCCTCGGTGAAACCCGCTGCCCCGTTGCGTTCGACCGAAGCCCGGACAGCCTGCAAGAGCTCTTCCGGATCGGTCTCGATGTCGATGTGCTCGACGAACGGCTGACGCGCCAGGAGCCCGGTCTGCCAGTACACCTCACACCGGTTGCCCTCGGGGTCGAAGAAGTAGACGCCGATGGCGTTGCCGTGCGAGACAATCATGTCGAGCCGGACGTCATGTTCGCGGAACCGGCGGTAGAAGCCGAGCACGTCTTCGAACCGCTCGCACCGGAAGGACACCTGCTGGATGAGCTTGGCCTCCGCCGGCACGTTCCGGCCTTCGGCCAGCAGCAGCTCGTGGTGTTCGGTATCCGGCCGTGCGGACAGGAACCAGATGCCGAGCCGCTCGTCGTGATCGGTGACCGTGAGGCCGAGGATCTCCGTGTAGAAGGCCAGTTGGCGGTTCAGATCGTGGCAGCGAAGGCCGATGTGGCCCAGTTCCGCCACGGTGGGCCTTGGGGTGGTCACACCGCACCTCCGTGTTCTGTCCAGCAGACCATATTCTGGAACTTAATCCGCCGAACGGCCCCGCGTCAAACAGCGGCAACGATCTGGCATGACCCTTGACATGGTCTGCGGTGCGGAATCTATTCTCTCGGTCAGAACCGCGCGGATAGGTGATTCCGGTCCGGCGAGCGCAAGGAGGCGCTATGACATCCCCGACTTCGATGCCCTATGACGATGCCGCGATACGGCTCGCGGCCGAGCTGCGCAGGCGACGCCGGCGGCTGGTGGTGAAGCTCGGTCTGCCGTCACTGGCTTGTTACCTCACGTTCCTGGCCCTGATGGCGTTCGGCCAGGGGTTCCTGCGGGCCGGCATCCCGGGCGGGCTCAGCGTCGGCTGGGTCGTCGCGGCGGGAATCCTTCTCCTGCCCTGGATTGTGTGCGCCCTGTTCGCCCGCGGCGCGCGGCGCACCCTGGACAGCCTGCGCGCCGGTGAGGCCGTCGCGGCCCGCGAGGCGGTGCGCCGATGAGCGGGAAAGCGGTCGCCCTCATCCTGTTCACCGTGCTGGTCGTGGTGGGTATGGTGCTCACCTATCTCGCCGGGCGCCGCACCAGGACGGCGGGGGAGTTCTGGGCGGCGGGCGGGGCGATCAGCCCGGCCCGCAACGCCATCGCGACGCTGGGCGACTTCATGTCCGGTTCGGCGCTGCTCGGCGGGATCGGGCTGATGTTCCTCGTCGGCTACGACGCCTTGTTCTATCTGGTGCTCCCGTTGCTGGCCTGGATACCGATCATGCTGCTGGTGGCGGAGCGGCTGCGGAACCTCGGTGAGTACACGCTCACCGACGTGCTGGTCCGCCGCTTCCGTTCCGGGTCGTTCCGGATCGTGCTCGCGATCTCGACGCTGGTCATCACCGGGTTCTATCTGCTGGCGCAGCTGGTCGTCGCGGGCAATCTCTTCGCCTTGCTCTCCGGCATGAACTACACCGCGGCGGTCGTGCTCACCGGGGTGATCATGGTGCTGTACGTGGCGATCGGCGGGATGCACGGCGCGACGGTGATCCAGGTGGTCAAGGCCGTCCTGCTGCTCACTGTCCTGTTTGGACTGAGCGTGCTGCTGCTCGTCCGGTTCGGCGGCGATATCGGGGGCATGGTGTCGAAGGCGACCGCGCCGAACGGAGGTATGGACCCGCTCAAGCCCGGGAACCTGTTGAAGAGCCCGTGGAACATGCTTTCGGTTTCTCTCGCGGCGACGTTCGGCGTGGCCGGGCTGCCCCACGTGATGATGCGGTTCTTCACCGTCCGCGACGCCGTGCACGCCCGGCGTTCGGTGACGATGACCGTCGCGATGATCACCGTGGCGAGCGTGCTCATCGCTTTCGTCGGCCTCGGCGCGAGCGCGCTTCTGCGCCCTGAGACGAAGCAACTCGCGGCGACCGGCGGAAACCTGGTCACGCCCCGGCTTGCCGAGGCGCTCGGCGGCGCGACGACGCTCGGCATCGTGTCCGCCATCGCGTTCGCCACCGTGGTGGCCGTGGTGTCGGGACTGCTCGTCAACGCCTCCAGCGCGGTGGTTCGCGATATCTGGAGCCAGTTCGGCCGGGCCCGGTCGTCCGACCGCGAAGTGGGGCGTGGCCGGATCGCCACGGTGGCCATCGGCATCCTCGTGGTCGCGGTGGCCGTCGCACTCGGACCCGGTTTCAACGCGACCGTGCTCGTCACGCTGGCGTTCGGGATAGCGGCCAGCACGAACGTCCCGGTGCTGCTGTTCACCTTGACCTGGCGGCGGTTCACCAAGACCGGCGCCATCACCGGAGTGCTCACCGGCCTGACGTCGTCGGTCGTGCTCATGCTTCTCGGGCCCACGCTGTGGCCGGGTTCGCACCCGCCGATCAGCCTTTCGGACCCGACGCTGATCGCCCTTCCGCTGGGCATCATCGGCTGTGTCGCCGGCACCCTGCTGTCCCGCCGGCAGGCGGCGGGCGAGTTCGAGGAGATCCAGATCGAATCGGAGCTCGGCCGCAGATCCGTGCCCGCCCACGCCGACTGACCACCACGCGCCGAATCCGAGGTACGCCATGCCGTTGCTGCCCGAAATTGCCGCCTTCCTCGATGAGGTCCAGACCTCTGGCGTGCTCCCCGCCGAACGATATCCCGACGTCGCATCCGCCCGCGAAGCCGTCGCGGAACGCCGGCGGCGCCGGATGATCGACCTCGCGCCGATCGGCGGATACGAGGACACCGTTGTGCTGTCGGAAACCGATGTTCCCGTTCGGATCTACCGCCCGCGAGGGGCCGGACCCCATCCGATCGTGGTGTGGATCCATGGCGGTGGCTGGACTCTCGACGGAATCGAGGGCACGCACCCCGAGGCGGCGAGGGTGTGCCAGGAGAGCGATGCGATCGTGATCTCGGTCGGTTACCGGCTGGCCCCGGAGCATCCCTATCCCGCGGCGCTCGACGACTGCGTGGCCGTCGCCGCATGGGCGGAGGAGCACGCGGCGGCGCTCGGCGGTGACGGTTCGCTCGGCATCGGCGGCGTCAGCAGCGGCGGGAACCTGGCCGCGGCCGTCGCCCTGCTGGCCGCTCGCGCCGGGCGGCCTCGCTTCGCCTGCCAGGTTCTGGTCGTCCCGTGCCTCGACGCCGGATTCGAGTCGGAGTCCTGGAACCGCAACGGGACGGGCTATCTGCTGACCCGGCAGACGTGTGAGTGGTTCATCGCCAACTATCTGGACGACCCACGGCTTGCCGGCGACTGGAGGGTCTCGCCACTGCGGGCGAGCACGTTCGACGGCGTCGCCCCCGCCTTCATCCTCACCGCCGAATACGATCCCCTGCGCGACGACGGCTTTCGCTACGCCGAACGGTTGAGGCAAGCGGGCGTGTCCGTGCACCACACCGATGTCGAAGGGGTGATCCACGGGTTCCTCGGTCAGATCGGGCCCATCGCCCCGTCCGAGAAGGCCTTCGCGGACATCGGATCCGCGTTCCGCCGCCATCTCCGGCACGATGTGGGATCCCATGCCTGACAACGATTTCCGCCCGGCCGGCGCCTCGTCCTTCGCCCCCGGCACGCTCGGCGAAAATCCTGACCGCAGCCGGGACCCGGTCCGCGCGAGAGTGACCGAGACCTATCTGGGCGACGGAACACCGGTCCTGATGGCCGAACCGCTCGGCGTGCCGGCAACCCGGGACGTCGTACTTTCGGCTTCACTGCGCGGATTCACCGGTATGTACACGGAATTGTGCCTGCGACTGGCACAGCGGCATCGGTGGCGAATCGCCGCCCCTGAACAGTTTCCCGGCCTGCAGCACCTCGACGAACAAGCCCGCACGCGGCAGGTGGCGCAGTTCGCCGACGATGCCAAACTCGACGCGCTCGAGGCCGCGGCCAGTCTGCTCACCAGCGGCCCGGTCGCGCTCATCGGCTTCTGCCTTGGCGGGATGTACGCGCTCAAGGCCAGTGGGCGGCCGCGGTTCGACCGCATCGTGTCGTTCTACGGCATGGTGCGACTGCCCGAGCACTGGCGTGCGCCGGGCCAGGCGGAGCCGCTCACGTGCCTGACCCGCACGGAGCGGGTACTGGCGATCGCCGGTGAGCGTGATCCGCTGATCCCTGCCGAGGATCTGGCGCAGCTGCGCGCGTCAGGCGTGCGAACGCTGACCTTCCCTCAGGCGGGCCACGCTTTCGCCCACGACCCGTCGCTGTCGTCCTATCGGACCGCCGATGCGACGACGGCCTGGCAGGCGGCGGTCGCGCAATTGTCCATCGAGACGAAGGAGGACTAGATGGACCTGGCCCCGTTGAGCGGGTTCCGGATCCTCGACTTGTCCGACGGTGTGGCCGGCCAGTTCGCGGCGCGCATCCTCGCGGACCTCGGCGCCGAGGTGCTGCTCGCCGAGCCGCCTTCCGGTAGCCGGGTGCGCACCCTGCCGCCGCGCAGCGCGGTCGGTGACTCGGCCCTGTTCTGGCACCTCAACACGGGCAAGACCGCCATTGCGGCCGGGGAGATCCGGCGCCTGGCCGGGGCGAGTGATGCCGCGATCGTGGACGGCAGCACGGATGCTCAGCTACTCGCGATGCTCGGCGAGGAGCCGGGGCTCGTGCTCTGCCGCGTCACCGACTTCGGCGAGGGGCCCTACGCCGGCTGGCTGGGCAGCGAGATGATCCACCAAGCCCTGTCCGGGCTGATGTTCATGACCGGCCGGGGGGATCGTGAGCCGCTGTACGGGTCGGGCCACCGGGCGTACTACTCGGCGGGTGCGGCCGCCGCCGCTGCGACTCTGGCCGCGCTGCTCGTGCAGCGGCGATCGGGCGTGGGGCAGCGGGTCGAGCTCAGTGTCCACGAGGTGGCCGCGGCCATGTCGCAGAACCTGGTCACCCAGTATTCCTACAACGGCAGCTATCCGACCCGGCACAAGTACGCCGGCGCCTGTGACATCTTCGCCTGCCAAGACGGGTGGGCGGTGCTGTTCTGCCCACCGGGCCGGTGGACGAAACTGTGCCAGGAGCTTGGCGTGCCGGGCCTGGGCGGTGATCCGCGTTTCGCGACCCATGCGCAGCTCGTCGAGCGGTGGGAGGACGCCGCCGCGGGACTCGCACCGGTGCTGAAGGACCGCTACGTGGGAGACGTGCTCGCCGCGGCGAAGCGGGCCAGGGTCATGGCCGCGCCGGTGATGAGCCTCGCCGATGTCCGAGCCTGCGAACACCTGGCGGCGCGCGACTTCTGGCGCAGCGTCGACCATGACGGCCGGGAACGGGCTGTCCTCGGGCCGCTGTTCCGGATGAGCGCCACGCCGCCGTCCGGCCCGCGCCCCGCACCGGACCGTGGCCGGGCGGACCGGGCATTGCCGCTGGCCGGGGTGAGGGTCCTGGAGCTGACCACCGCGTGGGCGGGGCCGATGGCCGCCAGGATCCTGGCGGCGTTCGGCGCCGACGTCATCAAGGTCGAGGCGGCGACCGCACTGGACTCCTGGCGCGGGCCTGCCGCCGGTGGCGAGCCGAACCGCTATCCGGACCTCGACCCTGGCACGCGGCCGGTCAACCGCAACAGCTGGTTCAACACGCAGAACCACGGAAAGCGCTCGCTGGCCCTCGACTTGAAATCCCGAGCCGCCGCACCGATCCTGGCCCGGCTGGCCGCCGGTGCGGACGTCGTGCTGAGCAACTATGCGACCGGCGTGCTGAGCAGACTGGGCCTGGGCTACCCGCAGGCCCGCCGGCTGCGTGAGGACATCATCGTGGTGGAGATGCCGTCCACCGGCGCCGGCGGGCCGCTGACGGACTTCCTCGGGGTCGGGCCGACCATGGAGGCGCTGGCGGGTATGACCTGGCTGAACGGGTACGGCGATGGGGTGCCCGTCCGGACCGGCCCGGCTTATGCGGACCCGATCGGCGCGCTGACGGGGGTCTGCGCGGTGCTGGGCGCGCTGCATGCCCGCGAGCGCACCGGCCACGGTCAGTACGTCGAGTTCGCCCAGCGGGAGGGACTGCTGCACTGGATCGGCGAGTTTCTCCTCGCCGATCCCGCAGCCGACTTCTCCCCGCACGGCAACCGCAGCAGGCACGCCGCACCCCACGACGTCTATCGCTGCGCCGGTGCGGACCGCTGGCTGGCGATCGCCGTGCTCGCCGACTCCCAGTGGCCGGCGCTGTGTACCGCGATCGGCCGCCCGGACCTCGCGTCAGATCCGGGCTTGTCCACTGTGGACGGACGGCTACGCCGGGGCCGCGAGATCGACAGCGCCCTCACGGCCTGGACCGTCAAGTACGACAACGTCACCGCCGCCGGGATCCTCCAGCGGGCGGGTGTGCCGGCGGCGCCCGTGCTCAGCGGCCGGGATCTGCACGACGACCCGCAGCTGGCCGCGACCGGGCTGCATGTCGAGGTGAGCCATCCCGAGGCCGGGTCTCACCGCTACCAGGGACTCCCGTTCCGGTTCAGCGAAACTCCCGCTCGCTACGGTGCGCCCGCCCCGTGTCTGGGCCAGCACACCGAGCAGATACTGCGCGAGGTCGGCCTGGGTGACGACGAGATCGGCGCGCTGGTGCGAGATGGGGCCGCGACCGTCTGGCAGCCCTCATGAACGCGCCTGTGGTCGACGAGGCTCGGTCCTGGCAGGGGTATGAGTCGCCGGAAGTCCCGGTTCGCTGGGACTTACGGGATGTGCTGACCTATGCCGTCGCCGTCGGTGCCGACCCTGCGCGGGATGGTCCCTACCTGGACGAAGCGGCGGGCCCGCTCATCCTGCCGACTTTTGCCACGTTCGCGGCCGGTCCCTGGACTCCTCACCTGCACCGCACGATCTGGGCCGGCCGCCACGGTGCGGCGGCGAGCATCGCGTACCGGGTGCACCGGCCGGTGCCACTGTCCGGCACAGCCACCACCCGGGTCCGCGTCAGCGGTTTCGAGGTCAAGCCGACGGCGCTGCTGGTCTGGCTCACGACGAGCACGACTGGTCCGGATGGTCCGCTGCTCAGCGGCCGGCACAGCGTGCTCTTCCAGGGCGGCGGAGCCCGGCGGACGAGCGGCGACACCGGGCCCTGGGCGGGGCCCGTCCCCGCGACCGGCGCCGAGGTCCTGACCGCCGAAGTGCGGGTGGACCCACGCGCGATCGCCCTGTACCGGCTGTTGCTACCGCTGGTCCCTGGCCGGCAAGGTCCAGACCTGCAGCACGTATCCGCCGAGGCGTCGGCGGCAGCCGGGCTGGGCGCCCCGGCACTACACGGAGCGGCCGTCCTTGGCCATCTCGGGCTCGCGATGACGCGGATACTCGGCGGCCGGATTGGCGGTGTCGGAGGGTTCGGTGCGCGTTTTCGGGCGCCGGTGCGCCCGGGTGATCGGCTCGTCGTGAGCGCATGCCCGCCTGAGCGGGGCGAGGGGTGGGCCGTGCGGGTGAGTGCTGAGGGCCGGACCGTGGTGGATCAGGCGTGGCTGGAGACCAGGTCGTCGTGACGTCCACTGTGGACTCCCGGTGACCCTGTGGAGAGCCGATCGGGGAGGCCGAACAGGCGGAACAGGCGCGGGTCCAGGTGCATGTCGATCGCGGCGATGCGGCCGTCTCGGACGGTGACGAGCTGGATGGCGAAGGCGTGCGGAGGCTGCTGCCCCTGATCGGCGTGGTAGATCGCGAAGGCCGGCGAACCGTTGGCCTTGACCGGTATGGCTCTGGCGCCGCGGCACGGGCTGGCTTCGCGGAGGAACCACCGCTCGAGCTGGGACCGGCCCGCCAGCCACAGTCCGTACGGCGGCATGGACAGCGTCGCGTCGTCGTGCAGCAGTGCGGTCAGGGCCGGGATGTCGTACCGCTCGAACGCGTCGACGAAACGTTCGAGCAGAGCCTTTTGGTCCGCGGTGAGGTCGGCGGCCGGGGCCGGCCTGGTCGCGAGGCGCCGGCGAGCTCGCCGCAGCAGCCCGTTCGCGGCGGCGACCGTGATGCCGAGGAGCGTGGCGGTCTCGTCCGCGCTGAGCTTGAGGACGTCGCGCAGGATGAGGGTTGCGCGCTGCGTGGGGGAGAGGCAGTGCAGGGCCGCGACGAACGCGAGGCGGACCGACTCGTGCAGGACGGCGATCTCAGCCGGGTCTTCGCCGGGCGGCAGGAGCCAGTTGTCGGGTGCCGGCGCGATCCATCGACGGTCGTCTCGCCGGCCCAGCGGGGCGCCGGCGTCTCCGGCAACAGTGACGTCGACCGGCTGTTCCCGCCGGGGCCGCTGCCTGAGCAAATCCAGGCACACGTTGGTCGCGATCCGGAACAACCACACCCGCAGCGATGAGGTCCCGGCGAACCCGTCGTGGCCGCGCCAGGCCCGCATCATCGTCTCCTGGACGGCTTCCTCCGCGTCCAGCGGCGAGCCCAGCATCCGGTAGCAGTAGCCCAGGAGTTCCTGCCGGTGCAGCGCGTCGATCTCGTCCCAGGTCACGGCACGCACAACACGGCGCCACCTCACCGGATTCCCGCCGCGCGGTCAATTCCGCCCGCGCGCTTCGTCTACAGGGATAAGACTCGACGAAGGAGTAACCGATGATCCTCATTACCGGCGCGACCGGGCTGACCGGATCGGCCGTGGTGCGTGAGTTCGTCCGGCAGGGCCGTCCGGCACGCATCCTCGTCCGCGACCCGGCCAAGATCCGCGCGTCCGCACCCGGTATCGAGACGGTCCAAGCCGACCTGCTTGTGCCGGACACTCTCCCCGCGGCGCTGGACGGGATCGACACGGTCGTCCTGATCTCCGGCGCCGATGACCGGATGGTCGAGGCGCAAGGCAACCTGATCGACACGGCCGTCACCCACGGGGTCGACCACATCGTGAAAGTGTCCGGGATGGGCGCGGATCCGCGCTCCCCGTTCCGGTTCGGCCGCTTTCACGCGCAGATCGAGCACCACCTTCAAACGGCCGGCGTCGGCTGGACACTGCTTCGCCCCAGCCAGTTCATGCAGGTCTACTACCGCGAAATCCCGACGATGCTGGCCGACGGGACGCTCGCGCAACCGCTCGGCGACGCCCGGCTGGCGCCGATCGACGTCGAGGACATCGCCAAGGTCGCGTACCTGATCGCGACCGGGGGCAGCCACCGATCGGCGAGCTACGAAATGACCGGGCCGGAAGCGCTGACCATGACCGAGGTGTGCGCGATTCTGACGTCCGTGGTCGGGAGCCCGGTCCGCTATGTCGACATCGCGCCCGAAGACAAGCACCGGCGACTTCGAGCGGCCGGGCTCCCGCCCCGCTTCGCCGACGACCTCGACGACCTGTTCCGCCTTCGCCGGAACGGCGGGCCGGAGTCCCACGTCGCCGTCGAAGTGTTCGAACAACTCGGCCTCCGGCCCACCTCCTTCGCCGAGTTCGCGCAGCGCTCCGCAACGATCCTCCGGGGAACCTCGGCACCGGAGACCTTGTGGGCCTCGGGCTGGCAGAACACGGACGCCGCATCCTGAGGTGGCCTCACCGCACGGCGGCGTCGAACAGGGTGTGGATGTCCTCGTCGAAATAGGCGCTGTAGGAGACATCGGGGGTGTCGCCGCCCTGTTCGTAGCCGCCGATCACCCCGACCACGACGCCGCTCCCGGTCAGCGGGTCGACCGCGGTGAGCCAGGGGCCGCCGCTGGTGCCGTCGGGAAACCCCGGGCAGGCGATTCGCTGCTGGTAGGCGAAAGCCTGCGTCGTGGTGTTACGGCAGATCACCGGCGACGGCGCGTCGCCGGGATAGCCGACGAGGGTGACGTCGTTGGCGAATCCACGGTTGACCCCCAGCTCCTCGCCACCGGTCAGGTCCTGCACCGGCTCCGGGTTTCCGGCCTGCCGCACGGTCAGGAAAGCGAAGTCCAGATCCGGGTCCGCTGTCGCCGTCCAGCCGTCCGGCACCAGCACGCCGGTCACCGTCCACATGCCATACGGCGCGACACCATCGTGGTAGCCGGGTGCGAAGGACAGGTCCGTGCCGGCCTGGACACAGTGCGCGGCCGTCAGCACGAGATCACCGATGGGGCTGTCGACGACGCTCGCGGTACAGAAATGCGCGCCGTCGCGGAAAAGCGCGCCGACCGCGGCGAACGACGGCGAGGACACGACCCCGGTGGTGGTCGTGGTGTTGCGGACGTTGGCCGTGGACACCGGCATCGGGCGGTCGGCGGCCGGGGTGCCGGCCCCGACGAGCGCGACGGCCATCAGCACCACCGCACACGATCGCCACCAGACCTGCCGCATACCCTCCACCTCACCACAGAACCTGGCGGAACCCGGCCGGCCGCCGCTGGTCCACAGGAAAGTCACAGGCGCGCGTCCGGACCATCGGAAGCGGTCACCGGGTGGTGGAGTTGTCCGGTGGCAGCGTCGCTGCCGGATTCGGGGTGGCGCCGGGAATGGTGAGGGCGGCGAGGTTGTCGCGGGCCGGGTGGGTGCGTCCGGTGGGCCCGGCGGCGTAGGCGCGCAACAGACGCAGGGTGATCGCGGTGATGGCCTGGTTCGCCGTCCGGTCGTCGTGGTCGGCGTCGCAGCCCGGACCCAGCGCGCAGATCCAATACTGCGTCCCGGCGGCGAACACCGCGGCGCCGCTGGGTGTGGTGTAGTAGCTGGTGTCCGCGAAGTCGGGCCGGCCCCCACAGGTCAACGGGGAGTGGAACAGCACGTCGATCGGGCGTGGCGTCGGCACCGCGAGGTCGACGCGCTGGTACTCGTTGCCGACCAGCCCGGGCAACGTCTGTCCGTTGTGGACGATCCCGGTGAGCAGCCAGTTGTCTTCGGCGGCCACGCGCAGATCGGCGTGGACCGGGTTGCAGTGATAGAAACCGCCCAGCAGCACGCTTTCCGGGCGCGGGAACGGCGGGGAACGCCATTCCGGGGTGGCCTCGAGCGGATCGCTGAGATGCGCCGGGTCCTCGGCGAACGACTTGTAGTCCACTTCGATCCGGTCGGGGCCCAGCGGGCTGGGCTGGAACCGGATGTGCCGGTAGATCTCGTTGCCGCCGAAGAACGCGACATTGACTCCGCGGTCGCGGGCGGCCGTGACGTTCTGCCGCATCGCGGTGGACCAGTATTCGTCGTGGCCGAGCGTGACGATCGCCGCGGCGCCGTCCGCCAGGTGCGGATCGGCGTGCAGGTCGGCGTCGGTCGCGTAGCCCAGCGGCAGCCCGGCCTGCTCGGCGAAGCGCAGGAAAGGCAGCTCGAAGAACAGAAAATCGCCCGCACCCTGCATGTCCTTGGCTTGGTACGGGCGGTCGAACGACACCGCACGAGACCGCTGGGCTTTCGCTCCGCTGGGCGAGCTGTACAGGCTGTATCCGCCCCACCGGTTGTAGGCCTGCCAGGTGGTGACGGCGTTGACGACCACGATCTTCCCGGCATTGGACGGACTGCGCACGGTCAGCGGGACGAACTGCTGGGCGCCGTTGTCGCCGTCGAGCCGGAACAGGTAGTCGCCGGGCTGCCAGCCGGTGGTCGGCACGGTGAGCGAGGGCTGCCACGGCGCAATCACGGTGTTGGTCGGCGCCTGCACGACGGGCGCCGCTTGCCGGTGACCGGGTTCGGTGGCGGACTGCCACACCCGCAGCGCATCGGAGTCGCGGTAGGCCCCCATCCGGTAGGCGGTGACGGTGTAGCCGGCGGCTGTGGTGCTCACGAACAGGTGCACGTCCTGCCCGGGCAACACCGAAGTGTGGTCCGCGAATCCCTCGATCGCGTGCTCCGGCCCGGGATGGCCGAGCTGCCAGCCCGGGGTGCCCGCCGGAGGCTCGGGTGTGCCTGCGGGGACGGGGGCGGACGAGGGCGGCGTGGCCGGATGAGGGCCGTCCTGCGGTGACGCCGTGCACGCTGTTACCAATCCGACCGAAAGCAGGCAGACCCCGAGCAGCACGTAACCGTTGCCACGCAGGCCGGATAGCCATGACTGTGGTCGGATCAGTAACGAACGGCACAGTATCGCCACGGCGCACAACGCCGCCAAGGCCGCCCGGATACCTCTTGTCACTCCCGAATCTTCCCCGGCGTGGCCGAAATGCGCAGTGTTCATCAGGGTGACTTTCGTCGGGTGAGTTCCCGGCGATTCAATTCGCGATCGCGGTTATCGGCAACATCTTTTTTTTGTTGCAGCGTGCTGTTTCTCGGGCATCCGGCCGAGTTCGTCGCGGCCTGATTCCGGCGCACTCGCCGGATCAGCGCGGGGCCTGTGACGCGGCGGCATGCGCGCCGAGCTCGGCGAGGGTGAGCCGGTGCCGGGGCGGCCGGTCGAGGACGGTGCGTCTGGTGACGGCGAGGTCGGGCCCGACGTGGAGCAGCTCACCGGGCGCGAGGTCCTGCCAGCCCGGGTCTTCGTCCATCCGCTCGCTGGCCACCACAACGGCGGCGTGCTCGACCAGCGCACCGGAATGGGCGCGCAGACGGGTGCCGGCGTGATCCAGATGCCGGTCGCCATGCTGTCCGCCCGGTGCGCGGCGCAGGACGAACAGATCGTGGGTATCGGGGTAGCGCAGCGCCCACAGCTCGGCCGGGGTGGTCAAGACCGCATTGAGCGCGTAGACGGGCAGGTGCCCGGCCACCCACTGGGCAGCGGCGGCGATCCCGGCGCCGACGTCGCCCTGAGCGCCGATGTGCGCGGTGATGAGGGCGAAGAACCGTTCCGAGTCGGTGTCGCCGCGCACCAGATCGCGATGCTCGCCCAGTTCTTGGTCCAATGTGGACAGATCGCCGATGACTCCGTTGTGGGCGAACAACCGGCCCTGTTGCTCGAAGGGGTGCGTGTTGACCGGATCGACCCCGCCGGTGGAGGCGTAGCGGATATGTGCGACGAATGTGGTGGACTCGCAGTCCTTGGCCTCGCGGGTGAACTGTTCGTCCTCGTACGCGGCCAGCGGCTGCTTGCGCAGGTCGGGCCGGCCGTCGGCGGTGAAGATCCCCAGCCCCGTGCCGTCCGGCTCACGGTGGCTCTGCCGGGCCAGGCTGTCCGGCGCGTCCAGCAGCCAGAACGTGGCCCGCACCCGCTCCGGTGCGGCGGACATTCCGAACAAGCGGCACATCGTGCCGGGCTACCCCGGATGATGCGGCCCGACACGTCACCGGGTGCAGGTGAAGCTCGCCGCGCTGTTCGGATCACCCGCGCGATACCGGGGCCAGGCCGGATATTCGCACAGTGGACGGGTGCGGTTGTGGCTCACGTCGGCCACGACCGGGTTCGCCGGTGGCTGCCCGTTTTCCACCCAGCGTTCGAGCGCGGAGAGCGAGTCCCAGCCGGCGGCGAACGCCGGCGTGCCGAAGTTCGCGTGGTTCGCCCCGGGCACGACGTAGTACCGCAGGAAGGCGCGGGTCGGCCCGGCGCCCAGCACGTCGCGGACTCGCTCGTAGTAGTCGCTCGTCGAGCTGGGGGAGACCAGTTCGTCCGCGGCGCCGTGGAGCAGGATCAGCTTGCCGCCGGCACGGGCGAACGGGCCGAGATCCGCGTTGTTGCGGTCCTCGATGGTGGACAGGTCACTGATCCGGTCGAGCCATTTCCCGGGGTTCCGGGGATCCACGCCGAGAGAGTTGTAACGACTGTCCCGGGTCAGGAAATACTTGACCCATTGATCCCAGAATTGCAGCCCATAACCGCTCGTCACCGGCATCGGATCGGCCGGTGCGGTGGTGCCGAACCCGAGGAACGGGGTCCGCATATCCGCCCCGGAGAGGAAGGGGAAACCGGGGTATCCGGTCTCGCCGCTGGCGATCCGATACGGCCACCTGAACGGGGAGGACATCGCGGTCACGGCCGTGATCTGGGCGTCCGACAGACAGGCCGGGCCGGCATCGATACCGCCGATGCAGCGCAACGCGCGAGGATCGAAACGGCAATTGCTCCAGTTCGAGACGACCTTGTCCGTGACCCCGTCCAGACCATCGCATGCGGTGATGACGCTGTTGTAGAGGAGAGTCTGTTTTTCGACGCCGGGAAATGCGCCGGGGCGGGACAGCACCTGCGCCAGATATCCCAGGTCCAGAATTTCACTGAGATTGTTCCAGGCGGGATAGGCGGAGATCACGCCGTCGAAAGCGGTCGGCCACCGTTGCGCTACGTTGAGGGCTTCGCGGCCGCCGGTCGAACCTCCCGCGAAATAGACCTCGGCAGATTTCGTGTGGTAGGCGTGGCGGATGAGGAACAGGCTCGCGTCAAGGGTCTTCTTGAGTGCGTCACCGGCCGCAAAATTGGTCAGCGCCTCGTCGTTCGCCCCGAATGATCCGTCCAAAGTGGGCAGGACCGCCGGGTTCTGCTGGTGGCCGGAGTCGCTGGCGAACGTCGCATAGCGCCGGGCCAGCGGCGCCGGCTGGTCCGCGGGGCCGAACGGGACATTCGAGGTCAGGTCGGGAATCGTGCCGTTGTAGCCGCCGCCACCGAACATCATCGCCTTGCGATTCCAGCCGTAGGGCAGGTCGGCGCGCATCTTGATATCGGGCGCGGCGGGATCAACGGGAAAGAGGTCGGCGTCGATCTGGCAGTACTCGATGGTCTGACCACTGACAACGCTCGTCGTGACCGAGGCCGAGGAGACGCGACCGCCCGATGTCGGCAGGCTCATGACCGATGATGGGATCTCCAGCTGAGCCAATCCGGCGCACCCCGGGTCCGTCGCCGCGGGGGCCGATTCGGCCGCGGGGAACGGAGCCACGCCTGCCAGCACCACCATGGTCGCCAGTACGGCGAGCCGGCGGGTCCTGGCGCCCCTTGCGGCTGTTCTCGCTCTGGTCATGGGAACCCCCTCAGCGGTAGAGCTGCGTGCCCGGGACGGCTTGCGGATCGTCGCGGATCTCCGCGGAGTTCGTTTCGGGCAGGAACCACGCGCTGGCAAAGGTGATCAGCCCCATGAGCATGATGTAGACGGCGACCGGCACGGTGCTCCCGGTCTTCGCGATGAGGGCGGTCATGAGGAACGGCGTGCCGCCGCTGACGATGATGGCGGAGAGCTGGTAGGCCAGCGAAGCACCCGAGTAGCGAACGGCGGGTGCGAACAGTTCGCCGAGGAAACTCGCGATCGGGCCGTAGGTGAGGCATTGGAAGACGAAACCCACCACCACCGCGACGAAGATCAGCGGCAGCGACGCGGTGTCGACGAGCCCGAAGTAGGGAAAGGCCCACACGGCGACGCCCAGACCACCGATCAGGATCAGCGGCCGCCGGCCGACCTTGTCCGAGATATGACCAGACCACGGGATGGTCACCAGCATCGCCACGGAACCGGCCAGCACGACCGCGAGCAGGGGATTGCGCTCGAGTCCGAGAGAACCCGTGCCATAGCTCAAAAGCCCGGAGATGCTGACGTAGAAAAGGCTGTTGGTGGCGGAAAGGAGCCCGCAGCCGAGCAGGATGGTGCCCCACTTGCTTCGGAGCACCTGTGCCAGTGGAGCCCGGACCACCGCGTTCTCCGACCGTGACGCCTCCCGTTGCAGCCGGCGAAATTCCGGGGTGTCCTCCACCTTGGCCTGGATGTAGAGCACCACCCCGAACATCACGACGCTGACCAGGAACGGGATGCGCCAGCCCCAGCTGAGGAAGGCGTCATCCGGCATCAGGCCACTGGCCGCCACGAAGATCAGGTTGGAGATGATCACGGCGACGGGAACGCTGGTCTGGCCGAAGGTTCCGGCGAAACCGCGCCGCTTGGCCCCGGCGGACTCGGTGAGCAGGAGCACGATGCCGCCCCACTGGCCACCGGCCGCGAGCCCCTGGATGAAGCGCAGTGTGACCAGCAGTATCGGGGCCAGCGCGCCGACGGTCGCGGCGCTGGGAAGGCAGCCGATCAGGAACGTCGCGGCCCCCATGAGCGCCAGGCAGGTGACGACGACCGGCTTGCGCCCGTATCGGTCCCCGAGGTGCCCGGCGAGCACGCCGCCGATCGGACGTGCCACGAAGCCTGCCCAGAACGTGCTGAAGGCAAGGAGGGTCCCCGTCAGAGCCGTGGCGTGCGGAAAGAACACATGCGGGAACACCAATGCCGCCGCGGTGCCGTAGAGGAAGAAGTCGTACCACTCGATGGAGCTTCCGATGAGTCCCGCGGCCAGCAGTTTGCGGAAGGCCCGGCGCGGGGCCGGGGACAAGCCGGCCTGAACGTGGCCCGGCTGTCCGTCGGGTTGGGTGAGGGGGGATGCCATGAATGCCGCCTTCGTCGGTAGCGCAGGCAGGTGACGGCGGTCATATTATGGCGCCGGGGCGCTGTGGTTGAGGTGTGTACCATCCACACCTCCCGCTGATTCGGTGGGTCTTTTGCCCACCTGATGCCGAGGAGGGATGGCACTGTGGCCGGCGACCCCGATGGCGAGCTGGAGCCGCACGCCCTCTTGCGCCGACAGCGCGAACTGGCGTCGTTGTATGCGACCGCCAAGTCGCTCACCGCGCTGGGCGGGCTCGATGAGGTGCTGCAGTCGATCGTCCACCACGCGCACGACCTGATCGGCACGGACTTCACGTACCTGTCGCTGGTCGGTGCGGACGGCAGACTGTCGGCCAGAGCATCGGAGGGAACGATCTCTCCCGCCTTCCTCGCCGCGGGTATCCCGGCCGGCGTGGGCCTCGGTGGCAAAGTGCTGGCGTCCCGCAGCCCGCACTGGGTGCGCAACTACGCCGCCGCGACCCTGATCGACCACGATCCGGGTTTCGACCGCCTGGTCGCGACCGAGGCGCTCGTCGCGCTCCTCGGTGTGCCACTGGTCATCCGGGGTGAAGCGGTGGGCGCCCTGTTCGCCGCGGACCGGTCGGAGCGCTCCTTCCGGGCCGACGAGATCGCGCTGCTCACCGCGTTCGCCGATCATGCCGCGGTCGCCCTCGACAATGCCCGGCTCTACGAGGCGAGCCGGAACGCCTTGCGGGAGCTACAGATCGCGTACCGCAAGATCGAGCGCGCCCAAGCAGTCCACGAAGCACTGACCGGTGTGGTGCTGGGCGGCGGCACACCGGGCGATGTGGCGCAGCTGCTCGCCGACCAGCTGGGCGGAAGCGTCACCCTCCTCGACCGGACCGGCGCCGCGCTCGTTCACCGGGACTCGGCGTCGAGTCCGTGCCGGACCCCTCCGGCGACCGAGCCGGCCGATACCGTCAAGGACACACCCCGCACGGCCCGTTGCACGACCTCGGTCGACACCGCCGGAGTCGCCCGCAGTACGGCGTCGATCCAGGCGGGCGACAGCTACCTCGGCGCACTGGTGTGGAGCCGGCAGGCCGTCGCGGATCACGGCGCCCCGGACGAGACGGACCTGCGAACTCTGGAGCGGGCCACCCACATCCTGGGGCTGCTCATCCTCAAGGAGCAGGCCGTCGCCGAGGCCAGTGAGCGGTTGAGCGGCGAACTCCTGACCGAGCTGATGGTCGGCAGCCCCGGGATCAGCCCGGCCCAGCGCACCCGCACCCGGGCCCGCCACATCGATGTCGACCGGCTGAACCTGGTCCTCGTGGCGGATTCTCCCGCGGTGTCGCCGACCGATCTTGCGCGCCATTTGCACGACATCGCACGGGAGCGCGCCGGACTGGCCGGCGAACATCTCGGCAGGGCCACGATGGTTCTCCACAGCACCGGCGACGACCACACCGTCGAGGAGGTCCATCACCGGCTGCGCCGCACGCTCGGCGGCCCCGTCGTCGTCGTGGGAGAACGGGCGGTCGAGCACGACTGGTCACGCGCCTTCTCGCTGGCCAGTCGCTGCGCCGCGGTGATGCGCGCGATCGGGCACACCGATGTGGGCGCCACGACGGGCCGATACGCCCTCTACGCGATGATCTTCGACACCGAACGGGTCGGCGAACTCGACCGTTTCCTCTCCGATTCGATCGGCTCGCTCCTCGACTACGACCGGCGGCGCGGGACCGATCTCGTGGACACCCTCAGTGCCTACTACCTGAACCGCGCCAACGTCGCGGCGACCGCCCGTGCGTTGCACATCCACGTCAATACGCTGCTCAAGCGACTGGACCGGGTGAGCACCGTGCTCGGTGCCGGCTGGCGCACCGAGAACGATCTGGAACTGCAACTCGGCCTCCGGCTGCACCAGCTCAGAACGATCGCGACGGCCCCGTCGTGATGGGGTCAGGTCGACGTTCCCCGGGGCGGAACGGTTTCGAAGGTCCCTGCTATCAGGGACCTCGAACCCTGTCGGTGTGGTGACGTCCGGCGTTTCGTCGTTTCGGTGACGACTCGACCGCCGAAACTGCGCTTGGTCCTCGACCTGGTGCTGGCAGCGGTGGGTATCGGCATCGCGGTCTGGCGGCTGGGCACGGTGACCCACGTCGAGGTGCGGCCGGTCGCCGTGCCGTGGGTGCTGGCCGCCATCGCGGGTGCGGTGATTTCGCTTGTCCTGTACGGCGAACTGCATCGGCGACTGCTGTGGGGCGCCGGGGCACGGGTGCCGGGACGGACCGTGCAGGCGGTCAACTTCGCCGGGAACGCGATCGCGCAGACGGTGCCGTCGGCGGGGACGACAGTGGGGTTGGCTTATCTGGTGGCTTCCCTGCGTGCCCGCGGTGCCGGCACGGCGGTGGCCCTGTGGTCCAGCACGGTCGCCGCCCTGCTTTCGGCCGCGGTGCTCGTCGTCTTCGCGCCCCTCGTTTCGGCCGGAACCGGCTTCCTGAGCTGGCGGGCGGCCGTGGCCCTCGCCGTGTTGATGGCGGGTTTGAGTGTGCTGGTGTGGCGGCTGCTCAGGAAACCTTCCGCGCTGCACGGGATCGCGCGGCACATCGTGGCGCTCGCCAGGCACCTGCCGGTGGTCCGCAGGCAGGACTGGGCGACGGCCGATCCGAACCCGCTCGAGACGCTCGCGGAGCGCGTCGCCGGGTTCCGGTTGCGTCGCCGCACCTGGGCTGCCGCGACGTCCTGCGCGGTGGCCAGCTGGGGAGCGGACTTCCTCGCCCTGGCCGCGTGCGTGGCGGCGACTGCCGACCGCCTGCCGTGGCCGGCCGTCGCGGTCGGATATCTCGCGGTGCAGGCGAGTATCGGGCTCCAGCTCACCCCGGCCGGTGCGGGGGCGGCCGAAGCGGGACTGCTCGCGGCGCTCACCGCGGGCGGACTGGGGGCCCCGGAAGCCGCCTTCGCCGTCGTGCTGTACCGCGCGATCACGTGGATCGGGCTCAGCGCCGCGGGCTGGGTGGTGTTCGCCGTCACCGGTGCGCTGCTGCGTCGCCCCAAAGCCGCGTGAGGACCTTCGCGCTCAGGTGCGGGCCATTTCGAGCAGCGTGTGCAGTTCGCCGATGGACAGATGTGTGCCTTGCCGCCGTGCGGCCGGGACTTCCGGCGGCTGGGGCCAGACCTCGGTGGCCTGCAAGCCGAGCATGTCCAGTAGCTCCTTGAGATCCGTGGCGTCATGGGCGTTTCTCGCGACGGTGCGGACGGCACGGGCGCGACGTTCAGCCTCTGGCATCTTCGGGTCTGGGATGTCCATGTGCCGATGCTCGCAGTGCGAAACACCCGGTCTCGCCTGGCCAAAGTCCGCAGTCGCGGGGACGTTGGGCGCCGCGATGGTCCCCGCGCAGGAGGGACCTTCGGCCCTGGGCGCTGCTACCGCAGTGCCCTTCGCCGGCGGGGTGGTCCGCGCGATGCTCGAGAGCAGCCATTCCTGAACGACAGTGGGGAGGAAAAATCATGAGCGGGGGCATCGTGGCCGGAGTGGATGGCACCCGTGCGTCGCTGCGGGCGGTGGCGTTCGCGGCCGAGGAGGCGGTGCTGCGCCATGAGCCGCTGTTCGTCGTCAACGGCTTCGGCATCCCCGACGCCTTCTACGGCGATGTGCTGCCGCCGAAGGGATGGCTGGACGCGCGGCGCGAGGAATCGCAGACCGTCGTCCGGGATGCGATGGCCGCGGCCGGGACACGGTATCCGGGAATGGAGATCGTGCAGGAGTCCAGTGTGGACGCTCCGATTCCGTTGCTGCTGCGGCATTCGGAGGAAGCGAGAATGGTCGTGCTCGGATCGGCCGGCCGTGGTGTGCTCGGCAACCTGCTGACCGGTTCGACCGCGTCCGCGTTGACGGCCCACGCGAAGTGCCCGGTGGCGGTGGTCCGCGGCGGGGACCGGCCGGACGCCCCGGTGGTGGTCGGCGTGGACGGCAGCCGGGCCGGTGAACCCGCGCTGGCGCTGGCTTTCGAGGAGGCGTCGCTGCATCAGGTCCCGCTGGTCGCTTTCCATGCGCGGCATGACGCCGAACCGGTCCACGGGTTCGCCGAGGCTCGCGGTGCGGAGACCGGCGTGCTGGCCGAAGCGCTCGGCGGGTGGCAGGAGAAGTTCCCGGAGGTGACGGTGGAGCGGGTCGCGGAAAAGGACCGGCCGCGGCATCGCCTCCTGGAGTGGAGTCGCACGGCGCGGCTGGTCGTGGTCGGCAGCCGTGGCCGCGGTGGGTTCGCCGGGCTTCTGCTGGGGTCGACCAGCCAGGCACTGGTGCAGCATGCGCGATGCCCCGTGCTGGTGGCCCGCACCGGATCAACGCCGGAACATCCCGAGTGACAAGGGTTTCCCGGGCCCGATCGAGGAGAGTGTGGAGGTAGGAGATGCGAACGCTGACTGTCGGCGAAGTCATGACGCGCGACGTGTGTGCGGTCCCGCCGGACGCCGAGTTCAAGGATGTCGCCGTGCTGATGGCCCGGCGGCAGATCAGCGCGGTGCCGGTCGTGGGTGCGGACGGCACGCTGCTGGGTGTGGTGTCCGAGGCGGATCTGCTGCCCACCGAGGCGTTGCCGCGGCATGCCCGCCGCGGCCGGCAGCACAAGGCGGAGGCAACACGGGCACGGGAGCTGATGACCGCGCCCGCCCGCACGATCGAGATCGGGGTGTCGCTGCCGGTCGCGGCGGGCGAGCTGGCCGCATCGGGGTTGCGCCGGCTGTTCGTTGTGGACGGTGGGCGGCTGGTGGGTGTGCTGGCCCGGCGGGATCTGCTGGGTGTGTTCCGGCGTGCGGACGAACAGATCAAGGCCGAGATCGAGACCGAGGTGTTCGGGCAGACCCTGCTCGCGTCACCGGACTGCTATTCGGTGACCGTGCGGGGCGGGCAGGTGCTGTTGCTCGGCCGGATCGGTCGCCGTAGCGAGGTCGCGGCCGCCGGCGAACTCACCGCACTGGTGCCCGGAGTCGTCGAGGTATGCAACCGCCTCGACTACGTATGGGACGACGACCGATAGCCACCCACCAGCAGGAGCGCGCGAGTTGCGCGTTGGGCGTGCGCGAGTTGCGTGTTGGGTGTGCGCGAGTTGTGCGTTCCGGTCGCACGGAACGTTCAACTCGCGCGTCGTGAACGTTCAACTCGCGGGGCTCGAACGTTCAACTCGGTCGCACGGAAAGCGCAACTCGCGGGGCTCGAACGCGCAACTCGCGGGGCTCGAACGTTCAACTCGCGCGTTAGTTCACTTTGCGTTCCAGGCCTTGCCAATACGGTTCGCGCAGCTTGAACTTCTGGATCTTCCCCGTCGCGGTGCGCGGCAGCGCGTCGAGGAATTCCACGCGCTTCGGGCATTTGTATCCGGCAAGGTACTGGCGGCAATGGGCGATGACCTCCTCCGCGGTCAGGGGCGAGCCGTCGGTGACGACGATCGCCGTGACCAGTTCGCCCCATTTCTCGTCCGGAATACCGATGACCGCGGCCTCCCGCACCGCCGGGTGTGAACTCAGCGCATCCTCCACTTCGATCGAGGTGACGTTCTCCCCACCGCTGATGATCACGTCTTTCTTGCGGTCCGCGATCGTGAGGTACCCGTCGGTGAACTCCCCGCCGTCGCCGGTGTGGAACCAGCCGCCCTCCTGGACCCGGGCGGTCTCCTCGGGATTGCGCCAGTAACCGTCGAGGTTGTGGTTGGACTGGGCCAGCACCTCGCCGTCGGCATCGACGGAGATCCGCACACCCAGCGCCGGAACGCCGGCCCGGCCCAGCAGACGCGCCTGTTCGCGGTCGTCGAGGTCTGTCCATTCCGAACGCATCCGGTTGACGGTCAGCAGTGGCGCCGTTTCGGTGAGCCCGTAGATCTGGATGAACTCCCAGCCCAGTTCCGCGCGCACCCGCTGGATCGTGCGGGTCGGCGGGGGCGCGCCGGCGACGACGATCCGCACCCGGTCACGTCCGGGAACCTCGCCCTGCCACGTCTTGGCGGCGTCGAGTACGGCCGCCACCACGGCGGGGGCGGCGCACAGCAACGTGACGCCGTGCCGGTCGATCCGGCGGAGGATCTCGGCACCGTCGACCTTGCGCAACACGATGTGCCGGCCGCCGAGGCCGGTCACGGTGTAGGGCATGCCCCAGCCGTTGGCGTGGAACATCGGCAGCGTGTGCAGCAGGACGTCGTTGTCGGTGACCGCGGTGTGCAGACCGAATACCGCCGCGTTGAGCCAAAGATTGCGATGAGTCAGCTGCACGCCTTTCGGCCGGGCGGTGGTGCCGGAGGTGTAGTTGAGCGTCGCGGTCGCCGACTCGTCCCCCGCCCATTCCGCCGGTTCGCCGGTGCTTTCGAACAGGACGTCGTCACTATCGCCGAGCACGTAAGTATGTTTCGCGCTCACAGTCTCCAGCAGCCCCTTCAGTTCGGGGTCCACGAGCAGTACTTCGGAGCCGGAATGCTCGACGATGTAACGCACTTCGGCCGCGGACAGCCGGAAGTTGACCGGGACCAGCACCCTGCCCCAGCCGGACACGCCGAAGAAGGAAGTCAGCAACCGGGCCGAGTTGTGCGACACGATCGCGACCCGGCCGCCCGCCGGCACTCCGAGCGTGTCGAGGTGGGCGGCCTGCGCCCGCGCCCGGCGGGCGAGTTCGCGGTAGGTCAGCGCACCCCACGAAGCCGCGGGCTGATCCGGTTCGTCGACCACGCCCACCCTGTCCGGGTACACCGTTTCGGCCCGGTCGAGGAAGTCACGTATGCCCAAATCGAAGAACACGGCTCGCTCCGTTGTGGTCGGTCCGGCAGGGGGTCTTCCGGGTGATCCGAGCATAACGCCCCGAAGAAAATTGCGGAAGACTATTTTCCGGAATGCGCGGAAAGTGTATTCCTTTGAGGAATAAGCATATCGCTCATTGGCATTTGAGTCCCTCTTCTCCGGGCTGTTAGCCTTGCGCTGCCGCCGGATCGGCGTCCACGGACGGGCGGCAATGTTTCGGGCATCGGGGCCCGAATCCATCGAATCGAGGTTTCATGAGCGCTGATGCGAATTCTGCGCCTGACGCAGCCGCGGCCCACCGTTTCCAGGCGCTTCTTGAGGAGCATGCCGGTGGCGGCCCAGCGGGGGGCACAAACCAGCAGATCCTCCTCCGAGGTGGATCCGTGCTGTCGATGGACAGCGCGGTGGGCGATTTCGCGACCGGTGACGTCCTGATCGTCGGCGACCGCATCGCCGAAGTCGGTGCCTCGATCTCCGCGCCGGAGGCCGTCGTCGTCGACGCGCGAAACCACATCGTCATGCCTGGCTTCTGCGATCCGCACATCCACTGCTGGGAAGGATCGCTGGGCCGGCTCATCCCCGAGAACATCCCGCAGACCACCGAGGATGCCATCGGTGGGGCGCCGGAGTCAGGGCGCAGTTACATGTACAGCGCCCACCGCCTGTTCGCGCCGGCGTGCCGGCCCGAGGACATCTACGCGGGCACCCTGGCCACCCTGCTGGCCGCGCTCAACGGCGGGATCACCACCGTCGTCGACAACATGCACAACGCGCGCTCCCCCGAGCATTCGGACGCGGGCGTCGAGGCGCTGCTCGAATCCGGGGTGCGCGGTATCCACGCGGTGGGCCGTCCGCGTTCCGGCGAGTGGGCCGGCACATTCCCGGCGGACGCCCGCCGGCTGCGGGACCGCTATTTCCGCGGCGACGACCAGTTGTGCACGATGCGCCTTTACGCGCCCGGATCCGACGATCTCACCGAGCTTTTTCCCGTTCGCAAGGAACTCGATCTGTGGTTCTCCTTCGACAGCGGAATCGAAAAGCAAAATCTCGCCGCGCTGTACGAGAATGGATCGTTCGACGGGCGGGAAGCGATCAACCACGCCAATTTCCTCTCGGCCGGACAACGGCAGATCGTGGTCGACAACGGCGCTCACGTCAATGTCTGCCCACGCATCGAATCGCAATTCCGGTACGGCCGGATCCCGTACGGTGAGTGGGTCGAGCAGGGGCTGCGTCCGGGCCTGAGCAACGACAACCCGATGACGTATGCGATCGACATGTTCGCCGAGATGCGGGCGCTCTACCAGTTGCAGCGGGTGGACCAGCACCGTTCCGGGTCGGCCGCGGCGTCGTTGCGCGAGATTCTGTTGTCCGCGACGCAGCAGGGCGCGAACAACTGCGGGGTCGGCGATATCGCCGGCTCGCTCACGCCGGGCAAGAAGGCCGACGTCGTCCTCGTCGACACGCTCAGGCCGCACCTGTTCCCGCGGAACAACGTGCTGGCCACGGTGGTCCAGGGCGCCGGCGTGGAGTCCGTCGACGCCGTCCTGGTCAACGGCCGGATCGCGAAATGGGACGGTCGCCTGATCGGCGTCGACCTGAACCGCGCCCTGCGCCGCGTGCAGGAATCTCACGACTACCTGATCGGCGCCGTCAACTGGCCCTACGCCGCCGTGGACTTCGAGGACTAGTTACTCATCAGAAGGATGTGCTCGCAATGACGCAGTCATCTTCACCCGAGGCGGCCAGGAGAGCCAGGCGGAACGTCCGCTTGGGCTCGCTGGGCGCCGCCCTGGAGTACTACGACTTCGTCGCCTATCTCTACGTGGCGACCCTGATCGGAAAGGCCTTCTTCCCGGCGGACCTTTCGCCGACCGTGCGATTGGTCCAGACCCTTGCTCTCTACTCGACCGGGCTGCTGATCAGGCCGGTGGCCGGGATCATCATCGCCAGGGTGGCCGACCGGGTCGGACGGAAGCGGCTGTTCATCTTCACCGTCGCCCTGATGTCGGTGGCCACCTTGCTGATCGGGGTCCTGCCGACCTACGACCAGGTGGGCTGGCCGGCGCCGGTGCTGCTCCTGCTCCTGAGGCTCGCCCAGGGATGTGCGGTCGGCGGTGAGCTGCCCGCCGCCGCGGTGTTCGTCACCGAGCACGCTCCGCCGGGCGGTGTGGCGCGGGCGGGCGCGTTCCAGCAGATGACGGCCTACAGCGGCTTCCTCCTCGGCGCCGGGGCGGGGTTCTTCTCCGGCCTGGTGGCGACCCACCTGACCCCGGGCGCCCCGTCGCTCGCGTGGCGCCTCCCGTTCATCATCGGCGGCGTCCTGGGGTTCGTGTCCCTCTACCTGCGCCGCCGGCTCGACGAGACGCCCGAGTTCGTCCGCGAGCAGGGCGAAGGAGCGCGGCGCCCCTCGGCACCGGTCCGTCAGGTGCTCGCCGAACACCGGCCCGCGGTGCTGTTCGCCGTCCTCGTCGTCTTCGCCTTGACGCTGGTGAACGTCACGTACTTCAACTACTGGCCGACCTACCTCCAGACCACGCTCCACTACCCGGCGACGACATCGCTCGCGGCCAGTCTCGTGGCGATCGCGGGGGCGATGGCGGCGATGCCGGTCTGGGGTCTTGTCGCCGACCGGTACGGCTGGCGCACGATGCTGCTGTGGGCCGGCCTGTCGTCGGCGGCGACCACGGTGCTGCTGCTGGTCGTTCTGCCCGGGCTGCCACCGGGATCCGGCCTCGCGGTGTGGATCCAGCTGCCCGCGGCGATGACGGCTGGCGGGATCGCGGCGGCCGTCCCGAGCCTGATCTCGGCGATCTTCCCGACCGAGGTGCGCCAGACCGGCTATTCGGTGCCCTACAACATCGTCGTCGCGCTCCTCGGCGGTTTCCTCAACCTGATCCTGGTGTGGCTGGTGGCGACCGTCGGCACCGGCGCCCCGATGTACGTCGTGCTCGCCGCCTGCGTCCTGACGGTCGCCGCCGCCCTCGTCGTCGGTGGGATCCGCCTCTACCTCGGCCGGGGAGCCCGGCCGGCGCAGGAAATCCCGGTCCGGGCGGGGCTCGAACAGTGAGGGAAGGGGACGCGATGGCCTGGGTGCCGTATTCGCGAGGGCTGCACCACGTGGCCGAGGGCTGCTGGGCGTGGCTCGAACCGCCCGGTACCTGGGGGATGAGCAACTCGGGTCTGGTCACGATCGGGGGCGAGACGCTCGTCGTCGACACGCAGATCGACCCGCCCCGGGCGCGTGCTCTCCGTGCGGCGGCCACCGGCGTCGCCGAGGAGATCACCACGGTCGTCAACACGCATGACGACGGCGACCACTGGTTCGGGAACCTCGTCTTCGAAGACGCCCGGATCCTCGCGACCACGGCGGCATCGGACGCGATGCGGACGATGCCGATGGACCCGCGGCGACTGGGCGAAATCGGCGGCGAAGGGACGGCGCTGCGCCGCTGGTCCCAGTGGCGCGCAGAGGTCTACGACTACGAGGGCTGGCGGCCGGCCTATCCGACCGAGACGTTCGACGGGTCCCTCACGGTCAAGCTCGGTGACGGCACGGTCGAACTCCACGAGGTGGGGCCCGCCCACACCCGCGGTGACGCCATCGTGCATGTGCCGGCCGCCGGTGTCGTCTTCACCGGCGACATCCTGTTCCACCGGGCGACGCCGATCGTGTGGGCGGGGCCGGTGTCGAACCACATCGCGGCCTGCGACGTGGTGCTCGGGCTCGACGCCGCGGTCGTGGTCCCCGGGCACGGACCGGTGGCGAGCGGGGCGGCGGTCCGCGAGACCCGGAACTACCTTGTCCACTTGCTGGAACACACCCTTCGGCACGTCGAAGCCGGTGCGCCGCCGGAGGTCGCATACCGCACCTTCGACCCCGGCGAATACCGGCTCTGGCCCCACACGTCCCGTGCCTTCCCGACGATCCAGGCGATCTACGCCGAGCACCGGCCGGATCTCGCCGGCTTGTCGTGGGCGGAGACGATGGAGATCGTGCTCGCCGGAGACGCCGAATGAAGGGGGACTGACATGACCGAGTTCGACGTCGTGCTGCCCGGGCGGTCCTTCCTCGAAGGGGCGCGGTGGCGAGACGGACGGATCTGGGTCGCCGACTGCTATGCCCGCGAAGTGGTCAGCGTCCGCGAGGACGGATCGGACCAGCGAGTCGAGGCGATCGTCGAGGGACAGCCGTCGGGTATGGGGTTCCTGCCCGACGGACGCCTGCTCGTCGCCTCCATGCTCGACAACCGCATCGTGCGCCGGGAGTTCGACGGCTCGCTGGTCACCCATGCCGATCTGAACGGGCCGGCGAAGAGCGAGATCAACGACATGGCGGTCGACCCGCTGGGCCGCTGCTGGGTGGGCTGCTTCGGATTCGACCTGACGAACGGGGCGGCCTACGAACCGGCGCCGCTGATCCGGGTGGATCCGGACGGCGCGGCGGCGGTCGTAGCCGACCGGCTGGGCTTCCCGAACGGGGTCACCTGCGACGGGAAGGTCCTGGTCGTCGCGGAGACCTTCGCGGCCAGGCTCACCGCGTTCGACGTCCTGGGCGACGGTTCCCTAGGCCGGAGGCGAGTGTGGGCGAAGTTCGGCGAGGAGCCCGAAGGCACTGACGGTTTCGCGAGGTTCAACGCCGTGGACGTGGCGCCCGATGGGGTCGGCGAGCCCGACGCGGAGGGCGCGATCTGGGTCGCCGACGCCACCCATCACCGGGCGCTGCGGGTCGGCGAGGGCGGTGCCGTGCTCGACGAGGTCGTGGTCGGCGACGCGCAAGTGTTCGCCGTCGCGCTCGGTGGGGCTGACGGCCGGACCCTGTTCCTCGCCGTCTCGCCGAACCACTTCAAGACCGAGCGCGAGCACACCCGCGACTCGATCCTGCTGTCGCGACGGGTCGGCGTGCCGTTGGCCCGGACGGTGAAGAAACTGGAGGAGAAGTTGTGAAGTGGGTTAGTTACGAGGCCGGCGAGGGCGTCCGCACGGGGGTGATCGACGGCGAGTCCGTGCGCGGGCTGGCCGCGGGCACGACCCTGGAGGCGCTCATCGAGGGCGGGAGCCTCGCCGAAGCCGGGGACGATGCGCGCCACGCGCCGGCGGAAGTCCGTGCGCTGGACGAAGTCCGGCTGCTCGCGCCGCTGCGCCGTCCGCCTTCGGTGCGGGACGGCCTGTGCTTTCTCGAGCACCTCCGCAACTGTTATCGGGCGCTCGGCAGGGACGGCGCGCTGCACCCGGTGTGGTCGCACAGCCCGACGTTCTACTTCGCCAACCGGGACGCGATCGCCGGGCCGTACGACGACGTCCCGATCGCCCCGGGCTCGACGATGTTCGACCTGGAGCTGGAGGTCGGGGCGGTGATCGGCCGCGGTGGCCGGGACCTGCACCCGGATCGCGCCGAGGAGCACATCGTCGGCTATACGCTCTTCAACGACTGGACCGCGCGGGACCACCAGGTCGTGGACCTGACGCAGGGCATCGGCCAGGCGAAAGGCAAGGACTGCGCGATCACGCTCGGCCCGGCGCTGGTCACGGTCGACGAACTGGAGCCCTATCGCCGTGACGGGAGGCTCGCTTTCGAGCTGTCCGCGACTGTCAACGGCGAGGAGCTGACGCGCGGCACCCTCGACCAGATGGACTGGACCTTCGGCCAGCTCCTCGCCTATGCGTCGCGGGGGACCGAGCTCACGCCGGGTGCGGTGATCGGGTCCGGCACCGTCCCGCGCGGCTGCCTGCTCGAGCACGTCGACACCCCGGATCCGGCCGATTTCACGCGCTGGCTCCAGCCGGGAGACGTGGTGAGCCTGCGCGGCGAGGGGCTGGGGGAGACCCGGCAGACCGTGACGAAGGGGATCGACGTCATCCCGCTGGGTCCGCCCCGGGTGGTCCGATGACTTTCCGCTTCCGGCGGGTCGTGACCGGCCATTCCGCCGAGGGGAAGGCCGTCATCGGATCGGACGAGGTGGTCACTTCGGAGCCGCGGCTGCCCGGTTACGAGGCGAAGGTTGTCTGGTGCACGGGCCGGTTTCCCGCGAGCAACGACGAGGACGGCGACGGCACGCCCGGTCCGAAAGGCTCGCGCGTGCTGTTCCGCATCGCGGAGTTCGATCCCGCCGAACCCGGGCAGCCGAACATGCATCGCACCGAGACCCAGGATGTCGCCGTGGTGCTCTCCGGGCAGCTCGACATGGTGCTCGACAGCGGTGAGGTGGTCGAACGGCTGAAACCCGGTGACGTGCTCGTGCAGCGGGGAACCATGCATTCGTGGGTGCCGCGCGGCGAGGAACCGGTCCGGGTGCTGTTCGTGCTGATGGACGCGGTCGGCGTCCGGATCGCCGGCGACGTCCTGCGCGAGGATCTGTCGGTGTTCGGCGGGCAGGTGTCGCCGATGCCGCCGGGTGGGCAGGAGCCGGAGTGAGTCCCGTGCCCTACACCGCGGTGGACATCCACGCCCACCACGTCGGACCGGACGTCCGGGCGCGGCTGGGCGAGATGGACCGGGTGGGCCTGTCCCACCAGGTGATCTCCCCGGTACCGGCGGCCATGGAGCAGGCCTGGCTCGACGATCCCGGCTACGCCCGCGCCGTCAACGACTCGATCGCGGAAGCCTGTGCCGCCGCGGGAGGACGGCTACTGGGCCTCGGCTGCCTGCCCGCGGCCGATCCGGTTGCCGAGCTGGACCGGTGCCTGAGGATGGGGCTTCGCGGTGTGGAGATCGGCACCCGGATGGGAAAGTCCAGTTTGGACTCCCCGGAGCTGGCCCCGGTGTGGGCCGGCTGCGAGGGCGCCGGCGCGAGCGTGTTCGTCCATCCGGTCGCCCGGGGCCGGGGTGTGCTGTGCCGTGCCGATCCGGCGCTCGAACTCGGACTGGGCATGCCCGTTGACACGGCCGCCGCGGCGTCCGCCCTCGTCTTCGGCGGAGTCCTGGCGCGCCATCCCCGCCTGCGGATCGCCCTCGCCCACGGCGGTGGCGCCTTCCCGGGCATCTACCCGCGCCTGCGGATGGTGACGGGCGGTCCTCCCGAGCAGTGGGACGAGCTGGTCCGGCTGCTCTACATCGACACGCTCGTCCTCGATCCCGGGCTGCTCCCGGTCCTCGCGCATCGCTTCGGCACGGACCGGCTGCTCCTGGGAACCGACAGCCCTTTCCTGCCGGACCGGCTGGACGAGGCCGTGCGGATCGTCACGACTGGTCTCCCGGATACGGCGGACATGGCGGTGCGCAACGCGCTCGCCTACCTCGGCCTCGCCGCGGCGGTTTAGGCCGGATGACACCGCCGCAGCTCGGTGAACTCGCCGAGCCGCTCCCGGACCATCTCGACGACGGACCGGACCGCGGGCGGGAGCCGCCGTCCCGCGCGGGTCGCCGCCACGAGCTTCCGTTCCAGGATCGGGTTGAACCCCACCGCCGCCAGTACGCCGCGGTCGAGGTCCGCCTGGATGAACGTGTACGGCAGCACCGAGCAGTACTCGCCGCGCGCGACGAGATCCCGGACCAGGTGCAGGGAGTCGATCCCGGACCCGCTGTGCTGGGCGACGCCCGCGAACTCCGGCCTGCTGTGCAGGAGGTCGCGGAACCCCGGCGTCAGTGCGAGCCGCAGCGACCCGATCGTGTCCGGGGTGGCGTGCTCACCGACTCCGGCGAGGGTGGCCTCGGTCCCGGCGAGCAGCATCTCGTCGGAGCCGACTTCGACGGCCGACAGGTGCCGGGTCGCATACGAGGACAGGGTGAACACCCCGAGGTCGAGCCGGTCCTCTTCCAGCCATTCCGCGAGGAACATGGGCAGGGCCTCGACGATCTCGATCCGGGTGTGCGGGAACTCGTCGGCGAACCGGCGCTCCAGGTGCCCGGCCAGCGCGGGAACCAAGGACGGCGAGAGGCCGAGGGTGACCGTCTCCGTCTGCGCCGCGGCCGCCTCCCGGACAGCCGAGCCGATGTCCTCCACGTAGCCGAGGAAGGTATGGGACATCTCGTCGAGACGGCTGCCGGCGAGCGTGGGCCGGACGCCCTCGGGGAGCCGCACCAGCAGGTCGACCCCCAGCTCACGCTCGAGCGCCTTGATCTGCTTGCTCAATGCGGGCTGGCCGATGTGCAGCTTGCGGGCGGCCCGGCTGAAGCTCCCCTCCCGAACGATCGCCGTGAAGTACTGGATCTGCCGGATTTCCATCCCGCCACCTCGGTTTCGCAAAGACGAGTGCATCAAGGATCCTCCGCGATGAAGGGTGGGCGGGAGAAGCCCTGGAGCCTGCGGTCTCCCATTTTGCGCTACGATGCAGAAAGTGGTTCGCGAAGGGAGCCGTTCCGGATGACGACGGCGGGGGCGCTCGACGGGCAGACCCGGCGCCGCCTCGCGACCCGCGAACGGTTGTACGAGGCCGCCGTCGCGCTGGTGACCGAGCGGGGATACGAAGCCGCCACGATCGACGAGATCGCGGTCCGGGCCGGGACTTCCCGGCGCACGTCCTTCAACCACTTCCCGGCCAAGAGCGAGATCACGCTCGAATGGGCCCGTCGCCGGCGAGCGGAAGCGGCTGCCGCCGCCGCCAAGGCCGCGGACTCGCGAAGCGATGTACTCGACCGCGTCCGTGCCTACTTCCGTGCGCTTGCCGCCATCACCGAGGAACGGCCGGCCGAGACCCGCGAAATGCTGCTCGGCTACCTGCGGGCCTGCGGCCCGGTGTCGCAGCCGACACCGATGAGCGCGGAGCTGGCCGCCTTGCTCGCCGGCGACCGGGGCGACAGCGAGAAGTTCCGGCTTGCCGGTGAGATCCTTTACGACGTCTACGCAGGGGTGCTCTGGCGATGGATGCGCGATCCCGCCCCACGGCAAGGCGCGTTCACGAAGGAACTGGTCGCGACCATCGAGGTCGCGCTGCACGGCATCGCCGGGCTCCACTGACATGGCCGGCACGGTGAGCGGCGAGACGGCGCGGCGCATCCAGGCCGCGCTGGTTCGCATCCGGGAGCGGAGCGGAGTCTCCCTGGCCTACGCGGGAGAGCTGAACCAGGACCACAAGATCGTCCTCAACCGCTTCGACGGCCCCGTCGCGGGCCCGCTCCGCACCGCGACGCTCGAGATCGGATACGGCCTCGGCGGCCAGGTCGTCGCCCGGCGGCGGCCCGTCACGGTCGACGACTACTTCCGGACCACGGACATCACCCACCACTACGACCGGATCATCCGGGCCGAGGGCCTGCGCGCGGTATCGGGCGTCCCGGTGATCGTCGGGCGCAGGGTTGTGGCGGTCCTTTACGGGGCGCTGCGCACCACGGGAAGCATCGACGACCGCGGGCAGGAGGTGCTGGCCGACGAGGCGCGGGCCCTCGAACAGGACCTGGTGGTGCCGGCCCGCCGGGGCCACGGCGAACGAGACGACGCCGCCGAACTCCGGGCGCGGATCCGTGCCGCGCATCTCCGGCTGCGCATGGTCGCCTCCCGGATCGGGTCCCCGGAGGTCCGGGACGAGCTGGATGCGGCCGTCGCGGAGCTCGTGGGGCCGGTGCCGCCGCCGGCCATCCCGGTCGGCCGGCTGACCGGTCGCGAACTCGACGTCCTCGGTCTGATCGCCGCGGGCCGCACCAACCCAGCCGTCGCGGCAACCCTCGGCCTCACCACCCATACCGTCAAGAGCTACGTCAAATCCGCGATGCGCAAGCTCGGTGCCGAGACGCGGCTGGAGGCGGTCGTGCTGGCCCGCCGCACCGGTCAGCTCCCCTGACCGTGCCCCCGCTTCGGCGGGTGGCGCCGCGGCCCGCGGTCGGGCAGAGTCGCCGCACGATCACCTCGCAGAGGGGAAGTGGGAGTCGATGGCGCGTCGTGAGGACCACCGGGTCGATGTCGAACGCAGGGGTGACGTGCTGGTCATCCGGATGGTGCGGCACGCGAAGCGCAATGCGGTGGACGCGGCGATGGCGCACGCCCTCGACGCGGCGTTGAACGAGCTCGACGACGACCCGGGCCTGCGGGCCGGCGTGCTGACCGGTGGTCCGGACATGTTCTGTGCGGGGACCGACCTGACGGACGGGCCGGGGGAGCCGACGCCCCGGGGCGGACCGTACGGCCTCATCGCGCGCCGCCGGTCCACACCGCTTATCGCGGCCGTCGAGGGCGTGGCCTACGGCGGTGGTTTCGAGATCGTGATGGCCTGCGACATCGTGGTGGCGGGGCGCTCGGCACGATTCGCCCTCCCGGAGGTGTCCCATGGCCTCGTCGCCAACTGCGGCGCGCTGTTCCGGGGCCAGCGGGTGCTTCCGCCGATGGTGGCGCGCCAGCTGCTCCTCACGGGAAGGCCGGTCACCGCTGAGCGCCTGTACACGCTGGGGCTGGTGTCGGAGCTGGTCGAGGACGGCCGGGCGGAAGAGGCGGCGCTGCTGATCGCCGAAGCCGTGGCCGCCAACTCGCCGGCCGCCGTGACCGCCACCCTGCACGCCGTCGACGACGCGGCGGGCGTGCACGACGAGCTCGGCTGGGACCTGACCCGGCGGGCCGACGCCGCCATCGACGCCAGGGACGAGAAGGCCGAAGGATTGGCGGCGTTCCGCGAGAAGCGCCAGGCGGCCTGGTCGGTTCGCCGCCCGCGCTGAACGTCATGCGTCGCGCCGTAGTCGCGGCCTTCTCGACACCGGTCTCACTGGAGATACTCGACGAGCCCGATCCCCGGCCACGTGGATCCGGCCGTCGCCGCCGGCGCCATCGAGAATTACTCCACGATGCTGTTCGCGGTGCGATACCGGGTCCCGCTCGCGCCGGGGCGGGGCTGATGTCGTGATCGATCCGGTCGGTGGCGCCGCCGCCGAATCCGCATTGCGGGCGCTTGCACCGGGCGGGCGGCCGAGCACAACGAGGCGGGCCGCGAATTGCGGCCACCGAAACCGGCGGAAATCCATTCTGTGCAGGAATGTTCGCCATGCCGAATCAGATTTGGATCACCGGCTCGGCTGCTGTTAGCGTGGGATGTATCGGAACTTCTTCGTTCGGGTGTGCGAAATAATAGTGGAGGTGTTGTTGTGCGCGTGTTCGTCACCGGGGCATCGGGATGGATCGGCTCCGCGGTCGTCCCCGAGCTCGTCGGCGCGGGGGCATGAGGTCACGGGACTCGCCCGGTCGGACGGCTCGGCCGCCATCGTCGAGGCGCGGGGCGCCGCAGTCGTTCGCGGCTCGGTCGAGGACGTCGCCCTGCTGCGCGAGGCCGCCGCGGCGGCGGATGCCGTCGTGCACCTCGCCTTCCGGCACGACATCGCGTTCAGCGGGCGCTTCGCCGAGGCCGTCGCGTCGGACGCCGCCGCGATCGAGGCTCTGGGGTCGGGGCTGCCGTCCGGCGGCGCGATCACTATTGCCGCGGGCATGCTCGGGCACGCGCGGGACGGGGTCCCCGCGACAGAGCGCGACCTGCCGGTCCCGGGCGGCGTGAGCGAGGCCCGGCAGCCCTCGTCGACGGCTGCTTTCGCGCTCGCCCGGCGCGGCGTGCGGCCGTCGGTCGTGCGGCTGTCGCCGACCGTCCACGGAGAAGGCGATGGCGGCTTCATGGCCACCCTCGTCGAAATCGCCCACAAGCACGGGATTTCCGGTTATCCGGGCGATGGGGCGGCGCGCTGGACGGCGGTGCACGTCCGCGATGCCGCGCGCCTGTTCCGGCTGGCGATCGAGGTGGCACCGGCGGAATCCGTGCTGCACGCCGTAGCCGACGAGGGCATCCCGGTGCGTGCCATCGCCGAGGTCATCGGCCGTCATCTCGATGTCCCGGTGCGTTCGATCCCGGCCGGGCAGGTCGACGAGCATTTCGGTTACCTCGGGATGTTCCTCGGTATCGACGGCCCGGCCACGAGCGCCATCACCCGCGAGCTGACGGGCTGGGTTCCGCGCGAGCCGGGCCTGCTCGAGGACCTGGACCAGTGGCACTACTTCGCGCCCGGCGCCGGCAGCAAGTGGGGGTGAACCTAACCCCTTTCGTAACGTTGACAGGTCAGGCGCTCTCTGCTTGCCTCTAACTACCGTTATTCACTTCGGAGGTTAGAGAGATGCCCGACGTCCACCACCGATACGCCACCGTCCAGGGCCGCCGGCTGTTCTACCGGGAAGCAGGGCCCGTCGACGGGCCGGCGATCGTGCTGCTGCACGGCTACCCGACCAGTTCGTTCATGTTCCGCAACCTGATCCCGTCTCTGGCCGACCGCTACCACGTCATCGCGCCCGACCACCTCGGGTTCGGCCTGTCGGACGCTCCGGACGTCGAGGAGTTCGACTACACCTTCGACGCGCTGGCGGAACTGACCGCGGGACTGCTGGAGCAGCTCGGTGTGTCCCGATACGCCGTGTACGTCCAGGACTACGGCGCCCCGATCGCGTGGCGGCTGGCGCTGCGGGATCGCAGCGCGGTCACCGCGATCGTCACGCAGAACGGGAACGCCTATGACGAGGGGTTCGTGCCGGACTTCTGGCAGCCGATCTGGGACTACCACCGGGAACAGAATGCGGAAACCGAAGCAGCGTTGCGCGTGGCCCTGACCGAAGACGCCATCAAATGGCAGTATGTCTCGGGCGTGCGCGACGAGAGTCTGGTCAGCCCCGATACGTGGCGCCACGACCACCGGTTCATCTCGCGCCCCGGCAATGACAAGGTGCAGCTCAAGCTGTTCCTCGACTACGCGACCAATCCGCCGCTGTATCCGGTGCTGCACCGGTATCTGCGTGCCGAGCAGGTCCCGGTTTTGGCTGTGTGGGGCGAAAACGACCCCATCTTCGGGCCGGACGGTGCGCGCGCCTTCGCCCGCGATGTGGACGACGCAGAGATCCACCTCTTCGACGGCGGCCACTTCCTGCTGGAGAGCAGCTTCGACGAGGTCGCGAAACTCATCCACGACTTCCTCGACAAGCGCCTCTGACGCGGAGCGCGTGGGCATATCTTCGCCCAGTTCTGACACGCGGGCCGCAACTCGCAGCGGAGGTACCGGGGGATACACCGACTACTCGCGATATGCCGGGTCATCCTGAGGGTTGGTGCCCGCGACCTGTCCGCGGGGGAGCCGGGCGGCGGCGCCAAGACCGATCAGCCCGATCCCGGCGAGCGTGATCACCGCGGCGGCGTAGGCGTGCGACGTGAGGCCGATGACGAGGATCGTGCCGGCGATGGCGGTGCCCAGCGATGAGCCCAGGTTGGACACGCTGCGCGACAGTCCGGAGATCTCGCCCTGCTTGGCCTCGCCGAAGCTGGATTGCACCACGTTCACCGACGGGGTCAGCATCGCCCCGAGCCCCAGTCCGATCAGCAGCAGCCCAGGACTCGAGGCCCACGGGCTGGGCAGCCACCAGGCTGTCACCAGCAGGACACCGGCGCCGAGAATCGTCACCGCGAAGCCCGCGACGATGAGTGTCCGCTGCGAATAGCGCTTGGCCATCGGCCCGGCGGACAGTGACGACGCGAGCAGTCCCACCGTGGCGGAAGTGAAGATCACGCCGGTCGCGATCGCGCTGTAGCCCTTCACGACCTGCAGATAGGTCGCCGCCACGAACGAAGTGCCCATGAGCAGCAGCCACTGGATGTTCTGCGTGACCATGCCGAGGTTCGCGGTGCGGTTGCGGAACAGCCCGATCGATATCAGCGGTTCGCGCCCCGCCCGTTCCTTCGCCCGGATCCACAGGAAGAACCACAGCATCACGAGCCCGCCGGCGAGCAGGAAGGCGAGCATCAGCCAGACGTTGACCTTGGCCAGCAGGATCCCCATGACGATCAGCACCAGCCCGGTGGCCGACAACACCGTGCCGCCGATGTCGAGCCGTCGCGAGGGATTGGGCGGCAGGGGATCGCCGATCTTCCGGCTGAAGACGATGATCACCACGATGACCAGTGCCTGGAAGACGAACGCGGCCCGCCAGCTGATGGCGGAGGTGATGAGGCCACCGATCAGCGGACCGGCGGCGCCCCCGACACCGGCCATCGCCATGATCGCGCCGAACGCGCGAGCCCGTCCGGCGAAGTCGGTGAACAGCAGCGTCGTGAGGATGTACACCGGCGGGATGAGCAACGCCGTGCCGACGCCTTCGAAGATCGAGTTGCCGAGGATGAGCACGCCGAGGCCTGGTGCGACCGCGCTCAGCACCGCTCCGATGCCGTAGAGAACCAGCCCCGCCAGGAAGCAGCGCTTGCGGCCGTAGCGGTCGGTCACCTTGCCGCCGGGGATCATCAACGCGGCCATGACGAGCAGGAACAGCGTGATCGAGATCTGCACACCCTGCACGGTGGTGTGCAGGTCGTGGCTGATGTCGTTGATCATCACCGTCATGTTCGACCCGGCGAAGCTGCAGATGAACTGCGCGAGGGCGAGTGGCACGAGCACTGTCCGCAGCGAAGCGGGGGTGGGCGGAGCAGCCATCCGCGCATCGTGTGCGACGCCGGCCGGGCGTGGCTCACCCGTAAAGGACGGGGTTCTCCCCTCGACTGATGAAATGCCGCCCAAGCGCTGGCCGCGTGGCCCGGCCCGATGTCACAGTGGGTGCGGGGTGGCAGATGGTGGACAGAAGCCGGGGTGAGGCGAGACGGCGAGTGCCCAGGGCCAAGGTCGTGGTGCCCGACGTCCCACCTGGTTATGTTTCCCGGCCACGCCTACTGTCCGCATTGGATCAGGCACAGGACGCCACCGCGATCGTGGTGAGTGCCCCCGCCGGTTCCGGCAAGACGTTGTTGCTGGCCGAGTGGGTGCGGCTGCGCCATGCCGAGGACACCGCCTGGGTCTCGCTCGACCCGGACGACAACGACGATCGCCGGTTCTGGTCGGGGATTCTCAAGGCACTCGAGTATTGCCGGGGCGTGCCGCCGGGCAATGCCGTCCACCATCTCCCGGTGCCCGCACGCCCGAGCCGCGACCTCGATTTCACCGGTGCCGTGGTCAACGCGCTGGATGAGCTGCCGCACCCGGTGTGGCTGGTGCTCGACGACTTGCACGAGATCGACGGGGACGGGCCGCTGGAGGGCCTGGAAACCGTGCTGCGGCAGCACTCGCCCGCGCTGCGGCTGGTGCTGATCACCCGGCGCGATCCGCCGCTGTCGCTGGCGAAGCTCCGGCTCACCGACCAGCTCGCCGAGATCCGCGCCGACGATCTGCGGTTTTCCGGGCCCGAGGCTTACAAACTGCTCGCCGCCGCCGGAGTGGAGCTCAGCCCCGACCAGCTCGCCGAACTCGTCCAGCAGACCGAAGGCTGGGCCGCGGGACTGAGACTGGCCACGTTTTCCCTGCGCGAGACCGAGGACCGCGGCCGGTTCCTCGCCGAGTTCGCCGAGAACGACCGGGCGATGGCGGACTACCTGCTCGACGAGGTGCTCTCCCGGCTGCCGCCCGAACTGCTGGAGTTCCTCCGCGCGATCAGCGTGCCGGACGAGGTGACCGTAGAGCTGGCGCGCACCCTGTCCGGACGCGATGACGCCGGTGTCATGCTCGACGTCCTTGAGCGGACCACGTCGCTGGTCATGCGGGTGAGCAGCCGCCGGCGGTGGTACCGGGTGCACGCGCTGGTGCGGTCCTACCTGCTCGCCGGCCTCAACCGGCAGCTGCCCGGTCAGGCGGCGGTGCTGCACCGGCACGCGGCGGCCTGGTTCGCCGAACACGGCCGCCCGATCGAGGCGCTCGCCCAGCTCATCCAGACCCGCGACGCGGACCACGTCGTGGCGGCGCTGCGGCGGCTGGCCCTGCCGCTGGCGCTGGCGGGCGAGCACGACCTGCTGGCTCGCGCGCTGGCTGTGCTCGGCGAAGACGTCGTCGTGGCCGACAGCCTGCTCGGGCTCGTCTCGGCGTTGCTGCATCTGGAAGAAGGTGAGGCGACCAGCGCCGAAGTCGATCTGGCCCACGCCGAGGCCGCCTGGGCCGTGCCGGCCCCGGCCGAGGCCGAGCAATTGCGCGTGCTCGTCAAGGCCCGGATCGCCGAGCTCGCCGGCGACGTCGGCGACATGCTCCGCAGCACTGACGGGTTCCAGCGCGGCGAAGCGGAGCAAGTCCTGGACCCGCTCAGGATGCTGCATCGAGGCACCGCTTTGATCGCCGCGGGACGGCGCGAAGCCGCGCAACACCAGCTGGAGGCCGCCCTCGGCGGCGCTCGGGAGAACGAGCAGGACTACGTGGCGCTGCAATGTCTCGCCGCGCTGAGCGGCGTCGCCGCGACCGCCGGGGACTTCCGGCTGATGGGCCGGCTTTCCGCGCAGGTGCTGCGGGAGGCCGAGGACAAGGGCTGGCAGCACACCATGGCCGCGGCCACCGCGTCGGCCATGGTGGGGTACCGGGAGCTGCTGCTCGGGCGGCCCGCCGAGTGCCGGCGGCACGCGGAACACGCCATGCGCCTGGTCGACGGCAGCGTGCCGCCCGCCAGCCATGGTTTGTCCGTGCTGCTCGGTGCCCTCGCCGGCTCGGCCCGCTTCGAAACGGGGGAGTGGACCGAGGGCCTGACCCAGCTGGCCGAAGCCAGGACGAGCGCCCGTGCCGGCGGCCGGCTCTCCGTGGGGCAGGTGGTGCTCAGCGCGGTGCTGGAGCATCGGGCGGCCGTCCGGTTCGGCTGGACGGAAGCCGCGCGGGAAACCGTGGCCTGGGTCCGGGCCGCGGCGCCCGACTGTGGCGAGCTGACGCTGATGCGGGCGAGGACCCAGTTCGCGCTGGGCCGTCCGATGGCCGCGGACGCACTGCTCCGGCCGCTGCTGGACGCCCCGGAAACCTTGCTGCTGCCGTGGACGATCATCGACGCGTGGCTGCTCGGCGCCGAAGTCTCGCTGTTCACCGACGACGAAACGAGCGCCCACCGGGCACTGCGGAAAGCACTGTCGCTGGCCGGGCGCCTGGATGCGTTGTACCCGCTCGTTTTCGCGTCACCGGTGATCACCGATCTGCTGGTCGGCCGGCTCGGCAAGCTGGGCGGCTTGCAGGACGTGGCGGCGCGGGCGCTCGAAGTCCGGCGTGCAGAGCGGATTCCGGTGATTCCGCTGCCGTTGACGGGGCGCGAACGTACCGTGCTGAGCCTGCTGCCCACGTTGCGCTCCTTCGAGGAGATCGCCAAGGATCTGACCATTTCCTCGAACACCGTGAAAACACATGTCCGCTCGATCTACCAGAAACTCGGGGTACGGCGACGTCGTGACGCGGTGACCGTCGCGATGGCACGCGGATTGCTGGAAAGTGCGGCCGAAGTGACCAATGGCCCTGGGCCGCGGTGATTCGCCCGAATAATCTCGCCGGGTATGAGGCGGACGGGCCGAGATGGTGAAGGGGCCCGGCGAAGCGTGGCCGAAATACCCCATCCGAAGATCGCCGTACCGCACGTTCCCGCGGGGTTCGTCAGACGGGAAGCGTTGCTGGGCCGGCTCGAACATGCCGCGGAGGCGCCGGTCACGACGGTGTGCGCGCCGGCCGGTTACGGAAAGACCCTGTTACTGGCGGACTGGTTCACCGCCTGTGCCACCCCCGCCAAGGCGTGGGTGTCGCTGGACCACACCGACAACACCCCGGTACGGTTCTGGGCCGCGACGTTGCATGCGTTGCGCGAACACGGGATCCTGCCCGCCGACGGTCCACTTCGGACAGTTTTTCCCCACCCGGACGACATTGCGGGATTCCTTGCCGAGCTCACCGACGGGCTCGAGGCGCTGACCGAGCCGTTCTGCCTCGTGCTCGATGATTTCCACGAGATCGTCGACCCCGAGACGTTGCATGGGATCGCCACCCTGATCCGGCATCAGCCCGGGCCGCTGCGGCTGGTGCTCTCCAGCAGGCTCGACCCGCCGTTGCCGCTGGCCCGGTTGCGGTTGCAGGAACGCCTTCGCGCGCTGCGTGCCAGCGACCTCCGCTTCTCCGAACCCGATGCGGCGGCGTTGCTCGAGACGAGCGGCGTGCGCTTGACCGGGCGTCAGTTGCATCGGCTCGTGGAGCAGACGGACGGGTGGGCGGCCGGACTCCGGCTCGCCGCGCGGTCGTTGCGCCGGACGCCGGACCGTAACGCCTTCCTCGACGACTTCGCCTGCGACGACCGGGCCGTCGCCGACTATCTCGTCTGTGAGGTATTGGCGGACCTGCCGGCGGGAACCAAGGATTTCCTGGCGGCGGTGAGTGTGTGCGACGAGGTGGCGCCCTCGCTCGCGGCCGAGTTGTCCAGCCGCGAAGACGCCGGAGTGATTCTCGACGAGCTGGAGCGCGAAAGCTCGCTGGTGATGGGCATCGGAAGCGAACGGCACTGGTATCGCGTGCATCCCCTGCTGCGGGCGTACCTGCGGGGCGACCTGGACCGGCGGCTGCCCGACCGCGCGGTGGAACTCAACCACGCGGCGGCCACCTGGTTCGCCGCGGAAGAGCTGCCGCGGGCGGCCGTTGCCCATGCGACGAAGGCGGAGGAGACCGACACGGTCATCGCGCTGCTGCGTGATTACGCTGTGGGCCTGCTGCTCAACGGCGACCACGACATCGTCGGGCAGGCACTGTCCGCGGCGGGTACCGCGGTCGTCGACGGAGACCGGCGGCTGACACTCATCGCGGCACTGACCGACCTCGAGCGAGGCGAGGTCGAGGCCGCCGGCACACACCTGGCGCACGCCGGCACGATGCCGGAACCCGACGGCGCGCCAGATCCGTTGCGCGGCCTGGTCGGATCGACGTACGACGTGGTGCGGGGCGAACCCCGTCAGCCGGCGGTGCCCGGCTGGTCCGGTGTCGTGACCGGGCACGACCAGCCGGGGCTGGAGATGTGGGCACGCCTGCTCGGCGGCTGGACGTCCCTGTGCGCAGGCAACCGGGATGCGGCACGGGGGGAGCTGGACGTGGTCCAGCAGATCGCCCGTGGTCTCGGCCTGGACTACCTCACGCTGCATGTGCTGCTTGCCCGCGGCACAGCGGCGGGGCTCGACGGGGACCTGAGCGGTCTGACCGAAGCGGCCACCGAGGCCGTCGCGATCGCCGACGCGAACGGCCGGCCTTCCTCGCTGTGCCTGGGCATCGCGCAGCTGATGCTCGGATTCGCTCACTTGCAGCGCCTCGAGCCCGCGGCCGCCGTCGCGGAGACCAACGCCGCGAAGGACGCGATCGGCCGGGCCGGACCCCGCCTGTCGTACCTGGCCGCGGTCGTCGAGGGCGGCGCCCGGTTCGACCTGGGCGACCGCCATGGCGCGCTGGAACTCATCGGCCAGGCGCGGCGGACGCTCGCCGATCGCTCCCTGCTGCCGGAGTTCGCCGCCGCGGGTGCGCTCGTCGAGTATCGGTGCGCGCTGCTGCTCGGGCAGGACACGACCGTGGGCGAGGTCTTGCGGTGGACGCAGCGGCGGGCCGGGACGACGGGGGAAGCGGCCCTGATGACGGCGTGGTCGCAGTTCGCCCGGGGCAGCCTGGGCCGCGCCGTGCGCACTCTCGACGAGAGCGGACCCGCGTTGCTCACCGAAACGGTGGTCGAGGGTCATCTGCTGCGCAGTGCCGTGGCGATGTGCTCGGCACAGCGCACCATGGCCCGCGCGGAGCTGGACGCCGCGCTGCGGCTCGCGGAGCCGGCCGGGCTGGTCCGGCCTTTCCGGTGGGCCGACCCGCTGGTGCGCCGGTTGCTCGTGGACCAGATCGGGAGCTTCGGCGCCGCGGACGCCTTCGCTGCCCGGGTCCGCCGTGCCGTCGCCACGACCGGCGAGGAACAGGAAGGATTGCTGACCCGGCGGGAGCACGTGGTGCTGTCGCATCTCGGCGCGCAACGTTCACTGGACGAGGTAGCCACCGACCTGGCCGTCTCGGTGAACACCATCAAGACGCATGTCCGTGCCATCTACGCGAAACTCGGCGTGAACAGCCGGCGCGCGGCGGTGCTGACCGCACGGGAGCGCGGCCTCGCCTGACCTCCTCGTCTTCGGGTGAGGTGCGGCGCCGCGGCGTGGTTAGCGTCCCCCTGATGACGGACCGACAGCTGAGGGTCCACACCTTCACCGAGGCCGGCGGGCGCGGCGGACCGGGCCTGCCCCGGGCCGTGGTCATCTTGCTGGGCCTGGCCGCGGCGACCGTCACGGTGGCCGGCATGCGGGCGACGGCGTGGCTGCTCACGCCGGTTCTGCTGGCCCTCGTGATCGTCATCGCCGTCGCCCCGGTACAGCGGGCACTCCGGCGGCGCGGGTTCCCGGCGTGGTCGGCCACGTTGGTGCTGTTGGTGCTCGTCTATGGCTTGATCATCGGCTTCGGCCTGGTGGTCTTCGTGTCGCTGGGGAAGCTGGTCACGCTGCTGCCGCAGTACGCGGGCCGGTTCGACGAACTCGTCGCCAGGGCCACCGATGCGCTCGCGCGGGCCGGCGTCGGCATCGAGCAGGTGCGCGACGTCGCACGGTCACTGGACCTCGCCAAGTTGGCGCCGTATCTCGGCTCCGTCCTGAGTGGACTGACCGGCGTGCTGAGCGACCTGATCTTCGTGCTGGCACTGTTGTTCTTCCTCAGCGCGGAGGCCGGTGGGTTCGGCGACCGGATGACCGCCCTCACCCGGGAACGCCCGGCGACCGGGGCGGCGCTCATCGGGTTCGCGACGCGCACGCGACGCTATCTGGTGGTCACCACCGTGTTCGGGTTCATCGTCGCCGTGCTGGACACGACCGCACTCGCGATCATCGGGGTGCCACTGGCGGTGCTGTGGGGACTGCTGTCCTTCGTCACCAACTACATCCCCAACGTCGGGTTCCTGCTGGGGCTCATCCCGCCCGCGCTACTCGCGCTGCTGGACGGCGGCTGGCGCCCGATGGTCGCCGTCATCGGCGTCTACTGCCTGTTCAACCTGGTGATCCAGTCCCTCATCCAGCCGTACTACGTCGGGGATTCCGTGGGGCTGTCGGCGACCGTGACGTTCCTCGCGCTCGTGTTCTGGTCCTGGGTACTCGGGCCGCTCGGCGCGATCCTCGCGATTCCGGTGACGCTCTTGGTGCGGTCGGTCCTGCTGGACATGGATCCTCGGACGAGGTGGCTCGCCGGGCTGTTGCACCTGTCCGTCGACGATGCCGGCCGCCCCCGGCGTAGCGGGAACGGCCGGCACCTTTTCCGGTAGGCCGGTGGGCCGGTTCAGCGGAGCCGCAGCTCTCGTCCGTGGGCGACGATCGCGTAGATCACGATGAAGTCCACCGCGATGACCACGATCGACCAGACCGGGTATGCCGCGACGAAGCCGAGGTTGACCAGCGCGCTCAGGCCGGCGAGAACGATGGCCGCGACGCGCGCGGCAGCGTTGCCGAAGAGGACGCCGATCCCGGCCAGTACGGCCACCACGCCGAGTCCGATGTGGACCCAGCCCCAGACGTTGTAGTCGACGTGGACCACCAGGCCCGACGAGCTCACCAGGTAGTAACCCCGGTCGTACACGGCGACGATGCCCTGGATGGCGTGGAAGAAGCCGAGCAGGATCAGCATCACCCCGCCGAAGGCGACCCAGCCGGTCCACGTGCCGAGGTGCTTCGTCGTGGTTCCCGTCCGGTCGGTCGCTGACGTCTGTGCCATCTCCTCCTCCTTGGGCTCGGATCTCCACCAGCGTGCCTCACCGGTCGCGGCGCTCATCTCATCCGCCAGTGATGAACCGAAGGTGCCGGCCAGTGGCTGATCCTCGCGGGAGTCGATCCCAAGCGCAGGGAGGATGTCATGACTGACGCCTATCACGACAACACGATCAAGGAACCGACGCGGACCGGCTGGACGGGCTGGGTCGCGTTCGGCGGGATCATGCTGGTCCTGCTCGGCCTGTTCCACGCGATCGAAGGTCTCGTCTCCGTGTTCGACCACGGCTACTACCTGGTCAGCTCGTCGGGCCTGGTGGTCAACGTCGACTACACCGTGTGGGGCTGGGTGCAGTTCGGGCTGGGCGTGCTGGCCGTCATCGTCGGTATCGGGCTGCTGACAGGCAACACCGCGGCGCGGGTGGTCGGTGTCATCCTCGCCGGCATCTCCGCGATCGTGAACCTGAGTTTCATCGCGGCGTATCCGGTGTGGTCGATAGCGATCATCGCGCTCGACGTCCTGGTCATCTACGCGATCGTCGCGCACGGGCGCGAGATGAAGCTGCCCGAGGACTGAGCCGGTCAGACGGGCTGCGTCACCGGCGAGGCCAGCTGGTGCCGCACCCGCCCGATCGCCGCTGCCCGCGCTTGGAGGCCACCGGAGTCCAGGGCACGCACGACGGACGAGTCGCCTCCGTGCCGGGCGCGGATGTCGGCGATGCGCTGTTCGAACGTGACGGGCTCCCCGCTGGCGTTCACGGACATGTCGCAGTACCACAACGTATCGCGCAGAGTCGTCGCCTCGTCGGGAAATTCCGCGAGCTCGTCGGCGAGACCTCGTAACCGCGCCACGGCCGCGGCGCCGGAGTGGTGTGCGACCAGTGCGCACAGCCGCGGCGGCGCCCCTGAGCGGCGCAGGAATCGCGCGCCGTCGAGCGGATGGAACCCGGAAACCACCAGTGGCCGGGCATACCCGATGTCATGCAGGATTGCCGCGGCGACAAGCAGATCGCATTCCTCGCCGGCCAGGAGCCGGGAACCGATCCGCCAGGCCACGCGGGCCGTCGCTTGCACGTGCGCCCATCGTTGCGGCAACGCGCGAGCCAGGTACCGGTGGGAGAGTGTGCGTGCCGATGCCATATCCATGAGGGGCATTGGCGGGCGCCCTGGGCTTGCGCGCCTCATCCGCCGCGGGTGAGGCAGTCGGGTCCGGGCCGGCGTTCGCTTCGGGGCATGTCCACACTCGAAGTGACACGCGAAGAGCTGCTGACCCGGGAAGAGGCCGCCCGCCGGTTGTCGACCCTCGCCGCGGCGCTGGCCGACGGCGAGAAAGTCGTGGTTTCCCTGGGCAGCAGCAATGTCAAGATGCACGTGCCCGATCACGTCCGCTGCGAAATCGAGCTCGAGGTCGACGGCGACGAAGTCGAGCTCGAGGTCGAACTGAAGTGGTCGACGGCCCGGCACGAGGGCTGAGCCGTGGCCACCTCGATAAGGGAAGCCGCCGCCGCTGTCCGGCGTGACGTGGTGACGCCGGCGGAACGGGCCGCACGGGGGAAGAAGGCGCGCTCGGCTCTACCGCGCTCCCGGCACGCCGAATACGACCGGGATCCCACGGCGCCGGCTCCGCTGGAGCTGCTGTCCAGGCAGGGTGCCAGCCGGGTGCCGGAGCTGTTGCCCATCCGGGACGAGCGGATGGCGCTGTCACCGTTCAGCTATTTCCGCGGGGCGGCGCTGCCGATGGCCAGTGACCTGGCGGGCAGCCCGCGGACCGGCTTCACCGTGCAGGCCTGCGGCGACGCGCATCTGTCGAACTTCGGCTTGTTCGCCTCGCCGGAACGGCGCCTGGTGTTCGACATCAACGATTTCGACGAGACGTTGCCAGGGCCGTGGGAATGGGACGTCAAGCGGCTCGCCGCGAGCCTCGAGATCGCCGGGCGCGATAACGGCTACACGCGTAAGCAACGGCTGGAGATCGTGACCGGGGCCGTCGCGGAGTACCGGCTCGCGATGCGCGAATTCTCCGGGTGGCCCGTGCTGGAAGTCTGGTACGCCCACGCGGACGTGGACACCGTGCGGTCCACCTATGCCCGCCAGTTGAGCGCGGCGCGCCGGAAGAAACTGTCGCAGACCACCGCGAAGGCGCGTGCGAAAGACAACCTGGGTGCGTTGCGCAAGTTCACCGAAGTCGGCGGCGGGCAACCGCGGATCGCCTCCGATCCGCCGCTGGTCGTCCGGGTGGAGGACCTCGGCTTCCCCCGCGAGCGGGCGACGGCGGTGATCGCGGAGCTGCAGGAGATGCTCGCGATGTACCGGGAGACCCTGGAACCGGATCGGCGGTTGCTGCTGGACCGGTACCGGGTGGTCGATTTCGCGCGGAAGGTCGTCGGTGTGGGCAGTGTGGGCACCCGCTGCTGGATGCTGCTCCTGCTGGGCAACGACGACCAGGACCCGTTGTTCCTCCAGGCGAAGGAAGCGGGCCCGTCGGTGCTGGAGGCCTATCTGGGCCCGAGTGCGTTCGGCAACTCCGGTGAGCGCGTGGTCGTGGGGCAGCGTCTGATGCAGGCGGTCGGCGACATCTTCCTGGGCTGGGTGCGGGCCACCGGCCTGGACGGTGAGATCAGGGACTTCTACGTCCGGCAGCTGCGGGACTGGAAGGGATCGGCGGACATCGAGACGATGGACCCGGTGGGGATGCGGGCGTATGGCCGGTTGTGTGGCTGGACCCTCGCCAGGGCCCATGCCCGTACCGGGGATGCCATCGCGATCGGCTCGTACCTGGGCTCCGGACCGTGTTTCGACCGGGCGATCGGCGAGTTCGCGCGCGTGTACGCCGACCAGAACGAACGCGACCACGCGGCATTGGCCGACGCGGTGCGGGACAGGGCGACTTCCCCGGGCGGCGGGAAGTGAGTGCCGTGGTTGCGAGCGGGCGGCGGGTGACGGCGGCGGTGCTGGCCGGGGTGGTGAGCCTTGTCGTGGCCGCCTGTCAGTCCGGCAACGGGGGCACGGCCACTCCGTCCCCCGCCCCCGCGGCGACGAGCGCGCCGCCAGCTCCGGCGACTTCCCCGACCCGGCCGGTATGCGCGGACCTGGTGGCCAGCGGGCAGGCATTGGCCACCACCGTGGGCCAGCTGATCCAGGGCACCGCGTCCCGGGACCAGGTGCGCACGGCCGCGGCGCAGATGTCGAGCGCCATCGACTCCGCCCAGCAGGCCGTCGGGGCGCAGGCCGGCCCGCGGCTCAACGACGCCAAGGCCGCGCTGCAACGGGTGGTCGACGCGGCCGGGGCGCAACCACCGGACGTGGCGGGGATGCGAGCGGGTGCCAACGACCTGCTGGCCGCACTGCGTGACGCCGCGGCCAGCTGCCAGGTCGCCGCCACCCCGACCGCGACGACCGGGGGATGACGCCGCGTGCGGCCGGCTACCGCACGCCTCGCGGATCGGGGACCCGTTGCACGGACAGGACGCGCAGGCCGAGTTGTTCGCACAACCGCAGGATCGCGCGCAGGTGCAGCACGTCGGGCGCGCGACTGTAGATGAGGGTTTCCGGAGGGGCCGCTACGATCCGCATCTCGCTGAAGTCGGCCACGATGCCGCAGATCCGCTCGGAAAGCTCGCCGTTGACCCGGAACTCGTAGGTTCCTTCCGCCGCCGCCACGCCGCTCAGTGCTCCGTGCCGGGTCGGCCCGACAGGACGACGGCGGCCACCACCGCGAGATCGAGCGCGATGATCGCGAGCCACCGGGAGTCGGCCGGCACCAGCGTCGCGTGGGAGAGCGCACCGGCCAGTGCCAGCACAACCGTCGCGACCCGGCCCCACAGCCGCCGCGTCAGCAACGCGAACGCGGCGGCCAGCGACACCACGACGGTGAGCGGCCGGACATGCCCGGCAAGCAGGACCTCCGCGATCAGCAAAGCGGTGGGGCACAACCAGACCAGCCCGGTCGCGACGGACCTGCGGCCGCTGCGTTCGCCTTCCTGGCTCGGTAGGTCGGTCATCATCGCACTCCAGCTGCCAGGCTGCCGACGGCCGTGGCAGCGGTGGAGGCCAGGATTGCTTGCCGGCCAAAGGTTTCCTTCGCCTGTCACGGGTGAGACGTCGCGAGTTGTGCGTTCCCGTTCTGTGAGTTGCGCGTTCCGGTCGCATGAGTTGCGCCTCCCCGTCGCACGCAACGCGCAACTCGCGCGCCTGGAAGGTGCAACTCGCGCGCACGCAACGTGCAACTCGCGAGGCGTCGCGGTTCGTCTGTCCGGGGTGATGCGTCACGCCATGCTCGCGGGTGCGCTTGCCACAGACCAGTGAGTCCATTGTGGAGGTAACGATGACCGAGACGGCGATCGCCGACCACGGGATGATCGGGGATCTGCAGACCGCCGCGCTTGTCGGCACCGACGGCTCGATCGATTGGTTCTGCTGCCCGCGTTTCGATTCGCCGAGCGTGTTCGGTGCGTTGCTCGACGAGGACCGTGGCGGGCACTTCCGGGTCCGCCCTGCGGGGGCGGGGTATGTCACGAAGCAGATGTACTACCCGGATTCCGCCGTGGTGATCACCCGGTTCCTGTCCGAACAAGGGGTCGGCGAAGTCGTGGACTTCATGCCGCCTGCCGGTGAGGTCGCCACCGGCCGTCACCGGCTCGTGCGCATGCTCCGGTGCGTGCGAGGCCGGATGAGCTTCGACATCGACGTGGCGCCCCGGTTCGACTACGGTCGTCGCGCGCACACCGCGAACCTCACCGAGCAGGGCGCGGTCTTCGCGACCGACCAGCTGGCACTCACCTTGCACACCGTGCGGGAGCCCGACGACGAGCGGCTGGCCCGGGTCAGCGTCGAGGACGGCGACCTGCACGCCACACTCGACCTCGTGGCCGGGCAGGTGCGCGGCATGGTCCTCGAGTCGCAAGCCGACGGCCCGCCGCGCGAGATCCGGGTGGCGGATTTCCAGCGCCTGTTCGACGAAACGGTGGGCTACTGGCGGTCGTGGCTCGCCCGGTGCACCTACCGCGGACGGTGGCGCCAGGTGGTGGCCCGGTCCGCCATCACCTTGAAGCTGATGACCTACGCCCCGACCGGAGGCCTGGTCGCCGCGCCGACGATGGCGCTGCCCGAACAGGTCGGCGGCGAACGGAACTGGGACTACCGGTACACCTGGATCCGGGACGCGTCCTTCTCGGTGTATGCCTTGCTGGCGCTCGGTTTCGTCGAGGAGGCGGAGCGGTTCGGGTTCTGGCTCGGCGACCGGATCCGGGAGCACGTCGGGGGAGAAGGCGGACCGCTGAACATCATGTACCGCGTCGACGGCTCCTCGGACCTCAAGGAGGAGATCGTCGAGCACTGGTCGGGCTATCGCGGGTCGCGCCCGGTACGGCTGGGCAACGGTGCGGCGGAACAGCTCCAGCTCGATATCTACGGTGAGGCGCTCGACAGCGCGTTCGTCGGCGACCGGGCCGGGCTCACGGTGCCCTACCGCGGCTGGCAGGCCATCCGGGAGGTCCTCGACTGGGTCGCCGAGCACTGGGATCAACCGGAGGAGGGCATCTGGGAAACCCGCGGCGGCAGGCAGCCCTTCACCTACGGCCGGTTGATGTGCTGGGTCGCGCTGGACCGGGGTATTCGGCTGGCGATGGCGCACGGGCGCCCGGCACCGCTCGAGCACTGGACACGCGAGCGGGACGCCATCTACGACCAGGTGATGCGGCACGGCTGGAGCGAGAACCGGCGGGCGTTCGTGCAGCACTACCACACGGAAGTCCTCGACTCCTCGCTGCTGCGGATGCCGACGGTCGGGTTCGTCGCGCCGCGCGACCCCCGCTGGCTGTCCACATTGGACGCGATGGATGCCGAGCTGGTCACCGACAGCCTCGTCTACCGCTACGACCCGGACGCCTCACCCGACGGGCTGCGTGGCACGGAGGGCACGTTTTCCTTGTGCACCTTCGCCTACGTCTCCGCGCTCGCCAGGGCGGGCCGGCTCGAGGAGGCGCGGCAGGCCTTCGAAAAGATGCTCACCTACGCCAACCATGTCGGCCTGTACTCTGAGGAAATCGCGCTGAGCGGCGAGCAGATCGGGAACTTCCCGCAGGCGTTCACCCACCTGTCGCTCATCGACGCGGCGCTCACTCTGGACCGCGCACTGGACGATCGCGCAGGACGCGCCACAGGGCTGTGACGGCCGCGGTGGAGTGGACCGGTGGCGCGGCGGCAGCGGCGCCCGCATCGACGGGAGTCCGCACCCGCAGCGCCCCGGGCAAGGAGCGGAAGCGGAGTGGCGGTGGCAGCCGCAGCGCCTCGCCGTCCACGCCGACGTCGAGCAGCGGCTGCCCGGAACCGATCTCGAACTCGCGCGCCGTCCAGTCGTGGTAGCCACGGAAGCGGCCCGGTTTTCCCGCGGCCTCCGCCGACAGGAGGGCCGGAACGTCGCGGGCCCGGTCCACGTCGAGGGTCACCACGCCCAGCACCCCGGCCTCGAGGCTGGTCCGGGTGCCGAGTCCGGCAAAGCTGTTCAGGTGGTAGACGCCGTTCGAGACCAGCACGACGTCGGCGGTCCGCGCGTGGGAGCCGTCAGGGCGGGCGAAACGCAGGTCGAAGCCCGGCGCGTCCGGGCCGAGCAGTTCGGGCAGTATCTGGGTGGTGGTCGCCAGCTTGGCGTCGCGATAGGCGGCGGACTGCACGACCGTCGCGTACACACCGAGCGAAACGTTGTTGACGAACACCCGATCACCGAGCAGGGCCAGATCGACCCGCCGCTCCACGGCATCCCCGAACGCGGCGAGCGCGGCCGGCACGTCGTCGCGGTCGAGGCCGAGGTCGAGCGCGAAGTGATTGCGGGTCCCGGCCGGCACGCACACGAACGCCACCCCGTGCTGCCGCGCCACGTCCGCGGTCAGCGCCTGTGACCCGTCGCCGCCGGCCATGCCGAGCACATCGGCGCCGTCAGCCACCGCCTGTTCGGCCAGTTTCCGCAGGTCGTCGCCGCGTTGCAGCACGATCGGAGTGATCCCCAGCTCGCGGGCCTTCTGTTCGAGACCGAAGCGCACGACCTTGCCGCCGCCCGACTTCGGGTTCATCAACAGGACCCCGTGGCGGGCGGGACCGACGGCATGCCCGTTGGTCGCCGGCGCGAGGTCACGGGCGATCGCGAACTTGGCCGCGGCGGCGGCGAGCACGGTCAAGCCCGTGACCGCGGCGAGCACCACCACCACGCGAGCCTCGGGCAACGCGGTGGTCGCGGCCAGCGCCACCACCGCCGCGACGGTGGCCAGCAGCCGGGAGATGCCGTGGTGGACGAGCGCGGTCCAGGCGGCGAGCACCGCGACGACGACCAGCGCCAGCCCCAGCGCGAGCTGGAGCGGGCTCCGGACGAGACTCCACACCACCGCGGCGACCGCCGCCGGCAGGCAGAGCAACGCGATCGCGGCGGCCACGCGGCGCGACGGGGAGTACCCCTCGCCGGGCACGCGGCCCGCCATGGTCAGAAGCGCCGGCGCGCGACGCGCCGCGCCGTCCGCCGGGACGTGCGGCGAGCAACCCTGCGAGATCCGAACATGGTGCTACCTCCTTCTCAGGTGTGGCTGGGCTCGGCTTTTTCGAACTCGTGCAACTGCTTTGCTTCCTCCGCGGTGACCAGACCGATGCCGATCAGGTCCAGTGGGCTGATGAATCCGTCCGCGAGGCGGAAGCCGCCGGCCGCCGCGATGGCGTCGCGCAACGGGATGGCCCAGCGGTGCTCCAGCAACAGCAAGGCGGCAGCGGAACCGTCCGGGATCTCCGACAGCACATCCCAGGCCTCTTCGTCGGAGAACACATCGACGCCGTCGGCGGCGGCTTCCGCACCGGCCAGCGCACCGGCCTCCATGCCTTCTTCGCCCTCGATGCCGAGCCCGATCAGCGCGCCGATCTTGGTGCCGAGCTCGATCGCCTCCTCATCGCTGATGTTGCTCAGGTGCGCGACCTCGATCGCGCCGTCGCCGTTCTTGTGCACCGCCAGCGCGTCGATCACGCGGATGGTGTCGGTCTCCCGCAGGCGGTCCAGTTCCGCGATGATCGCGCCGTGGAAATCCGGCTGCGGAAAACCGAGCACGACGAGCTGTACGGGTCCGATCGTCATGGGTGTCCCTCCGTTCCGCACGGCATACGGAGCCGCGCGCCGCGAGCATCCGCATCCCGGCCGGGCGCCGGCGTCATCTGCGGGAGGTGAGCTTTCCGGCCCCGCCAGGCAGCAGATCGACGCGCTCGTGACACCGTTGCCCGCCCGCACCGACGTCGCCCCCGGGTACGCAGGCCAGGCGGGCCGCGCAAGCAGCACGCTGACCGGCATCTCATCCGCTATGGGCGAAGAAGCCGCGCGCCCATCCGCCGCAATGTTGACCATCGTGCCAAAGCGTCGATCCGGAAGTGGGAAACGAAAATGACTCAGCACGCCTACCCGCCGCCCGGCACGGCCGAAGCCAGGGAGATGCCGCCACCACCGCGCACCGCACCGGTCAGTACCGAGTACCCCCGGAGCGGGAAGCTGATGTTCGGCGGCGTGATGATGATCGTGGCCGGGCTGTTCAACGTGATCATCGGTCTCGTCGCGCTGTTCAACAGCGCCTACTACGTGACAGGCCCCTCCGGGGTGCTGGTGCTCAACCTCACCGGCTGGGGCTGGCTGCACCTGATCCTGGGTGCGCTCGTCGTCATCACCGGTGGCGCGCTGTTCACCGGAGCGACCTGGGCACGCGTGATCACCGTGCTGCTGGCGGGGTTCAACGCGCTGGCGAGCCTGGCGTTCGTCTCGGCGTATCCGCTGTGGTCGATCATCGTGATCGCGCTCGACGTCCTCGTGATCTGGGCGGTCATCACGGCGGACGCCGAGGCGGAGGCCTGACGAGGACCGCAGTCGTGACTGATCAACAGTACGAAGTACGGGTCGACGGCCGGCTGTCGGAGCGCGCCCAGCAGGCCTTCGGTGGGTACGAGGACGTGCGGATCGTGCCGGCACCGGCCGAGACGGTTCTGTACGTCGCCGTCACCGACGAGGCGCACCTGCAGGGGATCCTCGCTCTGCTCGCCAACCTCCACCTGCAGGTCGTCTCGATGAAGCGCATACCGGAGCTGCCCCGATAGGAGACCGATCGTGTCCGACACGGTTGCGGGCAATCCCGACCCCACGGTCGTGCCGCCACTTGGCGACGACGAGCGGGCCGAACTGCTCCGCTTGCGCAAAGAAGTCGAGTCACTGCGTCAGGCGCCGCGGCGCCGGCGGATGCCGAACTGGAAGTCCGTCGTGGCCGGCTTCCTGATCGTTCTGGGTTGCGTGCTGGCGCCCCTGTCGCTGCTCACCGTCTGGGTGCACAACCAGGTCACGAACACCGACCGGTTCGTCGCGACGATGAGCCCGCTGATCGAGCAGCCATCGGTGCAGGCCGCGGTGACCGACCGCGTCACCGAGACGATCTTCGGGTACGTCGACGTGCAGGCGTATGCGAATCAGGCAGTGGACGTCCTTGCCGCGCAAGGAGTTTCGCCGGTGGTCGCCGACCGGCTGCGTTCGCTCACCGGTCCGCTCGCTTCGAGCGTGCAGGGCTTCGTGCACGGCCAGGTCGCCACCCTCGTGGCGAGCCCGGAAGTGCGGTCAGCCTGGGACCAGGCCCTGCGGGGTGGCCACCAGCAGCTCAACGCCGTCCTGTCCGGCAATGCCTCCGCGATCAGCATCTCCGGCGACAAGGTGCAGCTGGACCTCGGCCCGGTCATCACCGCCGCGAAGCAGCGGCTGGCCGCGGGCGGGTTCACCGCCGTGAATGCCGTACCCGACGTGCATCCCACCCTCGCGGTAGGCGACGCGAAGACCCTGATCAAAGCGAGGTCCGCGTACAACACGCTGGACACGGTCGCGACCTGGCTGCCGTGGGTCACCCTGGTGCTGCTCGCGGCGGGTGTCTATCTCGCTCGCCAGCACCGGCGTGCGCTGCTCAACACCGGGTTCGGGATCGCCGCGGGCATGGTGGTGATCGCGGTGGCGCTGTTCGTCGTCCGGGGCGTGCTGATCAGCAATGTGCCCAGCCGTTCGGCGGCACCCGTGAGCGACTCCTACGACCTGCTCGTCCGGTTCCTGCGGGACGGGTTGCGGGTGTTCTTCGCGGTCGGCGTGCTGATCGGTCTCGGTGCCTTCCTCGCGGGCCCGTCCGTCACCGCGGTGCATATCCGGGCCGCGTCGGCACGGATGATCGCCTGGCTTCGCCGGAGCGGTGCGAAGGCCGGGCTGCGGACCGGGAAGGTCGGCGGCTGGGTGTATGACCATCGCACTCCGCTGCGTGCCGGCGCGGTCGGCGTGGCCGTGCTCGTGTTCATCCTGCTCAGCCCGCCCAGCGGCCTGGCGGCGCTTGTCATCGCCGTGGTCCTGGTCGTCTGTCTCGGGGTGATCCAGTTCCTAGGCGGCGAGCCGCCCGCCCCAACGGGACCTGCGGCGGCACCGGGCCGCCAATCAGCAGCAGACCGGTGATCGGAGGTATCTCGTGTCGAACTATCCGTTGCTCAACCTGTTTCTGACCTTCCTGTGGTTCTTCCTGTGGGTCTTGTGGTTCATGCTCCTGTTCCGGGTGATCGCCGACATCTTCCGCGACGATCAGCTCGGCGGCTGGGGCAAGGCAGGCTGGACGATTTTCGTCTGCATCCTGCCGTTCCTCGGCGTCTTCGTGTACCTCATCGCGCGTGGCCGCAGCATGGGGGAGCGTGAGCTGGCGCGGGCCAGGCGCCAGGAGCAGGACTTCCGGTCCTACGTGCGGGAAGCGGCGCAGTCGCCCGATCCGTCGGCAGCCGCGCCCGACCGGGTCAGTGAGCTGGAGCGGCTGGCCGGACTGCGAAACCACGGTGATCTCACCGAGGACGAGTACCAGCAGGCCAAGTCGAAGCTGCTCGCCGTGTGACGAAGCAGGACGGCGGACAAGCTCCGTCCAAAGTGGACCCGTCGGCGAAGCGTCGCGGCAGGCTGCGCGCCGCTGGAATCTACGGCGTGATCGTGACCGCGGCGATCCTGACGGCCGCGGGCAGTCAGCTGTCCACCGTCGCGCTCACGGTCGCGGTGGTGGTCACGCTGCTCGTGTACTGGATTGCCGAGGAGTACGCGCATCTGCTCGGCGAGCAGGTGACAGCAGGGAAATTGCCCGGGCGACGGCAGATCCGCGCTGAGCTCACGGCGACTTGGCCGATGGTGAGCGCGTCGTTCGGGCCCCTGCTGGCGGCGGTGCTGGCGCGTCTCGCCGGTGCCTCGAGTCTCGCCGCGGCGAATGCCGGTCTCGCCGTGGCCGTCGTGCTGCTCGTCTGGCATGCCTGGTCGGCCTGCCGCGCGGCCCGGCTCCGGGGATGGCCGCTGGTCGCGCTGACGAGCGTCGGGGCGCTGCTGGGAATCGTCATGATCGTGCTGAAGAACCTGGTGCTGTTGCACCTTCATTGAGCTGCGAGTCCTCGAGCGTGGCGAGGAAGGTCTCCGCCGCGTCTTGGACCCGGTCTCGCTCGCCGGTCGCGAGCAGGTCGAGCAGGAGCCCGCGGATCGTCGCGATCACCAGCGTGGCCGTGCGCCGGGCTGTTGCCGGGTCGGTGCCCGGTCCTTGGGCGTCGCACAGGGCGTTCCTCCAGTCGGCCACCACATGGTCGAGGAACTCCGCGAACTGGTGCGGCGCCTGGAGAGCGCGTCCGTAGACCGCGAAGAACAGCCGGAACTCCGCCTCCCGTCGCGGATGGGAGGTCCGCGTCCACACTTCGCGCGCCGCCGCGGCCAGGCCGTGACGCGCGCCGTCCCGGGCGCTCGTGGCCTCGGACATGCGCTCCCGCAAGCGTCCGAGGACAGCCACGAGCATCTGCTCCTTGCTGCCGAAATGGTGTACCAGCGTCGTCGCCGACACGCCGAGGGCGGTGGCGACGGGCCGCCACGACAGCTCGGAGAACCCGCGCTCGACCGTGTAGTCGACCACCGCATCGAGCAACTCGGCCCGTCGCCGATGATCGACCGGTCGCCCCGCCATCGCCGCCTCCACCTGGTGGTCCGCCATTCCTAGAACGAGTGTACTATTAATGGCAGCCGACCATGGAGGGTTTCGCATGCACGTTTTCGTCACCGGAGCGTCGGGCTGGATCGGCCGCGGGCTCGTCCCCGAACTGACCATCGCCGGCCACACGGTCACCGCGCTCGCCCGCTCCGATGCCGCCGCCCAGGCCCTGCGGCGCGCCGGGGTCGAGGTCCGGCTGGGGTCGCTGGACGACCTCGGCACCCTGCGCGACGCTGCCGCCGCGGCCGACGGCGTCATCCACCTCGCGTTCAAGCACGACATCGCCTTCGCCGGCGACTATGCCGGTGCTGCCGACGCCGACCGCGCGGCGATCGAGGCCTTCGGGGAGGCCCTCGCCGGCAGCGGCAAGCCGTTCGTCATCGCCTCCGGCATCCTCGGCGTACTCGGGGTCCCGCCCGGAGTCGTCGCGACCGAACGCGACGGGCTGGCCGTGGCGGCAGGGGGTCAGGGTCCGATCAGTGGTGGCGGCGGGCGCATGGCCAACGCCCGCTACGCGCTGGCGCTCGCCGGTCACGGGGTTCGTTCCTCGGTCGTGCGGCTCCCGCCCGCCACCCATGGCAAGGGGGACAACGGGTTCATCCCCGCCGCGATCCACTTCGCCCGCGAGAAAGGCGCCGCGGCCTACGTCGGCGACGGCACGAACCGCTGGCCGTCGGTCCACCGCGACGACGCCGCACGCCTGTTCCGCCTCGCCCTCGAATCCGCGCCGGCCGGCTCGGTGCTGCACGCGGTCGGCGACGAGGGCGTCCCGATCCGCGAGGTCGCCGCGGTTTTCGCCGCATATCTGGGCATTCCGGCCGTCTCCGTCACCCCTGAGCAGGCCCCCGAGTACGTCGGCTGGCTCGGCGGCTTCTGGGGACTCGACGGCCCCGCCTCGGCTCACCTCACCCGCACCCTGCTGGGATGGCAGCCCACCCGGCCGGGCCTGCTCACCGACCTCGAGGAAGGCCACTACTTCGCCTGAACAGAGCTGACCGCCGGCGCCGTGTTGAATGTATTCGGCGACCATGTGATTGAGCTGACTGGTTGAGGTGCACGGGGAAGGCGGCGGTGT
>NZ_WMBA01000019.1 GCF_009707865.1 Amycolatopsis pithecellobii
GGGTGCTGGTGCTCGGCTCGGGGGAAGCCGGTGGTGCGCCGGCGATCGTCGTCGTGCTGGGCGGGCTGCTGCTCGGCGGCAACGGGGGCGTGGTGCTGGGCCGGTACCCGGTGTCCGTCAACGCCACGTGCAGGTGCTGATCGCCTTGGTCCTGTGTCGCGACGAGAAGCCCGCCCGCGCTGAGTGCGCCACCGATGAGCACGCTGAGTGCGATGAGCGCTGGTCTGAGGCGGGATTTCCTGGTCGGCACGAGCCCGAAATTATCACCGAATGGTAACGGCTCCTGCCCCTCGAATGGCGCAATCTCGCTGCGCCATTCGCGCTAGCTCAGCGCCAGGTGTCCACGCGATGGAAGTTCTGGTATGCCCGGCTCGGCGTGGGGCCGCGCTGCCCCTGGTAGCGGGAGCCGACTTCGGCCGAGCCGTACGGGAACTCGGCGGCGCTGGTGAGCCGGAACAGGCACAGCTGGCCGATCTTCATACCGGGCCACAGCGTGATCGGCAGGTTCGCGACATTGGACAGCTCGAGCGTGATGTGCCCGGAAAACCCGGGGTCGATGAACCCGGCGGTCGAGTGCGTGAGGAGCCCGAGGCGGCCCAGAGACGACTTGCCTTCCAGGCGGCCCGCGAGGTCGTCGGGCAAGCTGACCAGCTCGAACGTGGAGGCGAGCACGAACTCGCCGGGGTGCAGCACGAACGGGTCGTCGCCCTCTTTCTCGACGAGCGAGGTCAGCTCGTCCTGCTGCCGCGACGGGTCGATGTGGGTGTACTGGCTGTTGTTGAAGACCCGGAAGAAGCGGTCGAGGCGCACGTCCACACTGGACGGCTGCACCATGGCGGGGTCGAACGGGTCGATGCCCAGCCGCCCGGCTTCGACTTCTTTGCGGAGGTCACGGTCACTCAACAGCACGGTTGGAGAGTAGCCGCCACGCGAAGCGTGTCCATTGAGGGTGGTGGTCGGGGAGCGGTCGGCGACTACAGCAGGTGTCTGGCGTAGGTCGGGTCGAGCCGCACAATCCGGCCGAGCCGGCTCACGTACTGGCGACGCTCGATGTCGCCGATGAACTCCTGTAGTGCGGTGGCGCCGGGAATGTGCCGGCGGGCTGTCTCGGCGGCGAAGTTGACCGCGGCCGCGGTGAGGACAGCGCCCTGGGTGACGAGGTCGTTGGGCAGCTCGAGGAAGTCGGCGTTGGTCTTGCCGAGCACGAGGCGGCTGATGGCCGAGTGCACGCGGGACAGGATCTTGCCGGCCGGACTGGCCTGATGGCTGTCGCGCAGGGCTTTGGCGAGGCGTTTCGAGTCCTCGTCGGGGATGAACTCGGTGGCGGCGAGCAGCCAGAGCTGGCGCCACGCGTCGTGCTCGCCTGCGGGCAGGAGGGCCTCGTCGACGCCCATGAGCCAGCCGACGTAGCGCCACAGATGCAGGATGTCGGCGCGTTCGCGGTCGGTGTAGCGGATGCCGAGGAGCTGGGTGCCGAGGACGAAGACGAGGGAGAACAGCAAGAGCGTGCCAGTGGTCTGGACCTGGTTGACGGGCTGGTCCCAGGCGGCGTAGTCCCAGTCCCGGCGGCGGTTCATGGCGGCGCGGACGTGGGCGTGCACGAGGCGGACGCGGATGGCCGAGGCGTACCCGATTTTGCCGCGCCGGAGGTTGCCGGGCGTGGTGACGTCGATCCACCAGGCGGCGGTCTCGATGAGCCGGCGGCCGGCGAGGTGCTCGATTTCCCCGGTGGCGACGAGGGATTTGGTGGCGCGGGAGGCGAGGTAACCGCCCATGAGGGACATGTCGCCGAGCGGGAAGAGACCGAGCAACCCGGTGCGGGTGATTGCACGGGCCCCCCGCTCGAGCCGATCGTGGTCAAGCCAGTAGGGCGTGGCCTCGACGGCTTCGAAGAACTCACGCACCTGCCGCGGCGGATGAGGTACGGAGGCGATGCCCTTGGCGAGCGCCGCTTCGAAAGCAGGCTTACTGGCCGGCATACTCGCGACGAGCGCGTCCGCGAGCGGGTCCCCGGCCTGCGCGTACTCGCGGAAGTTCCGCAGCTGCTCCGCGGTCCCGCGAAGATCCTCCCCCGGCCCGAACAACTTCGCGGCGAGTTTGATGCCGCCCTGACGGAAGAGCTGGGGATCCGGGAGCCGCGCATCCATCACAACAAGTGTTGTCAGCCACCGCCACCACGTCAAGAAACCCTCGCGGCGGGGACAGGATGGCACCGTGTATGCTTTGCGATGCTGCGGATGTAGTTCAATGGTAGAACATCAGCTTCCCAAGCTGAATACGCGGGTTCGATTCCCGTCATCCGCTCTTCGCAGGTCAGAAGGGGTGCCACCCGATCTTGGGAGGCACCCCTTCCGCTATCTCCAGCAACATCCCAACAACATCAGTCGGCGGGCTTCTCCCGGTGCTCCTCCACCAACTTCGATAGCCGATCCGCAATGATCCGGTCGGCATCGCTGGTGGCCCGTTGGTAGATCAACGCGGCCCGCATGTCGTCGTGCCCCATCCGCGCCATGAGGTCACGCGTGGACATGCCCGCCTTGGACGCCCAGACGTTGCCCGCGTGCCGGAGGTCGTGGAAGTGCACGCCCTTGAGGCCGAGCTTCTTCACGGTCTCAGTCCACTTCGTGCGTTGCGCGAAGTTCGGCCGCCGCACCGGGTTGCCCGACTCGGCCAGCGTGAACAGCGAGACCCTTCACGGCGTCATCGCCGAACCGCTGGACAAGATCCGCATTGGCCGCCTTCGACCCGAGTCGATCAGCGTCCGCCTTCTCGTGCCGGACCCATCGTTGCCGTGGTCGCTGCCGGTAACGGTCGAAGAGCGCGCTGACAGCCCGATGTTCCGCAAGCGCGCCGAAGAGATCATGCGCCGCCACACCCTGGCCATCGTCGACTCCGTGACCGAGCTGGCCCAGTTGGGACTCGTGAACGAGGCAACGGCACAGATCCGGGTACATCCGGCGCCGCCGATGTTCAAGCTCTACCTGATCAACAACGAAGAAGCCTTCTTCGGCTTCTACCCGGTTCAGGAACACGTCGTCAGCTATGGGGGTGAGACGCAGGCGATGTACGACCTTATGGGCAAGGACGCCATACTGTTCCACCACTCCGCCAACGACGATGACACCTCCACCGGGTCCCAGTACGTCGAGCAGTCGAAAACGTGGTTTGAAAGCGTCTGGACCACCGTGGCCAAGGACTACCAACGGTGAACGCGGCGGAGCTGCTCAGCCAGGCCGAAGCACTGCTCCTGGACTTCGACGGCCCTATTTGCTCGGTCTTCGCAGGAATCCCCGCGGCCACCGTCGCCGACCAGCTCCGCACCGTTCTCGCTGATGGCGGTCACACCAACCTCCCGGAACCTGTCGTTACAAGCCGGGACCCCTTCGACGTCCTCCGCTACGCCGCCACCCTCAGCGACGATGATGCGCGCTACGTCGAAGCCGCCTTCACCGCCCATGAAGTCGAAGCCATACCCACCGCCGCACCGACGCCCGGGGCACACGAACTGATGGCAGCTTGGCACGATTCCGGTCGGCCTTTGGCGATCGTGAGCAACAATAGCGAAGCGGCGATCAATACGTACCTCGACTTCTACGCCCTTCGCCCGCTAGTCGATCTCGTGTCGGCCCGCGAGAGTGCAGGAATTGAGTTTCTGAAGCCGGATCCGTATTTCCTGCACCAAGCGGTCCGTATGCTCGGCATCAGCGCGGAACAGAGTGTTTTCATCGGCGACTCCGCGACCGATGTTGAAGCTGCACGATCTGCTGGTGTACGTTCTATCGGCTACGCTAATAAGCTAGGAAAACGCAAGCGGTTCAGCAGCGCAGGAGCCGACGCGATCACCGATGGTCTGACAACACTGGTGGTAGTTTTGTGAAGGTCCCGGACAGATTTGCCTAGGCTGTCCGTACCCGTTAGGCCCACGTCTCGGAAAGCTGTCCGGCCAATCCGTCCCTAGATTCGACGAGCTGACGCGGCAGCTACGCGGCCAGGCCACAGCGCTCCACCAGTAGCTCGGCATTTCTTCATCCCCGGCTCGGTGTTGATTTACTTCCATAGTAATGAAACACTCGCCTCGTGAGTATTGTTGAGCAATACTGGGCAGGCGTCCTGCAGCGCCTTCAAGCAGAAGTCGATAACTTCAATCGCCTGATTGGTCATCAGGGCGAAAAGGGGCGCGAAAACGAACAGTCGTTGAGTCGTGTGCTTGAACGACTGGTTCCGTCGCGATATGGAGTCGGTTCCGGCTTGCTTATCGATTCTGACGGGCGAGATTCTCGCCAGATGGACATCGTCGTATATGAACAGAATGACGAACCGACAATTCTTGCTCAGACAAATCAGGTTCTCTTCCCAGTAGAGAATGTTCGGGCTTGTATCGAAGTTAAAACAACGGCTGACAAGGAGGAGTTAGTCGATGGTGGTAAAAAGAAGGCGAGTCTAGATGCCCTGAATGCATTTGATAACCATCGACCGGCTATGCTCTTCTTTGCCTATCGATCCAACCGTTCGGCTGCGACCGTCAGCAAGCACATAAATTTGCTTAAAAGTGAGAATAATGACTGTCGGCCTGATCTGTTCTGCATTCTAGAGCTCGGCCTAGTCGGGGGTCGCTCCGACTTGCTTACAGTGAATCGAGTCGATGAGACTGATTACGTATGCGGAATAACGCCACTTCAAGAATTCTCTGGCGGTGTTCGGCAAATTGGACGTTATCGAAATCCGCCGGACGAGCACTGGGACGCTGAAATCAGCATCGACGGAACAATTTATCCAATAGTCGAAGTGTCAGGTGATTACGTCATAGCGGAGCCCAGTCGGGCACTGCTTCTATTCTGCGATGCCTTGCTGATAGCCCTTGCGAAACGCGAAGGAAAGACTCCGGCAATTCATCGCTATATTACCGATATTGCTCGCGATATCTTGCTAGTGGGCGATTAGGTCGCCAAGACCGAGGCCTTTCAAGCAAGCCATTGCGTCCACATATGCCCAATTTTGGTATTCGCAGATCTGTTCCATGGTTGGCGAAAGAGGTCCTTCGCCGAAGTCTTCGGTGGCAAGGATAAAAGGTGTTCCAGTTTTGCTGTAGGATATCGCTAATCGCGCCAGATGGGCGATTGCAGGCTCCTTGCCGTCGAGGCTATCAAAACCTTCCTGGTATCCCATCGTTTCCACTATCTTCATAAGTGGTCGATTAAACTTGATGTCAGCGCTAAACTTCCGCAAGTTGGCTCCAAGGCCGCTCGCCCACGAAGTAACTTGCTCATCACGCGCGAGTACTCCTAATTCAGTGGCAACTTCACGCGGAAACCCAAGCCGGCTGTCCTCAACAGCGTCTGTTAACGAAGACCAAAGGGTTGGGCGTGCTTCGGGCCGTACGCATTGCCCCATCTGGCGAAGCGCAAAACAATCAGCCAGATATACTGGCTCCGTCATGTCTCCGCGCCTGCGAGAGCCAACGCTTTGACGGAAGCTAGTTCGCTCTCGGAGACTTGCAGCAATTGTTGAACTTGCTGCCGTCGGAGTACGCCAGCTTCCTCGGCTCCAAATAATGTGTTTACGAAGGCATGGCCATATTGGTCAATGCGAATCCTGGGCTTAGTTCTCTCGTTACCCGGCGTGTAACGGCCGCCTTTGCCCTTCTTTTCGGTTTCTCGATTAACGGTGTCGAAGAGGCCTACCTCTGCCAAACCGAGATTTTCGGCCCGGATAGCTGCAGCGCGGATACTCACTCGAAAATGGTTCCGGATAGTGACAACCTGGGCGGTGGTGGTAATCGGCGTATTTCCGAATGTGAGACGAACGTAGTCACGAAATTCGCGTGCCGGGAGCAGTAGTGCTGCTGCCACCTTATTGCAGAAAGCCTCGACGCCGCGGTTTCCGTGCGTCCCACAAACCGCGTCTGAGCCCAGAGTTAGATGCACCAACTCGTGAGCATAGGAGAACAATCGTGCTCGATGATGGTCGCGAGTATTTACGGCAATAACCGGTGCAAGCTGATGATGGAGGCTGAAACCCCGAGTGACGCCTTCGTCGAGGGTCAGGTTCATCACTATTATGCCTTTTTCCTGTAGCGCGAATCTCAACGCTCGGGTGGCTCGTGCATCTGTGCTTTCGTCAGAAGTTTGTTCGTCGACCGTCCAGTTAAGCCATTCGCGGAGCCTTTGTCCCGCCTTCTCCGAGTTGTTGTGAATAGAAAGTGGGGGGATGTATATCGATGCCGCATCGGTTCTTGCGCTGACCCATACGGTAGTCCTCTGGACCTTTTGGGCGAGCCGTATACCCTGAATCGTTTCTTGACCAGGCTCGCGGTCAGAGTCCGCGTACGTGCGAAAATCAGCTTTTGCAGGTTTCGTGGTCGGTGGTTGAGACAAGAAGAAGAACGACGGCGGTCGACCCAGTTCTTTCGCCATTGCGCGAAACTGACTCGTCGACGGCTTTGTCTGTTCACGAATCCAGGAGTCGATATCAGTAGCAGCGACCTCAAGCCTGCGGGCCAGCAAGCTGCGCGAGCTGCCAGCATCTTCGATTGCCCAAGCGAGTACCTGGCCTGTGATGGGAACATGTTTGGTAGCCATCAGGACGCCTCTTTGGGGAAGCCGGACATAACGTGTCCGGTCAACCTTATGGAGACTTTGGCCATGCTCCTCGCTCCAGACGCTCGCTTACCTTCGCTGTCCGCAGCCTATACAGTTTGCACGCGAGCCGTAACCGTAGCGTCAAGATCGAAATATTGTTGTTTCCTCGGGTAGTGTTACGCTAGTTTGCTGCTCCTTCTGGGTGAAGATCGTTCAATAAGCAGTGGCTCACTGTTTATTGGATGAGCTGCACGACAGATGAGCTGCACGTTTTGTTGCTGAACTTGGCTCTAATGGATCAAGAGCGGCGCGCAAGCGCGCCGCTGGGCCGCTCGGCCTGCCGCTCCGCTTCGGCCAGCGGCCACAACGAATGGGCTTGCACGGGTCCGAAGGCGGCGAATATCGTCAGGCGGCTCCAGCGTTCAGCATCGGTCGTCTGGACCCATATTGATCCGAAGCCGACTCCGGCCAGTGAGAGAAGCCAGGGCAGAGCGGCTGAACCCAGCGTTACCGGCGCGGTACTGGTGCTCTTCCTCGATTGACCGCAACTTCCCGTACAGGATGCGGCTGAGGGGCGGTAGCTCCGCCCAGCGTCTGACGATCGCGGCATCCGTAAATTCGGGCTGGTTGCCGAGCCAAGTTGAAAGGTCCCCGCTCGGCTCGGGACGACCGTCTAGATTCAGCATTGCCCATAGCCCTCGAACAGCTTCTGAGCAGGCGTCGACGGGCCAGTCATTGAACATGACGCGGTCTTTCAAGTCGTGACAGTCGAGACACGCCGCTACGACATCCCGGCCTCCTGCCACGCGTGGTACCGGGAAGTGGTCATGCTCGTGGCGGTCGCCCAAGGATGCTTCGCAGTAAAAGCAGACGAAGCAGGAACACTTGCGATTCCTGATCGACTGGCGCACCTGCCGCGGGTCCATGTGCGCTTTTGGGGCTGCCGTTTCCCGGTCCATGTGCGGTTGATCGAGGGAGGCTCACGCTGCGTTACGCAGGGTCAATAGTGCCTCCGGCGGCCGGGGCGCTGCCCCGGACCCCGGCACCGCTTCAGAGATCAGGGGAGGGGCACGTCCGGCGACCTCCTCGCGGCGCGCCCAAGGGCAGCCAGACCGGGCGGCACCGGGCAAGGGCGCTTCGCGGCCTCCGGCCGACCCTTGCCCGGCACCACCCGGCCCGGCAGGGGTGAACCCGCGCCGCGAGGAGATCACCTCAGGAGGGGGCGGGTTCGCAGCAACATCCCAACAACATGCCCCGGTCAACCACGGTCAACAGTGGTACCCCGCGCACAACGAATCCCCAGGTCAGCGGCGGTGACCTGGCCTCCGGCCATGATTCCCAAGCTGAATACGCGGGTTCGATTCCCGTCATCCGCTCTTGTGGTGAAGAGCCCAGGTCAGAAGGTGTCTACTTCGGACTTGGGCCTTCGTCGTTTCTGGGATTGGCTGGGCTGGTGGGCCATTAGCGGACCGTGCCGTGCCGTGCCGTGTCAGTCAGGGCAGCAGTTCGAACGAAGCGACGTGTCGTGGCTGTACAACGGAGAAATGCCTGGTGTCCAGCGTTGCCACGCGTGTTACGCCGAGGCGTTCCGCGAGCGCTACAACGCAGGCGTCGGCAGTGCCGAGCGGGAGGTCGCCATACTTGTCGACAAGATCGGCTGCGCGTGCGATGTCTGTCAAGATCATGGACTCCACGACGTAGAGGCCGTCCACGATGTCACGCAGGAAGTCCGCTTCCGCAGCTGCGGGACCCCAGCATGTAGCCGATCTCGACCAGCAGGGGTGCCGGCAGAACCAATGGTTCGAGAGTCGTTGTCAACAACTCGGTGCATCGTTCGTGGTCTTCGTCGCGGCGATTTCCCATAGCAACGACGACGCCGGTGTCGACGAGGATTACGCGGTCTTACTCGATCCGCCGAGTTCGTCACCGGCGATCGTCTTCGAGCGCTTACCCAGGTCGGGTTCGGCGTCGAACACACCGACTGTGCGGAACCGCCGCCGGGGCCGCTCGGCCTCAGGAGCATCGGCGAGCCGGCTCCCCTCGCTGCTCATGACCCCAGCCTAGTGGAACGCGATCCTCGTGGTCGGCCCACCGCACGGGGCGGGCCGCGCCATCAGCGTGCCATTAGGTCCCCGTCACCGCCTGTAGTCCCCTTCCGATGCTTGTCCACGAGCTGGGACAGCCGGTCCGTGATCCGCTCGCCATCGCTTAAGCTGCTCTGCAGCCCTGTCGCTGGAGGACGAGCAAACATGTCGCAGATCCACCGCACCCTTGTCAAGACGTGGCGCCGGATCGCGCTGTTCTACCGGCTGGCCTGCGCCCGGGACGACCTTCGTAGTCGGCAGTTGCGAGTGCCATCCGGTGTCTGGCTCTGCGCACAGTGTGAACGCATGCTGTGGGACTCGGACACCTTTGCCGTACACAGCTGTCAACCGGCCGGCTGAGGCTCTCCAGCACCATCAATCGGTGGGGTTCCTTTGGCGCTGCCGCCCGCGCTTGACTGCGCCTACTACGACCTTGATCACGAGGCCGAAGATGACCAGGTCCGCGAGCATCTGCCCGGTCACCACGAGCCGGGCGGCCTCGGTCTTCGCGGTGATGTCACCGAACCCGACGGTGGAAAACACGGTGACGGTGAAGTACAGCGCGTCGGTGTGCGACAGGCGCCCACCGAAGTTGCCGACCGAGAGTCCGGCTAGGACCACATAGGTGGCGGCGAACAGGAGCAGGAAGAACGGCACGCTGATGGCCAGCCCTTCGATCGCCCGCAGGCCGGGAAACGGGGACCGGACGATGAGCCAGACCTGGACCGCGACAAGGGCGCTGAACACGGCCAGCCCGACGACGAGCATCGTGATGGCGGCCGGGGCGGTGGAGTGGTCCAGCGGCAGCGCGTAGTACAGCGCCACCAGCGCGGCGACCGATCCCGCCGCGCGCAGTCCTGTCCAGGCGATCCTGCCTGCCGCCCTCGGAATCTGTTTCGTCATGCTGCGGGCGCGGCGGGATGTGGCGGCCGTTGGGTGAGCAGGCCTGCGAGGAACATGACGATGACAGCGGCTCCCGCGCCGCACAGCGTCCACAGCACCCGGTAGCCCTCGGCGGAGAAGTTCGATGGTTGCGGGAGGTCGAGCAGGATCAGCACTCCCGCGGCGATGGCCGCACAGTAGAGCGCGTAGTTCCAGAAGCGGATCGCAAATCCGTGCATCAGGACGATGAGCGCGACCACTTCGAGTCCACGGGTGATGGCGACCAAGGTTGCTCCTTGTTCGTTGGCAGGTATGAGCAGTAGCAACACAGCCGCGACGGCGCCGATCAGCGCACCGGCAAGGCGCTGTGCGGCTGTCAGCGCGCTCTGCTGCAGGCTTGGTTTCATCGCGACAATGGCGGCGATCGGTAGCCACGAACCGTGCGACAGGTTCAGTCCGAAGGCGATCGCGACGGTGCCGCCGATGACGACAGCGCGAATCACCGCGAACATGATCAGTGGTCGGGACATGGTGCGCCGCGAGGTGTCGCCGGGCAACTCCGCGGCCAACGGGGGCCGGTCCTGGCGCCTGTGGATCAGCCACCCGATGAACGTCACCGCGATCCAGAGCGCCGCGCCCCCGGCCCAGGCGAGCACCTGAGCCCAGGAGTGGCTGGTGATATGCGGCTGCTGATGGAACGAGTACGCGACCCCGAGGGTGATGATGAACCAGATATTGAGGAGCAAAGCGGCCACGAACCTGTGCGCCCCGAACGCGGCCGTCAGGCTCGCGACCAGGGTGACCGCGAACGCCGCCAGCGCCAGCCAGCCCCAGTTGCTCCCGCCGATACCGAACCCCAGCGCGGTCAACCCCGCGCCGATCAGCGCGAACACGGTGACACGCGACGCGCGGTTTCCGTAGCCGCCGCCCGGGTCGGCCAGGCCCGCGAACAACGTGCCGAACAATGCGCTCAGAAGATATTCCTCGTGCCCGATCGCCCAGAGGATCAGCAGCGGCACCAGCGTGACGTCAAGGAACAGCACCGCTCGCGGCCAGTTGATCCCCGCCGGCTTGAGCGCAAATACCTCCGACAGCCAGGCCGTGATCGTCCCCGTGTGAAGGGGCTTTCCGTCTCCTTCGCGCGTCCTGGCCGTCGTCACCTCGCTCACCCACCTTCACGTCGACGGGGGCCACACCGCCGTCCCAGCGTCCCCCCACACCGGGGCACCCGGGCTAGGGCCGAAATGCCCATCTCCAGCCGATGAGGTGCGCACCTCACTCCACCGTGACGCTTTTCGCCAGGTTCCGGGGTTTGTCGATATCCCGGCCAAGGTGGTGTGCCAGGTGGTAGGCGAATACCTGCAGCGGGATGGTGAACAGCAGCGGGTCCAGTTCCGGCTCACTCTTGGGCACCTTGATCACCGAGTCGGCCAGGGCGTCCGGCAGGTCCGCGTTCGTCACCGCGATCACGGGGCCGCCGCGCGCCTTGATTTGTTCTATCGTGCCGAGATTCTTCGACAGCAGCTCGTCATCGGGGACGACGATCACCGAAGGCATCGACGGGTCGATCAGGGCCAGTGGGCCGTGCTTCAACTCGCCCGCCTGATACGCCTCCGCGTGGACGTACGAAATTTCCTTCAACTTCTGCGCGCCTTCCCGCGCGACGGGCCAGCCTCGGGCGCGGCCGATGAAGAACATCCGTTCCGCACCACTGTGTTCCTTTGCCACCGCGGAAATTTCGTCTTCCGCCGCCAGGACTTCCGCTATCCGGGCGGGCAGGGCGTCCAGGCCGGCGACGATCCGTGCACCGTCCGAAAAGGACAGATCGCGCACCCGTCCCAACGAGAGCGCGAGCATCGCGAAGCACACGCCCATGTTCGTGTAGGCCTTCGTGGAAGCGACCGAAACCTCAGGCCCCGCATGGAGGAACACGCCACTTCCGCACTCGCGGGCGATCGCGCTGCCCACCGTGTTCACCGCGCCGATCACTTGCCCGCCCTTGCGGCGCAACTCCTGCACCGCCGCCAGTGTGTCCGCGGTTTCCCCGGATTGGCTTACCGCAACGTACAAAGTGTCCTCTTCGACGACCGGATTCCGGTACCGCAACTCCGAAGCCGGTTCGGCATCCGCGGGCAGCCGCGCCCACTCCTCGACCAGGTTCGCCCCCAGCTGACCCGCGTAGTACGCCGAACCGCAACCGAGGAACTTCACCCGCCGGATCGACCGCAGCGCCCGCGGATCCAAGTTGATCCCGCCCAGCCGCGCCGTGCCGAAACGCTCGTCGAGCCGTCCCAGCAACGTGCGCCGCACCGATTCCGGTTGCTCCCAGATCTCCTTGTGCATGAAGTTCGCATAGCTGCCAAGGTCGTAGTCCGCGTCCTTCAAGTCCACTGTGGTCGGTGTCTTCGCCGTGCGATGCGCCTGCAGCGTGCTGGTCACGAAATCGGCGGCGGTGATCGTTGCCAGCTCACCGTCGTCCAGATACACCACCCGTTGCGTGTACCGCACCAGCGCGGCCACATCCGAAGCGACGAACATCTCGCCGTCACCGATACCCAGCACGATCGGACTTCCGTTGCGCGCCACCACCAGCTGACCCGGGTTCTGCGCGTCCAGCACCACGATCCCGTACGCGCCATTGACTTCCCGCAACGTGGCCCGCACCGCGTCCTCCAGCGAACCGGCACCGTCCGCCAAGGCCGCGGCGATCAGGTGCGCCAGTGCCTCAGTGTCCGTTTCGGACACCAGCTGCACGCCATTGTCCGTCAGCCGGGCACGAAGCCGGCCCGCGTTCTCGATGATTCCGTTGTGCACCACGGCAATCCGCTTCGCGGCATCGGTATGTGGGTGTGCGTTGGCATCGCTTGGTTCGCCATGTGTTGCCCACCGGGTGTGTGCGATGCCCACAGTGGACGGTTGACCTTCGTCGGTCAGCTCCCGTAACTCATCCACCCGCACCGCGGCCTTCGTGATCTTCAACCGGTTGCGATGGGCGACCGCGAGCCCAGCCGAGTCGTACCCGCGATATTCCAGCCGGTGCAAGCCTTCCAGCAGGATCGGGGTGGCCGGCCTGCCACCGATGTAGCCCACGATTCCGCACATACCCGCCCTCTTTCACCCGTAGACGATGCGCCGCAACTGGCGCTCGGTCAGCTCACCCGCGCCAACCGGCCGCTCGGCCAGCTCAGCGGCCACGACCTGCCAGATCTCCGCGTTCTTGCGCCCACGCGCCTGCAGCTCGCCGTGCCGTCGGCGCACGAACTCCTCCACCGTCTCGCGGTAGTACGCGATGACGTCCGCGATCACGCGCTCGGCGACCGCCGTCGGCAGGCCAGTGGAGCCCGCGATATGGCGCACCAGCTGCTGATCCATTCCTCGACGTTCGCAGCCGGGCCGCATACAGGCAAGGTTCCTGCCCGAAATCGGGCAGGATCAGCCGCCAGAGTGCATGTCCTCGGTCTCGGGGACCAGGTCGTCATCAGGGTCGTCGAGCCAGCCGTGCGGCAGCGTGACCTTGCCCGGCGAACCCTGGCGCCCACGCGGGCCCAGCGCATCCGCGGGGAACGGGGCGTCGTGGTCGAGCCGGGTGATCAGCTCGTTGAGCTCGTCGAGCGAGGACACCAGCGCGAACCGGCGGCGCAACTCGGAGCCGACCGGGAAGCCCATGAAGTACCAGGCCATGTGTTTACGCAGGTCACGCATGGCTTTGCCGGCCCCGTCGTGCTGGATGAGCAGCTCGGCGTGCCGCCGCAGCACACCCGCAACCTCGCCGAGCGACGGCCCGGCGGGCACCTCGCGACCCGCGAACGCCGCCTCCAGCTCGCCGAACAACCAGGGCCGTCCGAGGCAGCCGCGCCCGACGACCACGCCGTCGCAGCCGGTCTCGGCCATCATGCGCAGCGCGTCGTCCGCGGTGAAGATGTCGCCGTTGCCCAGCACGGGAATCGTCCGCACGGTTTCCTTCAAGCGGGCGATCGCGCTCCAGTCCGCCTTGCCCGAGTAGCGCTGCGCCGCGGTGCGTGCGTGCAGCGACACCGCCGCCGCACCCTCGGCCTCCGCGATCCGGCCCGCGTCGAGATACGTGTGGTGCTCGTCATCGATGCCGACGCGGAACTTGACGGTGAAGGGCACCCCGGCCGATTCCGCGGCTTTCACCGACGCCGACACGATGTCCGCGAACAGCCGCCGCTTGAACGGCAGCGCCGCGCCGCCGCCCTTGCGGGTCACCTTCGCGACCGGGCAGCCGAAGTTCGAGTCGATGTGATCCGCGAGCCCTTCGCCGACGATGATCCGCACGGCCTCGGCCATCGTCTTCGGGTCCACCCCGTACAGCTGCATCGACCTCGGCTTCTCGTGCTCGCCGAAGGTCATCATGTGCATCGTGCCGGGGTGCCGCTCGACGACCGCGCGGGCGGTGATCATCTCGCAGACGTAGATACCGGCGCCGTATTCCTGACACAGCTGCCGGAACGCGACGTTCGTGATTCCGGCCATCGGGGCGAGCACGACCGGCGGATCGACCCGGTACGGGCCGATCTCGAGTGCGGGCTTGGTCAGGGTGGCGGTCACGCCGGCCATTGTCGCATCAGGGGCTGAGCAGCTCCTCCACGGTGACGTACTCGCCGGAGCGTTCGTCGGCTCCACCGGTGACGATGCGGCTGAATGCGGTGATCGAGTCCGGCAAGGGGGTGAACTGGCCATTGTCCTGTGCGCGCACCAAGAATCGGAGCACTCGATCCGCGGCCGCATGCCCGACCTCACCGCGGTCGAGATGCCCCCTGGTGAGGCCGATGTCGACGAGACCGGGGTCGAAGGCGACGGTCGTCACGCCCGTGTCCCGCAGCTCCTTACCCAGGTTCGCGGTCAGCGCGATGAGCGCGGCCTTCGACACGGCGTAGGCGCTGACGCCCGGCCAGCTGAGCCGTCCGGAGCGGCTGACGACGTTCACCACCCGGCCGAATCCCCTGGCGACCATCGCCGGCACGACAGTGTGCACGGCCTGCTGGGCGGCGAGGAGGTTGACGTCGAACGTGGCCCGCCACTCGCTCGGTTCGACTTCCCACATTCGCCCATGCGGGCCCGGAACGCCCGCATTGTTGACGAGTACGTCGATCCCGCCGAACGCGTCTTCCGCCGCGCGCACGGCATCGATCAGCGCCGCCGGATCGGTCAGGTCCGCCGGGAAATACTCGAGCCGGCCCGGCAACTCCCGCACCGCCTCGGCGGTCGATGCCAGCGCCGCCTCGTCGCGGCCGACAGCCAGTACGCTGCCGCCTGCCGCGACCACACTCGTCGTGAATTCCCGGCCCAGCCCGCGGCCCCCACCGGTGACGAGCACCCGCAGCGCCGGTGGCCGTGCCGGTTTGCCGGTGACCGAGCGGGGAATCTCCGGCACGCGCTCGATCACCCGGATTCGCTTGTGTGCCGCCACGCGTCCGGCGACGTGGGCCGTGACTTCCGCCAGCGGCACCGGCGGGTCGACGACGACATACGCCTTCGGCAGCTCACCCGCCACCGGGTCGGGCTGGCCGACCACGAGCGCGTCGGCCACCGAGGGATGCGCAACCAGAATCTCTTCCAGTTCGGCGGGCGAAACCTGGTGGCCCTTGTACTTGATCAGCGACTTGAGCCGGCCGACGATCCGGAGGTAGCCGCCTGGGTCGAGCACGGCGAGATCGCCGGTGCGGAACCACCCCTCGGCGTCACGGACCGGCACGAGACCGGCGTTGTCGTCGAGATAACCAGGAGTGATCTGCGGTCCGCGCACCCACAGTTCACCGGGGCGGTCCCCACCGGTGTCGGTTCCCGTTGCCGGATCGACGAACCGCGCATCGGTGCCGGGCAGCACGACACCGACCGTGCCGGTCCGGCCCGCTCCGTCCGGGGTGAATGACACGCACCCGCCCTCGGTCATCCCGAAGCCTTGGACGACCGGGACGTGCAGTGCTTTCTCGCAACCCGCGGCGGCGGTCGCGGGTAGCGGCGCGCCGCCGGACACGACGAGCCGCAGCGCCCGTGGGATCACGGGATCCGGCAGCGCGGCGATCTCGGCGACCACGCTCGGCACGAGGTAGGCGACGGTAACGCCGTCCTCGTCGAGCCACTTCATGAACTCCGCGATGGCGAACCGGGCCGGGCCGATGACGAGGGTGATGCCGGCCCGCAGCGCCGGGTTCATCGCCATCTGCATGCCGTAGATGTGCCGCAACGGGCCGACGCAGGTCACGGTGTCCGTGTCGCCGAGCCGGTGCACCTCATCGATCTGCGCGAGGCCCGCCGCGAGATTGTGGTGGGTCACCACGACTTTTTTCGGCAGACCTTGCGTGCCGCTGGAGGACATGAGCACCGCGGGCCGGTCACCGCCGGCTGCCGCGGGCACCTCGACGCTGTCGTCGTCCGTCGAAACGAGCCGGTCCCAGGGGATCTCGCCATCACCGGCCTCACCGATGCGGATCACGCCGAGGGCAGGTGGCGGCGGGGTGGGCCACAACGCCGCCTCGGCGATGAGCGCTTCGGCTCGGCCGCGCGTGAGTTCCGCCGTCCACTCCTCCTTGGTGCCGCGCGGATCGAGCGGGAGCACGACGCCGCCGGCCGCCAGGATCCCGTGGTAGGCGATGACGAACTCCGCACTGTTCTCGGTCAGCAGCGCGACCACGTCGCCCTCGCGCAGACCCGCGGACCGGAGGCTGCGGGCCAGCGAGCTCACCGCCGAGGTCAGCTGCGCGTAGTTCCAGCGCCGCGCATCCCCGCTCCGCGACCGGTCCACGAGCGCGGTTCGCCCGGCGTTCGCTTGCGCGCGCGAGAACACGAAATGGGCGAGCCCTTCGTCTCCCGGGCGTGCCGGCGGCAGCGTGCTGCTCACGGACGCTGTGGAATGCTGGGGTGGCACGGCGTCACACCTTTCTCGGTGTCCACAGTGGACTGTCAACTCAGGTGGTCACGGCTTCTTGCGGGCGATCGTCAGGCCGTCGGCGATCGGCAGCAGCAGGGACTCCGTGCGGTCGTCGGCGAGCACGTGCGCGTTGAACTCGCGGATCGCCTTGGCGTTCCCTTCCGCGTCCGGTGACGCCGCCTCGCCGGCGTAGAGAACGTTGTCCGCCAACAGAAGTCCGCCTGGTCGCAGCCGCGGCACCAGGAGCTCCCAGTACTCGAGGTAACCGGTCTTGTCCGCGTCGACGAACGCCAGATCGATGAACGGCTCTTCGGGCAGGCGGCCCAGGGTCTCCGCCGCGGGGCCGAGCTCGACCTGGATGCGGTCGGCGACACCGGCCGCTTCCCACGCCTCGGCCGCGATCGCGGTCCACTCGGCGGACCGGTCGCAGGTGATCACCCGGCCGCCGGGGACGAGGCCGGACGCGAACGCGAGCGTCGAGTAGCCGGTGAACGTGCCGACCTCGACCACCGTTTTCGCCTGGACGATCTGGGTGAGCATGGTCAGCAGAGCGCCCTGCACGGGCGGGATCTGCATCTCGCTGATGCCGCCCAGCGCGCGGGTCCGCTCGATGAGCCACCGCTGGGTTGCCGACAGCGGCGGGAGCTGTTCGGTGATGTACCGCGAGATTTCCGGGGTGAGCGCGACGCCTTTCGGCAGGTCGTCTGTGGACGTGGTCACGACAGGTACACCTTCCGTCCGGACACCATGGACGACAGCGTTTCCAGCTGCGCCGGGATGTCGGCCTGCAATCGATTGATGTCCTCATCATCGCCGTAGTCGACGGTGACCGGAACAGTCGCGATGTCGTCCAGTGCGAGCTGGATCCGATCGGTGAGCTGCTGGGTGAATGTGTTGTCGCACACCGGTTCGCGGCTGATCAGGAAGAACTCGTCGAAGCGGTCGCGGTCTTCCTCGGTCGTGGCACGGGGATCACCACCGGTCTCGCGCAGCAGTGACTTGCCGGCCGGCACGAGCCGCCTGCCCACCGCCATGTGCACGTGCCGGTCGAACCGGACCGCGCGTTTGAACGTGGTGGTGGGCCCGGTCAACTGCCGGGAAAGTCCCAGCACATGTTCGTAGTCCCGCGCCCAGGTGCCGCTGAACGCCGGATGCCGCGCCTTCAACCGGGCTCGGATCACGTCGGCGTATACCGCCTGGGTGCAACTGCCGGAGTACAGCAACAGCGCCGAATAGATGTCGTACAGGGCAGCCGCGGCGTACTGGGCCTTGGCCGCGTCCTCGGGATCGATGCGCGGGTCCAGAGCCGTGGTCAGTTGCTCGATCTGCAAGCGCCATACGCCCACCGAGAGGTGGTGGCCGAGTAGCCAGCGGAACCACGCGCGCGATTGCTCGCTGTGCCGCAGCCGGGGAATCGGGACCACGACGTGGTCGGCACCGTCCGTGGCGCAGCCGTCGTGTTGTCCAAAAGGGACGGTCGGCATCGGCAGGCGGAGGAACGGCAGCGGCGTGTCATGCGCGGTGTGCACCGCCTCAGTGCTAGGCGTCGTCATCGGGTCTCCGCTCGAGCTCCGGGAATCGCGCGGTGACGTGGCGATCGAGCACGTCGGCCGCGGCGCGGATGTCGGCGTCCAGCGGCCGGTCCCGTTCGATCGGCGCGACGACCTCGGCGAGGTCGGCGAGCAGCTCCGCGCAGTGCGGGGCCGTCGGGCCGTCCGGTTTCAGGTGCGCGGCCTGGCGCAGAGTTACGCCGAGGCAACCGTGCAACAGCCGCAAGGACCGCGCCTGGTCCAGCGCGGTGAGTGCCGCCTGCGTCCCGAACGGCACCACGTCCTGGTTGTGCAGGTTCGTCGGGAGGCTCTGCATGCTCGCCGGGGTGCAGGCGCGCCGCATGGCGGCGACCAGCGACGTGGCCACCACCTGAAGTCCTTGCACCGCATGCTGTTCCCCCGCGCGGGCGGCGAGCATCGCGGGCAGGCCGGCGTTGCGGTGCGGGTCGACGAGCAGATCGATCTGGCGTTCGGCGAGATTGCCGGTCTGGGTGGCGGCCATGGACAGCACGTCGCCGGCGAAGGCGGCGGGCTGGCCGAAGAAGTTGCCGCCGTGGGCGACGTGGTCTTCGCCGGGGAAGAACAACGGGTTGTCGCTCACCGCGGCGAGATCACGGCGCACGGTCTGGTCGGCCCAGCCGATCGCCGACCGTGCCGCGCCGAGCAGCTGGGGGGCGCACCGCACGCTGTAGGGCTCCTGCAGCGCGCGGGTGCCCGATGGTCTCGTGTCGGTCAGCCAGTACGAAAGCCGTTCGCCGGCCTGCACGGTCTCCGGATGCCCGAACGCACGCAGCAGCGAAGGCGACAGGAACGCGGGCGCCGCACCGAGCAGGTCCGTGAGCAGTGCGCTGAGCGCAAGCGCGATCTCGTTCGACCGGAGCATCGACGCGACTGCCAGTCCGGCCGCCGCGGTCGTCAGCGACGTGCCGTTGACCAGCGACAGCGCGTCGCGACCGCCCACCCGCAGCGGGCTCAGCCCGGCTTTCGCCAGCGCCTCGCGAGCGGGCATTCGCACGCCCTCCCAGTAGGCGAACCCGACTCCGCGCAAGCTCTGCACCACGTGGGCGAGCGGCACGAGGTCACCGCTCGCGCCGACCGAACCCAGGGACGGCACAGCGGGCGTGAACGACGTCGCGAGCATTTCGCGCAGGCCGGCCAAGGCCCCCGGAGACACTCCGGACAGACCGCGGGACAAGGACCAGATACGCACCAGGATGGTCGCGCGCACGACTTCCGGCGGCAGGTCCGGACCCTGGCCCGCGGTGAGGTGCTGCAGCGCGTTGTCGCACTGATCCTCCGGATCGTCGCGTCCGCTGAACACGACGAGCGGCCCGAAACCCGTGGTTGAGCCGTACACCGGCCTCTTGTCGTCGAGGCAGTGGGTGACGAACTCCCATCCCCGTTCCACGGTTTGGGTGGTCGCGTCGGTCGTCGTGATCGTCAGTGGTCCGGCGGCGAGTTCGAGCGTGGCCGGGGTCAGGACATCCGCGGAACTCAGGGAATGGGTGAGCGACGCCAGAGTCATTAGCGTTTCCCTTTTGTGTCGAGGTGACACCGTCCACGAAAAGCGATCGCTCGCGGACAATGCGGGGGCCGGGTCGGAGCAACGCTGCGGTCGGACGCTAACTCGTTTTCCCTGGTGGAGGCCGAATAATGAGTATTTCGGGCAAGGATCCCTATTTACTCTGACACCGACCGTGGCCGCCCGGTCCCGAGGCGTTACGGTGCCTTCCATCGATCCGGCGCTTAGGCTGACTGGCGTGTCGGAGGAGACCGGGGAGCAGCGCCTGGCGCGCAATGTGAGCGAGTTGCTCAGTGAGTTGCGGGTGGCGCAGGCCGGGGTCCAGATCCTGTTCGGCTTCCTGTTGTCGGTGGTGTTCACCGCGCAGTTCCGGTCGGCCAGCGGTTTCGAGAAAGGCATGCACCTGACCGCGGTCGTGCTCGCCGCGGTGGCGACCGCGTTGCTCACCGCGCCCGCGGCGTGGCACCGGATGCTGTTCCGGGAGGGCCGCCGCCACGACATCCTGCGCGTCGGAAACCGGATGGTGCTGGCGGGCCTTGGCTGCCTCGCCACGGCGGTGTCGATCGTCGTGGCGCTGATCGCGAAGGTGGTCTACGGCCCGGTGGCCATGGGTGTGGTCGGCGGGCTGGTGGCCGTCACGTTCGTGGTGCTGTGGTTCGTGGTGCCGAGGTTGCTCACTGCCCGGTGAAACGGCCCAGCTGAGCGGGTGCAACGGATACACTTTGCCTCCCACCCGTCACTCCCCGGAGGTCTCGTTGCCTCGGCTCGCCGCCTTTCTCGCCTGGTCCACCCAGACCGAAAACCCGGACGCGGTGCAGAAAGCGCTTTCGGTCATGAAGAGCAAGCTCGGTGAGCATGGCTTCGACTACTACGACTGGAACGAGAACCAGTCCGTCACCAAGGACATCGGCACGAAGGTCAGTGACGAGCTGCTGAAATCCGACCTCGTCATCCTCGATGGCAGCAAGCAGCGGCCGAATCTCGCCTACGAGGTCGGTTTCGCGCATGCGCTGCACGTGCCGGTGGTGGTGATCAAGCAGGAGGACTCCGAGCGGTTGCCGGAGAATTTCGGCGAACCCGAATACCTGTCGTACCCATCGCAAGTCGAGGACGAGATGGGGTTTGAGACATTCGAAACCCGTTTCTCCGACTGGCTTCGCAAGCTCGCGAGGACGACGCTCTCGCCGGGCCAGCGATCCGCGCGCCAGGGCCGGAACGCGTTGAACGAGCAGATCAACAAGTTCATCGACGGGTATTCCGAGGAGCACGCGAGCCTGCACCTGCTCGGTGGCTGGGCCGGTGCGCTGGCGCGCGAACTCGACTCGGGTGGCGCGTCGCAGCTGGTCGTGGACGCCGACTACTACTTGCCGAGCTTTTCGAGCCTGCGCGAGTGGAACGGCGGCGACATCCGCGCGATCGCGGACCTCACCGACGAGACCGAGCAGTTCTGGACCCCGGACCACCCGGAGGAGATGACCGCGAACGTCAGCGAGCGGGTCTTCCTCATCGACTGGTCGTGGTTCTTCGAGAACGAGGACAGACTCGCCCGCCAGATCGACCTGTGGAAGCGCCATCAGGCCAGGCATCGCGAAGGCCCGTACGAGATTTACATTGCGGCCAAAGAGGAATTGCAGATCGGTGAGGTGCATCCGTTGGGCCCCACCGCGGTCGGGCACCACCTGCTGCTGCTCGACCCGGACCTGATCGGCGGCTACCGGCCCAACCCGGGCCGGGTCGACGGGCGGCAGCTGGTCATCGAGCGCAATTCGCTGCGGTTCGCCAGCGCGGCCCAGTTCTACGACTCGATCAAGGCGCGCGCGGTGCGTTTCGAACCGACGATGAAAGCCGTCGACTTGCGCCGGGCCTGGGTGGCACGCAACGGAATCGGCCACTGGGACGAGGACTGGACGAGCGAGACCGAATTCCGCTCGCCCGACTATTTCGACCAGTACGAGCGGCATATCCGGTGCTGGATCCCGCGGTACGCGCAGCTGATCCGGGACAGCGCGGCGACGGTGTTCCGGGAGATCCTGCGGATCTACGCGGACAAGATGCGTTCGGTGGACGTGCTGGAGATCGGCTACGGCACGGGACGGCTGACGAGTGAGATCGTGCCGTGGATTCGCAACATCAATCGCCCTTTTTACGATTTGGAACACCACGGGCCGGTGCGCCAGTACCGCGGGGTGGACAGGGCCGAGCAGATGACGCAATACGCACGCGATCTGCTGCAGCCGGAATCCCAGACAGGGCTGGACATGCGGCTCGTGCGCGGCACGGCGTGGGAGGATGTGGACGGGCGCTACGACGTCGTGTTCGGCAGCCTGGTCATGCATTTCCTGATTGGTCCAGACCCTACTGATGAAATGCTCGACGAGTTCTTCCTCAACTGCGCGGAACACACCACCGAGGACGGCACGCTCGTGTTCGCGGACGTCTTCGGGGTCAACGGTGATCGCCGCGGCGCCGCGGCGATCGAGAAGTGGCGCGAGTGGATGATCCGGTACGGCCTCGCCGAGGAGGAGGTCGACGGGTACATGCGCGGCAACGCCGACATGACGAGCGCGGCACCGGTCTCGCAACTGCGCAAGGCGGCGGAGGCCCACGGCTTCAAGACGCGGGTGAAGGTCGTCGGCGCCCCGACGTTGCCGTTCCGCATCGTGGTCTTCGAGAAAGAGAGATCGTGATATGGGACGCGGTGGGGTGTGGTGGAGAGCTTCGTAGGGTAGTGTCGCCTGGCAAAACCGAGGTTTCGATCTTCCCCGACCCTCGACCAGGCTAGCGCTGAACTACGGTGCGTGACAGCCGGTCGGCGTTCGTGTCCCCCTGGAGGCTTCTCTTGTCTCGCAGACTTTTCAGGGCATTATGGCGCCTGGTCAGGCGCGTCCGCTGGGAGCCGGCTGGTCCGCTGTGGCGGCCGCTCGACATACGCGGGCGCGCCGAGTCATTCGTCGGTGGCGGGCGGGCGCTGAAAGTGCTCGACAAGCTGCGCGAGCCGTCGCGACGTCTGCGAGTCATCGGCGTGGCGGCCGCGTCCGGGATGGGCGCGTCGCAGTTGATGCACTACTGGGTTTCGTTGCTGGGCAAGGGCGAATTCACGGTCAAGTACATCGACCTCAAACCGGTCTCCAGTGACGATGAAATCGTTGAGCTGCGCACGAATCTCATGCTGGAGCTGGGTGTCGAGGCGGAGGAAATCGCGGGGGCCGGCGAAGCCGAACTCTGGAGTAGGTATTGGGTGGTGACGCGGGAAAAGCGGCTCATCCTGATCCTCGAGAACGCGAAAGACGGCGGACACGTCCGGAAACTGTTGCCCGGCCCCGGCGGCAGCGTGATCGTCACCAGCCGTGAGCTCCTGCCGGGGCTCGACGGCGTGTACACCGACACGATCGCACTCGGCCGAGTCGAACCCGTGCACGGCCGGGAACTGCTCGCCAAGTACGCGGACCGGAAGTGGACCGCGGCGGAGCTCGCCGCCGTGGACGCGGTCGTGGCCGGGTGCGGCGGAAATCCGCTCGTCCTTCGGCTGGCCGGCTGGCTGCTCACGGGCGAGGAAAGACTGACCTTGCGCGGCCTCGCCGCGACCACCCGGCAGCGGCCGGGGGCGGAAACGATTCTCGACCTTTGCTACGCGCGTCTGGGACCTGACGCCGCCAAGATGCTCGGTTTGCTGGGGGCGCACGCCTATCCCCCGGTGTTGCCGGGCGCGGCGGCCGCGCTGGCCGACCTGCCGCCGGAGGCGGCCCGCCCCGGCATCGCGCAGCTGATCGGCTCGCCGTTGGTCAAGATCGACGAGGACGGGCGGATCGACCTGCCGGGCCTCATTCGCCGTTACGCGGCCGCCAAAGCGCCCCCCGACGATGCCGCGCCGAACCGGCTGATCCGCTGGCACATCGCGTCGATCGCCGGGGCCGGCGAAGCGTTTGCCCCTGGCTGGGTCGGCGACCAGCTCCCGGTCGATGCGTCCGATCTGCATCCGCTTCGGTTCCGCCCGGACGAGCCGGGACTCGCGCTGGACTGGATGTGGCGGGAAGTGCCGACCGTGCTCGCGCTGATGCGAGTTCTCGGGGCCGGCCAACGGGAAGCGTGGCAGCTCTTGGTGTTCCTGATGCCGGCGCTGTTCGTCAGCAAGCCGCGCGGCGAATGGCGCGATCTCGCGCGGCTCGCCGAACGCAACGCGCGGGAGGCGAAGGACGACCTCGCTGTCGCACGGTGCCTGCACACCAGGGCTTGGATCGAACACGAGATGGGGCAACACGAGCCGGCGGTGGCGTTGCTGGAGGAGGCGTTGCGCCTCCACGCCGGGTTGAACGACCCCTGGGGCCTGGCCTGGACGCTGCACGCGCTGGGCGCCTGCCACGCGGCGGTCGGCCGCCACGCGCAGGCGCGCGAGTGCCTCACCGCCGCCCTCGACCATTTCCGCTGGAACTGGCGGTTCGGTGCCGCGATCCTGCTGTGGACCAGGGCGACGACGTTCGAGGGTGTCGAGGCGGTCAGGGAACTGCACGAGGCGCTGACCATCGCCCGCCGGGTGCGCAACGGCCTGCTGACCGGGCTCATCCACCACCAGTTGGGGTTGCTGCACCGCGACCGCGGGGACGCGCGCCGCGCGCAGCACCATTTCAAGATGGCACGGGAACTTCGCCGCGAGGCGGGTGACCGGTGGGGCGAAACGGAAAGTCACCGCGTGCTCACGCAGGTGCGCCGCGCGAGTGGCCCAGTGACGCGGGGCTCCGCTTGATCGACAATGGACCTCCCCGCTCCCGTCCACGGAGGCCACCGTTACCGCACTGACCTCGCGTCCCGCTCGGCTCATCCGCGTGCTGTTCGCCGTGCTCGTCGTGGTCGCCCTGGTGCTGGGTTACCTCGGGCTCGCCGAATACCTGGCGGGCAACCCGCAATACGCGCACCGGCCGATCGATCTCGTCTACTACGACCTGCAGCTGTTCGTGATCAACTCCGCGCCGGTCTCCAACGGCGGGCCGTACCCGTGGCCGCTGGAGGTCAGCCGGTTCCTCACGCCGGCGGTCACCGCCTACGCCGTGATCGAAGCGGCCAGGCTCCTTTTCGCAACGGAACTCGCGCGGCTGCGTGCGCGGCGGAGGGCCCGGCACATCATCGTGTGCGGCGACTCCGACGCCGCCAAGACGCTCGCCGGCAACCTGCGGGCACACCACAAGGTCGTGCACATCGACAGCGCGCGCAACCCGCAGGTCCTGGTCGGCGCCGGGCTCGCCCGCGCGGACCGGCTCTACGCGCTCGCCGACGAGACACCCACGAACATCGCCACGGTGCTCGCCGCCAGCCAGGTCGAGCGCCGGGCACACGCCTCGCTCGAAGTGCACGCCCATGTCGCGGACCCGGAGCTGGGTGAGGCGCTGCGCGACCGCGGCTGGCGTGACGAGCTCGAAGTCGATTTCTTTTCCCTGGACGGGGTTGCCGCCAAGCAGGTGCTTGCCGCCTTCCAGCCCGATGGGGAGCGGCTCGTGGTGATCGGGCTCAGCGCGTTCGGCCGCGCGCTGCTGCTCGAACTCGCCCGCCGCGGGCGCCACCCCACGGTCGAGGTGATCGTCGCCGATCCGGACGGCGAGGCCGTGGTCGCCGAACTCAAGGCGCGGCACCCGTTTTTCGAAGCGGCCTGCCGGGTCACCGTGGTGCCTGTCTACATCCCGGAACCGGGCGTCCACCTCGTCTACGTCTGTCACGATGACGAGGAACGGGCATTGCGTGACGGGCTCACCGCGGCGGCGACAGTGGACGCGACGAGGGGTACGGTGATCGTCCGGATGGCACAACTCGCCGGGGTCGGTGAGATGATTGTGGAGCACGGTCACGAGGATCGGTTGCGATTCGTAGGAGTGCTGGACATGGCAAGCGCTTACCTCTCGGAGCGCATCACCGACTCACTGGCGCGAGCCCTGCACCGGCGCTACCTGCGCGATCAGCAGGCACTCGGCGAGGACGTGCACGGCAACCCGTCGCTCGTCGACTGGGACGAGCTGCCGGACACGTTGCGTGACGCCAACCGTGCCTCGGCGGATGACATCGAGCGCAAGCTCGAACTGGTCGGCTGCCGGATGGTGCCGAGCCTGGACGCGGCGCCGTTCGCGTTCGAGCCCGACGAGGTCGAGCGGCTCGCCATCGCCGAGCACGAGCGCTGGATGGCCGAGCGCCGCGCCGACGGCTGGCGGCTCGGGCAGCGGCGGGACAACATGCGCAAACTGCACCCGGACCTACGGCCGTGGGACGAGCTGGGCGAAGCCGAACGGCAGAAGGATCGCAACGTCGTGCTCGCCTTGCCGGACATTCTCGCGGACGCCGGTTTCCGGATCGTGCGGCGGGGCGCGCGGGGTCAGCTCAACCGGTAAAGCCAGGTGCGCCAGAGGATCGCGGTGGGCACCGCGACGGTCAGGACCGCGCCGAACACGATCAGGAACGTATTTCGCGACTGCGCGCCGGCGACCATGATGAACAGGCCGGCCACGATGGAACAAAGGGCACCAACAATCGCGAACACCACTCCGGGAATCCGCATCGGCCGCAGCTCGGACAGTCGCTGGGCCAGGCGCGGATTCTCCTCGGCCAGCTGCCGCTCGATCTCGCTCAGCCGCCGCTGCTCTTCACCGTGAAGTGCCATGCCGCACCGCCTTCGCCTCCCATTATGATCCCGGCTCCCTCGGTTTGTCATCGCAGTGATCTGTGTGAACTTTTTTCGGCAGTCGCAGCGTTGCTCACGGTGAGTAGGTAACATAACCTGCTGTTAACACTCTTGGGGGCTTGAAGTAGGGGGAAGTTACTTCACCTCGGGAGCGAGACCGCGCGTGCGAGCGTGCGGGGAGGGAGTTGTGACCATGAGCGTGCGTCAGAAGGAGCAGGAGTCCACGCCGATCTTCGCCGAGCTGAGCGCGGAGTTCGATCTTGACCAGCTGCTCGGTGAGCTGACCGAACCGGACAATGGGGCTCAGCGGGACGACTGACGCGGGATCCTCGCCGCGCCACCGGTGATCCATGCCAAAGTGGGCCCCATGAGCGATGCGATGCGGGCCGAGACGATCACGATCACCGGTGCCGGCGGCGCCGGGATCGAGGCGTATCTGGCCAGGCCACTGGACGAGCAGCCGCGTGGCGGGGTGGTGGTCATCCACCACCTGCCCGGTTATGACACGGCCACCAAGGAAATCGTGCGGAAGTTCGCGGCCAACGGCTACAACGCACTGTGCCCGAACCTCTACTCACGGGAAGCGCCCGGTGCCGATCCCGATGACGCCGCCGCTGCGGTGCGCGCACAGGGCGGTGTCCCGGATGACCGGCTCGTCGGTGACGTCGACGGCGCCGCGAATCACCTCAGGGGACTGGACAACGCGAACGGGAAGATCGGCGTGATCGGCTACTGCTCCGGTGGCCGCCAGACCTTCCTGAGCGCGTGCAGCCTCCAGCTCGACGCCGCCGTCGACTGCTACGGCGCGTTCGTGGTGAACGACCCGCCGCCCGAGGCGCCGGTGACCATGAAACCCCTCCTCGGCCTCGCGCCCCAGCTTTCCTGTCCACTACTGGGTTTGTTCGGTGCCGACGACCAGTTCCCGGCGCCGGACGAGACCGCGAAACTCGCGGCCGAACTCGACCGGCTCGGCAAGGACTACGAGTTCCACACCTACGACGGCGCCGGTCACGCGTTCTTCGCGGTCGACAGGCCCAGTTACCGCCCCGAAGCAGCCGTGCAGGGCTGGCAGCGGGTGTTCGACTTCTTCGGCAAGAACCTTGCGCGGTAGGGGAAACATGTGCACTTACCAGACTGAGAAGATCGAGATCACCGGCAGCGGCAAGGCCGCGAAGGGCTGGTTCTCGTTGTCCCACGCGACCGTCTACGTCGACCACCCCGTGCACGCGCCCTTCGCGCACACGGTCAACATCGACTTCATCAACCCGGAAGACGGCCCGTCGGCGCGGGTTCCGGTGGAGCTCACGGAAGAGGCGGCACGCGCGCTCGCCGACGCCATCCACCGCGCGCTCGACGCGGCGCCGCCCGGGCTCGCTTCGGTCGACCAGGCCTGATGCCGCTCCCGCTGTGCGTCCACTGTGGACGTACAGCGGTCAGGCAGGCAGCAGCGCCGATTCGGTCGGCGTCGGCGGCGTGAGGTCGGCGCTGGAATCGCGGCCGAGCTGTGTCCACAACACCACTTCGCTGCCCTGCTCGGCGCCGGCCGTGGCGATCGGAGCCTGCGCGACGACCACCCCGGACATCGGCTCGGGTTCGCCTTCGGGACCGGCCGGCACCAGCCCGGCGGCGCGGACGATGTCACACGCGTCCTCGGCGCCCAACCCCACCACATCGGGCACCTCGGTCACGGGATGACGTCCGCGCATGCCCCGATTTTAGATCCAGGTCGGCCGGGGTAGCCGGACAAGGAAAGCCGCCCGAGGGGAATCACCCGCAGATCGGCTGGCAATGAGGGCAGATCTGCGTCGGCGCCGGCTGCGGCCTGCCTAGGCTCTTGCCATTCGCTGGCAAGAGGACCGGGGTAGATGAGCGACGAACAGGTGATCGTGGTCGGTGCGGGGCCGGTCGGGCTGTGGCTTGCCGGTGAGCTCCAGCTGGCCGGGGTTTCGACCCTCGTGCTTGAGCGCGCGCCCGAACGCAGTCCACATGCGAAGGCGCTGGCCCTGCACCCCAGGCTCCTGGAAATCCTGGCGATGCGCGGGATGGAGCAGCCATTTCTCGCCGCGGGCAGGCAGGTCCCGTCGTGGCATTTCGGGATGTTGCCGGATCGGGTGGACTTCCGGTCGCTGGACACCCCGTTCCCGTTCATGCTGGCGCTTCCGCAGACTCGCACCGAGGAGTTCTTCCACGAACGGGCGCTCGAGGTGGGCGCGCGGGTCTTACGTGGACACGAGGTCACCGCGCTCGCGCAGGACGACACTTCGGTGACTCTCGAAATCGCCGGGCCGTCGGGGAATTACACCCGCACCGCGGATTTCGTCGTGGGCTGTGACGGTTCCCGCAGCGTGGTGCGCAGCGCGGCCGGGATCGAATTCCCCGGCACCCGCGCCACCGTGTTCAGCGTCGTCGCCGACGTCACACTGGACGAACCACCGGAGCAACTGGGGAGCGGCTGGTCCAACGAAGGCGGCACGTTGATCGTCGTGCCGATCGGCGGCGGCCGGTTCCGTCTTGCCGGTTACGACGCGGCCCAGCAGGAGCCGGGTACCGAAGTCACGCTGGACATGGTGCGCGACTGGTCGATCCGGACCGCCGGTACCGACTTCGGGCTGCGGGATCCGTTGTGGCTCAACAGGTTCGGCAACGCCACCCGGAACGCCGCCACTTACCGCCGCGGCCGGGTGATGGTCGCGGGGGACGCGGCGCACATCCACTTCCCAGCCGGCGGGGTCGGACTCAACGCCGGGGTGCAGGACGCCATGAACCTCGGCTGGAAACTCGCTGCCGTACTGCAGAACCGCGCCGCGCCGGACCTGCTCGACAGCTATCACGCCGAACGTCACCCGGTGGGCGCCGCGATCGGCGCCAGCACGCTGGCGCAAACCGCGCTGATCACCGCCACCACACCGGAGGGACAGGCGCTGCGCGCGGTCGTCAGCCAGTGGATCGCCACCCAGCCGGAGCTGTCGCTGACGCTCGCACTGGAGATGACCGCACTCGGCCTCGCTTACCCTGCCGCGGACGAGCACCCGCTGACCGGCACCCGGGCGCCCGCCGACGCCGAGCTGTTCGGTCTGCTGCGCCACGGAAAACCCTTGCTGCTGAACGTTTCCGGCGAGCCCCTGCCCACGTCGAGCGAATTCGGCGCGGGGCTCGGCATCGCGACACACACCCACGCCGGCTGGAAAGACGTCACGGCCGCCATCATCCGGCCGGACGGACACGTGTGGTGGGCCACCAGCGACGACGATCCCGACGCCGCCGCCCGGCAGGCGCTGGGCAACCTCGGCGTGCGGTTCTGAGCGTCAGCGCCAGCCGAGTTCGGGGGCGACGTAACGCAGCACGCTTTCGATCAGGTGGGCGTTGTAGTCGACGCCGAGCTGGTTGGGCACGGTGAGCAGCAACGTGTCCGCGGCGGCGATGGCCTCGTCCTCGGCGAGGTCCTTGACCAGCTGGTCCGGCTCCCCCGCGTAGGTCTTGCCGAAGCGCGCGACCACATTGTCGATGTAGCCGACCTGGTCCTGGCTGCGGGCCTCGCGGCCGAAGTAGGCGCGGTCGGTGTCGTCGACGAGCGGGAAGATGCTGCGGCTGACCGACACGCGGGGTTCGCGCTCGTGCCCGGCGGCGGCCCACGCGGTCCGGAACATCTGGATCTGCTCGGCCTGCAACTGGTGGAACGGGACGCCGGTGTCCTCCGTCAGCAGCGTCGAACTCATCAGGTTCATGCCCTGCTCCGCCGTCCATACCGCGGTCTCGCGGCTGCCCGCTCCCCACCAGATGCGTTCACGCAAGCCCGGTGACTGCGGTTCGACGGGCAGCAGCTGTCCCGGTGGATTGGGAAACATCGGGTGCGGGTTGGCTTCGGCCACCCCCTTGCCGGTGATGACGTCGAGGAACAGCCGCGTGTGCTCCCGTGCCATCTCGGCGGGATCCTCGTCGCGCCCGTAGCCGAAGTAGCGGAACCCGTCGAGGACCTGCTCCGGGGAGCCACGGCTGACGCCCAGCTGCAGCCGCCCGCCCGCGATGAGATCCGCCGCGCCGGCGTCTTCGGCCATGTAGAGCGGGTTCTCGTACCGCATGTCGATAACGCCGGTGCCGATTTCGATCCGGCTGGTCCGCGCCCCGATCGCGGCCAGCAGCGGGAACGGCGAGCCGAGCTGCCGGGCGAAGTGGTGGACGCGGAAATACGCCCCGTCCGCCCCGAGTTCCTCCGTCGCCACCGCCAGCTCGATCGACTGCAGCAACGCATCGGACGCCGACCGCGTCATCGAATGCGACGACGGGTTCCAGTGTCCGAACGAGAGGAACCCGATCTTCTTCTTCACTACCCGTCCTCTCTCCTGCGCACCCGGAGGTGGGCGCGCAGCTGATCGACCAGACCGCTCACCTCGCCCGGAACCGTGGCGGCTCCGTAGAGATAGAAGTCGGGCCGGATCACGGCGGCGACGTGCCCGTGTTCGCGTAGATGCGGCAGGTACGCCCCGTCGAGGTCGTTCTCCTCTGTCAACGGTACGACGGTGGCGCCTATTTCGGTGAGGAACGCCAGCCGGCTCTCGTCGAGCAGGTCGTCGGGGGCAAGACCGTCGGTGAGAATCGTGAACCCGAACCCCGTGACGTCGTCGAGCAGACCACTCGTGCCGCCGTAGTGAACGCGGTGTTGCGGGGTGAGGTGACCGGCCGTGGGCAGGCGCACGCCGTCCCCGAGTAGGGGCGGCGGCATCGGCGGCAGCACGCGTGCCGGGTCGGCGCCACCGGCGATCATGCGGCGATCACGTTCGGCTGCTTTGTCCTCGTCGAGCACGCAGATGACCTCGCCCAGGGCGATGGACATGCTGATCGCGTGCCGGACATGCGCTCGCCGTTCGCTGGTGTAGGTGTCGAGCAGCCCGGGTTCGGCGACGCCCCGCAGGACGAGGTCGAGTTTCCAGGCGAGGTTGATCGCGTCCCGCAGTCCCGAGCACATTCCTTGCCCGGCGAACGGCGGCATCTGGTGCGCCGCGTCCCCGGCGAGCAGGAGGCGGCCGGCGCGCCATTCGTCGGCCCAGCGGGCTTGGAAGGTGTAGACGGTGTGCCGTTCGAGTGCGGTGTTGCCGGGGTGGCGGCCCCACGGTTCGAGCAGGCGCCAGGCGGTTTCCGGGGTGTTGAGCTCCTCGATGGTCTCGCCGGGCAGCCGGATGAACTCCCACCGCCGCCTGGCCGGACCTCCGGAGACGATGGTCGTGGGCCGGACAGGATCGCACAGCTGCCAGTTCATCGGTGACCATTCGCGCTCGTCGAGCGGCACGGTGTCGACGATGAGCCAGTCGAAGAAGAACCCGAGATCCGTGCTGGGCACGCCGATGTGCCCGCGCACGAAACTGTTGGCACCGTCCGCGCCGATCACCCAGCGGGCGTGGAACTCCTCGCTACTGGTGACCAGCCGCACGCCGTTCTCGTCCTGCGACAGATCGACGACCTCCTGTCCACGTTGGACGTCCACTGTGGACAGTGTTTCGACCCGTTTGGACAGAACACGCTCCAGATCGGGCTGGGAGAAGAAGTTCGCGGTCGGCCAGCCGCTGGGGCCGGTGCCGCTCCAGTCGATCCGCAGCAGCGGTTCCCCGCCGGCGTTACGCCACTCGTAGTGGTCCGGAACGGGATCGGTGATCGCCATGACGTCGTCGACGACACCCGCGGCCTGGAAGATGCGGCCGATCTCGTCGTCGAAGTGCACCGCGCGTGGTTTGTCGTAGGGCTCTGGCCAGCGTTCCAGCACCAGCACGTCGTGCCCCTGCCGGCCGAGCAGCAACGCGAGCAGCTGCCCGACCGGGCCGAATCCGACAATCGCCACGTCATGGGTTCTGCTGGGCATGGCGCTCACCCGGCCTGGTGTGCGCCGGTCATCAGCGCTGCCAAGTCTTCCGGGTGCAGGAACGACGGTGGTGGCGGCGGGCCCCAGTTGAACAGGCCCTTGGCGCCCTCCAACGTTTCCGGTGTCCACAGCTGATCGTCGACGATGCAGTCCATATCGGAGTAGTACTCGGAGAAGTTGCCCGCCGGATCCTTGAGATACCAGAAGAAGTTGGACCCGGCGTGGTGACGGCCCAGGCCCCACACATGGCGTTCCGGGTTGCCCTCCAGCATCGCCGTCGCGCCGCGGCCGACCTCGTCGATATCGTCGACCTGCCACGAACTGTGGTGCAGGAAGTTGACCGGCGCACGCAGCACGAGCACGTTGTGATGATCGGTCGAGCAGCGCATGAAGGCGCCCTCGCCCTTGATCTCGTCACTGAGCTTGAACCCGAGCCCCTCGATGAAGAACCGGCGGGTCGCTGTGTAATCCGTCGAGCCCATCACGACATGCCCGAGCTTGCGTGGCCGCACGGCGTGCTGTCGCGACACACCCGGCGCCCGGCCGGTGCCCCGCTCGATCCGGCCGGGCCCGTTGTAGGGCGTCGGCGGTTGCTCTGGCTGGACGATCCGGTCGGCCACCCGGACGACCGTGCGGAAACCGGCGATCGGCTCGACGGCCGTGAGCGCACCCGGTTCGCGGCTGACCAGGATGCCCAGCCGGTCCAGCCGGGCCGCGATGGCGTCGATATCGTCCTGATCGTCGACGCCGATCGCGATCTCGACCAGCTGCCGGGTCGGCGCGTTCACCAACCGCAGCTGGCGTCCACCGTCCTGTGTGGACAGCCAGCCGTCCGGCCCAGGGGCGAGCCCGAAATCGGTGTAGTAGCCGCGGGTTTCGGCGAGATTGGGTACGCCCACCGTGATGGAGGACAACCTGTGCAGCGGCATTGCTACCTCCAGGAGATTGTCAGTGGCCGGCGACCATGCGATGACTCATCTCGCCGACGCCACGGACGTAGCTGACGAGTTCGTCGCCGGGGGAAAGGAAACGCTGCGGGGTCCGGCCGAGCCCGACGCCCGCCGGGGTGCCGGTGAAGATCACGTCGCCGGGCAGCAGCGGGGTGACCGCGGAAAGCCGGGCGATCAGCTCGCCCACCCCGAACACCATGTCCCGGGTCCGGCCCTTCTGCACCTGCTCGCCGTTGATCAGGCAGCCCAGTTCGAGATCGTCGCGGTTGTCCAGCTCGTCGGGCGTCACCAGGACCGGGCCGATCGGACCGAAACCGGGATAGGACTTGGCGAGGCTGAACTGCGGGGCCGGCCCGACCCGCTGCAGATCGCGCTCGGAAATGTCCTGGCCGACCGACACGCCGGCGATGTAGTCCCAGCCGTTCTCGGCGGTGACCCGGTGGGCGCGGCGGCCGAGCACGACGACCAGTTCGACCTCCCAGTCCACCGAACCGGGCGGGAGCGTGATGTCGCCGGTCGGGCCGGTCAGCGAGGTCACGTATTTGGTGAACACCGGCGGTTCTTCCGGCACCGAGAACGAGGCTTCCGAGGCGTGATCGGCGTAGTTGAGGCCGATCGCGAAGACCTGCCGGGGCGCGGGCACCGGGTTGCCGAACGCGGACTTGTCCACCGTCTCACCGGTTTCCGGCAGCGCGCGGGCCACGTCGAGCAGTTCATCCCAGCGCTCGTAGGCGGCCTGGATATCCGGACCGAATCGACCGCCGGTGGCCCGTTCGATGTCGACCACCTCGTCACGAGCCGTCAGCAGGCTCAGCCGGCCCGAGACGTTGGCAAAACGCACGATGCACGCTCCTTCATCGGTATGAATCTCTGGCTGCCATCCTGACCGGGGAGCTATCGATCTGTCAATGAACTTTCGAATGTCTGCGAAGGATTCGTACTGTGATACTGTTCGTGGTATGGCCAAAAGTGGCGCATCCACCCGGACCGATGGCATCTACCAGCGGATTCGTGCGGACATTCTCAGCGGCAGGCTGGTGCCCGGTGCGCGGTTGAAGTTCCCGGAGCTGTCGCAGCGGTACGAGACGAGCGTGGGGGCCGCCCGCGAAGTGCTCACCAAACTGGCCGCGGACGGGCTGGTGGTGACCAGGGCGCACCAGGGCTATGTGGTGACTCCGCTTTCGCATCAGGACTTGGCCGAGCTGACCCAGGCCCGCGTCGAACTGGAGTCGCTGGTGCTGCGGTTGGCGGTGCTCGAGGGCGATATCCAGTGGGAGTCGCGGGCGGTGGCCGCCCACCACGTGCTGGAACGCACGACGTTCCGGAACCCGGCTGATCCGGCTCACCCCTCGGACGAATGGTCGGTGGCCCATGCCGAGTTTCACGCCGCACTGCTCAGCGGATGTGGCAACCAGCGGCTGGTGGGCATGGCCCGCGCGCTGCGTCAGGAGGCCGAGCTGTACCTGCAATGGTCGGTGTCGTTCGGTACCGAACCGGACCGAGACCTGCCCGGTGAGCATCGGCGCATCCTCGAAGCGGCCGTCGCCCGTGACGCCGACCGCGCGGCCGAGCTGCTGCGGGACCACATCGCACACACCGCGCAACTGCTGATCAGCTGCGCCCCCGACGAGCCGAACGTCGCGCCGTCGGGGGCCTGAGCTCGCTGTTCGGCGTGGTCCTATTTGGACTCAAGTCGCCCCGGTGGGTTGGCGTCTGCCGCCAGTGCCTTTTGTGCGGCCTCCCAGCTGGCGTCTTCGACACCAAGCGCGTGACGGAGATAAGCCCAGCTGATGTGCTGGATCAGAGCGACTCGGGCGGGATTCTCGTCGGTCGTCTCCTTGACTTCGTACCCGGGAATCCCGCCGAGCGAGTGTTCCCCACCGAAGACGGTGAGCAGGCTTTTGCTGCCTGGGCTGAGAAAATACGGGTCGGTGCACCAATCCGGTCCGCGCACACTCAGCGGCGAGTCGTCCCGATCGCCCGCGACCACCAGCGTGGGCTTCGTCATGTCCGCGAAGCTCGGGTTGATGAACGGGAACTGCACGGCCGCCGCCGGTGTCACATCGCTGCCCTGCCCGGCCGTCGCGAACAGCACGCCCGCCTTCACCCGGGGGTCCGACAGGTCCTCGCCCGTATTCGTCTGCCGATCAAGGGTGCGAAGGCCCAGCAGGGTACCGGCCGTCGACCCGCCGAAGGAGTGGCCTGCCGCGGCGATACGGCCGCGGTCGAGGCGCCCGGAAAGGCCGGGAACGGACGCTTCGAGGAGATCGAGTTCGTCGAGAATGCGCTTGTCGTCCTCGACGCGAATGCGCCAGATCCTTGGTGTGCGGGGATCTTCCGGCGGCAGGCCGACCGTGCGGGAGTCGAGATGGGTCGGCTGGATGACCACGAAACCATGTGCGGCCCAGAAATCGGTCAGTGGGCCGTAGCCGTCGAGAGACGAGCCGAAGCCGTGTGAAAACACGATGATCGGCAGCCGGTCGCCGGTCACCGGGGCGGACACTTTTACTTGCAGCTCGGTTCCGCGGTCAGGGACGGACAGCGCTATCGGCTTCACCGAGACGATCGGTGCCGGCGCGGGAATATCGAATTCGGCCATGGTTGTGCCTTTCCGCTGGGGTGGCTGTGGCATCATGAGAGAAACGGGACGCCGTCCCGTTTGAAGATACGGGACAGTGTCCCGTTTAGCAAAATGGCTGGTGAAGGCATGGGTGCAGACAGGCCCAAGCGGGCGGACGCGCGACGGAACGAGGAGGCCTTGCTCGAAGCGGCGGCGGCGGTATTCGTCGCCTCCGGAGTGGACGCGCCGATCCGGGATATCGCGGCCAAAGCGGGAGTCGGCACGGCGACGATCTACCGACACTTCCCGACCAGGGCGGACCTGATCGTCGCGGTATACCGGCACCAGGTCGATCATCTCGCCGAGACCGGCCCGGCCCTGCTGCGGAGCGCCGATACGCCGTACGCCGCTTTGGCCCGGTGGCTGGAAGAGTTCGTGGATTTCGTGATCACCAAACAGGGTCTCGCCGCCGTACTACAGTCCGCCGATCCCTGTTACGACCCCCTGCACTCGTACTTCCTCGAGCGGCTCGAACCCGTGTGCGTTCAGCTCCTGGAAGCGGCCGCCGACGCCGGCGAGATCCGGCCCGGCCAGGACCCGTATGAACTCATGCGGGGCATCGGCAGCCTGTGCGCCGGCGCGACGTCGAACCCTCGCTACGACACGCGCCGGCTCGTCCGGCTGCTCATCGCCGGACTTCGTCGCTGATCAGCAGCGAGATCAGCGCGTCGGGACGGTCGAGCGGGATGATGTGGCCGCAGTCGTCGATGAGGTGCTCCGTGAGCTCGTCGGTGATCGGGCGAAGCTGGTTGGCGAGCGCGTTGCCGACGGGGTGCGCGCCGATCGCCATGGTGGGCACGGTGAGCCGGGCGCCGGCGACCGCCTTGGCGATCTCTTGTCCGGTGGTGGGCAGGGCGCGGTAATGAGCGAACGCGCCACGCAGGGCGTCGCGGCCGGTGTAGGCGGCGAGGAAGCGGTCCCGGATCTGCGGCGTCAGCCCGCGGCCACGGGTGCCGGCGGTGAGAAACCAATCGATGTATTCGAACTCGTTGCCGGCCAGGACGGTTTCGGCGAAGCCGGGCACCGAATGGAAGCCGAACCACCAGGGCGGCCCGGCGGCGAGGAAGTCCTCGGCACCGGGCAGGGTGCCCAGAAGTCCTTCCATCAGCACGAGCCGCCGGACTCGGGTGGGGTGGCGCAGGGCGAGCAGGAACGCGGCCGGGCTGCCGAGGTCGATGCCGACCACGGTGGCCGTCGGCTCGCCGAGCGCGTCGAGGAGTGCTTCGGCGTCGGTGGCCAGCGTGGCGGCGTCGTAGCCGTCGACGGGGCGGCTGGTGGCGCCGAGGCCACGCAGGTCCGGTGCGATCACGCGGTGGTCCCGCACCAGTGCGGGGATCACCTCGGTCCACAGTTCCCAGGTGTGCGGAAACCCGTGCAGCAACAGGATTGCCGGGCCGGTTCCCCGCACCGCCACGTTGATGTCGATGCCGTTGGCCGTGACCTGACGCAGGGACACGAGGGACCTCCCGTGGTTACCATTGGTGACAGCCGAACGATAAGTAACAACCGGGACGCGGCCAAGACCGCACTTTTCCGTGAGGTGGTGAGCTCGAGGTGACCTCCCGACCGGCCGGGCGCGGTGATCTGTTCGACCCGCGGTGCGCCACCCGCCGGGTACTGGACCGCATCGGGACGAAGTGGACCTCGATGCTGGTCAAGGTGCTGGCCGAGGCCGAGCCCGGCGAGGTGCGGTTCGCGGAGCTGCAACGCCGGATCCCTGGCATCTCCCACAAAATGCTGTCCGTGACGCTGCACAACGTGGTTCGCGACGGCTTGGTCGCCCGCCGGGTGGAACCGACGGTGCCACCGCAAGTCCACTATGGACTGACGGACCTCGGCCGCTCGCTCGAAGTACCCCTCGCGGCCCTGCGCGACTGGGCGGAGACCAACGTGGCGGCCATCGACAAGGCCAACGCCGCCGCCGATTCGTGAACCCATCATCGCTTCGCGCCGGGAGACAGCTCACGCAAAGCGGTGCGGACGAGGTCACGGAGCCAGGCGTGTGCGGGGTCGGTGTCGTAGCGCCGATGCCACGCCAGGATGAGCGGCACCGGCGGCAGTTCCAGGGGTACCGGCCGGATCTCCAGACCGGTTTCGGTGAGCAGCGCGCGGCTCGTGTTTTCCGGCACCGTCACGAGAATGTCGTTCTGCTGCACGAAATGCAGCGCTGCGGTAAGGGTGGGGACCGCAGCGACGACCCGCCGTGCGGTGCCATGCTCGTGGAGGACATCGTCGATCGGATCACGCAGCCTGCCGCGGCGGGACACCGTGAGGTGGTCGGCCCCGGCATAGCGTGCCAAGGTCAGTTTTCTTTTGGCCAGCGGATGTTCCGGCCGGATGGCGACGACGAGCCGGTCATCCGCGGCCGTTTCCGCGTGCACGTCCGGGATCAGCGGATCGTCCGCGCCGAGTTCGAGATCGACCTGCCCATGGCGCAGGTCGTTGGTGTCGGCGTCGGCTTCGGCCAGTAACCGCAACCGCACCCCGGGCGCCTGCTCTTGCACGGTGGCGAGCACGGTCGGACCCACGGCGGTCGTGACGGCGTCGTGCCATCTCAGCGTGAAGGTCCGGTCCAACGTGGCCAGGTCGAGCTCTCGGTCCGGGGTCAGCACGGCGTGCGCCTGCTGCACCAGCGCGTGCACCTTTCCGCGGATCGCCAGCGCGTGCGGGGTCGGGGTCATCGTCCGGCCCGTGCGGACCAGGATCTGGTCACCCGTGGCCCGCCGGATCCGGCCCAGCGCACGGCTCATCGCCGGAGCCGTGAGGTGTAGCCGATCGGCAGCGCCGGCGACGCTGCCCTCCTCCAGCAACGCGTCCAACGCGGTGAGCAGGTTCAAATCCAGTTGCATGGCAGTCATCTTATCCGTTACCAACATGCATTTGACGTTATGTCTGGCTGTTCCTAGCGTGGAAGGCACCGCAACGGAAATTGCGGGACACCCACTCGACACGAACAGGAGCCCCACCATGCCCACCTCGCCGAGCCCCGCCTTCACCGGTGAAAACGCCTCCGTGGCCGAGGACAAAGCCTTGCTACCCGCGGTCGTCGCCGCGGTCGAGACCGCCGGTGCGCACCTGCGCGAGCGGTTCAGCCCCGACGCGCGGGTGGACAACCTCGATGAGACCCTCGCCGCGATCGACGCGAACGACGCGGCGTCCCTGGGATTTCTCCGTGAGCCCTTGGAAAACGCCAGGCCTGGCGCCCGCTGGGCCGACGACGAGCAGGCAGGCGGAACGCTGCCGGCTGGGGAATGGTGGATCACCGACCCGGTCGAGGGGAACATCAACCACATCCACGGGATGACCGACTGGTCGGTGACGGCGGCCCTGGTGCGCGACAACCAGCCGGTGCTGACCGCGGTACACCTTCCGCTGACCGGCGACACCTACACCGCGGTCCGGGGTGATGGTGCCTACCTCAACGGCGTCCCGTTGCGGGTGTCGGTGAAGCCGAGTCTCGACGCCGCGCTGGTTGCGACCGGACAGTCGAAACCGGGCGAGACAGCGGAAACGTACGATCTGATCGGCCGGTCGGTCACCGCGATGCTGAACGCCGCGCTGGTCACCAGGGTGGCGGTGCCGACGACGCTGCAACTCGTTCAGGTCGCGGCCGGTCGCATGGACGCCTTCTGGCAGTACAGCGGCGTGCGTTCCGGGCTCGTAGCCGGTGCATTGCTCGTCGTGGAGGCGGGTGGCACGGTCACCGATACGCACGGCAGGCCGTGGAACCTCGCGAGCGGGAATTTCCTTGCCACCGCACCGGCTTTGCACCCTGCCATCGTCGAGATTCTCTCCGCCGTCGGCTGAACCAAACGTACAGACCAAGGAGAAAACTCTTGTACACCACCGGAATCCTCGGCGCCGGCCGAGTGGGCGCCACGTTGGCCGGCAAGCTTGCCGAGGCCGGGCATGATGTCACCGTCGGAACGCGGTCCGGGACGCGACCGGACCATTGGTCTGGACCGCAAATCACGTTCGCGGATCACGGAGAAACCGCACGGCGAGCCGAGATCGTCATCAACGCCACGCCCGGTGAGAGCACACTGGAACGGCTCACGGCGCTGCGCGAACCCTTGGCGGGCAAGCTCCTCATCGACATCTCGAACGCGACCCGGCACGGTGCCGACGGCATGCCCGGCGGCCTTCTCTATCCCGACGCGAGCCTGGCGGAGCACCTGCAGGACGCGCTTCCCGCCACCCGGGTCGTCAAGACGCTGAACACCATGCTGTTCACCGTCATGGCCGAGCCGCGCAGCCTGTCCGTTCCGCCGACGGCCTTCCTGTCCGGCAACGACCCGGACGCCAAGAAGGTGGTCAGCGGCCTGCTGGGCGATCTCGGCTGGGAATCCTCGTGGCTCCTGGATCTGGGCGACGTCAGCACCGCCAGGGCCACGGAAGCGTTGATACTGCTTGTGCCCCATGTCATCCGCAGCCGGGGCTTCGCGCCGTTCGCCTTCGCGCTTGCCAGTTGACCTGTCGAGCGTGGCACGATAGGTCATCAATACCGGGGGACAGGTGAGCTATGTCTGGATGGGAATTTGCCACGCTGCGTGATCAGGTGGCGGCTCTGCAGGCCAAGACCATCTCGGCGGTCGAACTGCTCGAGTTGACCATCGCGCGGATCGAAAAGTTCGACGACAAGATCAACGCCATGGTCGTGCGAGATTTCGACCGCGCCCGGGCCGCTGCGGAGCAGGCCGATGCGGCCCTGGCGCGCGGTGAGGGTGCACCGCTACTCGGCGTTCCGGTGGCGGTGAAGGAATCCTTCAATATCGCCGGCCTGCCGACCACCTGGGGTATTCCCGATGCCGAGGGCTGGGAGCCTGCCGAGGATGCGGTGCTGGTAGCGCGAGTCAAGGCCGCGGGCGGGGTGGTCATCGGCAAGACCAATGTGCCGCACACCATGCAGGACTGGCAGTCCTACAACGACATCTACGGGACGACCAATAATCCCTGGGATGTGGCGCGCTCGCCCGGCGGCTCGTCCGGCGGCTCGTCCGCTGCGCTCGCGGCGGGGTATGTCTCGCTCGCGCTCGGCTCAGACATTGGCGGATCGCTGCGGGTACCAGCGCATTTCTGCGGCGTCTTCGGGCACAAGCCATCACTCACGCTGTTGCCGGGGCGTGGACACGTGCCGCCGCGGACGCCCGCGCTGCCTGCTCCGCCAGACCTTTCCGTGGTTGGCCCCATGGCGCGGAGCGCAGCCGACCTGACGGCGGCGACCCTGCTGCTGGCGGGCCCCGACGAGGTCGACGCGGTGGCCTACAAGCTGACGCTGCGACCGCCGCGCAGCATGGAGTTCGGCGGTTTCCGGGTGCTGGTCATCGACAGTCATCCGCTGTTGCCGACAGCCGCCGTCATCCGCGATGGTTTCGACCGGGTCGCTCAAGCGCTGGAAAAGGCCGGTGCCGCGGTCGCCCGGCACAGCACACTGCTGCCCGACCTCACGCAGATCGCCAAGACTTACGTGACGCTGCTGACCTCGAGGTCCGGCGCGGATATGTCCCCCGGCGCCTACCGTGCGCTGCAGGCCGCTGCCGCCGATATTCCGCCGGACACCGACACGCTGGAGGCGACCATGCGTCGAGGGTTCGTGGCCAGCCATAGCGACTGGATCAAGGCAGATCGGGTCCGCATCGGTCTCGCCGAGAGGTGGCGGCTCCTGTTCGAGGAATTCGACGTGGTGCTGTGCCCCGTCACACCGACACCGGCCTTCCGCCATGACCATTCGGACAGGGCCACCCGCACGATCGAGATCGACGGCACGACATACCCCTACGATTATCAATTGGTCTGGCCGAGTGTTGCCACGTTGACAGGGCTGCCGTCCACCGCGGTACCGATCGGGCGTTCCCCGCAAGGGCTGCCCTACGGCATGCAGGTCGTCGGCCCGTATCTCGAAGACCGCACAACGTTGCGGTTTGCCGAGTTGATCGAGCGGGATTTCGGCGGATTCAGCCCACCGCCCGGTTTCGCATAGTCGTGGATCGTGGGGCCGACGATATCTGTCACAGCCAGAAGACAGTGATTCACCAACCCTGGCGTGCTTGCGCTCGATGCGCTGGTGTCCCGTCGCCGCGGCACCACCTCCGTCGCGGCGACGAGTAACCCCATTGGCTGAATAAGGCCAGCGCCGTAACGGCCGATCCCGCGGACCCGATCTCATGGGCGATCAGCGACATTTCGGATGCACGCGTGATTCGCCGGGAAGGTGCCGCACATGATCGTCATCGTCGCCGCGAGGACGGACGCCAGCGCGTCCGCGCTCGCCCGGCGATGGCCGCGGGATGCCGCGCGGGTGCTCACGGCTGACGACCTTGCCTCGCCGGGTTGGCGCGTCTCGGGCGGAAACCCCGCCACGGACCGGGCTGTGGTGCAGGGTGACATCGTGCCGGTGCACCGGATAACCGGGGTCCTGACGCGAATTCCCGCCATCACCGAGGGGGAATTGCCGGTACTGGCGCCGGAGGACCGGAGCTACGCGGCCGGGGAGATGACCGCGTTCCTGTCCTACTGGCTGTCCTCTTTGGACTGTCCAGTGCTGAACCGGCCCAGCGCCGCCGGGCTGTGTGCGCCCGGCTGGCGAAGCGAGCAGTGGGTGCACACCGCCGGCAAGCTGGGCCTTCCGGTGCGGGCACGGCAGCGGCGGGTGCCCGCGTTCGACCCGGCGCGGCCCCCTCCCCACCCGGACCGGCCCGGTGAGCAGGTCACCGTGACCGTCGTCGGGGACCGGTGTGCCGGCGCCGAAGACGAAACTCTGCGGGGCTGGGCTCGTACCTTGGCCGCGGCGGCCGGTGTCGACCTCCTGTCCGTGGTGTTCAGCCGGCCCGGCCCGGCTTTCGTGGACGCCCATCCGTGGGTGGACCTGCACGACGAGGACACGGCCACGGCGATCCTCGACCACTTCACCGCGGGACGGCGACCATGATCATGCTGTGGGGCCTGCTGGAAGACGGTCCGCTCGCGCGTGTTTATCAAGAGCTACAACACGATGACGCGCCCGTCGTCTTCGTCGACCAGCGGGACGTGCTGCACAGCGAAATCGCGCTCGACGTGGGCGCAACGATTTCCGGCACCGTTCGGGTCGCGGGCCGGACGGTCGATGTCGAAGAAGTGACCGCCGCGTATTTGCGCCCGTACGACTCATGGCGCATCGGTGCGGTCGCCCGCGCGGGCCGCGACAGCGCGGAATGCCGGCACGCGCTCGGCTTTGACGACACCCTGTGGCTTTGGGCGGAGCTGACCTCGGCCCGGGTGGTGAACCGGCCCAGTGCGATGGCGAGCAACAGCTCGAAACCCCGGCAGGCCATGACGATCTCAGCACACGGGTTCGGCGTCCCCGACACGCTCATCACCACCGACCCCGACGCCGCCAGAGCGTTCCAGGCGGATCACGGCACCGTCGTGTACAAGTCCGTGAGCGGGATCCGCAGCATCGTGTCGCGGCTGGGGCAGGAGCACGACGATCGCCTGCAGGACGTCGCGTGGTGCCCGACGCAGTTCCAGCAGTACGTACCCGGCGACGACTACCGCGTCCACGTGGTGGGCGATGAGGTGTTCGCCACCCGCATCCAGTCGGCCGCCGACGACTACCGGTACGGCTCGAAGCAGGGCGCCACCGTCGCCATGGAACCGGTGATCCTGCCGCCCGAATGGGCCCAGCGCTGCCGTGCGCTCGCCGCCGATCTGGACTTCGCGCTCGCCGGTATCGATCTGCGGCTCACGCCGGACGGCGAGTGGTACTGCTTCGAAGTGAATCCCTCGCCAGGGTTCACTTTCTACGATCGGCGCGGGCAGGGCATCGGCCGCGCGGTCGCGGGGCTGCTCCGCGAGGAGCCGGCGCGATGACGGGCACGGTGCCGCCCCGGCTGTTCGGGCCACGGATGGCGGTCTGGGGCTATTTCCCGTTCGACAACCGGGTGGTGACCGCCGACGGGAAACGTGCGACGTGGGAATGGGCGATGTCCCAATGGGACGAGGTCGCCAGGGCCGGGCACGCGGTCCGGCTCGTCGTCGCGGAGCAGGCCTACTCCCGGTTGGACACGAACGCTCGCGTCGCCGATGCGAAAGCCCGGTTTTCCGCGTGCCGCGCGGCCGAGCAGCTCGTGTTCGGCCGGGTGTATGTGGCCGGCGGCAAGCTGCAGCCGGGGCAGCCGGGCGAGAAGTTCGACGACCCGCTCCGCCCTGGCCGCCAAGTACCCGGTGTCGCCGACCAGATCGCAGCCTGGCACACCCTGTACGGCGACCAGATCGACGGTATCTACCTCGACTCGGGCCCGACCGCCTGTACCGATCCGTCGGTGGCCGGCGGCGATCCGGTCATCCCGCGGAACTACCGCGCCTATGTCGCGGCGGCTCGCCCCTATTACGTGTTCGTGCAAGCCGCCCAGTACCCGGACGGCGAGGGCTGGCTGCGCGCGCTCGGCGCCGAATTCCTCGAGCTGTGGGAGGCCGGCGTCGCTCCGTACTCGACCAAGTTCGAGGCGAAGGACGCCTGCCATCCGGGGCAGAGCGGTGTCCTGCCCGCTTGGTGGGACGAGGACACGGCGCTGCGCTGGAGCCGGGTGCACGTCGTCGACGACTGCCGGGATTCGGCGACCATGAACACCATGGCGCGGCTCGCGATCGACCGCCGCGGCGCGTGGACGGTCTGGATCACCCGGCCGCGCAGGGACGACACCCTCGGCGCCGTCTACGACTCGCTTCCGCCCTACTGGCTGGACGAAGTCGCGTTCTTCCGCCGCTACGCCGACGACGAGGACCGGGCCGCCAAGTCCACTAAGGACACACAGGACGAGAAGCGGTCCAAGGACGAAGGCGACCAGAAAGGGCAGAAGGACGACAAGGACCACAAGGACGACCCCGACAACAAGGCCAGTAAAGACGACAAGGACGTCCCTGATCAGGTCAAAGATGACAAGGACAACAAAGACAACAAAGAGGCGAAGGACAAGGAGGACGTCAAGGAGGACACCAAGGACGAGCCGGAGCTGACGGATAAGCAGCAGAAGGACACCAAGGATTTCAAGGACGACGACGACAACCCCAAGCCGCTGGAAACGCTCAAGGACTCCGAGCTCGCGTTCAAGGTGCTGGAGACCGTCGGTCTCGACGTGGCTTCGGCGCCGGTGGAACGACCCGAAGCCGAAGCCGGCCGCCCGCTCGGCAGGACCTTCATCCGGCCGCACGAACGTCCGGTGGTGGGGGAAAGCATCGTCGCGGACCCTCCCGGATCGGAGGAGTGATGACCAGCAGCGACCAGCCCGGTCAGTTCACTGTGGACGGTCAGGTCGTCTGCGCGGTACCGGCCGCACTGGCGGAGTTGTTCGTCGAGATCGTCGACCGGAACGTCGGCGGTGACACCGATCTCGGCTCCGCGCGCACCGATGGCCTCGGCCGTTTCCGGGTCACTTTTTCCCACCGTGGCAAGGCGCAGCCCGATCTGCAGGCCCGCGTGCGGACCCAGGAGGGCGGCGCGGTCATCGGCGAATCCGACGTTCACTACAACGCCACCAGCGGCGAAACGCTCGTCGTCGAGCTGCCGGCCGGCTCCGGTCCGGCGTCCGAATTCGACACGCTCACCGGCGCGCTGCGGGCGACCTTCACCGGGCCGCTCGCCGAAGTCGAGGAATCCGGCGCGCGCCAGGACATCACTTATCTGGCAGGCAAAACCGGCTGGGATGCCCGTGCCATCGCGATGCGCGTACTCGCCGATCAGTTCAGTGTGGACAGTGGAGGAACGATTCCGCCGCCGCTGTACTACGCCTTGTTCCGCGCCGGGCTGCCCGCCGATCCGGCCACGCTGTACCGGGCCCATCCCGACTCGGCCGAACGCGCCTGGCGTACGGCCATCGAGCAGGGCGTGATCCCCGGCTTGCTCGAAGCACAGCTCGCGCAGGCGCGCGACTCGTTCAGCTCCCTGTCGGCCGAAAACACGCTCGCGCTCCGGGCCGTTCCCGGCACGTCGTCACTGGCCGAGCTGCTCGACCTGACGTTTCCCGGTGACCAGCAAGCGAAATCGACATTCGCCCGGCTCTACGACCTACACCGGCAGGATCCGGTTTCGCTGTGGGAGCACGTCGAGGAGACATTCGGCCGCCCGGCCACCGACGATCTGCGCCTCAGCGGGCAGCTCGCCGCGCTGACGCTCAACAACGCACCGCTCGTGCGGGCACTGCGCGCCGCTGAGGAAAGCGCTTCCAGCGGAGGGCTGACGGACCCGCTCGAACTCGCCCGGCGCGGCTACTTTCGCGCGGAACGATGGCGTGAGCTGCTGAGCGGCTCGATACCCGAGCAGGTGCGTGGTACGACGCCCGAACAGCGCGAAGCGCAGTATGCCGAGCTGATGGCCGCGCAGGTGCGGCTGAGTTTCCCGACCGCCGTCGTGGCCACTCGGATCGCCGACGGCGACCTGCTGGCCGCCACGCCCCCGCCGCTCCGTGCGGCCGTGCACGAGTTCCTCACCACCAATCTGGGCCGGTTCGAGCTCGGCGTCGAACCGGTCGAGCGCTTCCTCGACCGGAACCCGGAAGCCCGCGCGCGGACGGATACCGACGCGGTGCGGGAAATCAAGCGGGTCCAACGTGTTTACCAGCTCACTCCGCACGACGAGGCCATGCCGGTCCTGCTCGACCATGGCCTCGATTCGGCCTTCACCATCGCGGGGCACGACGAGCAGGCGTTCGTCGAAGCTCGTGCCGCGGATCTGGGCCCCGACGTCGCCCTTGCGGTGCACCGGCGTTCCCGGCAGATCTCGAACGCGGTGAGCAATATCGCGACCAGCTTCCTGACGTCGCGAATGGCGCCCACGCTCGGGGTCCGCAAAGACGCACCGATCCTGGGGCTGGTGAGCGACCCGTCGCCCGATCCCGCCTCCCGCACCCTCGCCGGGCTCTTCGGCGCGCTGGACCACGACGCGTGTGAACAGTGCGAGTCCGTGCTCAGTCCGGCTGCCTATCTGGTCGATCTGCTGCATTTCCTGGACCGCCCGAACGGTTCGGCGAGCCCCCTCGACACGCTGCTCTCCCGCCGCCCCGATCTCGCACACCTGCCCTTGACCTGCGAGAACACCAACACCGCCGTGCCCCATATCGACCTGGTCAACGAGACGCTCGAATACTTCGTCGCTCATGGGTTTTCCCTTTCCGGCTACGAAGGGCACGACACCGCCACCGGCGCGGACTCCGCCGAACTGCTCGCCGATCCGCGGTTTGTCGACGAGTCGGCCTACCGGACACTGGCCGGTGAGTTCTTCCCGCCACCGTTGCCGTTCCACCGCGCGCTCGAACGCAGCCGTCGCTTGTTCGACCAGCTCGGGATTCCGTTGCGGGAAGCCATGATCACCCTGCGGCAGCACGAAGGCGTCGAACGGGACGGGCACAGCTACGGCTGGCGCGACATCATGATGGAGGAGCTCGGCTTGTCGCGGGCCGAACATGGTGTGCTCACCGACGGCACCATCACCCTCCAGCAATTGCTCGGCTTTCCGCCCACGTCCACGGACGTCGTCGCGGCGATGTCAGTGGTCCGGACTTTCTCGGCGCGACTCGGTGTGTCCTATGCAGACATTGTGGAGCTGCTGCGCACACAGGTGCTGAACCCGGGCGGCGCGAGCTCGATCGTGCTCACCTCGGCGGGGGACGACGTGCCGTTCGAGGATCTCGAACTGCGCCGGGTGGACTCGAGCGGCACACGAAAGCCTGTGACACCAACGGATCTCGTGCGGATCGTCCGCTTCGTTCGGCTGTGGCGCAAGCTCGGCTGGACCATTGCGCAGACCGACGCGGCGCTCGTCGCCGTCCACCCGGCGGCCGGCGCTGTCGACCCGGCGACGGGACCGGACGAGGGCTGGCGCACGGCGTTGCTGCGGCTGGGTGTCGTCCATTCCGTCCTGCGCCGGCTCGCGCTGAACCCGGACACCGACCTGCTGAGCCTGCTCGCCTGCTGGGCACCGATCGGCACACACGGCCCGAGTTCCCTTTACCGCAGCCTGTTTTCCCGCGCCGGACAGGAGGATCCGGCGTTCGGCGCCGATGGCCTCGCCGGACCGGCGTCGCCATTGCTCGCCCACGAACCCGCTCTCTGCGCCGCGTTCGGCCTCACCGCCGAGGACTTCGCGCTGATCACCGACGCGCTCGGGTTCGACGCGGCCACCCCGCTCACGCTGGACAACCTCAGCGCCGTGTACCGTCGCGGATGGCTGGCCAGGGCCCTTGGACTGAGCCCGCGCGAATTTCTCACGATCACCAGACTGACCGGACTCGACCCGTTCGCGCCGCCGGAACCACCGCGGCCGGCCGTGCTGAGCCTGCTCGATCTCCTTGATTCGTTGCGGGCCACGGGTCTCACGCCATCGGCCGCGGCCGATCTCTTCTGGCCGCGGGAGCCAGACGAGACCATGGCCTTCGACCTGGCTCGTGCTCTGCGATCGAGCCTGGGCGCAGTCGAAAGCCAGTTCGCCATCGACGATGGGCCGGCCGGGGAACGGACGCAGGACCTGCTCGCCCTGGTCTACGGCACCGCGGCCGCCGAGGCGTTTACCGGGCTGCTGACCGGATCGCTGGCGGTCAGCGTGCCCTACACCCATCCCGTGCCGGAACTCGATCCGGCGATCCTCGATGCCGCCGGGGCGCGGATCGCCTACGACCCGGCCGAGAAAACGTTGTCGTACTCCGGTCCCCTTACCGCTGTGCGGCGCGATGCGCTGATCGCCTTGTCCATCTCGCCGGAGTTCGCCGCAGCGGTCGGGAATTTGTTCCGGGCAAGCGAAGACAGGAAGGTCCGCGACACCGTCTTCGGCGGAAGCGACTTCACCATCGAAAGTCTGCTCACCGACCAACCCGGACTCAGAGCGCTGCTGAAGACCTACGCCGGTTCGGCCGCTGCCCCCGGCGAGAAACTGCGGAACCTGCTCGCGGACATCCTGCCGAAGGTCAAGACCGAACGCGAGCGTCGAGTGGCTTTGGCCGACGTGGTGACGGCGACGCGCGCCGATCCCGCGACCGCCGAGGCGCTTCTGCTCGACGCGGAAGTCCTTGGTGCCGCGGCGGATCCCGAGTCGGCCGCGATCGAGAGCCTGACCGCGTTGCGCGCCGGCGGGCTCGACATCGTGTCCACGGGGCCGGGAATCGTGCAGGCGAGCGGATTTCTCGAAGTTCCGGAAAGTGGGCCGTACCGGATCGGTGTCGACGTCGACAGCCCCGCGACCGTCACCATCACCGTGGACGGCACCGAACTGGAGACCGAGCAGCGAGGGAGCCGGCACCAGAGCGCGGTTTCGCTCGAAGCCGGCCGCCTCATCCCGGTCACGTTCCGGGTCGCGGGCGCGGCAGAGAGTCCACAATGGACATGGCGAGCCGGCGACCGGCCATGGGAGGTCATCCCCGATACCAGGCTCTACCGGTCGACCCTCGTCACCGGCCTGCGGACGGTGCTCGCCTGCTTCCGCGCCGCGCTCGCTATCGGTGAGGCAGTGCGATTCGGTGCCGATGAGCTGACCTACCTCACGAAAAACCCCGACCTGCGGATCGACGGCGCCGGGTGGCTCAACGCGCTTCCGGTGCCCGCCGGCGAGACGGACGGACTGCGCGCGGTCCTGCTCGCCGCACTCGATCTCGCCGCCGTCGAGTCCGCCTTTCCTGGCGGGCGCGGGGTACCGCCGGTGCTCCGGGATCCCGGCGGCGCGCTACCCGAGGGGTGGCAGCCGGGGCCGGTGCACGAGCTTTTGGCCTGGTTCGGCCAAACCGCGGACGATCTCGGTCACCTCGACGTCCTGCATCGGGTCCAGGAGGCCTACGCCCTGTTGTCGCTCCTCGGGATTCCGGTCGCGAGCCTGACCGGCGCGACCACCAACGATCCCGGCAGCGCGGCCGTGCAGGCGTTGCAGGTGGCGCTGCGCTCCCGGGGCGCGGGCCGGCTGGACATCCTCCGTGCGGCGAACGATCCCGTCCGTCAGCTCAGCCGGGACGCGCTCGTCGCGTTCATCCTGCGGGAAATGCGCAACAATCCGGCGACAGCGCATATCGACACGGCCGACAAGCTCTTCGAGACCTTCCTCATGGACGTGCGGATGGAGCCGTGCGCGCAGACTTCCCGCATCCGGCACGCGATCTCGGCTGTCCAGTTGTTCGTCGACCGGGTGCTGATGAACCTCGAGGATCCCGCGGTGCCGCCCTCCGCGGTCAACGCCGAGCATTGGGCGTGGATGAAGCGGTACCGGATCTGGGAAGCGAACCGGCAGGTGTACCTCTGGCCGGAAAACTGGCTGGAGCCTGAGCTGCGCGACGACCAGTCCCCGTTCTTCCGGGAGGCGATGAGCGAACTGCTGCAAAGCGACATCACCGAAGACACCGCCGCGACCGCGCTGCTGAACTACCTGTCGAAGCTGGAAGAAGTGGCGAAACTCGAACCGTGTGGCATCCACTACGTCGAAGGTGAGCCGGTCCGCGGAGACGAGGTCGCGCACGTCGTGGCCCGCACACCCGGCGCGCAACGCCGCTACTACTACCGGCGGCGCGAGTTCGGGACGTGGAGCCCGTGGGAACGGATCGACCTCGACATCGAGGACAACCCGATCAAACCGGTGGTGTGGCGCGGCCGGTTGCTGCTGTTCTGGCTCAGGATCATCAACGACGGGGTGCCGCCCCACCCGGCACCGGGGGTGGAGACGACCGAGCTGACCAGGCTCACCCTGCAGCAGTTGCGTGGCGGCGAGGCCGGTGAGGTGAAGGTCAATCCGCAGGCCGTGTTGTGCTGGAGCGAGTATTACAATGGCCGGTGGCAACCGCCCAAGACGTCGAACGTGCGGGCCCCGACCAGCTTCGGGCAGACATTCAAAAGTACGGGCGAGGGTGCTTTCGACCGCGACATGCTCGTCCTGGGCGAGACGACCGAATCCGATGCCCTCCGGGTGCGCATCCGCGGCAAGGACAACGGCGCGTCCTTCGAATCGTCGTTCCTGCTGTTCAATACCCACAGCCTGCCGCAGCGCCGGGAGGACCGGCGAGACGATCCACCCGATATCGAGAATTTCGCCCACCTCATCCGCGACATCAAACGCGTGGACGACACTCTCACCGTCGATTACCGCACCGAGTCGACGTTGACCAGCCGGAATGTCATTTCATGGCGGGAAGACGGCCCGTTGCGCATCACCGCGCCGTTCCACGTCGCGTACTTCTCCGACGAGCTGCAACAGAGCCTGCTGCGCAATCCGTGGGAAGCCCCGTTCTTCTTCGAGGACACCAGGCACACGTTCTACGTGACCACCGATCGTCCACATCGGACACCGATGGACGACGATGGTTTCGGGTTGCCGCCCTCGTTCATCGAACCCGTCGAGATCCCGCCGCTCACCACGAACCTGCCGGCGCTACCGGACAGCCCGGCCATCACCGCACGGCTGGACACGCCGGACCCCGTGGTGTTCAACGGCTTTGACATCACGCCCGGCGGCAGGTCCCGGGAAAGGGCGCGTGATCATGACTGAACCGAACCGCCGCGCCGGGTTCCACGAGCTCGCCGACGCCCGTCGCGTCGCCGAGAACGACCTCGGGCCCGAAACCGCGTCGTCCTATGCCTACACCTTCGAGAACTTCTTCCACCCCTTCGTCGGCCAGCTCATCGAGAAGCTGAATACGAGCTCCGGGGTGGCGGGGCTGCTCGATCCTGCGTTCCTCGGCAGCCTGGACAAACAGTTCTTCGCCGACTTCTACACCCCTGCCGCCGGAACCACGGTCAACTCCGGCCACCTGGAGATCGACCTCAGCGTGGGCGGGCCCTACGCCAACTACAACTGGGAACTGTTTTTCCACGTCCCGCTCACGATCGCGGTGCACCTGAGCAACAACCAGCGGTTCGCCGAGGCGCAGCAGTGGTTCCACCACATCTTCGACCCGATGAACAACGACACCACCGTCGCCCCGCCCGCTCGTTACTGGAAGTTCCTGCGTTTCCGGCAGGCGACCGACGTGCAGAACATCGACGATCTGGTGCGCCTGCTGAGTATTCCCGGCTCGACCGCCGACGAGGTGCTCTCGGGATACGAGGCGATCAAGGACGCTCCGTTCCACCCGCACCGGGTCGCGGCGACCCGCACCATCGCGTACCAGTACCAGGTGGTGATGAAGTACCTCGACAACCTGATCGCCTGGGGCGACAGCCTTTTCCGCGAGGACACCGCGGAATCGGTCGCCGAGGCCACCCAACGTTACGTGCTGGCCGCCAACATCCTCGGCGACCGTCCACAACGGACTCCGCGGCGCGGCACGCGTGCCGCGAAGACTTTCGCTCAGCTGCGCAAGAAACTGGGCGAGATCGGGGACGCGCTCGTCGAACTGGAAGCCCAGTTCCCGTTCAACCTCACGCTGGGATCCTCCGGCGGCAGCGGCCTGCCGGGCGCCGGCATCGGCCGGACCCTGTACTTCTGCGTGCCCCGCAACGACCGGCTGCTGGCCTATTGGGATCGGGTGGACGACCGCCTGTTCAAGGTGCGCAACTGCCTCAACCTGGACGGGGTCGAACGCCAGCTCGCCCTGTTCGACCCCGCGATCGAACCGGGCCTGCTGGTCAAGGCCGCGGCCGCGGGGATCGACACGAGCGTCGCGGCGGCCGAGCAGCTGCAGCCGACCGGCCCGCTGCGCGGTACTTTCCTGCTGCAGCAAGCGATCGAGCTCACCGGCGAGGTGCGCGCGCTCGGCAGCGGTCTGCTGAGCGCGATCGAGAAGGCGGACGCCGAAGACCTCGCGTTGCTGCGCCAGGGACACGAGCTCAAGGTCCAGCAACTCGCGCAGGAGGTGCGGTTCCTGCAGTGGCGCCAAGCCCAGTCCGTGACGGACGCGTTGCTGCGTACCCGTGAGGTGGCGTTGGAGCGCCTGCGTTTCTACCGCCGGTTGCTCGGTCTCGCGTCCACCGAACCCGACACGTTCGTCATCGCGCGACCGCCGACGCCCGACGCGCAACCCCTGCTGACCGAGGACAGCTTCGACGAGGTGTACGCGGCGATCGTCGGCCGGTACGACGTCGCCGTCCCCGTCCAGGGCTACCCGCCGCTGAAACTCGTGGGCGAACAGTCGCCGTCGAGCAGCTCCGGTGCTTCGGGCACCGGGCGGCTCAATCTCACTACCAATGAGGACCAGGAACTCAACAAGCATCTGCCCGCGGCCAGAGACCTGCACCTGGCGTCGTCAGTGGTCGACACCGTCGCGTCCGTGCTGGCCTTCATTCCCGATCTCGATATCGACCTGCACTTCTGGGGACTCGGCCTGCACAGTGAGGTCTTCGGGGGCGCGAAACTGTCCGACGCGGGCAAGATCGCCGCCGGCATCATCCGCACCATCGCCTCCTGGGAACAGGACCAAGCCGGGATGGCCGCGCGGACCGCGGGTTACGAGCGGCGCGCCGACGAGTGGACGATGCAGCACAACCTGGCCGCACGGGAACTGGCCCAGCTCGGCCGCCAGCTCCTCAGCTCGATCATCGCCGAACAGGCCGCGCACCGGGAGTACCTGAACGTCAAACAGGTGCAGGACCAGGTGCGGGAAGTCACCCGCTTCCTGCAGGCCAAGTTCACCAACCGGGAACTCTATGGCTGGCTGCAAGGTGAACTGACCCGGCTGTACTACGACTACTACCGTTTCGCCCTCGATGTGGCGCGCAAGGCGGAACAGGCGCTCAACCGCGAACTGATGCCCGAAAAGCCTTCCCAGTACGTCAAAGCCCAGTACGGGGACGGCGGACGCCGCGGCCTGCTGGCGGCCGAAACGCTCATGCTCGACCTGCGGCGCCTCGACCTCGCGCATCGCGAAAACCGCAGCCGTGAATACGAACTCGTCAAGCACGTGTCCGTCGCCGAGCTCGATCCGTTGGCTTTACTGCAACTCAGGGCGACCGGCTCGTGCCAGCTCGCGATCCCGGAAGCACTGTTCGATGTGGACTGTCCTGGCCACTATCTTCGTCGTCTGCGGCGGGTCAGCGTGTCGATCCCGGCCGTCGCCGGCCCCTACACGAGTCTCAATTGCACCCTGTCGCTGCTGCGAAGCTCGGTGCGGACCACAGCCGGCGGCGGGCAGTACGCCCGCCAGGACGGACAGGACGACCGCTTCACCGACTACGCCGGCACCATCCAGTCGATCGTGACCAGCGATGGGCGGGATGACAGCGGCTTGTTCGACCCCACCGCCCGAGACGAGCGATACCTTCCGTTCGAGGGTGCGGGTGCGATCAGCTCGTGGCGGCTCAGCCTGCCCTCGGAATTTCGCCAGTTCGACTACGACACCATTCCCGACGTGATCCTGCATCTGCGCTATACCGCCCGCGAAGGCGGTGCGGCGCTTCGCGATGCCGCGGTGCGGCGGGTGAACGAGCTGGTGTCCGCGGCTCAGGCGGCCGGCTCCGCCCGAATGTTCTCGATCCGGCGCGAATTCGCCGCCGAATGGGCCGGGTTCACCGCGACCGCACCAGGTGGCCGGGCCGAGCTGACGGCGCCGCTGCGCGAGGAGCATTACCCGTTCTGGTCGCGCGGGCGCGCCAGGCAGGTGCGCGGAATCGAGTTGCTCGCCGTGGCCGCGCCGTCCACCGAGTCGGTGCGGGTCTTCGCCGGGCCCGAGCCGTCCGCGGGTGTGGACGTGCTCCGCAGGGACCCGGCCTTCGGCGGCCTTCTCCGCGGCGAGCTGACGAACATTCCGTTGCCCCAGGCGATCGGTGACCTCAGCCTCTTCTTCGACGACACCTCGCTGCAGGACCTGTGGCTGATCCTCACCTGGGGCGGCTGAGTCCGAAGTAGACGGTCACTCGAGGATCCAGCGGGCGACCTTCTTCGCCGCCTGCTCGACGACTTCCTCGGCCTCCTCGATGAGATGTTGCTCGGCGACCCGGACCTTCGGCCCGCCGACCTCCTCCGCGACCACTCGCACCTTGTTCGCGGTGTCCGCGACCTTGGCGGTCGGCTCGGCGGCTTCCGCGACCGCGGGAACCCAGACCGGCGCGGTGGTGACGGCGACCGCGACGACGGTTCCGGCGATCACTTGATGCGAAAGACCGGCGGGCTGGCGGTTCGTGGAAAGGAAAGAGTCGTTCGGTTTCACGGCGATCCAGCCGGCCGCGCGATCCACCGGGTTCGCCTTGCTGCCGGTGTTTTTCGCGTACTCCGCCGCGGCCTGCTCACGGGTGATCCAGGTCGGCGCCGCGTTCGGGTTGATCTTCCTGACCATATTCTCGTGGCCCGGCGCGTCCGCATACTGGCCCTCTATCCAGGCCTTCCACAGTGCGGCACTGGCTGTGGCCGGCTTGTTCTCCGTCGCACGATGGCTCTGGCTGCCGTGGACGTGGTGCAGGTTGCCGGGTTTGATCTCGCCGCTGAAACCCGCGGTGAACGCGATGTCCTCGCGGAACTGGCCGTGGCCCGGCGGTGGCGCACCGGCGCTTTTGATGATCTTGAACCGGGCGCCCTCCTCCTGAATTCGCTTGTCCGCCAGTAGTTCGTTCGCCGTGAGGTCCTCCGGCTGCTCGCCCTTCGCCTCCGTCGCCACCCAGTCTCCGTGCGGATCCTGGTAGAAGCGGTCGAAGCGCCGGTTGACGACAGTGCCGTCGCGGAGCGTGATCTCCACGGAGGTCTCGGTGTTGAACCCGATGCCCTTCTTGTCCAGTGTGGGGTCGATCGTGGCGACGAGAACCGATCCCTCCGACGCGCCTTTCGGGTCGGTTCCGGCCGGATCGGCGAAGACGACGGGGGAGTTCCGGCAGTAGCGGTAGAGATTCGTGCCGTCGACGAGCCCCGCCGGATCAGGGCTCACCCACCGCCCCAGCCACGGGGCGTAGGAGCGGGCGCCGTGCAAGGCGAACCCGGTCTCGTCGTCCCGCTCCTTCCCGGTGTACCGGTACCGTTTGAGGCTGACTTCGGCGCCGCTGCGTCCACTTTGGAATGCAGTGGTGCCGAACGGGTGGTAGTCCTCGTAGGTGATCAGCCCGCCGTCCTGGTCCAGTTCCACCCGGGCCGAACCGGCATGGTCGGCCAGCTGATAACGGATCGCGGGCGCGCCCGTGGCCGTCGTCTCGACGAGCGCGATCCGACGTGCCGTGTCCCGCATGTGCAGTGTTTCCCGTTCGAGGGCAACGGTTCCCGCGCGGTACTCGCGGTAGATCTCGTAGCCGCCCACCTGGATCCGTTCGTTCTTGCGGGCGCCGCGCGCCGTTTCGGTGACCTTCCGCAGCCGCTGACCGGCCGCATCGTAGACGTAGTAGGTGGTTTCGGGCGTTCCCGCGTTCACCACCTGTCGCGCGGTCGCGCTCAGCTGGTTCCGGTGGTTCCAGCGCATCAGCGGCAGCTGCGCCATCGCGGTGATGTTTCCCCGCGCGTCGTACCCGTACTTCGCGCGATAACCGCCTTCCGCCACGTAATCCGGCAAATCGTCGGCGTCTTCGGGCAGGCTCGTCGCCAGCAGGCGGTTGCTGTCCACTGCGTACTGGTACCGGCGTTGCCACAGCACCTGCCCCGGCTGATCGACGTCGGGCCCGTCGTGGTGGACCAGCCGCATGAGGTTTCCGGCCGCGTCGTACCGGAAACGCTCGACGTAGCCGCGTAACCCCTGCAGATCGTTCGGATGGACGCGGTTCCCGGCGAACGGGTAGTCCCGCAGACTGCCACCGTCCGCGCCGAGTGCGAACGCCGTCTGTCCACTGTGCTCACGGCCGCTCGCGCCGATCAGCCGGTAACGGGCGTCGTAGACGTAGCGTCGTGCGGTGGCGGCGCGGGCGGTGGTGACTGTCGCGAGGTCGTCGATCTCCGTGATGTTGCCGACCGGGTCGTAGGTGTACCGCAGGTCCTGCACCACAGCCGGATCTGCGAACAGCGCCGTCGCGATGGCGGGCCGGGTGGTGCGCAGTGCGGTCAACCGGAACGTGTCCGGGTCGTAGTCGTACCGGGTCGTCGCACCATTGCCATAGTCGATGCGCACTCGCTGGCCCTTGGCGTTGTAGTCGACGTTCGTGACGAAGGCGGTCACCGCGCCGTCCCGGGTCACCTCCACCCGCTCCACCAGGTTGGCCTCGTTGAACACGAGGTGCTGGACGCTGCCGTCCGGCGTTGTCGTGCTCACCGGACGCTTGAGTGCGTCGTATCCGGCCTTTGTGGACAGTCGTGCCGGTTCGAGCAACGGTTCTGCGGCCGAGGCGATCTCGGCGAGGTCGGTCAGGGGGCCGAGCGCGGACCAGTCCGCCACCGTGCGGTACTCGAGAGCGAACCGCCGTTCGGTCTCGGTCAGGTTGCCCTCGAAGTCGTACCCCGCCTTGGTTTCCACGCCCGCACCGTCGTAGACCTGATACAGCCGCCCGCGCAGGTTCGCACCGGCATCGGGATGCGCCTCACCGTAGACGCGGCGCTCGACGAGCACCTCGGTAGCCGGCACCGGGTCACGGGATTCGCCGGACAGGGTGGTATCGCCGCTCGCGGTGACGAACACCCCGACCGGCCGCCGGAGCTCGTCGTAACTCAAGCGGGTACGGAAAGCGTTTTCAGACCAGCGAAACAGCGGCTCGTTGGCCGCGTCGGGGAGGGTCCAGCGGTCACCCGCGTCCACGCTGTGCTGGAACAGCGGCCTGCCGAGAAGGTCGTAACACGGTGTGTGGCCTTGTGGCGCCAGGTTATCCGGATCGTCGAAGCGGTGTACACCCTCCGGCAGCAGCGGCACGACCTGTTGTGCCACCCGGATTCCGCGCGCGTCCTGCAGCCACAACGCCTTGCCTTCCGCGTCGAGCCTGCTGAACGTGACGTCCTTGGTGTCGACCCCGTCCACGCGGTTGTGTTCGATCGCGACGACCGTGCGCCCGAGGCTGTCGAGCATCGCGACCGCAGGAGTTTCCGCGTGCGCGGCGGCGAGCCGCGCGGCGCGACGGTCAGCGGCGGCTGATGCGGCGGACATCCGTGCGAACCAAGCGTTTCCGGGCTCGAGCACCGTGTCGTTCGGATCGTGGCTGATGACCTGCCACGGCGAGAAGTCGACTCTGCTGTACGAGCCGTCGGGCGAGTCGCGCCGGATCTGACGGCCCGCGGCGTCGTAGAAGAGAATCGGCGTGACACCGGCCTCCCGCGGCTCCTCGAACCGGTGGCCCACCTCGGGCGCGCTGAAGTACGGCTCGTACTGCTTGACCGGCTTGCCCTTGTTGTTCAGCACCGTCCGACCCGTCGCGATCCACCGCGGCGGACCCCCTGGCCGCTCCGGTTCGGCTTGGTTCTTCCGCACCAGGACGTTCCCACCGCCGTCGGAGTATTCGAACGTGGTCTGCACCGGACTGTCCACATCGGAGTGCCGCTCGCGGGCGATGCCGGCCGCGCACGGTGGATGTGTCGCCCAGACAACCGTATCGTCCGTTGTGGACTCGCCAAAGTGGTACAGGTAACGCATGGTCGCCGTGGACAGCAGTTCCCGCGCCCGCGCCGGGTCGTAATCCTCGCCGCGGAAGAAATCCGCCGTGCCCGTCTCGTCGAAGTCGAAAGCGGCGAGCGAATCCCCTTCCCCGTTCTTGCCGCCCACCGCTAGTGCGACGGGCATCCCCAGCACGTCGAACTGCATCTGGGAGGTGGTGCCGTTCGAGTCGCGGATCGCTCGCGGTGTGAGCACCCGGAAGTCGAAGGCGAGGACTTCGGTGCGGTTACCGAGCGGGTCGGTACTCGACCGCACCCGCAGGTCATGCGAGTCGTACTCGACTTGCGTCACCGTGCCGAACGCGTCGGCGAAGCGCGTGGGCTGGAAGAAATGCCGCGACGCGTCCGTGGCGTAACCGGCCACCCCGGAACAACGCCAGTACTGCCCGGCGGTGGTGAGGTAGCCGCTGGTCTTCGCATCACCGAGCGCGGTGAGGACGTCGGGGGTCAGCTTGTTCCCGAGAATCGCCGTCAGCAGGGGGCTGGTGAACGCCAAGGTGTATGTCTCGTAAGGCAAAGCTCGTGCGCCGAGCGTGCCGAGTGCCGCGGGGCTGGTCAGTGTTTCGTCGAAGAACAGGGAACGGACGTGTTCCAGCAGCCGTTTCTGACTGTCCACAATGGTCCCGGATGACTGGTAGCGTGGGCTCAGCCGGTAGCCGCGCAACTCGGCCAGGGTGAAGTAATCGCCTGCGGCGGGACGCATTTCGGTCAGCTCGTAGGTCTCCACCTCACAGGGAAGGCGGACGCGGTGGCTGTCCGGCTGAGGCGGCGGATCATCGGTGTAGCGCGTCTCGGTGTAGGACAGGTGCATTTCGCCTTGTACAGCGGAAACCAGCTCGTGCACTCCGTTTGTCAGCAGCCGGTCGGTGGGCGGGGCCGACCGCCGCGGGTAGCCCACAGTGACGGCCTGCCGGATGTTGCCGAACTCGTCGACGTCGAGGTTCAGGGTGTGCGTGACCCGGGGATCGGGCGTGACAGGTGACGCACGCAGATCCAACTCGTAGTGGTAGCCGATCGTTTCGCTCTCGGTCACATGGAAGACGGCGTGCCGGTTGCCCGCTTGTGGTTGCAGCAGGCGGATATGGCAGGCGTGCGAGGTCGCCGAGAGGATCTTGACAGGGTCCTGCCGGCCTTCCGTGAGCCCGGCGACATCGAGCTCGTAGACCTCCTGCCGCAACGGCGTGCCACGGCACGCACGCAATGCTTCACGTCGTTCGCCGGTCGTGAGGGCCGCCAGATCCGGATCCGGGTCGGGGAGCACGTGTTCGCGGAAGCCACCGAGCACCTGCCCGCCCGGTTCCCTGTCCTCGAACCAGTTCGGGAAGTACTCGCGCTGGAAGGGATGCAGCGGCAGCTCGCCGTCGAGCTGCGCGCCGGTGTGGTACCACGTCACGGTTTTCACCGGCGGCTGGTACAGCCGGTGGTCCGGGGTGACGAACGGGCTGTTCGCGTTGGTACCACTGAAAGTTCCGTAGTCCTCGACGTCGACCTGCTCGACCCGGCCGAACCCACCGAACTCGCGTTCGGTCCCGTCGTAGTATCCGTGGTGATAGCTGTAGGTGCTGGCGAAACTGGTACCGCGCCACTTGTCGCGCACGGTCACCCGCGCCACCACGTGCACGGGAAACGGCAGCTTGGTCCGCCACGGTGTGCCGGCCCGCTGGTCCTGGAGGTAGTACTTCGTCGACGGCTGGTATTCGATCTCCGTCTCCATGCCGAGGTTGTTCCTCGTGGTGATCAGCAGGTGCGGTTTCCCGCCGCTCATCAGGTCGAGATAGCGCAGCGAACGCGACGCGTCGGCCGGTAGCGCGGAGGACCAGACCAGACACGCGGTGCCTTTGCCGAGCAGGTCGATGGCGGTGACGTCCGCGGGTGGCCGGATCGGCAGCGGCACCGGCGCGGCCCAGCTGTTGCCGCTCTGGTTGAACCACACGCGCACTTCGTTGGGGTGCAAGTAAATGAGGTCGGTGGTACCGGATCCGTCGACATCGGCCAGCAGCACGCGTCGCTGGTCGAACTGGCCGGGCCGGTCGGACGGCGCACCGTCCATCGTGATCTTCGGCCCGAACCGGCCGTAGCCGAGATTCGGCCAGTAACACACCTCGCCGTTGCGGATCCGGACCAGATCGGCCAGGCCGTCCCCGCTCATGTCCGCCAGCCGCACCGACTCCGTCCCGTCCGAGAAGAGCAGTACCGGCCCCGTTTCCTCGTCCCGCGATGTCCTAACGCGACACTCCGGCCCGAAGCCCTCCGTGCCGAGTGACGGGTACCAGCTCGCCGTGTCGTCCCCGGTGATCAGGATGTCGGCGAGCCCGTCCCCGTCGAGGTCGGTGAACCTGAGATTCGGGTCGGCCCAGTCGATCCGGGGCAGTGCGCGAAAAGCGGTGAAGGGTTCCCATCCGCCGTCCGTGGTACGCCGGGCAAATCCCGCGTCGTGTCCGGTGAAGCGGACCACGTCGGGCCGGCCGTCGGCGGCCAGGTCGAGCAGTTGCACGCCCTGGCTCAGCGAGAGGCCCGGGGGCGGGGTGACCGGTTCGCTCGGCCCGAGCCGGGCCGCCGTCTGCTCCAGCGGGCTCAGGTTTCGCTTGTACAGCCATGCGCCGCCTTGTTCCGTGAGGACGCCCGGCAGCCCGTCACCGTCCAGATCCAGCCAGCGAAACTGCGTGCCGTCCAGGCCGATCGGAAGGTTCTCGGCGCTGTCCCCGGCCAATTCACGCGGCGTGGGGTCGAGAACCGCTTCACTGTACCCGAATTCCGTCGGCGGATGGGCCTGGCTGCGATACCCGGCGTCGTCGCGCCGGTATCCGCGCCGGGTCACCTTTTCGAGCTTCGCGTAGCCCTGACTGCTTTCGTGCGAATAATCGAAGTCCGTCGAACCGACCAGACAATCACGCCCGATTTCCGGTTCGTCAGGGAAATGGTGGAACATCAGCCCACGGCGGCACAGGCGGTGCGTGCGGACCTCGAAACCGGCGCGGTGCACCGAAAACGCGTCCGGCCTTGCCTGCCAGCCCGGTGCGTCCGCCGGAACCGGGACCTGTGCGTCGTGCTCGCCGTAGTCGAGCACGAATTCGAAGAACCACTGGTCGTCCGCGGGCAGGGGTGGCCACGCGGTGTCGGGGGCGAGCTCTGGCAGGTACGGGTCGTGGTTGCCGTAGCGGATCCGTTTCAGGTAGCGGTTCGCCCGTCGTTCCCGGCCTCGCTCGTAGACCTTCGCGGCGTCGACGTTGTCGTCGTTCTCGCCCTTGTACTCGTAGGCCATGACGTTTCCCTTGTCGTCATGGCTCACACAGATCAGCCAGCTGAATATCCGCGCCGCGTCGGCGGGGTCGGCGATCCGGGATTCCGGCGCCCTGCCGTACCAGGTGGTGATGTTGTCGCGGGAAATCGACCGCCAGCTGACGTCGGCCGGGTCGGCGGTATTCGTCCACCGTTCGATGCGCGCGAACAGGCCCTCGACGCGCGGACGGTAGCGCCGGATGCGGTACCGGACACCACCGACCGTGCGTGACGACGGCTCTTCCATGACCGGTACCAGGTCTTCGGCGCCCGACAGCACGAACACATCGGACTCGGCGTCGTCGTCGTAGCGGGGCAGCCCCTTGCCGGTGCCTCGAGTGATCGCGGGCAGCGCGAGCCGCCACCCCAGCCCGAACGGCCCGTTGCCGGTGCCCGAGTCGTAGCTGAGCGCCAGCCGGGGCTCGAATTCCGACCGGCCGGGGCTCACCGCGAGCGGCACGGTCATGACGCCCGTGCCGGTCGCCGGGCTCGCCGTGAACTTCTCGCCCATCCCCCCGATCGCGCCGCCGCCCTTGGGCAGCGCGACGCTGGGCGGGGCCTGCCCCGCTGGGCCCGCAACGTCGCTCATGGGCACGTCCCTCGCTTTCGGACACCGAGCATCGCTCAATGGGAATTCGCGGGAAGGACTGCCGAAGTTACATTCGCACGTGGTCCGGCACGCTCTGTCACACTGGACCGCATGGCACCCCCGTCGTCTTCTGGCGAGTCGTCCGATGTGAATTCCTTGCGCCTGACGCATGCACTGTGGCAATTGGACAAGGCGCTCAACCGGACGATGGACGAGGCACTGCAGCCGCTCAAACTGACTCGCAACCAGTTCGGCACGCTCAACCGGCTGATGGCCGAAGGGGCGTTGTCGGCGGCCGATCTGGCGCGTGCTTCCGAGCTGCGGCCGCAGACGATCGCGGCGACGATCAATGGCTTGCTGGAGCGCGGCTTGATCGAGCGGCGCCCGCATCCGGTGCACGGCCGCGTCCTGCTGGTGTCGGTGACGGAACAGGGATACGCGCTGTGGAAGGAGGCGGATGCACGGGTCTCGTCGATCGACGACCGGCTGCGGTCGGTGCTGGGGAAAGCCGATTTCAGGGACATGAAGGACCGCGCGTGGGTGCTGGTGAAGGAGCTGGGCGGATCCACCGGGACGGCGACACCACTGTGGCGTTCCTGACCGGCGAACAGGCTTCTTGACCACCCCTAGATATTCGATACTCTGTCAACATGACAGAGTGGCTGTTTCGGCACGCTGGAGGAAATCCCGCTCGTACCGGGCGAACCGACCGCGGTCGATATCGCCTGCGCCTGGTCATCGGCGTGATCGACTGACAGAGGAGTGCACATCATGGCCACCACGATCGATCTGATCCGGCTTTCCCAGGACGTCGGCCATCTGATGGATCGCATGGCGATCAGTGACCTGCTGATCGCGTTCGCTCGTGCCATCGACACCAAGGACTGGGCCGGCTACGCCGCGCTGTTCACCGAGGACGGCGTCGTGGAGATCCCGGTCAAACTGCCGGACGGCACCTTCGCCCGCCACATCGGACGGGCCGGGATGGCCGCCTGGATCGCCGGCGACGCGAACCGGCCTGGCCTGGGGCGATTCGTGCAGACTCATCACCTGAGCGCGAACCACCAGATCACCATCGACCACGACACCGCCACCACCACCTCGTACGCTCAGTGCATCCACCGGCTCGACGATGACCCGGCGAACGTGTGGGAGCTCGGTGGCTGGTACTCGTGCGAGGTGCGCCGCACGCCGGACGCGGGATGGCGGTTCACCAGGGTCCACCTGGACATGGTGTGGGAGCACGGAAAGCCAGTCGGACACGGCTGATGCCACGAAGCCCCGGCGACCATCCCGATCGCCACGGTGGCGGTGGCTGCGCGGCCTTCACGACGTGCCCCGCTCGATGACCGGCAAGATCAGCCGGCTCGGATATGCACGGCCATGCAGCACCTGATTTGTGGCGACGGCCGCTTCGTCGAGCGACTCTCGGGCGATGACACCGCCGGTATTCGTATTGCGGTCGTAGCGGGGGAAGTTACTGCTGGAAATTTCCACCCTGATGCGATGGCCGGGCAGGAACACGTTGGACGTGACCGCCAGATCGAGGGTGACCTGGTGGATCGCGCCAGGCTCGAGCGGTTCCGGCCGCGCGAGGGAATTCCGGTAACGGGCGCGGAGCATGCCGTCGGTCAGATAGATCGCCCGACCGTCGGGGAAGACGTCGACAAGTTTCCCGGTGAAATCGGTGTCCATCGCCGACGACGACACGAACAGTTCGAGGGACACATGGCCGGTGACTTCGACCGGTTCTTCGAGCACCGGGGTCGAAAAGCACAACACGTCATCGCGGGCCTCGACCGGTCGTTGGTCGACCGGTCCGACGGCGTTCAACGCGCTGGGCATGACGAGCCGGCCACCCAGGGTGGGCACTGGGTCCGCCGGGTCATAGACGAAGGTATCGGTCGCATCGGCGCCGGGCTCGCCGGTGGCGAGGACCCCGTCGCCGTCCGCGGTGTTGGCGTGACCCCCACCGCCGAGAAAGTAGTCCACATATCGGGTGCCGGGCAGCGGCCAATCCTGCTCGTCGCGCCACTGGTCCAGACCCATCACGAAGATCCGGACAGGCGCCGATCCGTCGAGCGCATCCGTACGACCCCGTAACCACCTGTCGAAAAAGGCGATGTGCGCGCCGGTCAGGTCGGCAGCCGCCACGTCGGCCGAGAGCCCGAACTGACGGTCGTGGTAGACACCGGTGTACGAGAGGTGATCCCACGGGCCGATGATCAATCGTTGCCCGTCACGACTTTCCTCGCTGCCGGCGGTCTTGCGCATGGCGGTGAACGAGCGAGCCGTCGAGGAGACGCAAATATCGAACCACCCTCCGATGTGGAGAGCCGGAGTTTCGACCTTCTCGGGGTGGTCACCGACCGAAAGTGCTTGCCAGTACTCGTCCCGGACGGGGTGCGCCACCAGCTGCGGCCACCAAGGTGCGAACCTGTCGAGTACGGGCTGATCACCGACGGGCATGGAGGCCAACGGAATGTCGAGGTCGGCGAGCAATCCGCCGATCTCGGTGAGCGCTTCGACGCCCGCCGCTGATCGTGGTGCCCCGGCGAAAGCGACGACCGTCGACCACCACATCACGAGGTGCAGGGAGAAGGCGCCGCCATCGGAATAAAAGGGTGAGGTGTAGTAATCGGTCGTCGTCACCGTGGGGGCGATGGCTTTCAGGGCTGCCGGCGTCTGCGAGGCCGTCGCCCATTGCGTCATCCCGAGATAAGACGCACCGAATGTGCCGACCGTGCCGTCGCACCAGGCTTGGCGGGACACCCAGTCGACCGTATCGGCGCCGTCGGCCGGCTCGTTCACCAGCGGAGTGAAGGCCCCGCCCGAGCGAGAAGTGCCCCGGCAATCCTGGAAGACCACCGCGTATCCGGCTTCGAGGAGCGCCTGAGTGTTGAGGGAATTGGCGAGCAGATTGGGAACATCCTTCCCGTACGGGGTCCGGACCAGCAACGTCGGCGCCGGATGGGTGTCGGGAATCCAGAGGTCTGTGGAAAGAGTGTGGCCATCGCGCATCGGCACCGGCACATCTTTTTCGACGCGGTAGCTCATGGTCACAGCGTGATCAGGATCTTGCCGTGGACGTGACGTCCGGTGTGGACTGTCACGGCGTCGCGGACCTGCTCGATCGGGAAGGTCGCGGCGATCGGCACGGTGATCTTGCCGGCGAGGATCCCGTCGGTGATCCGCTCCATAGCGCCGGCGTCGGCTGCCATACCGCCGGTCGCACGCACGCCGCCGGGAGGGTTGGGTGCGGCGATGGTGGAGATCCGTTCGGGCGGTACGCCGAGGGCGAGCGCGGCCTCGGCCGTCTCGGTGCCGAACAGGTCGGTTGCCGCGCTGACGCCACCGGGCGTCAGTGCCTTTACCCGGTCCGCCAGTCCGGGACCGTACGTCACGGGCTCGGCGCCGAACTTCCGCAGGAACTCGAACGTGCTCTCCGACGCGGTCCCGATCACCCTGGCGCCGGCAAGCTTCGCGAGCTGCATGGCGAACACGCCTACCCCGCCGGCGGCACCGCCGACCAGGACCGTGTCACCGGCCCGCACGTCGATCACCCCGATTGCGGCGGCAGCGGTCATCCCGGCCACGGGAATCGTGCTCGCCACCTCGTCGCTGATGCCCTGCGGCGTATGCCAGAGTGCGTCAGCCCCTTCGGGGGGCGTCTTGACCACCACGAAATCGGCGGCCGCCCGGCCCAGCGCGCCGCCGAAAACCCGGTCCCCCACGGCAAAACCCGTGGCGCCTTCGCCGACCTCGTCGACGACGCCGGCGAAGTCGTAGCCGAAGCCGGATGGCACGGTGATGCCGAACTGAGCCGCGGCCTCGCGCTGCGCGGCAAGGACCCAGTCCATGGGGTTCAGGCTGACGGTCGTGACCTTGACGCGGACCTCACCCTGGCCGGCGTGCGGCTCCGGAATCTGCCGCAACTCCAGTACCTCGGGACCGCCGAACGTCTCATAGATGACAGCGCGGCTCATGGCAGACCTCCACAGTGATGGGACTTGGTCCTATCACCATACACGAGTGATGGGACCAAGTGCCGTAAACTGTCCTCATGGCCCGCTGGCAACCCAACGCATCGGAGCGACTCGTTGTCGCCGCCCTCGAGCTGTTCGAGGAGCGGGGCTACGAAAACACGACGGTGATCGACATCGCGGAGCGCGCCGGGCTGACGAAGAGCACGTTCTTCCGCCACTTCCCGGACAAGCGGGAGGTGCTTTGCGGCGGGGGGACGATGGCCGGGCTACTCGTCGAGGGAATCGTCGCGGCGCCGGCCGAGGCCACTCCGCTCGAAGCGGTGGCTCATGCTCTGGAGACGGTCGGCAAGGAAGCCTTCCCGCCCGATCGTCGTGAATTCAGCGCCCGCCGCCAGGCGGTGATCGCCGCCAGCCCGGAGCTGCGGGAACGCGATGCGTTGAAGGGGCTCGGCCTCACCGCATCGATGATCGACGCGCTCAAGCGGCGCGGTGTTCCCGACCTGATCTCCCGCGTGGCGGCTGAACTGGGTGCGCTCGCCCTGACGATCGCCTACGAGCGCTGGAGCGACACAACCAACGACGACGAATTCAGCGACCTCACGTGGCGCGCGCTTCGTGAAGTGCGCGCGGCCAGCGGGTCGTGCTGAGCCTCGATGCGTCAACCGTCCACAATGGTCATCGTCTCGGTGATCCGGGCGGCCGCCGCGCGGACGGCGTCGATGATTTCCCGTTCCAGTTGGGCGGAAACGCGTGAGGCGACGGCGGCGACGCTGATCGCGGCGATCACCTTCTCGCCGCCGTCGCGGATGGGTGCGGCGATGCCGAGGACGTCGTGGTCGAGTTCCGAGCGGGTCAGCGCATAGCCGTCGTGGCGGATCGTTTCGAACCGCTTCATGAGCTGGTCGATGTCGGTGATCGTCGCCGGGGTGAAGCGCTCGAGCGGGGTGCCGGCGAGGATGGCGCGCGCCTCCTCCGCGTCACTCCAGGCGAGCAGGACCTGGGCCGACGCGCCGGCGTTCACCGGCAGGGTCGAGCCGCGCTCGTAGGAGATACGAACGCGGTGCACGTCGGACTCGGCCCGGTCCAGGCAGGTGACGACACCGCCGACCCGGCGGGTGAGCAGTGCCGTCTCGTGCACGTTCGTGGCGAGGTCGGCGAGGACGGGGAGGGCGACATCAGCCAGCCGGTGGGCGCGCCGGGCCAACCGGGCCAGCTCCAGAACTCGCATACCCAGCCGGAACCGGCCCCCGGGTGCCTCTTCGAGATAGCGCTTCGTGACCAGGCTCTGGAGATACCGGTACCCACTCGACCTTGCGACGCCGAGATGTTCGGCGACCTGGGCGGCGGAGATGACCGGCACGTCATCGGTGAACATGTTCAAAATGTCGAGTGCGCGATCGGCAGTCGAGTTGCGCTCGCGGTAACCCCGCGACGGCATCGTGGGCTCCACCTGTCCTGACATGCGAAACAGTCTACGGTGACTCCAGCTGAGCCGGGTTGACCACCGCCATCCAGATCGGCTCCGTCCGGCTGTGCAGCGCGGCCAGTGCCTGGTCGATCTGATCCAACGGGTACCGGTGGGTGATCAGCCGATCGGCCGTGATGACGCCCGATTCGAGCAGGCGCAGCACGTCGTGCACGTCGGCGCGGGTGTTGGCGCGCGTTCCGACGAACCGCCAGCACCGGGCCATCATCGCGCTGACCGGGGCGAGTTGGTTTTCCAGGTTGCCGCCCATGTGGACGTACGTGGCGCCGGTGGCCATCGACAGGAGCGCCTGCCCGCCGGCCGGGCCGGCTGGGGAGAAGTCGAGCACGGCGTCGGCTCCGCCGGGGACGAGCCGCTGCAGCGCTGTGGTGAGGCCGCCGCCGGTGGTCCAGTCGGCCGGCAGGTCCTCGAGTGCGACGAGGTCGGTGGGCAGCGTCCCGGCCAGTTCCCCCACCGCGGCAAGCCGTTTGGCGTTGCGCCCGACAAGCACCAGCCGGGCGACCCCGAACTGCGGGGCGAGCGTGACGGTGGCCGTGCCCATCGTGCCGGTGGCCGCGGTGATCACGAGCGTGGAGCCGGGGGCGAGCCCGGCGCACTTGAGCGCGCGCAGCGCGTTGGCCAGGTCGTGCACCTTGGCGCCGACGTCGAACCCGACGCCGTCAGGCAATGGATCGACCAGCCAATGCGGGACGCGGACGAACTCGGCAAGGCCGCCGTCGTGGTAGGCGTCGTAAAGCGGTCGCGGGCCGGTGGCGAAGGCGGCGTGGCCCACCAAAGCCTGCTGAGCGCACATCATTTCGCGGTCGGTGGTGCAGTAGACGCACTGGCGACAGGCGAGGTTGGGATGGAGCCGCACCCGGGTGCCGACGGCGATATCGGCGACCTCGGCGCCGACGGCCGCCACGGTGCCGGCGGCCTCGTGACCGAGCGTCGTGGGGAGCACGGGAAACGCACCCATGGCGGCCAGCCGCATGACGCCGGTGGCGAGGCCGGCGGAAGCGACCCGGATCAGCACGTCATTCGGACCCGGTTGCGGCACCGGGACCCGCGTCAAGTTGACGGTCGTGGCGCCGCTTTCCAGCCGAGCGGCGAGCATGGTGTCCGGGCTCATGCGGCAGCTCCGTTCTGGCGGGCGGCGGCGAGCCGCTCGGGGCTGTAGGTCTCCGCTGTCCAGTCGGGTTCCGCGACGCGCGGAAGCTCGCGATTGCACTGGATCCGGATGTGCTCGCTCGGCGTATCGGTGACCACCGCGGTGTGGGCGATGCCGAGCGGAATGCGCAGGAAGTCACCGGGTCGCAGCTCGGCGATCCCGCGCTGGGTGACGACGGTGCGCGTGCCGCTCACCTGGTACTGCACTTCGTCGGCGTCCAGCGTGCGGAGGTAGGTGTGCCCGGGCGTCGGGGGTGTCACGGTCATGCCGATGCGGGCGTAATCGTTGCGGTAGAGCCAAGTCGTACCGGGTTCGCCGGCGCCGCGCAGCACCTGCAGGCGTTCCTTTTCCGTGGTGACCTGATCGAGCAGGCGTTGCTCGTCGATGGGGAACACGGCGATGTCGTGACCGGGCGAGCCCAGGCATTGGGTGACCGCTTCGTTCACCGGATGTGGTTCCCAGCCGGGGAACGGCGGCATCACCACGTCGGATTCGCGGACCGCGGCGCACTCCTCGCTGACCGGTGCGGGGGTGTAGAAGAGCAGGTGGGACTCCTTGCGTCCCCAGTTGTCATGTCCGACTCCCCGGGGCAGCCTCGAGAACTCGCCAGGCCGGTGCTCGACGACCCCGAGTTCGGTCATCAGTGTGCGTTCGCCCGCGATCTGATACGAGATCTCGTCGACGTCGCAGTTGCGATGGTAGAAGGGCTGCCGGTTGTCCATCGTCTGCCATTCGACCCGCAGTTTGTCGTTCTCGAAAACGCCTCGTGGTGGAGCGAAAGGCTGTGCCCGATATTCGACCGGGAAGTGGACGACTTCCAGCGGTGGCTGATCGCGCCACAACGGGATCGGCAGCTTGCTGGGATGCGGCGCGGCGAGCAGCAGGTGCTCGTCGCGTTCCAGCACGCGCAGCGGCTCATCCGTGGTGAACAGGGCGAGGTGTTCGGTGACAGTTCCCATGATTTCTCCGATCCTCCGGTCAGCCGCGGCCGGAAGGAAGATGCTCGGCGAGGAACGCGGTCGTGCGTTCCCAGGCAAGTTCGGCTGCCTTGCGTTGGTACATCGCGGGGCGGGCATCGCAGGCGAAGGCGTGCCCGGCGTCGGCGTAGACGAACTGCCGGGCGGGTACCGCGAGGTCGGCCAATGCCGCGTCGATGGCCGCGACCTGACCGGCCGGGATCGTGGGGTCCTCGGAACCGACGTGCATCAGTATCGGCGCGTCGATTTTCCCGGCGCGATCCAGCACCGCATGTGGGCCCGCGGCAATGCCGGGACCGTAGAAGGCGACGGTGGCCGCCAGCCCGCTGATCGAGGTGGCGGCGGTGAAGGCCGCCCGCCCGCCGAAGCAGAAGCCGATGACGGCCACCCGGTTCGCCGGTATGCCGTCGTGAGTGTCGAGGTGATCCAGTACGGCTTGCACGTCGTGGATGATCGCGTCGGGGCCGAGCGCACCGATCAGCGGCATCGCCTCCGTGTGCTGCTCGTAGCCGAGCACACCGGTGCCGGTGCGATGGAACAGATCGGGCGCGACCGCAAGGTGCCCCTGTGCCGCGATCCGCCGGGTGACGTCCTGGATGTGATCGTTCACCCCGAACGCCTCCTGCAAAACGATCACCGCGGACGTCGCGCCGGCACCGGCCCGATAGAGACGCATCGGACCCTCCGCGGTCGAAATCGTGGTCCATACCGGTGACTGCTGGGAAGTCATGTCGGTCACAATAGCACATTGTCTTACTTAGTAGGTCTTGCGTCCTGAAAAATAGAATGTTTCTATGTCTACTCATGAAGGGCGAACTCCAGGCCGGACGGACCGATGTCGTCGTGGTGGGTGCCGGCCCGGTCGGCCTGACGGCGGCGGCGTTGCTCGCGGCTCGCGGCGTTCGGGTCGTCGTGCTGGAGCGCAATGCGAGCACGAGTGATGAGCCGAAGGCGATCAGTCTCGACGACGAAGCGCTGCGCGCCTTCCAGGCCGCCGGCGTGGCCGATCGGATCCTGCGCATCATCGTGCCGGGCATCGGCACCCGCTACTTCGACGGATACGGCCGGGCCGTGTTCCAGGCCCGCGCGCCGCAGCCGTATCGGCTCGGCTACCCGTTCAAGAACCCGTTCGCGCAGCCGGACCTGGAACGCGAACTGTACGACCACCTGGTCGCGCATCCCGGCGCCGAGATCCGTCTGCGGGCCGAGGTGGTCGGTCTCGCCTCGGCCGCGGACGGTGTCGAGGTCCGCTATCGGCGCACCGACGGTGATGAGGCGACCGAGGCTATTCGAGCGGCGTATGTGCTGGGCTGCGACGGCGGGCGGTCCGCGATCCGCGCCACGCTCGGGGTGGGGATGACCGGGCGCAGCCACCAGGAGCTCTGGCTGGTCGCCGATGTGCTGGGCGATCACCATGACGAGCGCTACGGCCTGCACCACGGCGACCCTGATCGTCCGCATGTGATCGTGCCGGGCCGCGATGGCCGTTGCCGGTACGAGTTCCTGTTGCACGACGGGGAGGGTGCGGCGGGTGACGAGGTCGGGTTCGGGCTCGTCGAACGGCTGCTGGCGCCGCATCGCCCGATCGAACCGGACCAGGTGGAACGGGCGGTGATCTACCAGTTCCACGGTCTGGTCGCCGATCGGTGGCGGGCCGGGCGGGTCTTCCTGCTCGGCGATGCGGCGCACATGATGCCGCCGTTCGCCGGGCAGGGCCTCAACTCGGGCATCCGGGACGCAGCGAATCTGTGCTGGAAGGTCGCCGAGGTACTGGCGGGCCGGCTCAGCGATATCGCGCTGGACAGTTACGAGGCGGAACGACGCCCGCACGCCGAGGCCACGGTCCGGCTGTCGGAGCGGCTCGGGCGGATCGTCATGACGACCGACACCCGGTTGGCGGCTCGCCGCGATGCGTACTTTGCCGCTGCCCTGCGCGATCCCGGCACGCGGGCGTTCTTCGAGGAGATGCGCTATCGCCCGGCGCACCGTTATCGGGATGGTCTGATCGCCGGCCATCCGGACGGACCCGAGATCGGTGTCATGATCGGGCAACCACGCGTCTTCGACACCTCGACGGGCTCGGTCCGCCGGCTGGACGACGCGCTCGGAACCGGGTGGGCGCTGCTCGGCGTCGGTGTCCCCGCCGACCGGATCGCCGCCACCACGGCGATCCGGTCTCTCCCCGTTTCGGTCGCCCAAGTCGCCGTCGACGACCGGCTCCCTTCCGCGCCAGGCCAGATCCTCGTCGATGTTGACGGGCAACTCGACGCCGAGTTCGCCCCTTATCGAGGGCACCTCGTCCTGGTGCGCCCCGATCGTTTCGTCGCCGCGGCTTGGCGGCCGGACGCCCAGCCCGACCTCGTTACCGCACTGTCGCTCGCCGCTCCCGCACTCGCTGGTACCTGACGCGGTCGCCCACGCAAGGAGATCACCATGTCCCGACCACCCCGCATCGTCCTGGACGAGCCGGATAATGCCGGCGCGCTGCGCCGAACCGCCACCTCGCATATCGGGTTGCGCGTCCCGGATGTCCCTGGCACGGCAACGTTCTACGCCCGCGTCTTGGGCTTGACCACGCATGCCGAGCTGCCTGACGGAGGGCGCAGGCTGGGCTGGGGGACGGGGCACCACGTCGTCGACCTGACGCCCGGCCCCGCTGGACTGGACCACATCGCCTTCGAGATCCGTGACGAGGACGGTCTTGTCGCGCTGGAGAAGCGGCTGCGGGACGCGGGGCATGCGGTCACCGCACTGGACCCGGCCCATATCGACGCGCCGGCCGACGGCGTGCAGCCGCGCGGCGTGGTCTGCACCGACCCGGACGGCACCACGGTGCGGTTCCACACACCGGTGCACCGGGTAGGCGAGCACGCCGCCGATACGGGGCGCCGTCCGATCCGCTACCAGCACGTCACGCTGGCCACCGCCGACCTGCCGGCGAAGGTGGCGTTCTACGTCGGGGTGGTGGGCTTTCGCATCTCCGATCAGCTGGCCGACGGCAAGTTCGCCTGGCTGCGCTCGGATCGCGATCACCACACGCTCGCCGTCGTCGAGACCGGGCGGACGGGACTCGACCACTACTCCTACGATCTCGCCGAATGGGCCGACTTCAAGGCCTGGTGCGACCGGCTGACCGATCAGGAGGTCGACGTGGTCTGGGGGCCCGGCCGGCACGGTCCTGGCAACAACCTCTTCATCTTCTTCGACGATCCGGCCGGCAACCACGTCGAGCTTTCCGCCGAAATGGAGCAGTTCCACGACGACCGGGTCACCTACACGCCGCGCCGCTGGGAACCGGTGCCGCGCAGCGTCAACCTGTGGGGCGGCCAACTGGCCACGTGGCGCCGTACCTCCGAGACCGACTGAAAAGGGAAACAGACGTGTACGCCACTTACGAGTACGAGGGCCGTCGTCGCGTGGGTCGCGTGGAACCGCGGCCCGATGGCGACCGGCTGATTCCTCTCACCGGGCTGAGCGAGCTCGGCCGTGACACTCCTGGCGAGGTCCTCGCCTCGGCGACCGAGTTGCCGGGCGAGTCCGTGGCTGCTGCTGAGGTGTACCTGTGCCCGGTGGTCCCGCACCCCGACAAGATCGTCTGCGTCGGGCTGAACTACCTGGCCCATGTCGGCGAATCCGGTCGTGATCTGCCCACTTATCCGGTGCTGTTCACCAAGTTCGCGTCCAGCCTGATCGGCCCGCGTGACGACATCGTGCTGCCGCCCGAGTCCGCCCAGGTCGACTACGAGGCTGAGCTGGCGGTCGTGATCGGACGTGCCGGCCGGCGTATCCCCCGCGAACGAGCGCACGAATACATCCTCGGCTACACCGTCGCCAATGACGTCACCATGCGCGACTACCAGTACAAAACGCACCAGTGGTTACAGGGCAAGTCCTGGGATCGCTCGACGCCGCTGGGCCCGTATCTGCTGCCCCCGGCCGAGGCGGAGGTGACCGCCGCCCGGGTGCGCACGGTGCTGGGCGGGAAAACGGTGCAGGACGCCGACACATCGCTGCTCATCTTCGACATCCCCACGCTGATCGCCACGGTGTCCGAGTTCACCACGGTGCTGCCGGGCGACGTGATCCTCACCGGCACACCCGGCGGGGTCGGTTTCCGGCGCGATCCCCAGCTTTTCCTCCAGGACGGCGACGAGATCACCGTCGAGGTCGAGGGCATCGGGGCGCTCACCAACCGCGTGTGCCGGGAGCGCACCTGAACCCCTTATCTGTCGGCGCCGGTGGGGCCGACGACCGGCGCGGGCAGCTCGAACTGGCCGATGCCCAGCACGTGGTGCACGTCCCAGGCGATGGAGTCGTAGTTCCGGTAACCGGCCGCGATGAGCGGCTCACTGCGACATAGCTCGTGCACCGCCTCCTCCGAGAGGTGGCCGAACACGATGATCCCGAGCTCGAACCGATTGGCCGGCCCGGCCATGAGCACCTTGCCCGCGAGCTGCTGTTCGCGCATCCAGGTCAGGTGTGCCGCGAGGGTTCCGTCCTTGATCGCGGCGGCAACGGCCGTTGCCTGGCTGCCGACCCACCGGTGTGTCGTGAGATGCCACATATCGCTCCTTCTGTCGCGTCCGTTCGATGCGACTCTAGTGGAGTCCTGCAATATGAGTCCAGCGACCTGAATTATAGGACTTCTGCTCAAGTGTCAACACATTGAAGGGAGGATTCTGAATCTTCGCTGGTAGATAGCTGAGCTGCCAAGAAGTCGGCATTGACAATCCGCAGAAGAGTTGACACTTGAGCTGGGCTGGAACTACCTTCGGTGACGTGAAATTTGGCGTTGTCTCGTATACGACCGACTACACGATCGGCCCCGTGGAGCTCGGCAAGGAAATAATGAGCTGCGGCCTGCAGGCCCTTTTCGTGCCCGAGCACAGCCACATTCCGGTGAAGCGGGAAACTCCGTGGGGCGGACTTTCGCATGCGGACCAGGCCGCCACCGACGATCCGATGTGGATGCCGGACTGGTACGAAAACTCGCTCGACCCGTTCGTCGCCCTCACCGCGGCGGCCACGGCATCGCCGGGACTCGTGGTCGGCACCGGGGTGGCGCTGGCGTCACAGCGGCACGCCATCAGTTTCGCGAAAGCCGTGGCCAGCCTGGAGGCGGTGATCGGCCCCGACCGGTTCATCTGCGGCGTGGCCCCGGGGTGGAACGTCGAGGAGATGCGTAACCACGGCGTCGGCGGCAAGCAACGGTGGCTCGCGATGCGCGAGACGGTCGAGGCCGCGATCCGGATCTGGACCAGCGAAGAGGCCGAGTACCACGGCAAAGTCGTGGACTTCGACCCGATTCGCAGCTTCCCCAAGCCCGCGACCCGGCCCCATCCGCCGGTGTTGTTCGGCGGACACTCACAGGCCGCGCTCGACCGCATCGTCGCCGTCGGCGATGGCTGGATGCCGGTGGCCGGCCGGGGAGCCCGCCCCACCCTCGAGGACATCGAAAACGGGATCAAGTTCCTCGCTCGCCAGTCCGAAGAGGTCGGTCGCACCTTCATCACCAACGTTCTCGACGTCCGCGTCGACCTGGGCACCATCGAGCGGTACCGCGACATGGGCGTCGACCGGTTCCTGTTCGGCGGTCCCCCGGTGTCCAAGGACGAGGTGCTCCGCAACCTCGACACCTGGGCGGATGTGTTGGCACGCCTGGGTTCCTGACCGTCGCGCGAGGCGAACGCGGACATCGCGTTCGCCTCGAGTCGTTTCGTCAGCGGGTCGGCTGCGAGCCCCCGTCGGCCGGCACGGTCAGCGGGACGGACGGGTCGGGCAGCCGTCGCTCGTGCCGCTGGGCCCGCGTCGCGCCCAGAATGGCGAGGCCTGCCACCACCGCCGGGACGGCGAACAGCACCAGCAGGTTGCCCGCGGTCCAATGCCGGTCGATCAGGAAGCCGGCCACCAGCGGCGCGAGAATGGCCCCGAGCCGACCGGCGCCGATCGCCCAGCCCACCGCGGTGGTCCGGACCGCGGCCGGGTAGAGGTCCGGGACGACGGCGTAGGTTCCGGCCATCGAGCCGTTGATGAACAGGCCCAGCGCGATGGCGACCACGAGCACACCGCTGAGGTTGCCGAACACGAGGTTCATCAGCAGCAGCGAGACGCCGGACCCGAACAGCACCACGACGGCGAGCAGCCTGGTGCTGAGTTTGAGTGCGATCGCGGCGAAGAGGAGCGTCGCGACGAAGCCGCCAACGTTGAGCAGGATGCCCGACTGCGCCGCCTGACCTGCGGACGCGCCGCTCGACTGGAGCAGCTTCGGGGTCCAGGAGTTGGCGAAGTAGTACACCGCCTGGGTGCAGAAGAAAGCGACCCAGATGAGAAGGGTCATCACGAGCGTCCGGCGGCCGAAGACGGCGGCTCGGATACTCCCGGCATTCCCACGAGCGGCCGACTGGGCAGGCAGCTCGGGAAGCTCGGCCAGCTCCGGCTGACCGATCTGCGCCAGCAGCCGGTTCGCGTGGGCCAGCGCGTTGCGCGGGCGGCGGGCCAGCAGGAACGCGATCGACTCCGGCATGTTCGCGATCACGACCACGATGACCACGACCGTCGCCACCGCGCCGATGGCGAACGGCGCGCGCCAGCCGTATGCGCTGATCAGGGACGCCGCGGCCACCCCGCCCACGATGCCGCCGAGGGAGGGCCCCGCGGCGTACAGCGCGATGACCGTCCCACGGCGCCGCCGCGGCGAGTACTCGGCGAGGATCACGGGCAGGCCGGCGGAGATGCCCCCGATACCGAGGCCGGTCATCAGCCTCGCGACGAGCAGGACGGTATAGCTCGGCGACACCACCGCCAGCACCATCCCGGCTCCGCAGAGCACGAGGCACCAGACGACGAGAGGCCGCCTGCCAACGCGGTCGGCGAGCGGTGCCAGGAAGAAGGCTCCGATCGCCATCCCCACCGGTGTCGCGCTCAGGAGGACCCCGAGCTGTCCACCGGTGAGGCCCCACTGGGCGGTCACACCCGATGCCGAGTAGGACATGCCGAAGATGTCGAAGCCCTCGACGGCGTTGAGCACGAAGCACAGACCGACGATGAAAACCTGCCGTCTCGAGAACGGTGACCGGTCGATGGATTCCTGGATCGACATTGCGTCTCGCCTCCTTTGGTGCGACGCCCGGCGACCCGCGCTGGGTGGCCGGCATGGTCGAGCAGTGACCCCCAGAGTGGTGAACGTTACTACACTCGAAGCCGGTTAACCAGATAATCTGTCAACACTTCTCTCCATCACTCCTCTATGACAACCAAAAACGAGCCACCGTGTCCTTAGAAGTGACAAATATGTTTACACTTTACTCGGTCTAGGAGAGGTGTAGTGATGAGCAACCGGTGCCAGCGATCTTCCGGCATGGTGTGACGTGAGGCCGTTCCGGCGGATCGACCGTGCCGCGCACGACCCTGCCCTCGATCTCCGGGCAGGCACGCAACTCGCCGACGGATGGTGGGCCTTCGCGGCAGTTGCGTCGGTGCTGACCATCGTGACCATCGGCGTCAACATGCCCCCGGTGCTGTTCCCCAGATATGTCGACGCCTACGGCCTTTCCCCACTCACCGTGACCGGCGTCTTCGCCACCTACACCCTCTGCATCGCACCGGCGCTCCTGGTGTTCGGACCGCTCTCGGACGCCATCGGGCGCAAACGGGTCCTTCTCCTCGCGATCGTCATCGCCGTGGCCGCCGCGATCGTGCTCGCCGCGGCACGCAACGTTTGGTGGCTCTTCGCCGGGCGCGCTCTCCAGGGCTTGGCTGTCGGCGCGACCCAGGGCCCGGCAGCGGCCGCCCTCGCCGACACACACCCGCGTTCCGACATCGGGCAAGCCGCACTGGCGGCGACCTTGGCGACGTGCATCGGTACCGCGGTCGGGCCGATGTCCGTGGGCCTGCTCGCACAGTACGGCCCAGCACCGCTCCAGCTGTCCTATCTGGTCGAGCTGGCGCTCCTCGTCGCCGCTCTGGCAGGGCTGTTCGCCGGCTTCCCAGCGGCGAAGAAAACACACGGACGGCGCGTCACAATCAGCTGGCCATCAGTTCCCGCGAACATCCGGCCCGCCTTTCTCCGTGCCGGCGGCTCAGCCGTGCTCGCCTGGGTTGTCGCGGCCCTTTTCCTTGCCCTGGCGCCATCCTTGCTCAGGACGTACCTCCACACCGACAACAGCGTGGTGTCCGGCGGCGTCCAGGCCCTGATGCTGACCTGCTCCGCTCTCGCCCAGCTCGGCGGACGCAGACGGCAGTCGCGGCCCCTGCAGATGTTCGGACTCGTATTGCTCGTCGCCGGGCTGGGCATCCTCGCGGGCGCGGCTTCGGCGACCTCCGCGGTGCTCTGCGCGCTGGCGGCCGCCGTCGCCGGAGCCGGTCACGGCCTGGTGTTCAGCGGAGCCGCCCGCGAGGTCGGCGCCCTCGCGCCGAGTGACCGTCGCGGAAACATCATGTCGATGTTCTTCCTGGCGATCTATCTCGGCGTCACGGTGGCGGTCCTCGGGGTCGGCGCCCTTTCGTCGGGCGTCGGCCTGATCCTCGCGGTGCAGCTCTTCTCGCTGGCGGTGGGCCTTGCGTGCGCGATGAGCGTCGTCAGCCACGTCAACGGATCAGTGGTCAACAGGAAGGCGGCAAAGTGTTGCCCATAACCGAAAATTTCGATGTCGCGATCATCGGCACGGGCTCCGGCAACTCCCTGCTGACCGCCGACTACGACAGGCTGAAAGTCGCGATCATCGAGCGTGACGTCTTCGGCGGCACCTGCCTGAACCGGGGCTGCATCCCGACGAAGATGTTCGTGTACGCGGCGGACGTGGCCGAGACCGTGCGGCACTCGTCGCGGTATGGCGTGGACGCGCGACTCGACACCGTCCGCTGGAACGACATCGCCGACCGGGTCTTCGGGCGCATCGACCCCATCGCGGCCGGCGGCGAGGACTACCGCAAGAGCTTGGACAACGTCACGGTGTTCAACGGGGAAGCCCGGTTCACCGGCGAACGCACGCTCGAGATCCGTTCCGCGGACGGATCCTCGCGCCACATCGTCGCCGACGACATCGTGCTCGCGGCCGGCGCCTCCCCGCGAATCCCGCCGATCCCCGGCCTGTCGGAGATTCCGTACCACACCAGCGACACCGTCCTCCGGATCCGCGAGCTGCCGCGGTCACTCATCATTCTCGGCGGTGGGTTCGTCGCGGCGGAGATGGCGCACATCTTCGGCAGCTTCGGCGTCGACATCACGATCATCAGCCGCGGCACACTGCTGGCGCGCGAGGACGAGGACATCAGCCGCGAGTTCACGCGGCAATACAGCGACAGGTTCACGACGTACCTGAACGCCGACATTCTCGAAGCGGCACCCGGCGGCGACGGCACGGTCCGGATCGACGTACGCGTTGACGGCGAACGAATTTCCGTTGCCGCGGAAGCACTTCTGGTCGCGACCGGCCGCACCCCGGCCAGCGAGACCCTCGCGCTCGACGTGGCCGGCGTCGAGGTCGACGCCGCGGGATACGTCGTGACCGACAAGTTCCTGCGCACGACCGTCCCCGGTATCTGGGCCCTCGGCGACATCACGAACCCGGCACAGCTCAAGCACACCGCCAACGCCGAAGCCCGGATCGTGGCGCACAATCTCGTCCACCCGGATGACCTGCGGGCGATCGACCTCTGGCCGATCCCGCACGCGGTGTTCGCCGGCCCCCAGATCGCCTCGGTCGGGCTCACCGAACAGGAACTGCGGCGCGCGGGAACCCGCGCGTATGTGACCGCTACGCACCACTACGGCGATGTCGCGTACGGCTGGGCCATGGAGGACACCGAGAATTTCTGCAAGCTCATCGCGGACGCCGAAACCCGGGTGCTGCTCGGGGCCCACATCATCGGACCGAACGCGAGCATGCTGATCCAGCAGCTGATCCAGGGCATGAAGTTCGGCCAGACCGTGGACGAGATGGCTCGCGGGATGCTCTACATCCACCCGGCGCTGAGCGAGCTGGTCGAGAACGCCTTGCTCAAGCTGTGAGCCGGGACCGGCCCGCTCCGCCCCCTTTATCGGAGCGGGCCGTCGTGCGGCCGGTCAGACCGTGAAGGCGAGGTTTTCCAGCACCTTCGCACCGAGTGCCTGGTCACCCTCGATCGTGACCTGGGGCTTTGCCGCGTGCGGTTCGATCCGGCCACCGACCAGGCGCATGAACAGAGCCGACGACAGCCGCAGCGTGACCGTCGCCGGCGCGTCGAGCGCCTCCCTGACCTTCGCGCGGCCTTCGACGGCGACGTGCAGCTGCGCGGTGACCGGGCCTTCGAGCGCGAGTGTCACCGAAGACCCCTCCGGCGCGCCCGCCTGCTTGCCGATGACGAATCCGAGCGCGGACCGCACCTCCGCCAGGCACTCTTCGGCCACGGGGCCGCCTTCGCCGCCCGGCCGGCCGATCGCGTGCCGGATGTCCTGCTCGTGCATCCAGCAGTCGAAGATCCGGATCCGCATGAACCCGCTGTAGGGGCGTTGCCCGCCCGGCGTCCAGCTGTCGGCCTCGAACTCCTCGTCGGACATGGCGCGCAGGAACGCGGACCGGCGAGCGGTGACCTCACGGAACTCGGCGAGGAGCTCCTCGTGGGTCAGGGGGCGCAGCGCGTCGATCCAGGCCTCGTTGGTCTGGCCGATCACGTTGCGCACGTGCGACTTGGTGCCCTCGCCGAGCGTCGCGGCGGCCACGCGTTCCCGCATGGTGTCCGGGCCCTGCTCCAGCATGCGCTCGGTGCCGACGATGTGCGCGAGCGTGTCGTGCACATCCCAGCCGGGAAGCACGGTCGTGTCCCACTCACCGGCGGGCAGCGGGGTGAGCAACTTGTCGAGGTCGGCCCACACGGTGCCGAGCAGATCGGCTACTTCCAGACGCCTGCTGTTCATCGGTCCGCCTTCCTGTTCTTCGGGTCGTGTTCGCCGAAGTCGATGACCTCACCGCGGTTGATGCTCGTCCAGTCCCTGGCTTCGAGGTATGGGCGAATGGTGCGGGCGATGAAGTCGTCGTCCTGCTTGGTCTTCGGGCGCTGTGTCTCGTAGAGGTGCGGGAACTCCAGCCAGGCCGTGGTGGCGTACCAGAGGCGGAGTGCCGCCGCGCCTGTCGGTGGGTCCATCACGACCGGCCCGAAGAGTAGCTGGTCACCGAAGAACATCGACGGGACACCGAAACCACCGGCGTTGATGACACGCTCGTGATCGGCCTTGACCTCGTCGTGGGTGGTCGGGTCGGCGATCGCCTTGTCGACCACGTCCGCGTCGACGCCGATCCGGGTGAGCAGGTGACGTGCCACGGCGGGGTCGTGGGGCCGGTGACCATCCACGTGCAGCGCCCAGCCCGCGGTCTCGAACCACTTGTCCACCAATGACATGTCGGTCCGCCGCAGATAGGCGCCGATCCGCATCATCGACCATCCGTAGGTCCACTCACGTTCCCACGGATGTTTCTTGCCCTCGACGCGGTTGACCTCCTCCAGGCTGAAAAAGCGCCAATTGATCGTCAGGCCGGTCTGTTCGCGGACGTTGCGCAGCCACCGCGCGGTCTGGAACGCGAAGGGACACAACACGTCCATGTGGAAGTCGACCGTCGTCGGCGCCTTGCGCACGAGCTCCGCCACCGCGGCTTCCGCGAGGCGGGTGGATGTCTCGGGCACTGTTCCGGTCATGCTGCCGCTCCGCTCTTGTCTTCCCCGGTTGTGGACGACGATTCGCGGACGCACGGGTTCGTCAGCGTCCCGATGGACTCGACGGACGTGACGACCACGTCCCGCGCTTCCAGGGCCACCGGAGGTTTGCGGGCGTGGCCGACGCCGCTGGGGGTGCCGCCCAGGATCAGATCCCCGGGCTTGAGCGTGACGATGTGGCTCAGATAGGACACGACCGCGGCGGGTGGGAACACCATGTCCGATGTCCGTGCCGACTGCATCACCTCGCCGTTGACGGTGCAGGTGATTTCCAGGTCGTCCGCGTGATCGACCTCGTCAGGAGTGACGAGCAGCGGGCCGAGAGGGTTCGTTCCCTCGAACGTCTTGCCCTGAAGCCACTGCATGGTCCGGAACTGGACGTCGCGGGCGGTGATGTCGTTCGTGACGGTGTAGCCGGCGATCGCATCCCGCGCCTCGGCCTCCGAGCCGCGCCTGATCTCGGTGCCGATGACGTAGGCGAGCTCGGCCTCCCAGTCCATCGCGTGGGACATGGCGGGCAGGGCGATGTCGTCCTCGGGACCGATCAGCGATTCGGAGTACTTCGCGAAGAGCGTCGGGTGGTCGGGTACGTCGACACCCATTTCCGCGAGGTGCGCCTTGTAGTTCGCGCCCACGCAGATGATCTTGCCTGGTGCCGTGACGACCGGAGCGAGATCCAGACCGCTCGCATCCAGCTCGCCGGTCGTAGCGACTTCGCGTCCCTGGGCGCGGAGGGTGATCAGCGCGCCGACATCGGGGGCGTCGAAGAGCTTCGCCGCACCGTCGACGAGTTCGGCGGCCGACGTGGTGCCGTCGGACCGCCTCAGCGTCACAAATCGCATGCCTTTGTCCGTTCCGAAAGGCCGCCTGGGCCGCTGACGTACGCGCGGCTTGCTCGGCGGGATGGAGTGGAGTCCCGGGGCGACTTGCATCGACGTCCGCTCCACTTGCGCCTCACGATATCATAAAGTGTCAACACTATAATCCGGACTTAGCCATCACTGGCGGCAGAAGTGCAAGAAGAACGCTAAAAGTGCTGACAGTCGACGCATTTCAAGCAAGATCAGTGCGTCGCAAATTGCTCCGCCGGCTCCCCATCGTGTTAGCATTTGCGAGCTGGCGCAGCGACGCGCTGTCCTGGAGGCAGCACTCACGGCGTAGCCTCCGGACGAAGATGACTGCCGCCAAGGGAGATCGGAGGCCCGACTTGGCCGAAGACCGGTTTCCGTCCTCCGACGCCACCCAGGATGCGCCGGACTCGGCTCTTGCCGAGGACGAGGCGGCGGACAGCGGGCGTGACGCGAGCACGGTCGCGTACCTCAAGATTCGCAAGGACATTCTCGCCGGCCGTGCGGCGCCCGGCAGCTATCTGAACCAGGTCCACATCGCTCGCGAGCTCGCCATCAGCCGCGGTCCGCTGCGCGAGGCATTGCGCCGGCTCGAGAAAGAGGGCCTGGTGGTGTCGGAGAAGAACCGCCGCAGTCGCGTGGCGGAGCTGTCCGCATCCGATGCCGAGCAGCTCTACGCGCTGCGGTGCGTGAACGAGAGGCTCGCGATCGAGCTCAGCGTTCCGCTCCTGACCGGGGACGACCTGCGGGACATGGCCGAAGCACTCGCCACCATGCACGCCACCGACAAGTCGGACGAGGACGCCTGGGAAGCGGCGCACGAACGGTTCCACGAGCTCGCTTTCATTCGCGCGCCCAGCCGGATCTACGGGGTGGTGCAGGAGCTGCGGGAACACGCCGGCCGGTACATCAGGCTTCTTCACGTGGAGCGAGCGCACGCGTTCGCGCTCGTGGAGCACGAGCAGCTGCTCACCGCGTGCCAGGAAGCCGACGCGGTGCGCGCCGCCCAGATCGTGACGAGCCACTTGGCGCGCACGGCGTTCGGGGTGCTCACCATCATCGACCCGCTCTACGAACCGGCCTCGTTGCGGCAGCTCATGCGCCGGGTGATGGGCGGCGACCCGGTGGCCTCCGTCCGGGTGAGCTGACGTCAGATCAGCGCCGACGTGGCACCGCCGTCGACGAAGATGGTGGCGCCACTGATGAAGGACGCGTCGTCGGCAGAGAGCATGAGAACGGCCGCGGCGACCTCTTCCGGTGCGCCCATCCGCCGCATACCTGCCATGTGGGTTCGAACCCACTCGTCACGGACCTCCGCGAACCGTGCCTCGTCGTTCTCGGCACCGAGCGACTTTCGCACCATGGGGGTGTCGATGGTCCCGGGGCTGACCACGTTGACCCGGATGCCCCGCGTCCCGTAATCGAGGGTCGCCGCACGGGCCAGGCCGTTCAGCGCAAGCTTGCTGGCCGAGTACGCGGCGGTCCCCGGCCGTGACCCGTGCTGGATGATCGAACCGGTCAGCACGATCGACCCGCCGCGGTCGAGCAGATGGGGAATCTGGTACTTCATGCTCAGGAAGACCCCACGAGTGTTGACGGCGAAAATGTGGTCCCAGTCCTCGACAGACATTTCGTGGATGGTGGCGTAACCGTTGGCGCCGGCATTGTTGTGCACGACGTCCAGCTCGCCGAGGTACCCGACGGCCTGTTCGGTGGCGGTTCGCACCGACTCCGCGTCACGCACGTCGACCGGGAAGAAGGCGGCCGATCCACCGGCAGCGCGAATGCTGCTGACGGTCTCCTCGGCGCCCACCTTGTCGACGTCCAGACACGCGACACGCGCCCCTTCACGGGCGAACGCCACGGCGCTGGCTCGCCCGATCCCCGACGCGGACCCGGACACGATGACGGCCTTGTTCTGGAATCGGTCAGCACTCATGGACGGCTCCCCGGTTGTCTGTTTCGTTCGGATCTGGTCACCACTTGAGGGACAGCCCGCCGTCGACGACGAGGTCGATTCCCGTGACGTACCTGGATTCATCGCTGGCGAGGTACAGCGCCGCCCACGCCACGTCCCAGCCTTCACCCCCGACTCCCAGCGGCACGAGCGCGGCACGTTTGGCCCACATTTCTTCCACGTTCGCACTGTCCACACCGGAGATACCCGCGTCCTGCTCGACCATCGGGGTCTGCATGGCGCCGGGCGAGACGGCGTTGACCCGCACTCCGTGGCGTGCGTACTCGACCGCGGAGGTGCGGGTGAGGTGCAGCAAGGCGGCCTTCGACGCGTAGTACGCCGCATAGGACACGCCGAGCCAGCGGGTCCCGGCGATTGAGGCGATGTTGACGATCGATCCGCCGCCGCGGGAAGCCATGTGCGGAATCGTGTGCTTCATGGCCAGCAGCGCCGCTTTGACGTTGACGTCCATCACGCGGTCCCAGTTCGACATCTGCATGTCGACGACTCCGCCGACCTCCGCGATCCCGACGTTGTTGTCGAGGATGTCGATCTGGCCCCACAGCTCGAGGCAGGCGGCCACCATGTCGCGTGACTGGCGCTCGTCGGTCGCGTCGGCGGCGTAGGCATGGGCCTGCCCGCCCTCATCCGTAATGATCTTGGCCGTCTCTTCCGCGGCCGCCGGATCCCGATCGACGCAGAAAACGGCGGCGCCCTCACGAGCGAATGTCACCGCGGTCGCCTTGCCGTTGCCCCACCCCGGGCCGATGGAGCCTGCTCCGACGACGAGCGCGGTCTTACCCGCCAGGCGGCCGGCCACGCGACGATCGTGTTCGGACGACGTTCGGCTCATGGGAGTACCTGCTCTCTGCGACGCTGCATGGCTGCTGTCACATCCTGAAACCACGAGGCAATACTGTCAACACTTCTTGTCGGCGCAGTTGCCAATCCGAGCTAAGCCCGCAAGTCTTATCAGCACACTGTGGTCAAGTGTCAACACAATAGGCAGAGGAAGGTGCAGGCGACGTTGGTCAACACGTGGGCGGAGTGCTCGACGGTCTCGTGCCGGGCCTGGAGTCCGGGAACCAGGTCGTGTCGCGGGCTGCCGGTATCCAGCCGTGGTTGTCGACGGCGTCTTCGTGGAACCGCGGGCAGAAGCGCAGCAAGGTGTCGTGGATGCGGGTCCTTGCTTCCAGTTCGTCGAGGAAGGCCGGGCAGTGCGAAGGCATGTCACGGCGACTGGAGCAGCGGGAAGCCTCATAACTGTAGACACTTAACGGCCTTCTCGTGATCACCAGTGCCGACAAAATGCCAAACAAGCCGTTGACGGTCCGCAACCCCGCCGAGTAGTTTCACCCTCAGCCGTCGCCCCTCGTCCGAGGCCCGGCACCCCCAGGCGAAAGGTATCCCTATGCGATTTCTCGCTGTTCATGGCGGCTGTCACGGTGCATGGGCCTGGGACTTCGTCAAGCCGGAGATGGCGAAGCTGGGCCACGAGTTCGTCGCGGTAGAGCTTCCCGGCCACGGAACCCGTCGCGACGAAGTGGCGACACTTGAGGGCTACCGCGACGCCGTCCTCGAGCTGATGCGACCGGGCGACGTGCTCGTCGGGCATTCGTCCGGGTCCGTGGTCGCCACCATCGCCGCGAACGAGCGCCCCGACCTCGTCTCGCACATCTGTTACGTGGCAGGAATTCTCCCGGTCGAGGGCAAGCCGCTCCCTTACGAAACAACCTCGACGAGCCTCGGATCCGACGCAGCATCGCCCGTCGACGACGAGTCGCCTTTGGACACCTACATCAAGATGACCGAAGGCAACGAGGCGTTCTACTTCGAGCGCCCGGGCGCGGTCATGGCCTTCTTCAACGACTGCTCCGAGGAGCTCGTCGACTGGGCCTACTCGAAGTTGGTCCCGGAGCCGTTCGCCCCTTTGACCGTTCCGGTCTCCGTCCCGAACTTCTGGAAGCAGCACGACCTTTCCCGCAGCTTCATCATGGGCTCGCGGGACACCACCTGCTTCCCGGCACTCGCGCACCTGCAAGCGAAACGTTTAGGGGTTGTCCCGCTGGAGATCGATACCGGGCACTCGCCGTGGCTGAGCAAACCGGCCGAGTTCGCCGCACTACTGGTCGAGGCGACAAAGACCACGCCCATCGGACCGCTCGTCCCGACGTCGTTGCATGTCACGCCCGAGCACACCGGCTGAACTGGCTGCGTCCGCACGTGGTTCGGGATCAGTCATCAACGCAAAGTTCGATCCAATGGTTGATTGATCAGCGCTTTGCAGACCTGGTTCGAAGGGACGCTCTGCCTTCGTTGACCGCAGAGCAGGTGATGCAGTTGCAGGAAGCGTTCACTCGACGCGTCATCACGACGATGTAACGCAAAGCCCCCAAGGGCAGGCGGAAAGGCCGCAAACGCACCTTCGGCTACCAGGTCGACAAGACCACCGACCAGCATTCGGCCCATCGGTGGAAGTGTCGAACGGTTTGGTGGCCGACCCGAACACGACCTCGGCGGAGTCGAGTCGTCGAGCAGCATGACCATGTCTCGCAGGTTGCGAGAGAAGCGGTCGACGCGATAGACGAGCAGCACGCCGATGACACTGCCGCGGACGGCGGCCACCGCCGTAGCCTATCCCGGCCGGTCGCCCGGTCAGCGCTCAAATCGCGTTTTGATCCACAGTGCACGCTGATAGTTCCACGGAGGCGACGGTCATGATCGACGGCAACTCGTGCTCGCGTGGCAACGCAACCTCGTCGGCCTGCTTGTAGAGGCCGTCTTCGTCGGGCCATCGGTAATGTCGACGCCTTTCGAAGTGCGCAGAATCTCTCGAGCACCCGCCTGGTGAGGAAATCCAGTTCGACTGGCTAGAGCTGCCCGGTTCGCGGCTGGCCTGGGACGTGAGGCGGCAGGCGCACCTGCTGGTCGGGTACTCGGCGCACTCGATCCGGCGCGGGGGTCTTGGACGACGCGGAGGACTTCCCGCACCTGGTCGAGGCCCTCGACACGGTGGTTCGCAAGCCCGGCGGGGTGAGCCAGGTCTGGCGGTTGGACCGGATGTGGACCGATCGACGAGAAACTGACCCCCGATCTGGCTACGCTGCGGTTCCTCGACGACGCCTCCAACGTGCTGTTCGTCGGCCCGCCCGGAGTGGGCAAGACTATGCTCGCCACTGCCCTGACCGACGCGCGGCGCGGTCGAAGCCGGAAACCTGCCGCTTCCCGGCGATGGCGCGTCCGTGCTGTCCCAGGTGATCAACCAACGCTACCTCGAACCTGCCGACTCCGCTCTCGCCAGTCCACATCGGACACTCTGCGCGAGGCGGTGAAGGCGCATGTCTCCTAACACCAATGCGATTCCGAAGACCCGCCCGATCTGCCGGGAAGCGTTTATCGCGACCGAGCGTCACACCAGGACCCGTTTCTACCGCACGCCCTGACAGCGCTGCCCAGTCCGCTGCTGCAGCTCGCCTGCTCCATCGCTGACCCGGGCTGTGCTGCGCACCCAGCTGGGAAATTTCGACGAGTATCCCTGGGACTTCAGAGAGCGCCGTCAGAGCACAGGGGCTCGGTGCACGTCGTAGGCGGCAAGGTAAACCAGTGTGGCGCACGGGTATATTCAGATTTCAACCGTATCACCCCGCGCGGGCAACCCCCATGACGGTCAGCACGAGCAAACCTTCGGCAGACGCTGATACTCAACGACTTCGGGCGGTGGTACTGGCCCCACATCCACCACCGGCCCGACGCTCCCGCCCGGTCTCGGCCGCATCGGGCAGTGACGACTCACATCGCTGGCAACGTCGCGGCTCGAGCATCACGGTCTCGTCCGGATCACCGACCAGCCAGTGTGACGACGAGGACGCACCCGGCTGCTTCTCAGGTCTGCGCCCCGACCGGCCCCGCGGCGAACTCTTCTTCGCTGACTGCGTCTCCTACGGCGTATCCGACGCCGGCGGACGCGAAGAATTCGACGACGCATCCGATGACGCTGCAGCTGACACGGCAAGATCATCCCAGATTGAGCTCACGCTTCACCCGCCAAGGCACCAGACAGCTGAATAGCTACCTGGATGCCATATTTTATTGGCCAGACCACCCAAACCGGCTAGATTTGGCTTCGTCCGGATGAAGTCGTCCCCTGGCTAATGCGCGGTGCGTCGACGACTCTGGGAAGACGTTCGGAGTCTTTAAAAGTGGCGATGAATTGGATGTTGATTTCACTGATTCGCGAATTGGCGGACGTGATCCCGTTTTAGGGGTGCTTGGTTGTCGACACGTCTCGCTCTGGAAGATTTTAGTTGTAGCAGTTTCGGGTTCAGATGCAGGAGATTGGACTCTGGCGTGGGTGGTCGAAAAGAAATTTGGTGTGCGCACCCGGGGCCCAGGGGCCTGGCGCTCCAAACGCCGCCGGCGACCAAGCCCAGGCGCGCGGACGAGGAAAGCGCCGCCGGCAAGCGCACCAATCTAGAGGCTCCAACCCATTGGTGTAGTTGAGAACCAATGGAAACGTCGATGAGATCACCCGACTCTGACCCCTCTACTTGCAGACACCTGGCATGATCAATAACTCACTGGATCGATATGAATACGTCCTCTGATATGGATAGGTCTCCTGTTAATAGCACCCCCGCGACACGTTACAAACAACGTGACCCGTTAGAACTAGGTTGCCAAACTAGCCAGGCAAAATTTGGAGGGATTGGCGGAAGGTCGTTGGTGCGGTTGTTGGAGGCCGTTGGTGTCGAGGTTGTGTTCGGTATTCCGGGTGGCACGATCCTTCCCCCTATGATCTGCTGCTGGACTCGACGATGATGCGGCACGTGCTGTTGCGGTATGAGCAGGACGCAGGGCATGCGGCGATGGGGTATGCGGAGGCCACGGGCAGCGTGGGGGTGTGAATGGCGACCTCGGGTCCGGGTGCAACGAATCGGGTGACCCCGCTGGCAAATACGAATATGGATTCAGTGCCGATCACCGGACACCAGAGGCGGGCGTTGACAGGCACGGACGCGTTCCAGGAGGCCGACATCTGCGGTATCACGATGCCGATCACCACGTACAACGTACTGGTCACCGACCCGGCCGATATCCCGCGGGTGATCATCGAGGCGTTCCACCTGGCCGTAAGTGGCCGGCCGGTAAAATCAAGAAAAAGGTCGACGTCATCCGCCGCGCAATGGACATCAACCACCGCTCCGTCGTCATCGACTTCGTGGTCGGCAAGGATGCACAGGTGTGGCCGAAGGTCGCTGCAGGCATCGGCGACGGCGAGGTCGTGGCCGCCCGCGGAATCCGACCACTGTTCAATGATGGTGACAGTACATAAAAAACCGAAGGTCGCTCACGACTGTGATCAGGTGCATGGACTGAAAGAGGAGTCACCATCGTGAACGTAGGCGTCTTCGAACGGAGGGCTTGTCACGAAGAGATCGTGTTATGCCATGACGCCAAGACCGGCTTGAAGGCAATCATCGTCATTTACTCAACGGCGCTCGGTCCTGCCCTCGGTGGCACGCGCTTCTACCCGTACGAATCAGAAGATGACGCCATCGACGATGTCCTCAAGCTGTCCAAAGGAATGGCCTACAAGAATGCTCTCGCCGGCCTTGACCTTGGCGGCGGGAAGGCGGTGATCATCGGGAACCCTGTGACAGACAAAACCGAGCCGTTACTACGCGCCTACGGTCGATTTATCGAGTCACTCGGCGGACGGTATATTACCGCCTGCGATGTGGGTACCTCGGTGCCGGATATGGGCCACATCGCGGGCGAATGTTCGCATGTGACGGATCGCTCGTCCCGCGAGGGCGGTGCTGGCAATTCCTCTGTCCTCACCGCGTATGGCGTTTATCAAATCATGCTGGCGTGCGCCGAGTACACGTGGGGCGAACCTTCCTTGCAGGGTCGACGCGTCGAAATCTCAGGCATTGGCAAGGTAGGCACTTTACTGGTCGAGCAGCTCGTCGACCACGGCGTGATGGTCGTGGTCACCGACCTTGACAAGGAGACAGTCAGTAGGGTTCGACAAGCGCATCCGGAGGTCGATGTCGTTGACTGCACCGACACATTGATCCGTTCTGATATCGACGTGTACGTGCCCTGTGCTCTTGGCGGCGTACTCAATGATGACACCGTCCGTGTCCTCCGCGCCCGTATCGTCTGCGGAGCTGCAAACAACCAACTGAGTTGTGAAGGTATCGACAAGGATCTTCAAGATCGTGGGATTCTCTACGCTCCGGACCATCTCGTAAACGCCGGAGGAGTCATCCAAGTCGCCGATGACCTCCACGGGTTCTCGTTCGAAAGAGCCAAGCTGCGGGTAACAAATATCTACCGAATCACAAGGGAGGTGTGCGAGCATGCTACCAAATATTGGATTACTGCGGGGAAAGCGGCCGATAAGATTGCCGAACAAAAGATAATAGAACCGACCAGAGGTCGAAACAGCAAAGGTAAATGTAACATCATTGATTGACGTCTTTAGTTCTTAAGTCATAATTCAGGAGGCGCGAGATGTCTGACTTGTCGAGGCGCTCATTGTGATTATCACACGGGATTCTATTGCACGCGCGCGTTCGGTACTGGCTGTCCCGGGGCATCGACCTGATCGGTTTGTCAAGGCGGTACACAGCGGCGCTGACTCTGTTATGTTGGACCTCGAAGATGCTGTAGGTCCAGACCTTAAATCCGCTGCGCGAAAAAACATCAGCGATTGGCTGGAATCCGGCGGGGAAGGGATTGTCCGGATCAACGGAGTTGAGACACCCTGGTACGAAAAAGACGTTGAAATGCTGGCCGGCCGGCGATGTGCCGTCGTGTTACCGAAAGTAACAAGCCCACTGCAGATTGAGCTTCTGCTAAGGCGGTTAGCAGAAGGATCATTCGTCATAGCCTTGCTCGAAACTGCTGCAGGAATTCTTGGTGCCCGAGAGATATGCGCGACGCCTGGGGTTGTGCGTGCTATCTTCGGCAACGGTGATCTCGCGAGCGAACTCGGCATCGATCTCGCCGATCACGTTTCGATGTCACATGCTCGTTCCCAGATTGTACTGGCCTCGGCCGCAGGTGGTTTAGTTCCCCCGCTAGACGGCCTTACTATCGCAATAACTGACGATCAGAAATTGAAGTTGGATGCGCAGCATTCGGTCGCCATGGGTTTCACAGGTAAGGTCTGCATCCACCCGCGTCAGATACATACGGTCCACGAGATATTTACACCTTCTTCGACGGAACTTCAGTGGGCGCGAGAAGCTCTCGCTGCGTCGCATGACGGGTCAGTTGCCGTCTTGAATGGAAAGCTTGTGGGAACGCCGATGCTGGAGCGCGCACGCCGTCTATTGTCGCAATGGGAGGCTTAGGTTATGCGGCTGCGGCGATCAGTGCTTGCTACCCCTGCTACTAATGATTGGATGTTTGCCAAAGCAGCTGGCTGTGGAGCGGACATGGTTTTCTTGGATTTGGAGGACTCTGTTCCCGAAGCGATGAAAGATGTCGCGCGGGAAAGGGCTGTCGCAGCCCTACTTGGCTACGAATGGGGGCGTACGACGCGTGCTATTCGGGTCAATGCTCTAAACACCCGGTGGGCATATGACGATATCGTGGGTATAGTCAGTCAGGTCGGCGAGGCCGCGGATTCCCTGGTCCTTCCGAAAGTCTCGACACCGCGCGAAGTTTGGTTCGTCGATGTACTTCTTGGTCAACTTGAAGCTAAACTGGGCCTGGACAAGCAGATTCGTCTTGAAGTCACCATAGAAGGGGTTAAAGGTCTCGCCAACGTCGAGAAGATTTCGCGTTGCAGTAGCCGAATAGATTCGCTCATCTTCGGTTCGGGAGACTATGCGGTATCCCAACGATCGCGGGTTGATACGAACCTTGAGCCGGCTGACCCTTATCCAGGTGATTTGTGGCATTATGCGCGGAGCAAAATCTTGGTTGCAGCTCGTATTTCCGGACTGGATGCCATCGACGCTGTCTATCCAAAATATCGTGACGATGTCGGTTTCGAACGTACAGCCCGGCAAGCTGCAGTATTAGGTTATGATGGCAAACTGGTGATACATCCTAGTCAAGTCCCACTGGCCAACAAGGTGTTTGCGTCGATGGACGATGAATTAGCCCGAGCTCGAAAGAACCTTGAGGCGCGCGCGCTTGGAGAGCAAAACGGCCATGGTGCGGTTGGCGTGAACGGCAGCATGGTCGACGCAGTGCATGCACGTCTAGCCCGCGACGTGATTTTGCGAACACAGTTGGTGCGCGAGGCTGACGGGCAGACCTGAAATTTCATCGGGCCTTGTAATCAACCGTGTGCAAATGGTCCTTGTTTCGATCGCTATTTGTACCCAGAAAGAATGATCTAGTTTGAGGAAAGTTGTCCGGTTATCAAGGCAGACATCCTGTGGGTGTGTTGACGGCCGCTCTGGTCGGGCTTTGAATGCTTTTCAAGGTTTGACTCGAAGTTGATCCATGTTGGCTTTCAAGGTGTAGTTGGGGGCGACGATAAAGCCAGCGGATTCTCTTCGGGAGATCGTGATAAATATTAATGAGGATACTCAGTTCAAGAAAGGTGCCGATGTGACCGATGCATGGGAGTTCATCAGGCGAGCTCGCTCATTGTTGTTCGTTCCGGGGCATCGTCCTGATAGGTTTGCCAAGGCGGCCGACAGCGGTGCGGACGGAATAATCATTGACCTCGAAGACGCTGTCGGTTTCGATTTAAAATCGTCGGCACGCGAAAACGTTCGTCAATGGTTTAGTTCAGGTCAAAACGCGATAATAAGAATCAACTCTGTTGACACTCCCTGGTATGAAGACGATATCACGATGCTTGCCGACGATAAACGCGCGGTAATGTTGCCAAAGATCACAAGTGCTGAGCAAGTCATAAGTGTCCTGGCTCGACTGCCTCCCGGATCGTGCGTGGTGGCTCTACTGGAGACATCGTCGGGCGTCTTGGCTGCCCGTGAGATCTGCGCTGTTCCAGGGGTAGTACGGGCCGTATTTGGTAACGGGGACCTGGTTGGTTCGCTTGGGATTGAATACGAGGATCGAGCGGCACTGGACTATATTCGATCCGCTATCGCACTGGCATCGGATGCGGCTGGGATTTCACCACCGTTTGACGGTGGCTCAATGTCGCTTGCAGACGAGGACCTACTAATAAGCGACGCAAAGCACGCAATTTCGTTCGGTTATACGGGAAAGGTTTGTATTCATCCTTCGCAGGTCTCGATCGTAAATTCAATTTTCACCCCATCTCGCGAAAAGATTCAGTGGGCCCGCGATGTTGTGGCGGTGGAGGGGGACGGGTCGATAGCGGTGCTAAATGATAAGGTCATAGGTAGACCGATAATCAAACGAGCAAAGCGCTTATTGGCACAATGGGGATCAATTGTCAAATAGTTTTCAGAAGGATTTTTGGGGCTGAGTTTCATGGATGCCGATCATCCGATTTTTGTGCGGGCAGTTCGGGGAGAAGTCCACGGCGACACCGCCGGCTGCTCGCGCGCGCTACTTTTCGCTGCCTCTAAGTTCTTCCGCCTCACAGATTCGACGAGTCGACCGGAGGCAGCAGTACGGACAAGACGATGGAGTGGCTGCTTGAAGTCATGGCGTATGTTCCCGTCAGGGAGCACCCGATCCGGGCGCACCTGGATATGGTTCAGTATTGCCTCGATTCACAGACACCTGAAACAACTGCGGAACTCCTGGCGAATGCCATTGACCGACTCCTTGTCTCGTCATCCCAGTCACGGGGAAGTGATATGGCAAGCGATGGAGCGTCGGTATCGCCATCCCCGCAAAAAAAGATCCGAATTGCCACTCATCGAACGACTCGCTGCACGAAATAGTCACTCACGCCGATCGTGAGATCCTATCCGATTTCTTCCTGACGACGACAGATTTCATTCGCGACTTCGTCCGCGGTCTCACCGACCACTTCACCAAACAGTGTCGAAAAATCAATCCCAAGGAAACGCATAATCCGGGCGTAGCCCCAGGGCTGGGTTCTGGATACGACCGAGTGATGGTCCACCGACTCTTGGCGAGTATCGACCCGTTTGTCGGCGGTGAAACCGCCGACACCCTCGGTGCAATCTTACGCTGGCCCAGAAGTCGGCAAGTCGAAGCTGCGATCGACTTGACCTGGCCCCTCGCCCGGAACTCCTCATCCCACGTGACGCCCCGAATATACGCGGCACTCGCTCGACAGGTACGAGAGTCAGCGCCCGCTACTCCGCCCTTCTAGCACCGCCTCAGGTCAGTATCGTCATCACCCCACTCGTCGCGGTGCGACTTCTCTGCTTCGACCGACTCTGTTCACAAGAGTCATGGATGCGCACAAGTAAGGAACTGCTCGTACCACTCGTGGCGAACCACGACCGAATGCTGACAGCCTGGCGGTCGTTCGCTTACTTGATACCGTCGAGGAAGCGAATCAAAATGAATTGTTTCTGGTTCTGCTGGAGTGGCACTCCTACCTGTGTGGACTTGTTAACCAGCAGGCGTGGGGATTTTAAAGTATTCATCAACTCTGGCAACGAATAACACGCCATGACATTACCGAAATCAAGACGGGGTCACGAATGGTGTGCGTCGGAAATTTCGAACCATGACTATTATTGCGGCATTTGGGGTCCGGAAACAAACACGAGCTTTATAGGTGGCATTCTGGAATTTCGCTGCGCGTTTGCGTGAGCAGGCTCTGGGCAGCACGGAGGTCCCGAGTATCGGCGACCTGAGAGATAACGCTCCGTCGCTTGTATGACCTTTCGCCTATGCGTTGGTCGCATCATCGTGAGGGGCGGCGGTTGCCGCGGTAGATCTCCATGCGCAGACGTGCCCTTCGAAGCCGCCAAGACTTCTTCGCCCAGTCGAGGGCGAAACGGGCGCCTGGCCGTGCGAACTTGTTTATCAACGTGCGCCGCTCCATGTAGCAGGACGTCGATCGCCGTCTAGTTGGCGGGTCCACGGCTCTGGAACTGGTCGGCTCAGCGTCCAGTGCGGTGAGTTGTGGTCTCCAATCATGGAGAGGCTAAGCTGCCTCTATAGAGTGGCGAGTGGTAGCGCTGCTATCAGCACTTCGCCGAGTGTCACCAGTGGAATCGTCTGCCGCCGCATGCTCCTCATTGTCGGCACGGCTCTTGTTCCGTTCATGAGCGGGCGTAGGGCTGCGCCGAGCACGATGAGGTGTGGGGCGAGGCTGATCAGCATTTTGATCGGGCCGTAATGCAGGCCCATCACTGTGCCTGCGATGACCAGCCCGGTCGTCATGATGGCGCAGGCCGTCGCTGTGGCGCGGGCAATGCCGTAGCGTACGGCGGCCGTCCTGGCGCCGGCTTCGCGGTCGGGTTGGTGATCGGGGACGGACCACCAGGCCGTGCGCCCGACCGTCAGGATTCCGAGTCCGGCGAATGTCACCAGTGCGGTGGTTTCCAGTCCGGAATGGACTGAACTGTACGAGAGGAGGCTGGGCACTGTAGGGAGGCCGGCGGCGAAACATACTGCCCCGATAAAGCCGCGATGCTTGAGGCGAATCGGTTCTACGTTGTACAGCACATGCAGCAACACGATGACCGCTGCGCATACGACGGGTAGCCAATATCCGCTCGCGATCGTGGCGATGAGCGCGACGAGCAGCCCGGCCGACAGCTCGCCGACAGCCCAACATAGCGCTCCGCGGCGGCCGACCCTGCGCCCGGCGTGGGCCAGGTCCTTCTTGCCCGCATGGCGTTGGTCGGTGGCCAAGTCAACGGCAGTGTTGAGTACCAGTCCGCCGCATATCAAGAACAGGTTCGCGACGACGGCAGCCAGTGCGGGCACGCTGAGCAGTGCCCTGAAGTCGCCGATCCCGAAGGAGACGCCCCACACTGCATAGGCCAGATACATCAGGGGCAGCGGGCCCTGCAGGCGGTGAATGATCATGACGTCACGTAGGTGCAGTCCGGCGATTTCCAACACTCCGCTATCACCGCCCGTTACCGGGGAAGCTGTGAGCCGGCCTGGGTGCACGCAAGACGGTGGCCGCGCGCCGCGCGGCCGGGTCGAGGTGCACTACCGAAAAAGTTACGTTCCAGTTAGTTTGAGTAGACGCAGCATGACGAGGTCCACCAGAAAAGTCAACCAGATCGTAATTTTCCCAGGCTTGATGGAAGGCGGCCAGGAGATCATGAGCGACGACGCGCGGCACGCTGACGATCCACCGCCGAGGACGCGTGGCGAGAAGATCGTGTGGATGCTGGCGCGCAAGCTGCGTCCGTATGAGGATTCAGCCGTCTTGCAAGATCCGAAGCGGAAACGCAAGCGGAAGCCATACCGGCAGAAGGATCTTGCGGCTGCGATCGGCGTATCGGCCGTCTACATCAATACCATCATCAAGAACCCCGACCGGCGTGTCAGCTTTGATGTGATGAGTGACATCAGTGCTTGGCTGGGTGTTACCTCGGACGTGTTCTCCGACCGATATGTGTGGGATGAAGCGGAAGTCCTGTGTCAGCTGAACGGGACCGGTCCGGCCAAGGCAGAGTCCACTGCTGTGGCGCTGTCTCTTCGTGAGTTGGGCGAGGACACACCGCACGCCGGGGAAGAGGACTTCCAGATCCGGGCCGCTCGGGCGATAAGGGAAATGGACCCTGCCACGTTGGAGAAGCTGCGCCCCATTGTGGCCTCGCTGATTGAGTTGTGCGACCGGCCCGACTTGTTGGCGCAGTTCGGCGAAGTGACGGTTTTCACTGTGAATCGCGGATCGCACAGCGCCGAGGAGAACTCGGGGAACGCGTCCGCCGAGTCCAAACCCAGTCCCTCCGAATTCAGTAAGGCACGGCCAGAGGAGGATCGCTGATATGCCTGGCTATTGGCCAGTCGTGAACACCAATCCGCACTTCTCCTGCACGCGGGTGGCCTGCAACAACGCAGCGCTGGGTACTTGAGGCATGCCGCGCACCGGCTTTTCATCCGCACCGTCGCTGGTGGGTTAGTGTTTGCGGGCGAGGCCGGCGTGGACCTCGGCGAGGTGGGGGTTGCGGTCGATGGGTTCGGTGTCCGGGCGCCACAGTGGCACTGGCAGGAGGCCGGGTTCGATCATGTCGAGGTCGTCGTTCTGGCTGAAATGTGAGATGCCGAGGTAACTGCCGGGCGCCAACGCCGCGATATAGGAACCCACGATCCTTTCCGGGTCGTCGCCCTCAGGCAGATGCAGCAGCGTCTCGATCAACAGCATCGCGACCGGCTCACGCAGATCGAGTAAGTGCTGGGTCTCGGGAGCGTCGAGTACATCCGCGGGCTGTCGGATGTCGGCCGCCAGGTAGGCGGTATTCGGATCGTCGGCGAGTAGCTGTCGCGCCTGACCGGCGAGGCTGGTATCGATGTCGACGTAGACGACCCTTGCGTCGGGGTTGACCTGCTGGGCGATCTGATGCACGTGACCATCGGCCGGGACACCTGAACCCAGGTCCAGGAACTGGGTGATGCCCTGCTGGGCCAGGTAGCGAACCATGCGGGCGAGCAACTGCCGCTGGGCGCGGACGAGGAACGGCACATGTGGCGCGCAGACCAGGATGTGCTCCCCGATGTCGATGTGTTCCGAGGTGTGGTGTACGCCTCCCCCACCGATTGGTCGTTGATCTCCAGCCACGGAGGTCAGCGAGTCTACTCGATGTGCAAACGCCAGCCTCAGTATTGATTACCGTTCGTCACAGGGTGATGGCTTGGCGTTCAATGAAAGGCCACGGGCTCTATGGCCGCGAACCCTGGACCCAAGGATCAAAAGCCCGCGGGCTCGATCGCGGTGATCTTGAAACGGGCCTCGATTTGCAGAGGACCGGAGCGCCCCTCTGCCTAGTCACCCCCACGGCATAGGCCAGTGACCCTTCACCCGAGTCGTACTGCTTCTTCCGACAGCCTCGGTGCCGGGTCCCGCCCCTGTGGCCATGGGTGGCTCTCGCAGGGTGTGGTTGGCACCACATCGAAGGCCTAGCGTCCGTGGGTCGAGGCCTATCGGAAGGGCGGAATGCGACACATGAGTAAGACCCTCTTGAAGGGCGGGGCGATCCTCAGCATGGATCCCGCAATCGGCACACTGCGTCGAGGCGACCTTCTCATCGAAGGTCAGCGCATCGTGGACATCCAGAACGTCATCGACGCCGACGACTGCGACGTGGTCGACGCTTCAGGGATCGTCGTCATGCCCGGGTTGATCGACGCCCACCGCCACCTCTGGTACGCAGGAATACGCGGCGCCAACATGGACTCGACGCTCGTGGACATCGGTGCCGCACACTGGGGGCAGCTGGGACCTGCTTTCACGCCAGACGACGTCTACGCATTTACCCGCGCGGGCATTGCGGACTGCCTCGACAACGGCATCACCACGGTCTTCGACTGGTGCCACGTCATCAACTCGCCGGCCCACGCCGAAGCTGCAATCAGCGCTCACCAGAGCATGGGGATGCGAGCCATCTTCGGCTACGGCGGCTCGATGCTGACCAAGGTGCAGGAGATGGAAGGTGAAGGCGTCGCCAGCCAATGGGACCACGCCGCCGAGCTTGCGCGACGCGGGCTCGACGAGGACGCCGGCAGATTGACTCTCGCTCTCGCGCTGCCAGGCCTGGACTACGCGTCGCTGGAGGACACGATCCGTGATGTGAACACAGCACGCGAGCTCGGTCTGTCCATGAGCTTCCACGTCGGCGGTCCGGAGGGGGCGCCGCCGAAGGAATCCATTCGAGGCCTGGCGGAAGCGGGACTCCTCGGCCCCGACATGAGCTTCGTCCACTGTTGCGACACCACGGTCGAGGAGATCGAGCTCGCGGTGGCCGCGGGAGCGCACCTGATGAGCTGCCCCGCCGGCGACACGGCCCTCGGCATCGGATCGACTCCGACTCCGAGGATGCGCAGACATGGTGCGCGTCCAGTCTTCAGCACCGATTCGGTGCTGGCGACGTCTGGTGACCTGTTCGAGGGAGCGCGAATAGGTCTGCTGCTGGACCGATACGAGGACGCACTGAAGACGTTCGCGGGGGGAACGCCGGTCGGGACCCATGAGTCCCAGGAGGGGCGGATGACAGCACGCCAAGCACTCGAGGCGATCACGAGCGCGGCGGCGGCGTGCTGCTGGCTCGACGACGAGGTGGGCACCCTCGCTCCCGGGAAGCAGGCTGACATCATCCTCCTCCGCACGACGGACCTGAACCTCTGGCCGCTGTCCAACCTGGAATCGGCGCTGCTGGCCGGCGCGCGCGGCAGCAACGTCGACACCGTGTTCGTCGCAGGCGAGGTCGTGAAGCGTGGCGGGACGCTCGTCGGCGTTGATGTCGACGCGATCCGAGACGATCTGGTCGTCGCGCGCGACCGACTGTACGCCGCGTGCGATTTCGATGACATCAATCCGAAGCCGTTGAAGGAGAACGCGTGATGACCGAACAATCACAGGTCTTGGACGGCATGATCGTCGAGCTCGACGTGCCCATCACGGTGGACGATGGCACCGTCTTGCGAGCCGACGTGTTCCGGCCGGTCGCAGATGGTCAGTACCCGGTTCTTTTGAGCTATGGGCCGTACGCGAAGGACCTGCACTTCGAGGACGGCTACCCCGACGCGTGGCGCATGATGTGCGAGCAGCACCCGGATGTCCCGGCTGGATCGACCAACAAGTACCAAGCGTGGGAGGTCGCCGACCCTGAGAAGTGGGTGTCTCAGGACTACGTTTGCATCCGGGTCGACTCGCGAGGCGCGGGACAGTCCCCGGGCGTCATCGAGTCGTTCTCGCCCCGCGAGGTCAAGGACGCCTACGACTGCATCGAGTGGGCCGGCGTGCAGCCATGGTCGTCCGGCAAGGTCGCGATGAGTGGTATCTCCTACTACGCGGTCATGCAGTGGCGGGTCGCTGCGCTGCAACCCCCGCATCTTGCGGCGATCGTCGTGTGGGAGGGCATGTACGACTTGTACCGCGAGGCCGCATGCCACGGTGGAATTCGCAGCACTTTCGTGAGTGGGTGGTACCCGAATCAGGTGTCGACCGTCCAGCATGGCTTGGGCGACCGAGCCCGCAAAGGCCGTCTGAAGGGACGGTCCGTGGCAGGTGACGAGACCTTCACGGACGAGCGGCTCGCTGCGAACAAGGTCGACTTCGACCAAGAGCTCGTCCGGCGTCCTTACGACGACGATTTCTTCGCCGACCGTCGAGCCGACCTGAGCAAGGTGACTGTTCCTCTTCTCTCGGGTGCCAACTGGGGAGGTCACGGCCTTCACCTACGCGGCAACGTGGAGGCGTACCTCGGAGCCGCATCCGAGAACAAGTGGCTCGAGCTGCACGGCCTGGAGCACTGGGTGCACTACTACACGGACTACGGACGAGAGCTTCAGCTTCAGTTCCTTGACCACTTCCTCAAGGGGAAGGACAACGGTTGGGATGAGCGTCCTCCAGTCCTCATGAATGTTCGCCACCCGGACGAGACCTTTGTCTTCCGCGAGGAACACGAGTGGCCGCTCGCTCGCACGGAGTGGACCGAGCTGTATCTCGACGCCTCGGACCTGACTCTGCGATCGGACCCACCCACCACCGACGCGCACGTCACTTACCAAGCCATGAAGGAAGGAGTGTCCTTCACGACTGTGCTGTCCGAAGCGACTGAGATCACCGGTCCTGCCAGTGCCTCCCTGCGAATCTCGTCCGAGACGGAGGACGCAGACCTCTTCCTCGTCCTCCAGGTGTTCGATCCTCTGGGCAAGGAAGTCGCGTTCACCGGCGCTGTCCAGACTCACACGCCCGTCGCACATGGCTGGCTTCGAGCATCGCATCGCAGCCTGGACGCGGAGCGTTCATTGCCTTGGCGTCCTTTCCATCCTCACGACAAGTCCGAGCCGCTAGTCCCGGGGCAGGAGTACGACGTGGAGGTCGAAATCTGGCCGACGTCAATCGTGATCCCGCCAGGATTCACCCTGGCCCTGACCGTGCAAGGACACGACTACGAGCCACCTGGACATGTCCCTGACACGAAAGCGCAGTGGGCCTCCATGCGAGGTGTCGGTCCTTTCAAGCACAACGATCCGCACGACCGTCCCGAGGAGATCTTCGGCGGCACCGTGACCCTGCACACCGGCGGCGAGAATGCGCCGCGCGTCCTGCTGCCCGTCATCCCCGAGAGCAAGGAGTCCTGACGCGACGCTCACAGTTGAGTCGGTCATTTTCGAGGCTCGTCTCGCGAGAGGTGATCGCGGACTCGGTGGAGCTGGTCGTCCACGCAGAGGGACTCGGACGGTTTCGTGATGACCGACCTCGACGGCGTGGGTGGTATCCCGATGGTCATGAAGGCCCTGCTCGACGAGGGCCTCCTGGACGGCGACGCGCTGACGGTCACCGGAAAGACCGTCACGGAGAATCTTGAGGTGGTACCCCAACCGGACGGGGCCGTCCTCAAGGGTCGCCGGTACCGACGTGGCGGTGTTCAGCGGACCTGCGACGGGTGTGGACTGGCGACCGCGTCACCGGTGGCGCGTCACCGGCCGCACCCCGGGCGCGGTCTGGCTCTGGACTGCAAGCAAACCCGCCAGCCGCCGCGACGTTCCAGCCGCCGAAGACGGCTGCACGATCTCCGCCACGACGCCGCCTCCCTATCCCTGGCCGCGGGCAACGACGTCGAAAACGCCCAGGTGGGCGCCTTCACAACCAGGTCGCACCAGGTCTGACCTGCGCAAACAGTGCCCGGATACCCCGCCCCCGGTAGCCAGTGGTGTCTCCTGATGGGCTCTATTGCCCACGCGCTGCTCAAACGGAGATCAAGAAGCGACCCGCCTAAGGCGTGTCTGACAAAGATCGCGTGTGGTGGCTGGGTTGCTGGTGGTCGTGTCGCGGTTTCGGTTGTTGTCGGTGTTCGGGTGGTAGCAGACGATCTGAACCCGGCGACACGGTGTATTCGTCTCGCGCGATCCGAACCCCCCTGCGCAACCGCAAGATCGGTGCGGTGATCCCCGAACCCGCCGACCAGGCCGGGCACCGCAAACCCCGCGGGTCCCGCGGCGGGCGCCCACCCGCCTTCCACGAGGTCGACTACCGCGGCCGCAACGTCATCGACCGGTACTTCAACCAACTCAAACACTGGCGTGGCATCGCCACCCGAATCGACAAACTCGCCAACATCTACCGAGCAGCAATCGTCCTACACGCCGTAATCACCTGGACGACGACTTCGTCAGACATGACCTAGCCGGCTTCGGTGCAGAGCGCATGCTGGAGCGTCCGTGCGAGCCATGCTTCGTACTCGTCCGGTGAGAGGTCCCGTGAGACGGTGAGCAAGTCGTAGGTCTCGGGGCTGGTGAGTGCCCACATGGTGTCGACGATGTCGTCGGTGGTCAACTCGGGGCGCCAGCCGGGGACCGCCGCGCTTTCGATGACGGCGCGCATGGTGCGTCGCCGCTCCCCGGTAATCATCTTCCAGTCGGCGGCGACCGTCTCGTCCGTCGTCGCTGCGTGACGCAGCATTCGCCAATAGGGCGCCGCGCGATGCGCGACACGGACGTACATCCGGCTCAGGGCTCGCAGGGTCGCCCTCGCGTCGGGATCGGTTCCCGACTCCTTGGCCAGTTCCGCGACGAGGCCGTGCCGCCAGATATCGGGCTCGATCGGGAGGCCGGTTGCGGTGACCGCGGCGTTGGCCGCCGCCCTCAGCAAGGCCGGTTTTCCGCCCTGCCAGGCCAGATAGAGCGTCTGCAGCGAGAAACCGGCGTGCTCGGCAATGGCACTCACCGAAGTCTGGTGGTATCCGCGCTCCCGGAACAGGACGTCCGCCGACTCCAGGAGCCGGCGGCGGGTTTCCTCGCGGCTGGCCGCCGCCGCGGCACGCCGCCGCCGATAGGGGTCATGCGGTCTGGATTCCGACACTGGTCGCACGCTAGCTGGAACCTCCTCGCCGCGCCCGGTCGGGCCCGGTACCGCTCACCGGGGCGGCGGCGGGACGAACCGGCCTGCCGTGATACCGCAGTCGATCGCGAGCACGTGGCCGGTGATCGAGCGGGCGGCGCTCGACGCCAGATAGCTGAAGCCTTCGGCGATCTCCTCGGGTTCGATGATGTGCGCCAGCGGCAGCAGCGCCATGGGATCGCCGCCCTGGCCGCCGAAGACCTGCCGTGCGCGGGCCGTCATGCCGGTGCGGGTGGGGCCGGGGGCGACGGCGTTGACCCGGATCTCGTCGCGGGCGTACTCGAGGGCCATCGACGCGACGACGTTGTGCAGCGCGGCCTTGCTGGCGCCGTACCCGGCGAGCATCGGCTGCCCGTGCAATGCCGCGGCCGCTCCCGTGTAGAGGATGCTTCCCCCGCCGCCGGCCCGCATCGGCGCTATCACGTGCTGCGCGAGCAGGAGCCCGGCCCGGACGTTCAGCGACCACATTGCGTCCAGGTCCTCGAGGGACAGTTCCTCGACCCGGCCCGGCAGTGCCGCGCCGGCGTTGTGCACGAGGACGTCGATCCCGCCGAGTTTCCCCACGGCCTCGTCCACCACGGCTTGGGCGGCCTCCGTCGAGCTCAGATCCGCCTCGAGGGCCAGCGCCGTTCCGCCCGACGCGCTGATGTCGTCCAGCAGTGCCGCGGAGTCGGCGATGTCGACGGCGAGCACGGTGGCGCCTTCGTTCGCGAAACAGCGCGCAGTCGCGGCCCCGATGCCGCCCGCTGCCCCGGTGACGACGACCCGGCGTCCTTGGTGCCGGCCCGGCCTCGAGGTCTCAGTCATGGCGTTCTCCTCACTTGAGTGTTACTCAATCCAGCTTGCCACCTACTGTCCACCTTGGCTAGAGTTACACTCAAGTTGAGCGTGACTCAAGGGAGGACAGTCATGCAATTCCGATCGAAGAGCGCGCTGGGAACGGCCCGTCTCAACGCGCTGCGGCTCCTGCGCCCCGACGTGCGCGTGACCGACCCGCCGGCCGGTGTGGTTTTCGATCGCGACGTCCCGGTTGTCGTTCGCGACGGAATCACGTTGCGTGCCAACGTCTTTCGGCCTGAGCAGCCCGGGCGCTATCCGGTGTTGCTGTGTGTCCAGCCCTACGGGAAGGACGACATGCCCCGTCGGCGGCGCGGCCGCTACACGGTCCCGCTGGCCTACCGGCTTGCCGCGAACGACGAGCCGATCTCGATCTCCGCCTGGACCTCACATGAGGCCCCGGACCCGGCGTTCTGGGTGCCTCGCGGCTACGTACTCGTCAACGCCGACCTGCGGGGGTGGGGCCACTCGGACGGGGTCGCCGAGACGTTCCGCCCGCAGGAAGGGGAGGACGTATACGACGTCGTCGAGTGGGCAGCCGCCCAGGAGTGGTCCAACGGGCGGATCGGGATGAGCGGGGTCTCCTACCTCGCCATCACGCAATGGACAGGCGCGGCGACCCGGCCGCCCCATCTCGCCGCGATCAGTCCCTGGGAGGGATTCTGTGACGGATATCCGGACTTCGCCTATCCCGGCGGAGTCCGGGAAAACGGTTTCCTGCGCGTGTGGAGCGCGCAGCAGCGCCTCACGCGTCCTTCGGCCAACTCCTACCGCGCGGCGCAGAAGCGGCATGTGCTGCGCGACGACTGGTGGGCGGCGCGCAGCCCGCGGGTCGAGGACATCGATGTGCCCGCGCTCGTGTGCGGGAGTTTCTCGGACCAGAGCCTGCACACCCGTGGCACGTTCGAGGGCTACCGGCGCTTGTCCTCTTCACAGAAGTGGCTCTACACCCACCGCGCCCCGAAGTGGTCGACCTATTACGGCGCGGAAGCCCTTGCCGCACAAGCACTTTTCTTCGACCACTTCCTGCGCGGTGACGACACGGGAATCACCGAGACCGCGCCGGTCCGGATCGAGATCCGGGAGAGCCTCCACGAGATCGCCGCGGTGGCCGGCGCTGCGGATTGGCCACCCCCGGAGGTCCGGCCCGTGGAGCTGTATCTCGACGCGCGGGCCGGATCCCTCGGCGAGAACCCTCCGGTCGACGCGGCACAGGTGACCGTCGGCCCCGACGGCACACGCTTCCGCTGGCGCTTCGATCGGGAGACGGATGTCGTCGGCCCGATGCGTCTGCGCGTCCCGGCCACTCTCGAACACGACGACATCACGCTGTTCGCCGGCGTGCGCAAAATGCGCGACGGGCGGGAGGTCGTCTTCGAGGGCTCCTATGGTTTCACCGAGGACATCGTCACCCGGGGCTGGCTGCGGGCCTCACACCGGCACGTCGACGAATCCCGGTCCACCTTCTGGGAGGCGTTCCATCCGCACACGCACACGTCGCCCGTGCCGCCGGGCGCGGTCGTCGAGCTGGATTTGACGCTGCTGCCGTCGGCCACTCGGTTCGCGGCCGGTGACGACCTGGTGCTGGAACTCCGCGATACCTGGTTCTACCCGGCAAACCCGATCACCGGGCAGTTCCCCGCCGTCTACGAACACTCGCCGCGGCAGCGCTGGGAGGTCCATACGGGCAGCGCCCGACGCGCGTCACTCACCGTCGGCATCTGGGACGGGCCACTGGATGCCGCCGGGCCGCCTCTCTGAGGGCTGCCATCTCGGGGGAACGTTGTTGCGGGAGCTCACCGAGGCACGGGTGCAGGCGATGTTCACCACTCTGATCCGCACCCATGGCTGCACCTCTACGAGGCCGTGCGGCAACTGCGAAAGGAGTGCGGCGATCGCCAGATCGGCGAGCCGGGTTCGTTCGAGCTGGACCGTCCGGTGCGCGCGGTGTTCGTTCCCGTGACCGCGGCTGTCACCCTCGTTCACTGGGAGCACACGTGGCGATGACCGACCCGGCGGCACCGACGGATGACCAGGCGGCCGACCGACCGCCGGCTTCCGCTCGATATCGCCCCGGGGTGGTGCCGTACTCCTTCGCGAAGGCGTGCGAGAACGCATACGGACTGCTGTAACCGACCTTTCTGGCTACGGTGGCCAGGGTGTCCGTGGTGTCCCGGAGCAGAACGGCGGCGCGGACGAGACGCCACCAGGTGAGGTAGGCCATCGGTGGGCGGCCGACCAGGGGGGTGAAGCGGCGCGCCAGGGTGGGGCGAGAGACGCCGACCTCTGCGGCCAGCCTGTCATTGGTCCACGGGGCCGCCGGGTCGGCATGCAATGCCCGAAGGGCCGCAGCCGTCACCGAGTCGGCGAGAGCGCCGGGCCAGGCCCGGTGGCCTGCATCGGTCATCCACGAGCGGATCATGAAGACGAGCAGGAGATCCAGCAGGCCCGGGAGTGCGATCGAGGAGCCGGCGCGCTGCTCGTGCTGCTCACTCGCGAGGAGGCCAATCGCAGCGCGGAGTTCGCTGCGTCCGTCCGGCCGGCTGGGAAAGTGGACAACCTCCGGCAGCTGGGTCAGGAGTGGGTGGAGGCGACTGCGGTCGACCCGGTACTTGCCGCACAGCACCTCCGTCCCGGCGCGATCGTCTCGGGCACGCGGGCCCGCCTCCGCATGCCAACGGTCGAACGGCGTCGCCGTGCCGACCGCGACCGCCCTGTCGAGCGGCGAATCGGCGACCACATACCCGTTGCCGTGGGGGAGCAGCAAGACGACGTCACCCACACCGAGTGACACCGGGGCACTGTCGTCGGGCAGCAGCCAGCAGCCGCCCTTCAGTACGGCGAGGAACGCCGCGCCCTCATAGGGGTCCAGGCGAACACACCAACGTCCATCCATCCACACCCGGTCGGACGACGGGTACCCGAGGCGCACCGCAGAGATCGCATCGCCGAGCACGTCCACACACCGAGCATATCCGCCGCGATCGTGTGTGAGGCGAAAGCGCATTCCGGTGAGCCGGATGCGCATTGAGAGCAACGGGCGACCCTCCTAGCGTCGAGCCTGTGACGAACGAGAGCGTGCCCAACATGATGCTGGGAGACGTCGAGATCATCCGGGTCGTCGAGTGGCAGGGCCCGTTCGCCCCTGCCCCCGATCTGCTCCCGGAAATCGCGGGCGAACTGTGGAAGGACAACGAGGGCTGGCTGGTACCGGACCACTGGCAGCCGAACAGCGACCGGGCGGTGATGGCGGTGCGGACCTGGGTGCTGCGCAGCGGTGGGCAGACCGTGCTGATCGATACGGGCATGGGCGACGGGCACGAGCGGCCGAGTACGCCGGAGTTCGATCTCTGGCGTGGTGACCTCCTCGGAGGACTCGCGAGAGTCGGCGTTTCCCCGCAGGACGTCGATGTCGTGGTCAATACGCATATCCACGTCGACCACGTCGGCGGGAACACCGTCGACGCAGGCGGTGAGTGGGTCCCGGCGTTTCCCCACGCTGAGTACCTCATTCCCGCAGCGGACGACGCGCACTTCGGGCCGGGCAACGCGGCGGGCGATGGCCTGCAATCGGACGATCGCCTCATCTATGCAGACAGCATCGCGCCCATCCACCGGGCCGGACAGGCCGTGCTGTGGGACGGTCGTCATCGCATAGACGAACACCTCGTCTTGGAGTCCGCGCCCGGCCACACCCCCGGCTCGTCCGTGCTGCGGCTGGCCTCCGGAAACGATCGGGCGGTCTTCGTCGGAGACGTGCTGCACAGCCCGATGCAGATTCTCCATCCCGACTGCAGCAGCTCTACCTGCCTGGCCCCTGAACAAGCCGCCCGTACTCGTCAGCGGATCCTCCACCAGGCAGCCGATGAGCGGGAACTGCTCGTGCCTGCACACTTCGGCGGTACCGGTGCCGTGGAGATCCGGCGGGACAACGGTGGATTCATTCCAGGCGAATGGGCGTGAATGAAGACGTTCCTCCTGCGCCGGCCCGGCATCTTCGTGTGGTCCGCACCAGCTGACCAGTCTCGCACGGGTGCGGATCGAACACGTCGTGCAGAGTTAATAAACAATCCCGAGCTCAAGGAGCGCTCTCGGACATCACGGCCGCGAGCCGAATTCCACCGGAAGCCGAGTCGAGCTCAGTCGACATCGTGATCATTCGTCCACAGCCGACGGCCGCGAGCTGCGGGAACTCATCGGCGAGTTGGCCACCGACAGCAACGCCTTCCGCCCGCTCAGGGGCCACAATGTGCGCCTGCACGACTGCGACACCAAGTCCATCGACCACCCGGGCGTCGGCGATCTCAACCTCGCCCACGACTCCGTGGAGCTTCCCGGACAGGACACCACGGGGCTCACCCTCACCGCCCGAACCAGGCTCAGCTCCGACCGTGGCCCCGAACAAGGCCAAGGGCAGTTCGCACACCCACATGCTCGACGTGACATAACAGGAAGACCCGCAACCTGACGTTTCCGCAGTTCAAGCCATCTGTCGGGGCTTCCTGTGCGCCCTTCTTGTGGGCCGCCAGGGACTCGAACCCTGGACCCAAGGATTAAAAGCCCCAGTGATCAATCCTGGTGATCTTGGAAGAGCGCTTGGGCGCAGGGCTTCTACCCGTGGTTTCCCTGACTTTTGAGAGCATGTTTGCGTTCGGGAACGCCCAAGGTGGGCTCCGTTATGTCTCATTCGCCCTGCCGTGCTCAACGGGGTCGTGGACCCTACTTGACCTGGGGTTTCCGGCGTTCCAATGCCGGAGCGTCCAGGCTCCTGCCCGCCGCCACCCGGCTGACGGGAGCCCATCCGTGCCCCACGCCCATGCACGTGCGACGTTGCCTGCGCACGCGTTGCACGAACAGCCCATGCGCGGCAAGCTATTGACGAGGCCGAGACGCGCTCAACGTCGGCATGAGCGCTTGTCGGCGACAGTAACGGCCAATGGCACGGACTGCGGCTCGGCCTGCGATGAGTTAACCGATAGCCATGCCGTGCGCATTACTCCAATCGGGGGGTGACTAGTGCAGCTTTAGCCGCATGCACCTAAGGATTAGGGCTGTGCAACAGCCCAAATTTGACGTGCAGACGTACGCGTGGAACTGGTTCTCCATGCATGCGAACCAACGAATGCAGCTAGTAAACTTCTGGCTTGTCGCAGTCGCCTTTTTGGCTGCTGCGTTTGTACAGGCGAGAATGGGCCACATGACGGCTATCGCGGTCGGTGTCAGCGTGGCCGGCGCACTGTCAAGCTTGGCATTTATGATGCTGGACGCGAGGACCCGGCAACTTGTTCACCTCGGAGAAAGGGCCCTGCGGCAGGTCGAACGCGACCAGGCCGACAGAGAGTCAGCCCGCCAAGTAATTTTGGTGGCGGCGGCGAGCGAAGTTCGGAGGAGTCGAATTAACTCCTACCGAGTAATTATAGAGGGCCTCCAATTATGTATTGCGGCGCTGTTCACCTCGGCTGCAATTTACTCGTTGGTTGTCCCGTAAAAGTGCATCGATCTTGCAGCTCCCGGCCTGAGCCAGCCACCAGTATCGCCAACTGTATGGCCCGTGCGGAGGGTGGGCCTCCGGCCACCAAGGCACTCGCGACGCGCTCACGGATTTCCGCGCGTGGGTCTGGCGGGCTCGATGTCCTCACCGACGGGGCACCGCCCGGCGGATGAGCAGGCGTGCCCGTGCCGCCGTTCATTCACCCGTGCTGGCGCTCATCACCCGGCACGCGACTCTTCAGACCAAGCGCGAGAGTGTCAGATTTTCGACAGTCCCCGCCAGCGTAAGCGGTTACGTGAAGGCGAGCCGGGGCGGTTCTCGTGTGTAGATCTGGACTTGGCCCCAGTCGCCGCTCAATTCGTAGTGGTCGTTGTTCTGGGTCATGGTGTCGATGTTTCCGAGGTCGGCTTCACCGGTCGCGTCGGTGAAGACCAGGGCGCTGCGTTCCAGCCATCGCACCTCACTCACCTCGGTGAAGAGCAGGTTGGCTTTGGCGTAGCAGTACTGCTCGTCGGGTTGGGGTGGTCGGTAGCGCGGGTGTTGTGGAGTCAGCACCGCCTCGAGCGCGAAGGAGAGCATGCTGGGTTCTTCCCTGATACCGAGCACATAGCTATCTTCGAGGTAGACACCCGCCAGGTCAGGGAATTGGTCGTAGTTCGTGGTCATGGCAGGTCCCATTCGATTGGTGTGTGGTTGCCGGGGCTGCGGCGGGTGACGGGATTGCCTTGCGAGTCGATCCGCTGACCTTGTTCGTTCCGAAGCTCTACGTGGGGGTTTTCGCTGCCGGGTGTTCGGGCGCTGCCTTCTTTGATGGTCATCCGGGGAATCCCGTTCTCATCGACATATTTGGCGGGCCCGTTGGGTGTCTGCGTCCGGGCCCAGCCTTGCGATTCGGCGTACCGTTCCAGGTCCGAGGCCTTCGGCGGCACACCGTCCTTGAAATTGTCCGCCAGCCCTTCGGCTGGTTTCGGTGTCGCGGTGGGCTCCGGACCGGCGTCTCCGGTCTTCTTGATGACTTCGACTCGGTCATCACCGGACGCGTGCTGCCCAAGATCGGCCATCGCGGCGGTGGTGATGCCGATCCCGGTGGCCACCCCGGCGGCGGATACGGCCTGGACCGGGACGCCTGCCACCGCACCGACACCGGTGGCATCCAGGACTGTGCCGCCGCTGAAGCCGGCCGCGCTGATCGTGGTCAGCCCCAGACCGCCGGCCACGCCGAGCACATCAAGCGGGTGCTGCAGCGCGGCGTTGCCGAACGATGCGAGTCCGTTGACCACGTCGGCGCCGGCGTTGGCCAGGGTGTGCCCGAGGTCGGACAGCCAGCTGGACTTTTGCGGCGCGGTGTCCATGGCGCTGCGCAGGATCCCGGCGGCGGTGTCGCCTGCCTCCGTGGTCTGGGCGCGAGCTCGGTTCAGCGTGTCCCGCGCGGCTTGCCGATCAGCTTCTCCGGGGTCGCTGAACGCTGGTGGAGCCGGTTGGTTGTCGGCTGCTGCTTGGGCTACCGCCTGGTCGTGTGCCGACTGGGCTTGCTGGGTCGCTGTTTGGCCGCGATTCCAGGCCGCGATGGCTTCGGCGGCCTGTGACTGTGCCCACCGCAGGGTGTTGGCGTAGTCGTCCAGTGCGTCAGCTGCCGACCCGAGCGCGTCGCTGGCGGCGAACCACTTGCGGGGCTCGTAACTGAACTTGTCATGAAACGCCTGCGCCGCCGGCCCGGTCCAGGACCCGGTGTCCACGGCCAACAACCCTTGAGCCGCGTCGTCCGCGCTGTCCGCGCGTGCACGCAGCACCCGGGCGTTCTCCTCGATCGCCTGTTGATTGCCGGTGACCAGTTCGGTCGGATCCTGGGATTCGCCGAGTTCAGCCACCGTCCACGGCTCCTTGGCCCGGATCGCCACCCAACGTGCGTGCCGTCGCGTCGTCGATTCCCCGATAGGCGTCGGCGGCCTTCGTCAACGCGCTCCCGATCGCGCCGCCGTCGCCGGTGAGAACGTCCAGCCCGTCGCTCCAGCGCACACAGAAGTCCATCAGCGCGTCGTGCAGGCCCTGGTGACCGTAGAGATCGCTCTCACCACATAGACCGCGCAACTCGAAGTTATCTTGGTCCTTGACCGACCGCGAGATGCCGTTGCCCGCCTCGGCCACTTTGTCGGCATCAACACGGAATCCGGGACTGTTCACCACTGTGAGCCCCCTGTCGGACACGGACAGTACTAACCGTGGTGATGGTAACCAATCAGCGCTCGGGCTGTCTCCGCCTTCGCTCCGTGATATCCGGGGGCGACCGTTTTACATGACCTCCCTTGGGGCCATGGTGAAGGTCGTAGAGGTTATCGCTGCCATCTTCGCTGCTGCTTGGGCCGCGACTGGGCGGGGGCCCTGTGCCGTTTCCGATCCGCGCTCTTCGGTGGTAGGTCGAGACTTGCTGGGTGGAGGATCGGGAGTGCCTCAAAGCCAGGCTATGGATGGTGATCACTATGACGACGTCGACGGGTGTGTTCAAGCGGTGCAGTTGCCGGGACGCGGCACGGGTCGAGTTGCCGGCCATGGCTGA
>NZ_WMBA01000001.1 GCF_009707865.1 Amycolatopsis pithecellobii
TGCGGGGCTTTCGGGCGGGCGGGTTGCGCTTGCGGTGCGGCCGGGACTCGATTACGTGGCGGGTCTGTTCGGCGTCATGCACGCGGGCGCCACCGTCGTGCCGACTTTTCCGCCGTCGGGCAGGCGAGCGGCGGAGCGGCTCGCGGCGATCTTGCGTGGCAGCTCCCCGCACGCCGTGATGGTGGGCGGCGGTCAGAAACGGGAGCGCGTACCAGCTGGGCTGCTGGTGCTGGAGATCAGCACCGCCGGTCCCGGTGAAGAGTTCGATTGCGTCCCGGCTGATCCTGCCCTACTGCAGTACACGTCCGGCTCCACTGCCGATCCCAAGGGGATCATGCTTACGCACGACAACCTGATGAGTAACTGCGCGGCGTTGACCGCCCATATCGGACACGAATCCGACCGTGTCGGATTGACGTGGCTGCCGCCTTATCACGACATGGGACTCATCGGCACCCTCTTGTTCGCGCTGCACGGTGGCTGGCCGTTGGTGATGATGGATCCCGAGCATTTCGTACAGGCACCGGTCCGGTGGCTGCGCGCGGCCGCCGAGTTCGGTGCGACGATCACGGTGGCCCCGGCATTCGCGCTCGAGCTGTGCACAAAGTCCATTTCGGACGATGAGCTCGCCTGAATCGATCTGTCCAAAATCCGGCAGCTGTTCTGCGGCTCCGAGCCGATTCAACCGAACGTCGTTGACGAGTTCGTCACGCGGTTCGAACCCTTCGGCCTGTCTTCCACCGCATTGATCCCGTGCTATGGCTTGGCTGAAGCGACCCTGTTCGTCGCCGGGAAACGGGCCGGTCGGCAGGTCCGTGTCGACGGTGGCGTCGTCAGCTGTGGTGTGCCCGCGGCCGGGCACGAGGTCCGCATCGTCGATCCTGAGTCCGGAAACCCTTGTCCGGACGGGGAAGTCGGCGAAATCCAAGTCCGCGGGCCGAACGTGGCCGCCGGATATTTCCACGATTCCGAGGCCACCGAAGCCGCGTTCCGCGCAGGGCCGCACCGAGACGCATTGCGAACCGGTGACCTCGGCTGCCTTCGTGACGGCGAACTGTTCGTGACCGGCAGGATCAGCGGCCTGATCGTGGTGGCCGGACGCAACCTGCATCCCCAGGACGTCGAAGCGACCGCGAACACCTGTCATCCGGCCGTCTTCCGTTCGGTGGCGTTCAGCGTGCCCGGCGCCTCGGGCGAGGACCTCGTGGTCGTCGCGGAACGGCGCGTCACCACTGGACTCGCCGACGCGCGCGCAGCAATCACCGCTGCGGTCACCGCGGCGCACGGAGTACGTCCCCGCGACGTCGAGTTCGTCGGGATCGGCCGCATCCCCAGGACTACCAGCGGAAAACTCCGCAGAGCCGAAGCGCGGCGCCGCTATCTCGAGGCAGCTGGATGAGAATTCTGCGGGTGTCCGCCTACGTCACGGTGATCGCCTCGACACTGGGCTTCGTCGGGGCCGTCATTTTTTCCAGCCGTTACGGACTCACCGGCATCGACATGGCACTGTTCGCCGTGATGTATCTGCTGACTTCCTTCGGCGTCGAGGGCGGCCTGCACCGCTTCTTCACCCACAAGTCCTATTCCGCCGGGCCGGGGATGACCGTCCTGCTCGGCATAGCCGGCAGCATGGCGGCGCAAGGGCCGATCCTGTTCTGGACCTCGGTGCACCGCCGCCACCACGCCTTCGCCGACCGTGACGGCGACCCACACTCGCCCCGCCCCGTCGGTCATGGCAGTTTCGCCCGGCTGAAGGGTATCTGGCACGGTCACCTGGGCTGGTTGTTCACTGTGGACCCCACGTCCTGGCGATGGCACCGGCTCGTGCCGGAACTGCTGCGCGACCGTACAGTGGTCCGGCTGAACCGGCTCTATCCGGTGTGGGTACTGGCTGGCCTCGCCGTTCCCGCGCTGGCGGGATTGTTGCTCGACGGGAGCCCGCGAGGAGCTCTCGGCGGGTTCCTCTGGGGAGGCCTCGCCCGGATATTCGCGCTCCACCACGTCACGTGGTCGGTCAACTCCTTCGGCCACCTAGTCGGCAACCGTCCACACCGGACACGGGATCGCAGCCATAACATCGCTTCGCTGGCCACGATCACGGTCGGCGGTTCCTGGCACAACAATCACCACGCCCAGCCCGCACTGGCACACAACCGGCAAGGTTTCTGGCAGTTCGACCTCACCGGCGAGATCATCCGGCTGCTCGAGCGCGCAGGCCTGGTCCACGACGTGCGCTACCCCGGGCGTTCCGTCCCGAAAGGAGTGACACGATGAGGACGCTGGACCGCGGCATCGTTCGGCTGGACCCGAACAGCCTGCGAGTGAAGCGTTTTTCGGCACTGACGACGATGGTCCTGCCGCTGCTGGGCACGATCATGGCGGGGTACTTGCTGGTGACCCACCGCTTCACCACCGCGGACATCTACCTGTTCACCGGGATGTACTGCCTCCACATCGCCGGGGTCACCATCGGGCTGCACCGCTACGTGACCCACCGGTCTTTCAAGACTTCCCGCTGGATGCAGGACATCCTCATGGTGGCCGGGGGAATGGCCGCGCAGGGGCCGCTGCTGTTCTGGGTGGCCACCCATCGTCGCCACCACCGCTTCGCCGACCACGAAGGCGATCCGCACTCACCCAACCTGCACGGCGCCGGCTGGCGGCAGCGGCTGCGCGGCCTCTGGTACGCCCACATGCCGTGGATGCTGAGCGATGAATCGACCCGGTGGAGTGTCTTCGCCCCTGACATTCTGCGCGACCGCCATCTGGTCGCACATCACCGCTTCTACCCTTACTGGGTGCTGGCCGGCCTCGCGCTGCCGGCGCTGATCGGGTTTGCCGCCGGCGGCACGCTGTGGACCGCGTTCACCGGCCTGATCTTCGGTGGCTTCGCCCGGATCTTCGCAGCGAACCAGGCATCGTGGTGCGTCGGCTCCATCTGCCACGCCTTCGGCCGCCGCCCGTTCACCAACAACGACCGGAGCACGAATCTTTGGTGGGTGGCGGTACTCACCTTCGGCGAGGGGCTGCAGAACAACCACCACGCCTTCCCCCGCTCCTACCGGCACGCCGTGCACTGGTGGGAGCCCGACGTGAGTGGATGGATCATCGCCGTGCTGGGGAGAGCAGGACTCGTGTGGGGCTTGCGCAGCCCGAGTCCGGTACTCGTGTCGAAACGGTTGAAGACAAGGGAAACCATGGGAAAGGACTGAGCATGTTCCGGCGGCGAATCAAGGTTCTTGACGGCCCGGTGAGCACCGATCGTCTCCGGGAGTGGCTGGTCGGGCAGCTGTCCGAATACCTGGACATCCCGGCCTCGGAGGTCGACCCGGACAAGGATTTCGAGTCGTACGGTCTCGATTCCCGTGCGGGTATGCAGATTTCGGGCAAGCTGGAAAAGCTGCTCGAACGCCGGCTGTCACCGGCGGTCCTCTATGAACACAGTTCGATCAACGCACTGGCGGACCACCTGGTGGCGAGCGGAACCGACGATGACCCGAGCTGACCGAGCGAATCCGGCCTTGGCCGAGTTCCTGGAGAAGTCTCGCCGCCTGGAAGGAAAACGGCTCACCGAGTCCATCCCCAAGGAGTACTTCGAGCCCCGGGTCGGCAGGGGACTGGTGGGCTTCCTGCTCAGTGTGGGCATCTACGGCGGGTCGGTAGCCGGTGTCCTGCTCGCACCGCACTGGCTCCTGTGGATTCCCTTGTGGATCACCGCGGGTCTCGGCGGCTGGGGGTTGCATTGCATCGCGCACGACTGCGGCCACGGCTCCTTCTCCCGCTCGCGCGGGCTCAATGTGCTCGTTGGCAGTGTCGCGCTGATGCCCCTGCTGTATCCGTTCCACTCCTGGCGGCACGTGCACAACATGCACCATGCGCACACCAACAACATCGAACTCGATACCGACTGGCGCCCGCTGCCACCGCATCTGTACGACCGGCTGTCCCCACTGGGCAAGGTCGTCTATGCCGGTACCCGGACCTGGGCGTTCTGGGGTGGCACCATTCGCTACTGGTGGGTTTCCGGCTTCCGCCCCGGCTTCTTCCCGAAGGCTTCGATGCGCCGCGAAGTCCGGCGCTCGATCGCGTTCACCGTCGTGGCCGGCGTGGCACACCTGAGCATGCTGGTGGCGGTCGCGGGTCCGGAGGCGTTGCTCACCGGGTTCCTCGCGCCGTGGCTGGCCGGACATCTGTGGTTCAGCGCCACCACACTCATGCACCACAGCGCGAGTGATCTGCCCTTCCTCGACTCACGTCAGTGGACCCGGAACGCGGGCAGGTTGCTGATGACCACCGACTATACCTACCCGGCACCGCTGCGCCTGCTGACGCACAACATCTCGATCCACACGCCACACCACGTGGCACCGGCAATCCCGTTCTACAACCTGCCCCAAGCCCAAGCGGCGCTCAAACAAGCACATCCCGGCATGGTCCGTGAGCACAAGCTCACCCCGGCCGCCCTCTGGGACATCCTCAGGAATTTGCACCTGCACGACGCCGAGCATGGTGGCTTCTATCAGGACTTCGGCCGCAGACCGGTACCGCCGAGGGAGACGACATGACCACGACCCAGAACGCGATCGGACCCAGCGAAGCACTGGGCACACTGTTCACGCCCTCGGGCAAACGAAATCCCTATCCGCTCTACGAAGCACTCAGGGAACTGGGTCCCGTGGTCAAGCTCGGGCCGAAACTCGTGTTCGCGCAGGGACACGACGCCTGCACGGACGCGCTGCGCGAGCCGGGACTGCTGGTCACCGACGCGTCCGTGCACAGCAAGACCGGGATGCTCGAACATTCCTCGTGGCAGTGCTTCACGAAGATCATGATGTTCAGCAATGGCACCGACCACGACCGTCTGCGGACTTTCTCCCGCTGGGCCTACAATCCCCAGAGCATCACCGGGCTGAGGTCGACGATCGAAGACAAGGCCACGGGGCTGGCGCAGCGCTTGACCGCCTGGGCGGGTGACCCCGTCGACCTGGTGGAGGAGTTCAGCTCACGGCTCACGCTGGCCGTGACCGGCGAGCTCTACGGCATCCCGTTGTCCGACCAGCTGATGCTGCGCTCCGCCATAGCGAACACGACCACCGCGTTCGAACCGGTCTTCGACCTCTCGGAGCTGGCTGACGGAGACGCCGGAATGGACGTCCTGGTCGACTACATGGCCGGACTGGCGGACAGCCGTCGCCGCGAACCCCGCGACGACGTCGCCACCAGGATGGTCCACGAGGCGGACGCGACCGGGACGGTCACCAGCGACGAGCTGGTGGCGGGGCTGGTCATGTTCCTCATCGCGGGTGTGCAGAGTCCCAGCGATCTCATCGCGGGCACGATCCGGATGGCGCTGCTGAAACCCGCGGAGTGGCAGGCTGCCGACGCGGAAGCCTTCGTGACCGAAGTACTGCGCTTCGATGCCCCGAGCCAGGTTCTCACCAGGGTCGCCGGATGCGACGTCGTCCTCGCCGGCGTGCCGGTCGCCGAAGGTGCCCGGGTGATGTTGCTGCTGGCCGCCGCCAATCGCGATCCGTCCCGTTACGACGAACCAGACGTCTTCCGACCCCACCGGAGCCCGAACCGGCCGCTGTCGTTCGGTTTCGGCATGCACTATTGCCTCGGCGCCCAACTCGCTCGCATGCAGGCCGAGATCGGGCTCACCACCCTCGCCCACCACTTTCCCCACATGACACTCGAAGACGAGCCTCGCTATCGCGACCAGCTCGTTCAGCGCGGCCTTGCGCGGCTGCCCGTCCGGCTGCGGCCACGCTGATCCGACGGCTCAGCCGAACTGCAGTTCCGGCGAGTACCGGTCGAACCAGTAGTGCAGGTCCAGTATCCGGTCGAGGCCGATGCGCTGGGTCGCCGACATCGTGGCAGGGTCCAATTCGGACAACCGTTCGGCCCATCCGCGGTCCATCAGGGAAAACACCGGAGCGTCCGGTTCGGCCAGGATCTCCTTTGTCTGCTGCTGCAGGGCAGCCGCGTAGCCCGGGTCCTGAGTGGACGGATACACACTCTTGACCCGGTCCCGAACCGAAGGTGGCAGCACATGTTCGGTGGCGCGTCGTAGCAGGCTCTTTTCCCTGCCGTCGAACGTTTTCAGGGCCCACGGGGTGTTGTAGACGTACTCCACGAGCCGGTGGTCGCAGAACGGGACGCGTACCTCGAGCCCGACGGCCATCGATGCCCGGTCCTTCCGGTCCAGCAGTATCCGGACGAACCGGGTCAGGTGGAGGTGGCAGATCGTGCGCATTTTCCGGTCTTGTTCGCTCTCCCCGTCGAGGTGATCGACTTGAGCGATGGCGGTCCGGTACTGGTCGCCGATGTAGCCGGGCAGGTCCAGTGTCGCGCGAACGTCCGCACGGAGAGACGGGGCCCAATCACTGGTGAGGCTCATCCGGCCGAGCCAGGGAAAGGTCGGCGAGTCGACCACCGCGTCGTCGTGGAACCAGCGGTACCCGCCGAACACCTCGTCCGCCGATTCGCCGGACAGGGCCACGGTCGAGTGCTGTCGGACCGCCTTGAACAACAGGTACAACGAGGTGTCGAAGTCACCGAGCCCAGCCGGCATATCCCGTGCCGCGAGCACCTTGAGCCGGACTTCCGGGTCACTCAACTCGGCGGGGTTGAGCACGATGTCCCGATGCTCGGAGCCGACCAGTCCGGCGACATCGCGGATGAACGGCGAGTCCGGCGTGTCCCGTACCTCGTCCGCACGGAAGTTCTCCTCCTGGCTGAAGAAGTCGACCGAGAAGGTCCGCAGCCGCTCACCCCGTTCAGCCAGTCGCGCCGCGGCGAGACCCGTGATCGCACTCGAGTCGAGCCCGCCGGAGAGCAGGACGCAGCGGGGTACGTCGGCGATCAGCTGCCGGTGCACAATGTCGGTCATCAGCTCGCGTACCTTGCCGACGGTGGTCTCCTGGTCGTCGAGGTGCCGGGCCGCGTCGAGTTGCCAGTACGTCCGCCGGCGAATCCCGGACCGGTCCACGGTCACGAGGGTGGCCGGCTCGACTTCGTACATGCCTTTCCACAGCGCCCAGCCCGGGGCTTTCGTCTGTGCCATCAGTTCGCGCAGGCCATCGGCATCGACCACCTTGCGTGCCAACGGATTCGCCAGGATCGCCTTCGGCTCCGAGCCGAACAGCACGCCATCGCTGGTGGGGTAGTAGTAGAACGGTTTGATGCCCATGCGGTCGCGGATCATGACGAGCTTATCCTCGCGCTCGTCCCAGATCGCGAAGGCGTACATGCCGTTGAGGTGATCGACAACCGCGTCGCCCCATTCGAGATACCCGTGCAGCACGACCTCGGTGTCGCTGTCGGTCGCAAACCGGTGGCCCCGTTGGGAAAGCTCCGCCCGCAGCTCAGTGAAGTTGTACACCTCACCGCTGTAGACCATGGCGGCGAGCCCGGTCTCGGCCATCGGCTGCCTGCCGCCGGGCAGGTCGATGATGGCGAGACGGCGGTGGCCCAGCGCCACATCTGGCCGGATCCAGCTGCCGGAGTCGTCGGGGCCGCGGCACGCCATCGTCCCGGTCATCGCGTCGATGACCTCCCGGTGCTGTGTCAGGTCCCGGTCGAAGGAGAGCCATCCTGCAATTCCGCACATCTCTACCTCCTATGGCGACCTCACCGGATCCGAAAACGACGGTCAATGCCCCGAAGAACAACCTGCCCGATCACCCTCGGATGCGTGGTCCACTGGGCGCTCTGCGCCGTTTCGTCTCGGTGACCGGCGGGGACGTAACGCTCGACCGGGTCATTGTCAGCTGGGCGTAACGGCTGCTTTCCACGGGCCTTTTCCGGGGGCCGGGTGAGAAAAGGGGCGGCGTTGGCGAAAGTGAGCCGCGCCGGAGCATCTGGATACGAATGGCGAACCCTGTCGCCGATCCGTCGCTGTGCAGTGATTTCCCATTAACACAACAAAACCCGGCCGCTCCCGCTAGGCAGTGCGACAGATGACCCACGGACTTGTGTCGGTCGGCTACGAGGGCAGGACAATCGAGGACACGGTCACTGCATTGATGGCGATGGGGGTGCACACGGTCGCGGACGTGCGGCTCAACGCCATCAGCAGGAAGCCCGGATTTTCGAAGTCACGGCTCCGCGAGGCGCTGGCAGCGGCGGGGATCGAGTACCGGCACCTGCGCAGCCTGGGCAACCCTAAGGACAACCGCACGCCGTTCTGGTCAGGACAGGTCGAGGAAGGTCGACGCGTGTTCAAGGGTGCGCTGGATAATGAGGCGGCGGTCGACTCCCTTCGCGAACTCGCCGAGCTGGCGTCGGATCGCGTTGTCGCCGTGCTGTGTTTCGAGGCCGATCAGGCGATGTGTCATCGACAGGTCGTCATCGACGAAGTGGTGGCCCGCGGCCAATGCCCGTGGCGACGCCGGCGGGTCAGGATACCTTTGCGGGCCAGTAGACGCCCAGAATGCTGAAGGTGTGGTGCGGCTTGGCCTGGTTGTCTGGCGCCGCCCTGTGCCGTTTCCGATCCGCGCTCTTCGGTGGTAGGTCGAGACTTGCCGGGTGGAGGATCGGGAGTGCCTCAAAGCCAGGCTATGGATGGTGATCACTATGACGACGTCGACGGGTGTGTTCAAGCGGTGCAGTTGCCGGGACGCGGCACGGGTCGAGTTGCCGGCCATGGCTGATGGTCGTCGGCGGCAGTTGCGCCGCGGTGGTTTCCGGTCGCAGCGGGCACGCGACTACCTGCGTAACCCCGCCACGGCCGATCCGGCGCCGGCGACGGTGAGTACCGCGCAGTGGCTCCAGCTGTGGTTGGACACCCGGCTGGGTCCGAGGCAGTCGACGTTGTACACCTACCGGCGGCACATGCGGCATTACCTGGTCCCCTATCTCGGGGGAACGTTGTTGCGGAGCTCACCGATGCACGGGTGCAGGCGATGTTCACCACTCTGATCCGCACCCAGGGCGTGGCGGGCCATCCGCTGAGCGCCGGAACTTTGCGGCGGATCCAGGCGACGTTGCGGGCGGCGTTGAACGCGGCGGTGCGGCGGGGTCTGATCGATCGCAACCCCGCCCGTTACGTCGAGCTCCCGCCGGGCCGTCGACCGCACCCTGTGGTGTGGACGCCACCGCGGATCGCGCAATGGCGGGCGACGTTGCGAGCGGTCCGCAGTGGCGGTGTGGATGGCCGCGCAGACCGCCACCTTCCTCCGCGGTATCCGCGAGCCTGACCGCTATCCGCTGTTCCGCCTGGTCGCCCTGCTGGGCTTGTGGCGTGGCGAGGTGGTTGGGCTGCGGTGGAGCGATGTCGATCTGGAGGCCGGGTATCTGACGGTGTCGCACCAGGCCCGGCAGTACGGGTCCGAGGTGGAGATCGGCAAGCCCGAGAGCGAGGCCAGCAATCGCGTCATCGCGCTCGACCACGTCACCCTCACCGTGCTGCGCCGCTATCGCGACCGCTGCCGCAGCCCGCCCTCCAGCGAGCCGGTGGGATATCGGTTCGCGGGTGGCTGAGGCGAGCCGGTGCGTCCCGACTCGGTGACCCACATGTTCCGGCGGCTCAACGAGGCGTCCGGCCTACCCCCGATCCGGCACCACGACCTGCGTCACGGTGCGGCCAGCCGTGAAAATTTCGGGTTAGGGTTGAGTGCGATGTCACGTCAACACATGCCCGCCGAAACCGGGCTGGTGCGCGCCTTCGTCAACACGCTCGATTTGCGGGTTTTCACGCGGCATGGCGAGCCTCACGAGCAGCTCGACGCACTTGACACGCCGGCTGCCCTGACTCGTTGGCTGCACGGCCAGGATCTCATCGCGGACGCGGATCACGCCGACCTTGCTGACTTCCGCCTTGCCCACACGCTGCGGGCCGCGCTGCGCGCCGCGGTGGGTGAAGCGGGGGACGTATCCCCGTCGAGCCGGCCGCTCCAGTGGCCCGCGTGCGTGACCATACAGCCTGGTGGGCCTCCCGCCTTGATGCCGACCGGCTTCGGGGTCGAGGCGGGGCTCGGACGCATCGCAGTGGCCGCGGCCGGGGCCGTCGCCGACGGGACCTGGCTGCGCCTGAAGATGTGCGATGCACCCGACTGCCGATGGATCTTCTACGACCGGAGCAAACCGGGACGCGCCCGCTGGTGTGAGCCCGCGTTGTGCGGCAATCGGATGAAAACTCGCGCCTACCGGGAACGGCGGCGCGAGGCCGGCTCCAACCCGCGATGACCCATGCGGCGGTCCGGCACTCCACCATCGGATGACCGACATCGGCCCGAAGGATCGAGCGGGATCGCCTCGATGACCGGAAGACGTCGGTCTTCTCGCTTTCCTAGAGTGTGAATGACACACGATACGGTGCCCGACCACGCCGGCGACATTCTCCGGCGGACACTGCTCACCATTTGACGGGAGGTGACATGGCCGACTATGACGCCGATGTCATCGGCATCGGCTTCGGGCCATCGAACATTGCCCTTGCAATCGCTCTCGAAGAACTGTATCCGGACACGAAAGCACTATTCCTGGAAATTCGCGGAAACCCCGGCTGGCAGGCCGGCATGCTACTATCCGGCTCCGACATTCAGCACAATCCGATACGTGACCTGGTGACCCTGCGCAACCCGCGCAGCCGGTTCTCCTTCATAAACTACCTGCACGAGGAGAACCGCCTCGTCCCGTTCCTGAATCTGGGCCTGCCCTTCCCGCTGCGCAAGGACTATGCCCGGTACGTGTCCTGGGCCGCCGCGCAGTTCCCCGACCGTGTCCAGTACGGGGCGACGGTGACCGCGGTGCGCGTCATCGGAGATCTCGCGGAGGTGGAGCTGGCCAGTGGGCAACGGCTGCGGGCCCGGTCCGTGGTGGTCGCTCCCGGCCGCCCGCCAAACATCCCCGCCCCGTTCCGGGGCACCGCAGACCCTCGGATCTTCCATTACACCCGATTCCTCGATTACCTCACGGAATTCGAGGGGAACCCCGCGCCCCGGATCGCCGTTGTCGGCGGCAGCCAGGCCGCGGCGGAATTGGTTCTGGACATTTCCGCGCGTTTTCCGGAAGGGCATGTGCACAATGTCGTCCGCGGATTTGGTTACCGACAGAAGGACCTCAGCCCATTCCACGGCGAGGTGTATTTTCCCGAATTCGTCGACTACTACTACAGTTCCTCGGACGAGACCAAGCACGATCTCGACCGTCAGCTGCGCTACACCAACTACTCGGCCGCCGACCTGGACGTGCTGGATGCCCTCAACGCCCGGCTGTACGAGCAGGGCCTCGACGGCCACGACCAGATCGAACTGCACCGCAACACCGAAGTGGCCAGGGTCCGGCCGGGCCCGGCCGGCGTCACCCTGGCGCTGACCCAACGCCACCGGGGGACCACCACCGAGATCACCGTGGACGCAGTGGCGCTGGCGACCGGTTTCACCGACCTGACCGACGAGCACGGGAGCCACTTCCTCCCACAAATGCTGGAACCGATCCGGCCCCGCGTCGACCGCACCCCGTCCGGCCGCGCGTCGATCGGCCGGGACTACCGCGTGCTGGCTGCCCCGGCCGACTCCCTGCCGCCGATCCACCTCAACGGCGTCTGCGAGACCACGCACGGCCTCGGTGACGCGGGCTCGTTCAGCCTTGTCTCCCTGCGCGCCGCGGCCATCGCTGACAGCCTCAGCAAATCCCTTGCCGCCTGATCCCGACGGTCCTCCAGCGCGAAAGGCCCCTTTGTCATGCCCGTTGACAGCCGGGACACGCCCGGCCTGCGGCAAGAACCCGCCCAGCAGTACGACCTGCTGAGCCCCGACATCCTCGCCGACCCCTACCCGATATACGACCTCCTGCGCGCCACCGACCCGGTGCACTTCGACGAGCGCCTCGACTCCTGGCTGCTGCTGCGCTATGACGACGTGCTGGACGCCCTCAGCAGCCCTGAGCGGTTCTCCTCCGACCGCACCGCGGCCTACCTGGGGCATCTTCAGGGGGCCGACGCCGAGCGGTTCCGGCAGTTCGCCGACATCCGCAGCCGAATGCTCATCTACAACGATCCACCGCGCCACACCCGGCTGCGCCGCCCGGTGCGCCGCGGGATGAGCGTCCGCCTGGTCAACGGGTTGCGCCCGCGGATTCGGGAGGTCGTGCACGAACTGATCGACGCCGTGATCGAGGACGGCCGCGCAGACGGGATCGACGACCTCGGCGCCCGCATCCCGGTCGTCGTCAACTCGGATCTGATCGGCATCCCCGCCGCCGACCGGGAAAAAGTCAAGGGGTGGACGGCCGATTTCGTCGCGGCCATCAACGCCGGTGGCGCCAACGTGCCGACCGCCGATCTGGAGCGGGGACAGAACGCCGTCCTCGCCATGCGCGAGTACTTCCTGGACCTCGGCGCGGCGCGGCGCGCGGAGCCTCGAGAGGACATGCTCACCGCACTGGTCCGCCGCGACGAGGACGCACTCGGCGACGACGACCTGGTCGCCACCTGCATCGTCACGCTGTTCGCCGGGCTGGAGACCGGGCTGAACCTGATCGGCAACGGGCTGCTGGCCCTGCTGCGCCATCCCGAGCAGGTGGCACTGCTCGCCGAGCGCCCGGACCTGGTGCCCGGCGCCGTGGAGGAGTTCCTGCGTTACGACGGACCCCTGCACCTCGTCGGCCGGCTGGCCACCGAGGACATCACCCTGCGGCGACAAACCATCAAAAAGGGCGACAAGGTCCTGGTCATGCTGGGTGCGGCGAACCACGACCCGGAGGTTTTCCCGGCCCCGCACGAGCTCGACATCCGGCGCGGGGAAAACAAGCACGTCGCGTTCAGCCACGGCATCCATTACTGCCCGGGAGCCGAACTCTCACGCATCGAAGGCGAAATCGCGTTCGAGGCCATCCTGGGACGCCTGTCCGGCCTGCGGCAAGCGGACGGGCCGCTGGAGTGGCAGCCCAATCTGTCGTTCCGCGGCCTGCGGCACCTGCCACTGGAATTCACTCCCGCTCCGCGAAAAGGACCCCGGTGACGCGGACCGTGGACGTCGCCGTGCTCGGCGGCGGGGTGGTGGGCGCGAGCATCGCCCACCACCTCGCCGGAGCCGGCGTAAGCGTGGCGCTCGTGGAACGGAGCAGCGGCACGCATAGGTCCGCGACCTCGAACACCGCCGGGCAGATACGGTTGCACCACAGCGACCCGGCGGACGCCCAGCTGGCCGCACTCTCCTTCGGCACCTTCGAAAACTGGGGCGAAAAGATCGGCGGTGACGCCGGTTTCCGCCGCACCGGTTTCGCTTTCCTGGTCGGCGAGCGGCACACGGATATCTTGCGGGACAACGTCAAGGTACTCACCGATCTAGGCGTCGAGGCCATTGTGCTGACTCCGGCGGAGTTCGCGGACCGGCATCCGGGGCTGAACCTCGACGGCGTCGCCGCCGTCGCCTACGAGCCGCGCAGCGGCTACGCCGACCCGCATCGGACCAGGACCGCTTTCCTCGACCAGGCCCGGGGTGTCACTGTTCTCACCAGCCGGTCCGGCGGTCGGCTGCTGTGGTCCGGACAACGAGTGTCCGGAGTGGACACCGGGGCCGAGAGGGTTGCGGCGGGTGAGGTGGTACTCGCGGCCGGGGCCTGGTCCGGCGCGCTGCTCGGGGAGTTCGCACCACCGCTGCGCACCAAGCGAGTCGGGCTGATCGTCGCGGATGCCGGGGACCTCCCGGCCCGCGAACACCTGCCGATGGTCATCGACGACCTCACCGGTACCTATTTCCGCCCCGCCTTCGACCATTCCGTGCTGTTCGGGGTACCGCTCGAGGGCTGGGACACCGAACCGGATGACGCGAACGATCCGCCCGAGCGGGATCGGGAAGCGGCGGCCCGGGCCCGCATCGACCGCCGTCTGCCGGGGCTCGCGCGGGCTCCGCGCACGTCGGCCGCCGCGGCGGCCGACGGGTACACGCCCGACGGGCGGGCCCTCATCGGCCGTCTCTTCGCCGGGCTCTACCTGGCCACGGGATTCAACGGCGGGGGCTTCAAAGTGGCGCCGTCGGTGGGCAGGGCGGTCGCCGCCGAACTGACCGGGGCCGGAGACCAGCCCGAACTCGTTCCCTACCGCCCCGACCGGTTCGCCGCCGGACGCGAGCCCGTCGCTCCGATTCCGCGCTACGCCACCATGTGAGGCTTGATGACCACGACCACATCACCCGAGGACATCTCGGTCTTCGAAGAACACGAATCCGAGGTCCGGCTCTACAGCCGGGTGTTCCCGGTCGTTTTCCGCCGGGGACGAGGAGCCTGGCTGTACAGCGAGGACGGCAGGGAATTCCTCGACTTCTTCTGCGGGGCGAGCGCGCTCAACTACGGTCACAACCCGCCCGCCCTCAAAAGGCGCTTGCGGTCTTATCTGGATGAGGACGGTCTCATTCATGGCCTGGATCTCTACACCACCGCCAAGCGCGACTTCCTCTCCGCGCTCCGGCGCTTCGCGCTGGAGCCGCACGGGCTGGCACACAAGGTGCAGTTCACCGGCCCCACCGGCACCGACGCCGTGGAAGCGGCGCTGAAGCTGGCCCGCAAGGCGACCGGGCGGCGCACCGTGGTCGCCTTCACCGGCGCTTTCCACGGCATGTCCCGCGGCTCCTTGTCGGTCACCGGCAGCCGCCGGGCCCGCGCCGCCGGCGGGGTGGAGCTGCAGGACGTCGTGTTCGTCCCGTACGAGGACGGGCCTGGCGGACCGTTCGACTCGATCGGCTATCTGGACCGCCTGCTGGCCGATCCGGCCGGAGGCGTCGAAATCCCGGCGGCGGTCATCGTCGAGCCGGTCCAAGTGGACGGCGGCGTGTATCCGGCCTCCGCGGAGTGGTTGCGCCGGCTGCGGGAATTCACCGAACGCCTGGATATCCTCCTGATCTTCGACGACATCCAGGCGGGCATCGGCAGAACGGGAGGGTTCTTCAGTTTCTCCCATTCCGGTGTCGTCCCCGACCTGATCACGCTTTCCAAATCGCTCAGTGGATATGGGCTTCCGTTGTCGGTGTTGCTGATCGCGCCCGGTATCGACGTGTGGGCCGCGGGCGAGCACACCGGCACCTTCCGGGGCAACCAGCTGGCCTTCGTGACCGGCGCCGGGGCGCTCGAGGAGTGGGCCCAGCCCGAGTTCACCCGCAGGCTGGCGGCCAACTGCGAGATCCTCCAAACCAGACTGCGCCGGCTCGGCGAGGTGACCATACGAGGCCGCGGCATGCTCGCCGGCATCGAGGTGGCGGACTCGGCCCGTGCCGCGCGGATCCAGCGCTACTGCTTCGACAACGGCCTGATCGTGGAGCTATGTGGCCGCGGCGACCGGGTCGTGAAACTGATGCCTCCGCTGACGATCGACCCCGGCGACCTGAGCCGGGGAATTGCCGTGGTGGAGGCGGCCGTGGCGAATGCCTGACGCCGATCGGTCCGACGATCCGACAAGGAGCCAGAAGGCGTGAGCAGTAACAGAGTCCATGACCTGGTGGTGGCCGGTTTCGGTCCGGCCGGAATCTCGCTGGCCGTCGCCGCCGCCGATCACGACGAGGCCCGGCCGGCCGACCGCCTGGACGCAGTGTATCTGGAGCGCGCCGGGGACTCTTCCTGGCAGCCCAACCTGATGCTGGCCGGTACCGATATCCAGCACCATTTCCTGCGTGATTTCGCCACCCCGGTCAACCCCCGCAGCCGCTTCACCTTTCCCAGCTATCTCGTCGGCACCGGCCGGTTCTACCCGTTCACCCTGCTCGGAGGTTATGCCAGCCGCCGTGAATGGTCCGGTTATATCGAATGGGCAGCGCGTGAATCCGGCGGCGCCGTCGACTATCACCGCGAGGTGACCGAGGTGCGGCCGGTGCAGGACCGCGATGGGCGAGTACGCAGTGTCGAAGTGATCAGCGTGGACCCCCGTGACGGCGCCGAGCACCGGCACCGCGGCCGGAACGTGGCAATATCCACCGGCCACCAGCCGTGGGTACCCGCACTGTTCCGGCCGAGCCTTGGCGACCGGGTCTTCCACGCCCAGGAATTCCTGCCGCGGCTGTCGCTGTTGCCGGATGGGCCGCTGCGGATCGCGGTCGTCGGTGCCGGCCAGAGCGCCGGGGAGATCCTGCTGCACCTGGCCGCGGCCCATCCGGACCACGAGTTGTACGCGCTGACCCGCAATGCCGGGTTTCGGATGTACGAACTCGGCCATTTCAGCAACGAGGTGTATTTCCCGCAGGAGACCGACTACTTCTATGGCCTCGACCGCGACCGGCGTGAACGGGCCTTCGCCGGGGCCAAAGCGACCAACTACGCCGCCGTCGACCCCGACGTCTCGACCGCGCTCTACCAGGCGGTCTACGACGACCGGCTTGCCGGCCGCAATCGCTGGCACATCCAGCGCCGGACCGAAGTGACCAAAGTGGACGTTCAGCGCCAGCCGGTCGGCAGGCCGAGTGGGGTCCGGCTCGAGCTCGCCGAGGTGAACAGCGGCGCAGAGCAGGCACTCGACGTGGACGCCGTGGTACTGAGCACCGGGTTCAGCGAGCCACGGATTCCGGACGTGCTGCGGCCGGTCCAGGAATACCTGCTCACCGACGAGAGCGGTGATCCGGTGGTCACGCGGGCCTATCGCGTGCAAACTCGTGACGACTTCGAGGCGGGCATCTACCTCAACGGCATCACGGAATGGCGCCACGGCATCAGCAGCGCGACGTCATTCAGCGTCATGGCGGTCAAGGCCGACACCATCCACCGCGACCTGCGCGAACGGCTCGCCCTCGGCTCATCTCGGACCGGCTCGCGCGCCGAAGCCCCTGCGGCCAGGTGAGCAGCGAAGAATGCCGGCACATGACCCGCTGACGCCGGAGATTCGGCCACGACCCCAAGGACGTGGTGCTGCGTTACCTGAAAGCGTTGAACGACAGGGACGATGGGCGCGGTCGTGGCTCTGGCCGCCCCGGACGCGGTCTTCACCATTCCCGGCGACCATCCGCCGGCCGGCATCTGGCGGGGGCTGCCCGAGATCACTTCGCGCGAAGGCTGTTCCGTGAGTCAGAGGCTGGTTTCCGCCGGAGCGAACACCACGAGCACACTCAGGTCCGCTTCGATGTCGGTGAAGCGGTGCGGTAGCCCTGCTGGCACGTAGATCAGGCAACCAGGCCCCACGTGACGGCTTTCCCCGTTCGCCCCGAACCTGGCCCGGCCCTCGATCACGAAATACAGTTCGTCCTCACGATGGGGCTGTTGCGGATCGTCCGTCCCCGCGGCCAGTACATAGATCCCCGCGCTCAGGGCGTGGCGCCGCAGGAACTCCAGATACCGTTGCCGTGACCGGTCCCGCTCGGCAGCCAATTCCGCGAACGAATAGGTCGCCCACCGCTCGAGCGCGAAAGCGGGGCGCACCGCGAAACCAGCGGCCAGTGCCACGGGCAGGACGAAGGCGGGACCGGCGAACAACGCCAGTGGCAGGTGAGCCGACACGGCGGACACCGGCCAGGCGCGGCGCCTGCCGGAGACGAGCACGGCGGCGGCCGCGACGGCGAACACGCTCAACGCCATGGCGTTCGGGACGGAGAGCACGTCGATCGCGCTCACCCGGCCGCGCGTGATCAGCAGGGCGCCGGCCGCCGACACCAGCCCCACGGCCGGCGCGGCCAGGCGCAGTGACCACATGGTCGGTGCCGCGCCGGTCCAGGCCCGGGCGGCCGCCCCGGCGGCGGTGCCGATGTTGCGCACGCAGAAGTAGCCGACGGCGACGGCGAACAGCAGCGAAACCACTCTGCCACCGCCCGGCCCGAGGCCGGGGAGCAGCAACCCAGGGGCAACCGGCTGGTTCGCCGCCGCACCGGCGCCGAGCAGTGCCAGACCGTGCACGACGGCGACCACCAGCACCCCGGCGAGTGGCCCCCGCGCCCGGCTGGTGCCCGTCTCGCCGAGGAGCTGCGGGGTGGACTCCCAGCCGACGACTGCGAACAACTGCAGGAATGCCGCGGCGAGAAACAACTCAGGGCCGGCCGGCGGAGGCGGCGGGACGTCATGACCGGTGCGGCTGAGCATGACGCCCGCGGCCAGCAGCACCAACACGACCACCAGCCGGACCACCGGCCGCGGCCGGCTGATCTGGCGCCCGGTCCCCGCCACGACCGTGCCGATCGCGATCACCAGTACGGCCACCCACCATGCGGTTTCGGCGTACCCGAAGGACTGTGCCACGAATCCGGCCGCCACTACAGCGACCACGGCCTGCCCCAAGGTGACCCCGACCGCGTAGAAGGCGTGGACCGCGCGGGCGAACCGCGCGCCGAACGCCACACCCGCCAGGCCGGCCACGCCGCCCGGCACCAGAGCCGCCAAGGCGAGTGCGCGAACCAGCAGCGCTCCACACACGACCAGGTAGATCCAGCCGAACAAGGCCGCCCACCCGAACTCGACGCGTGCCGTCCAGGGCAGGAACAGCGCGCCGACACCGAGAACGTTCGCGGCCAGCCCGACCGCCACCCGAAGGTCAGCCCGGTTCATCGCGATACCAGGAGATGGGCTGCCCCGCGCCGACCACCCAGCCGACCCACCACAGGGCAGGCCTGCCCCGTTCACCCCCGATCATTGCCGAGCCTGAAACAGGCGCTGAAACCGTGGCGCAACCCGTTGTCCCGGCACGAGAACAGGCAGTCCCGGTCGAGGCCACGCCAGCCCGTCCAGCCCAACCCGCAGGCCCAGCTGCCGCGCCGTGTGCGCCGACCAACCAGGCATCAGTGGCGCGGCGACCGCGGCCAGGGTGGCCAGCAACTCCAGGTGTGCCGCCAGCTCGCCGGGCTCCGCGTGCGACGGGGCGGCACCCCACTCGCCGGCTGCGGCGCCGACCGCCTCGACAAGTGTGCCAGCCGCGCCCCGCAAGGAAAACGTGTCCGGCTCGAACTCGCGAGCCAGCCGGTCCGGAAGATCCTCGGCCAGGGCCCGCACGGTGGGCGAGCCCTGCGTACTCTCAACCGCCGGGATCACGGAATCCGCCTGTGCGGCCAGCTCGTCGAACACGGCCGCGGCCCACGATTCGAGCGTGCCGACCAGTACATCGTTGACCGTCCGGTCGAACTCGGCCGACCGGAAATCTGATTTCTCGTACTCGGGATTGGTGCGGGCCAGATGCAGCCGAACGGCGTCCGGCGCGGCTTCGCGCAAGAATTCGGAACCCCAGATGGCGTGACCGCGGCTGGTCGAGAACTTCTCGCCCTCCAGGTTGTAAAACTCATTGCTGATCACGTGAGTCGGAGTCTGGTATTCGCCGAGTGCGAGCAGCAATGCCGGCCACAGCACGGCATGGGAGAAACTGCAGTCGAACCCGATGAAATGCACGATCACCGTTTCCGGTTCCTGCCACAGCTCCCGCCACAACCCGGGTTCGCCGATGGCGGCGCCGTATCCGGCGGTGGCGGCCAGATACCCGAAGATGCCACTGAACCAGGTGTCCAGAACATGTCCGGACCAATCCGCCAACGGGACCGGGAGGCCGTAGTCGGCCTCCCTGCTGATCGGCACGTCCGGCAGGCCTTGCTCCACCAGCCCAGTCACGTAGTCCAGTACGCGCTGCCGCCATGGGCTGGCAACGAACACGGCGGTGAGCCGGTCGGCGAAGGCGGACAGTGGCACGACCAGCCTGCGCGACGGGCGGTATTCCGGTGCGGTACCGCAGGCGACGCAGCGTGCGTCGTGCAGCCCGCCGGGATCCTGCGGCAGTCCGCAGTCCTCACAGTAAGTGCCGTCGCTCGGCACGCCGCAGAACCGGCACCGGCCGCGCAGATATGCCTCGTAACGGAATACCTGGCAGCTCGGGCAGTACGGGGTCGGCAGCTCCTGCTCGGCAATCGTGCCGTTCTTCCACAGTTCGAGGAAATGGTTCCGCACGAACCGGTCGTGCCGGCTGTCCCGGTGCGGATGCGAGTAGTGGTCGGGAAGCATGTCCGCCAGCGCCAGTGTCTGTTCGATGCGCCGGGTGTAGCGAGCCGCGGTTTCCCTTGCCGTCAAGCCGAGTTCGTTCGCCCGCCGGGGCACATAGATCGAATGGTCGTCGGTGTAGGCGACGTAGACGGCCTGCCGTCCGCGGGCACGCAGATACCGGCGTAGTACGTCAGCGCCGAAAAACGGGCCGCTCAGGTGGCCCAGGTGCAGATCACCGTTGGGATTGGGCGGAGCGCACGTGATGAGGAAACGTTGTGTCATCTGCTGTCTTCCTTTCCGCGGAAGCCTTGGCGATCCGGCCGGCCGGTACGCGGGAGTCCGCAGGCAGTGAGCACAGCACCACGGCATGGGCCCCGATCCGGCTGCCGGCGCCGACCGTCACCGGTCCCAGGATGCTGGCGCCGGTGCCGACGATCACGCCGTCGCTCAGGGACGGGTGACGCTGGGCGCCTTGGCCGCGTGCCGCATCCGTCCACCAGCCGGCCGAGCCGAGCGTCACCAGGTGGTAGAGCATGACATCGTCGCCGATTTCGGTGGTTTCGCCGATGACCACCCCGGTGCCGTGGTCGACGAAGAACCGTCGCCCGATCCGGGCACCCGGATGAATGTCGATACCTCCCGAGACCAGCCGTCCCAGCAGTGCGATCATCCGGGCTGGCACGCGCCGGTTTCGCAGATACAGAAAGTGCGCCAGCCGGTGCAGCCACAAGGCGTGCAGATGCGGATAGAACAGGACTTCCCAGGCGGTGTTGACGGCCGGGTCCTTCGCGCACACGACGTCGATGTCCTCCCTGACCGTACGCGCGAGCGCCAGCAGCTGGTTCCCGAAGCGAGCCATCTCCGGCCGGCCTCAGCTGTTCGCGGATAGTTCCGCCGGGCGGCCTCCCCACCACAACGACAGGAAGATCAAGGCGTTCTCGGTGTCGTTGAGCAGCGAGTGCCGGTGCTCGGGCGGGATGAAAATCGTGTCACCGAATTTCACCGGCCGGTCCGGCTCGCCCTCGATACTGAGCAGTCCGGCACCCTCGATGATGTAGAACAGCTCCGACTCCCCGCCGGGGTTCACGTGCTCGGTCATCGTGGTGCCCGGATCGACCACGACCCATGCCCCGCCCTCGTACGGTTCCGCAGCGCCGGGCAGTCTGGGCAGGCGCTGGGCCCGAACGTTGAACTTGGGTTCCGGCCGGAGATCGGCCGGCTCCCAACTGTGCACAGGCATTGACATGCCGCCTTTCTCAAAGTGTTGCGGGGCAAGGTCGGTCGGCGCCAGACAACGGTAAGAAGGCGCGGCGCGCCTTGTCTTCACACCGGGAGCGTGTTGCCGGTCAACTCTTGGGGTGGGTCGGGTCGTGCGATCGCAGCGGTACCGGTTGCAACACCAGCAAAGATTGTTATCTGGTGTTGCCAGGGTGGCGGCTGTCCGTTACATTCACGTGACCGGTCCACGGCGAACCGTCATCGGAAGGGCACAGTCGGTGAACCAATCACTGCGGCGAACCATCACGGTTTGGCAGGGTGTGGCGCTCTATGTCGGGGCTGTGATCGGCGCGGGTGTGCTGCTGTTGCCCGGGCTCAGCGTCACGCTCGCCGGTCCAGCCTCACTGGGAGCCTGGCTGTTCGATGCGCTGCTGGGTATCCCGCTCGCGCTGGTGTTCGCGGCGTTGGCGGCCCGTTTTCCCGACGCGGGCGGGGTAGCGACCTATGTGCGGTTCGCCTTCGGCCCGGCATTGGGCACGGTCATCGGCTGGTTCTATTTCGTCGCTTCGGCCACGGCGCAGGCTCTCGTGTCCCTGACCGGGGCGTACTACGCCTCCCGCCTCGGGTTCGGCCGGGGCGAAGCCTTCCTGCTGGCCGCGGGCATTCTCGTGATCGGCACCGTCGCCAACGCCAGGGGCCTCAAGGTGAGCGGCCGGCTGCAACTGGTGTTCAGCGGGGTGGTCGCCACCATGCTGCTGCTGGCGCTGCTGGTGTCCCTGCCCCGGTTTCACGCAGCGAACTGGACTCCGGTCGCGCCGCACGGTCTGGCTTCGGTCGGCCAGGTGGCTCTGCTCATCTTCTTCGCATTTTTTGGCTGGGAAGCGATCGCGCATCTGTCCGAGGAGTTCCGTGATCCGGCGCGTGACGTGCAACGGGCGACGATACTCAGTGTCGGGTTGATCACCTTGCTGTTTGTGGGGGTCGTCGTGGCCACGATCGGCACCGGTACCTACGGCAGTGACGACGTCAACCGCACGGTGATCGCCCGGCTGATGTCCAACGGCGCCGGCAACGCCGTCGGCATGCTGACCGCCGTGCTCGCGCTGCTGATCTCCCTCGGCACCGTCAACGCCTTCATTGCGACCACATCGCGGCTGGGTTACGCGCTCGCCCGGGACGGCGTGTTCCCCGCTCCCCTGGCCAAAGTGGACAGTGGTGGCGTGCCACGGGCCGCGGTGCTGGGCGTCGGCGCTTTCGCCGGTGTCGCCTTGCTGATCACGTATGTGGCGAACTGGGGTCCGGAAACGCTGCTCGTCGTGCCCAACTCACTGGTGATCGTCACCTATGTGATCGGCATGGCGGCGGGCGCCCGGCTGCTGTCCGGTGTGCCGCGGGTTCTCGCCCTGTTCTCCGCGGTGTTGTGCTTGGCCCTGCTGCCGTTCAGCGGCGCGACCATAGGGGTCCCGGTAGTGGTGGCAGCGCTCGCCATCGCGTATCGGCGCTGGCTGGGCCGTCCTGGCCCGGACAGCATGGCGAGGACACAGTCAGCAATCCGCCGGTAAGCACCGGCATCGGTGACCAGGTCGGGCGGATCAATCGTCCACGAGCCCCATCCGGTGAGCGAGCACCACCGCTTGTACCCGATCTCGCAAACCTAGTTTATTCAACATATGCGAAATATGGGACTTCACCGTCGCGCTACTGATGAACAGGGCCACGGCAATCTCTTCGGTGCTCATGCCGAGGGCCAGCGAACGGAGCACGCTGTGCTCCCGCTCGGTCAGCGCCGCAATGCTGTCATGCATTCTTCGGGTCGCCGGGGCTCTGCGGACCATCCGTGTGACGAGTTGCTCGGTCAGCGGCGGTGCCAGAAACATCTCGCCGTCAGTGACCGTCCGGACGGCGTCGATGAGCACCTGTCTTCGGTCTCCCTTGTGCACCAAGCCGCGCACTCCGGCCCGCAGCGCGTACAGCGCATATTGCTCGTTCCAGTTGCCGGAAAGCATCACCAGCGGCACGAGTTCGGCGATCGACCGGAGCGCGGCCAGGTCGTCCCGCGCGTACGTGTCCAGCCCGAGGACGACCACGTCGGGGCGCAGCCGGCGAACCAGGATGTCCAGTTCCCGGCTGCCTTCCGCTTCCGCTTCGATGAGGAGCCCTTGGTCACCCTGCAACATCGTACGAAGACCGGCTCGGCTCAGTTCCTGTGCATCACAGATCACGACCCGGTGCACCTCCGGCACCGGGGCCGCCTGTATGTCCTTTACCCGGGCGGCTTCGGCTGACATACTTTGTTTTCCCTTTCCGGTGGCTGGTCGCAATTTGGCCGAATGGTCGTTAGTTTCGATTCGATCGAACAAGGGGATGAACCTCAAAGCCAGAACGTCCTTGTCTTTTTGGCGGCTGGCCAGTTCGGTTCGGCTACTCTTTCGTTATAGCGGGGCGTTCCATCCGTGGTCAACAACGCCCACACCGAACGCATACGAACACGTTCACGAATGACGAGTTTTCCCCGATAGTCTGCACGATGGGGCAATTTTGTTGGGCGAATGCCGACGTGGAGCGGCCCGTCCTGGGGACAGCATCGTTCCGTGGCAACCGCTCCTGAGCTACCACCTGCACGTGATGGCGAAGCAGTGGTGGGAGAACCCCGGGATCAAGTTGTCGCAGTTTCGGGTGAGCGGGACGCCTTTGGCCATCAGTGTCACACACGGAACGCCGATGATCGGTACCGATCCCTGCGGCGTGCTCGGCATGACCAGCCAGGGACCTCTCCGCCTTCTCGCGCCGATACGGCACCGCTGCGGCCTGGCCTCGGGCGGCCGCGTGCTGCCCTGTTGCTCGCCGACTGTTACGCGGCCGGGTTGGGCGTGATCGCGCATGACCGGCGACCATCATCGGCAGGCCACGTTCAGCGAGCCGGTATCTCGGCGCCGCGCGGCTACTGCTGGCTGGGATGGGCGTCGAGACCTGGTTCGCGAGCCGGTTACCGGGCCTCCCCCGCCGACCACAAATAGTGTCCGCCGGAAATTCCGAACTGCACTATCATTTGCGCCGCATGGGGTGCGGAAACCAGCAACGAGCTTTTACAGACAGCACTCTGGACTCGACGGCGAAACGGGCATCTGGCCGATGCCAACTTCACCACCAACGTGCGCCGCTCCATGTAGCAGGACGTCGATCGCCGTCTAGTTGGCGGGTCCACGGCTCCGGAACTGGTCGGCTCAGCGTCCAGTGCGGTGAGTTGTGTGAAGTTCGGGCACGCTACCGCTTCGCTGCTGGTCGGCAAGCTGTCTGCCGCCGGGCGGCAGAACGCCCTGGCTATCACCCCACGAGGCCCTTCCGGCCGGTGCGGTGACGACGGTGATCGCCACGCCCTCCGCGCCGACCACACCAGGCGGTCGAGAGCGCAGTTTCGACCACGGACGTTAGTCGCTTGGCAGGAGGTCGCGCAGCTGCGCCCGGGAGGTGACGCCGAGTTTGGGAAAGGATCGGTAGAGATGGGATTCGACGGTGCGCCGCGAAAGGAAGAGTTGCTCACCGATCTCGCGGTTGGTCATGCCCCGGGAGGCCAGGCGCACGATCTGCTGCTGCTGGGTGGTCAACTCCGACAGCGACGTGGCGGTCGTATCGGGGGCTCCTACGCCGGCAGCACGGAGCTCGGCCTCGGCGCGGCGCGTCCAGGGACCGGCCCCTAGCCGGCGGAACGTGGCCACCGCCGCGAGCAGCAGTGGCCGGGCTTCGACGATGCGACGGCGCCGGCGCAGCCATTCGCCGTAGTCGAGCTGCAGCTGCGCGTGTTCGAACGGCCACCGCTCGACCTCGAGTGCCGCACGGAAATGGCGCTCGGCCTCGACCTCTTCGGCAGCCGACAACGCCGCGGCACGGTGCAGAAGTGAGGCGAGACGGGGCGAGGCATTGCCACCCAGCGCTCGCGTAGCCATGTCGAGCAACGGGGCCACGTCGCCGGATCGGCCGATGCGCGCCGCCGCGGCGGCAAGGTCGGCCAGGACCGCATAGCTCGCATGGAAATGGACCGGCTCGCCCTCCGCGGTGAAGGCCGACCGGAAGTGATGGAACGCGGCGTCATGGTCTCCGTCCGCGACGGCCGCCGCGCCCAGCACCCACTGGGTCCGGACGCCGAGCATGGTCTGGGCCATCGGGTCGATCAGCGCCGACGCGTCGGTCGCCAGCTCGATCGCCGAAGTCGCCTGGCCGCGCAACGCCAGGACGGAGGCTCGCATGAGCAGTGCGCTGGCGGCCGCTTCGGGAAGGTCGGCAATGGCGGTCTCGGCGGAGGCGTGCTCGGCCATGGCGTGGGCCGTGTCCCACTGTCCCATCTCGAAATAGGCCGACCAGGCGGCGCAGACCAGGCTGTGGGGGATCGGAGCGTGCGCCCGCCATCGGCTGAGCCCGTCATCGAAAAGATCGAGCGCTCGCGGTGTCTCGTCGAGCAGCCACGCCACCGTGCCGACCGCGATCAGACGCTGCGGGTCCCCCGCGGCGCGTTCGGCGAGCCGGGGCAGTTCGTGGATCAGCGTTGCCCGGTCGCCGATGGGGTCGATCAGCGCCGACGTCCAGGCGCGCCGCAGCTCGATCCCGCCATTGTCGGATATGCCGGTCACACGGCCCAGCAGCCGGCGCACTCCATCGCGCGCCGCTGGGCTTCCGGAGTGATAAGCGACGACCGCGCCGGTACCCAGCATGTCCAGAGCCAGGACCGGATCCGAGTCGGCCACCTGCTCCACGGCCTCCGAGAGCACCGAAAGCGCTGCCGCATAACGATGGTTCAATGCCAGCGCTCGCCCGGCCAGCAGTACGGCGCGTGCTCGCGTCACCGGGTCGGCTCCGGACACGTCCGCCTGCCTCAGCAGGTCGTGGGTCCATTGCGGCTGCCGGAGCCAGATGGTGTGACACGCCGCCTCCACCAGGCGCATGGCCCGATCTTCCGCAGCGGGGCTCAGCTCCCCAGCCCGTTCCCGGATCGTGGCCGCGGCGGCGTATCCCTCGTCTCGCAGCACCCGGTCGGCTGCGGACGCGAGCCTGACCGCGACCCCCTCGTCGGGGCGGCGGGCCGCCTCGGCAGCGTGCCAGGCCTGGCGGTCGGGGCGTGCGGTGAGAGCCCTGGCCAGCGTCAGATGAGCCTCGCGCCGCTGCTCGAGGGGCGCGTTGTGATAGACCGCCGCCCGCAGCAGCGGATGCCGGAAGTGCACCTGCTGCCCGATGAAGCGCACCAGCCCGGCGCGCTCAGCGGGAGCCCACGCTCCCGGATCGACCTCGTGAAGGCCACCGGCGACCGGATCCGTCGCCGCGAGGAGCAGCGCCGCGCGGGTGCCTGCCGGCAGGCCGGCCAGCCGGGAGATGAGGGCACGCTCCAGCCGGCGCGACGGCGACAGCAGGTGCCGGTCGTCCTCCGCGTTTCGCGCCAGCTCGATCAGGGCGAGCGGGTTGCCGGCGGCCTGGTCGAGCACGCGAAGTCGCGCACGACCCGTCGGCGGATGCGGCTGGCGATCCAGGAGCAGGTGGGCGGACGGCAGGTCCAGCGGCTCGAGCTCGATCACCGGGTGGCCCTGCTCGAACTCGGGCACGGAGGCATCCACGTCCACGCTCAACACCAACTCCGCGCGTGACTCCGCGGGCTGCCTGGACAAGCTCGCCAGAGCCTGTCGCGAGGCGGAGTCGAGCCGATCGGCGTCGTCGACCACGACCAGCGGCACCTTCGGCGCGGGCACGAGCTGCCGCAGGACCGTCGAGACAGGACCCGCGGCGTTGCGTCGACCGGACAGCCGGACCACGGAGCGACCGAGGCGCCTCGCGTCGCGCGCAACGACGTCTAGCAGCGCGGTCTTGCCGCTGCCCCAGTCGCCGGATACCACCACCGCCTGGTTTTCCGCGAGCAGGGCACTCACGCGAGCGATCTCGTGGTCGCGGCCCACCAATGACAGCGCATCGACGGCGTCTTGCTCAGACGGTCGCGACATGGCCAAGACCTCCTCGACTCGCCCTCCGACTGCGAAGGACTGCAGTCAACTTACGGATACCGGTTGTGCCGCGGGGGCTCAAGTATCAGCCCAACGATTCGCATCACGGGCACAACGAGGAGCCCAATGAACAGCCTCAACGCTGACAACCGGTCGGGGACCGAAAGCCCTGCCCTGGCCGCACCCGCCGGGGTCGTCCCGCAACCACGGAAGTGGCCCGCCGTCGTCGCGGCCCTGGTCGTGAGCATGCTGCTTCCGCTCCAGTCCTGGCTCAACGGCGAGCTCGGCCATCGTGTCGGCGACGGTACTGCCGCGGCCGCCTTGAGCCTTGCGGCGGGTTGGGTCGCGGTGACCCCGTTCGCGCTGCTCATCCCGCGGCAGCGACGCGCCTGGCGCACCCTGGCTACTGCCGTCAAGGAGCGGCAGTTCCCCCGCTACTGCCTGCTGGCGGGCGCCTGCGGGAGTGTGCTGGTGTTCGTCCAGTCGACCGCGGCACTCGTGACCGGGATCGCCGTGTTCACGGTCTCCGTCATCGCCGGCCAGACCCTCGGCGGGCTCGTCGTCGACGCCCTGGGCATCGCGCGCAGCCCACGGCGAGGACTCGGTGCCGCACGGCTCATCGGAGCTGTCCTGGTGGTCGCCGCCGCGGTCATTTCGGTGTTTCCCCGCCTGGTCGATGCGCCCCACCCCGTCACCGTCCTACTCCCGGCTCTGGGTGCCGTCACCGCCGGGTTCATGCTCAGCCTGCAAAAGGCGATGAACGGGGCGACAGCCGCGGCGGCGAGGTCGCCACTGCTCGCCACCTGGGTCAGTTTCTTCGTCGCGACCGCAATTCCCCTGCTCGTCTGGGGTGCCCGGCACCTTGCCGGAGGCGGGTCCGTCCACCTGCCGACGCAGATCTGGCTCTATTTCGGTGGGCTGGTCGGAGCCGTGTTCATCGCCGTCGCGGCACTGGTTGTGCGCCATATCGGTGTCCTGCTGCTGAGCATGGCCTCGGTCGCGGGCCAGCTGGTCGGTTCCATTGCACTGGACGTGTTCTTCCCGCTCGGCGGGGCCCTTTCCGTACTGCCCACCGCCACCGGCGCCTGTCTCACGCTCATAGCCATCGCGATAGCGACGAAAGGGAGAAACTCACGGTGACCGAATCAGCGACAACTCAACCCTTGAAGGTCGGTTTCTTCTTCTGGCCGAAGGACGCCCCGACGGTCCGCAAGATGGGCGAGTTGGCCGAGGAACACGGCTATGACTTCGCCGGGGTCGCGGACAGCCCCGGACAGTGTCTGGATTGCTGGGTCGCGGCGACTCTGCTCAGCGCGGTGGCGCCGAGCATCCCGATCGCGGTGAGCGTCACCAATTTCGTCACGCGGCACTGGACCACCACGGCGTCGGCCGCTGCGTCGCTGGCGGCCATCCACAAGGCCGGCTTCCGTCTCGGCGTGGGCGCGGGCCACAGCGCGGTGCGTAATTTCGGGCTGGCCGGTTCATCGGTCCGCGAGCTCGAGCAGCAGCTCGAGGCGACGATGCGCCTGGTGCGCGGTGAGGAGGTGTCCATAGGGCCGGGATCCGCTCAGCTGACCTGGACCGACCGCCGCCCCGAGGTCTTCCTCGCGGCGTCACATCAGAAGTCACTCAATCTCGCCGGCAGGCTGGCGGACGGGGTGTTCGTCAGCTACGGATTGGCCCCGGAGAACATCGCACACAGCACATCTGAGGTCGCCCGCGGAGCGCGCGAGCGCAGCGAACCGGCCTCGCCCCAGGTGTGGCAGCTCGCCGCGCTCGACTGCGTCGAAGACCGCCGTATCGCGCGGGCGACCGTCGGCCAGATCTGCGCTTTCCTAACCGGGTACGTGGTGGGCAAGAGAGACCCTGCCCAACGCGGCGTTCCGTCTGAACTGGCCGGCCCCGTGCGGGAGCTGATCGCGCGATTCAGCACTCGCCCTTCCCAGCGTGACTCCGCCCTTGTCGACGACCTCGGGCTGTTCGACTATCTCTCGCGGCGATTCGCGATCTGGGGGGAGCCGCGGGAATGCCTGGAGCAGGCACGGTCGGCGGTACGAGCAGGAGCCCGGTCCCTCCTGCTCACGGTCGGCCGCGCGAGCAATCCGGCCGAGTCGATCGACCTGTTCGGGCGTCACGTGCTTCCCGCTCTGCGCGCCGAGTTCGCGGCCGGGCAAGGGGCAGCATGATGACTGACCCGGTCAACCGGCGGGTCCTGCTCACCGCCCGCCCAGACGGCATCCCGGCCGCGAAGCACTTCGCGATCGACGAGGTCGCCGTGCCCGAGCCGGACGACGGCCAAGTGCTGGTCCGCAACCACTGGCTGTCCGTCGAGCCCGCGATGCGCGGATGGGTCAGCCTGGAGAGCAACTACTCCGCACCCGTGCCTCTCGGTGCGGTCATGCGTTCCTTCGCCAGCGGTCGCGTCGTTTCCTCGCGGCACCCGGACTTCCAGCCCGGCGACTACGTCACCGGAATGCTCGGCTGGCAGGACTACGCCGTCGCGTCACCCGAAACCCTGCGGCGGATCGACGAGACCGACCTGCCGCTGTCGACGTCCCTCGGTGTCCTCGGCCTCAACGGAGTGACCGCATATTTCGGCCTCCGTGAGGCTGGTCGCCCCCGGCCCGGCGACACGGTCGTCGTATCCACCGCGGCCGGGGCGGTCGGCTCCTGCGTGGGCCAGATCGCCCGGAACATGGGATGCCGCACCGTCGGCATCGCCGGCGGCCCGGCCAAGACCGGCTTGTGCCGCAACGAGTTCGGCTACGACGCGGCCATCGATTACAAGGCCGGGCACGATCTCGACACCGCGATCGCCACCGCCTGCCCGGACGGGGTCGACGTGTACTTCGACAACATCGCGGGCCCGATCAGTGACGCCGTCATGCGGCACCTCGCGGTGGGCGCCCGCGTCGTCATTTGCGGCACCGTATCGGTCACCACCTGGACGCCGCCGCCGCTCGGCCCCCGCGTGGAGCGTCACCTGCTCGCCAAACGAGCCACCATGCAAGGGTTCCTCGCCACCGACTGGACGGACCGCTTCGGTGAGGCCCGAAGCGCCCTCGCGGCCTGGATCCGTGAAGGAAAGCTCACCTACAAAGAGGACATCCTGGACGGGCTCGAGCAAGCTCCCGGCGCCATCGGTGGCCTTTATCGCGGAGACAACCTGGGCAAGCGCCTGATCCGGCTGGTGGACGAGCAGCAGGAGGGTCCCCGTGCCGAGTGAGGCCCCCATCATCACCGGCGACGATCTCGGCCCCACCGAGCAGTCGGTCCGGTACGAGCTGACCACCCTGCACTTCCGGCTCCCGGCCACCGAAAAGGCCCTGGCCGGCATCGAACCGTGGGTCCGGGCGCCCGAAGCGCACGGGGAGTTCCTCGGGTGCTGGCTGGGCGAGCACGGCCCGCTTGGCCGCGCCTACGTGCTCCGCAGCTTCGACGACGACGACGCGCTTTACCGCGAGCGAGAGCGCGCCGCCGCCAGCGACCACCCCTTCGGAGCGGGCGAGCACCTCAGCGACCTCACGATGTGCGGCTTCGCTCCCTTCCCGTTCGTCCCCCGCGCCCGGCCCGGCGAGTTCGGCTCGGTCTACGAGATCCGCGACTACCATCTCGTTCCGGGCGGGCTGCCCGCCACCATCGCCGGCTGGCGTCACCAACTTCCCGTCCGGCACTCCATCGACCCGGTCACGGTCGTGATGTACGCGCTCGACGGACCCGCCCGGATCGTGCACATCTGGCCCTTCGCCGGACTCGACGAACGGGTCGCGGTCCGCAAGCGGCTCAGCGCCAACGCCCAGTGGCCCCCGCCGGGCGGGCCCGAAAAGATCCTCGAAGCGGACTCGATCATGGCCTGGCCGGCCCGCTTTTCCCCGCTCCGCTAGCTCACGTTTCCGCAATCCTGAAGGGAGGGGAGCAGCATGACCAGACCGATCTGGGTCCCGGACGAGTCCGATTTGACGTCGGCGCGGATCACCGCGTTCGCCCGGGATGTCGCGGCACGCCACGATGTCATCGTCGACCGCTATGCCGCTCTGCACGCGTGGTCGATCGAAAGCCTCGAAGAGTTCTGGGCGCAAATCTGGGACTTCTTCGACGTCCTGGCCGACGGCGACCACGGCCAAGTTCTTGCCGGGGACGCGATGCCGGGCGCACGCTGGTTCCCGCAGGTGCGGTTGAACTATGCCGAGCACGCCTTGCGCGGTGCCGGCGACGGGCTCGCGGTGATCGCCGTGGACGAGGACGGTGCGACCACCACCCGGACGTGGGAGGAGTTGCGTGCCGAGGTCGGTGCGTTCGCCGACTGGTTACGCCGTAGCGACGTCGCGCCTGGTGACCACGTCGTGGGTTACCTACCCAACGGAATCCACGCCCTGGTGGCATTCCTGGCCTGCGCTTCGATCGGCGCGGTGTGGTCGGTGTGCGGCCAGGACTACGCCGCGCCGGGTGCCGCCGCGCGCTTCGCGCAGCTCGAACCCGTCGTGCTCGTGGCCGCCGACGGGTATCGCTGGAACGGGCGCGTCCACGAGCGCCGCGACCAGGTCGCGGCGCTGCGCAAGGCCCTGCCGTCCCTGCGGCACACGGTGACGGTGAGTCTTCTCGGGCTGGCACCGGTGCCGGGGGCCGCCGTGACGGACTGGTCCGAGGCCACCGCTCGGCCGGCGGACCTCCGCTTCGAACGGGTCGAGTTCGCCGCGCCGCTGTGGGTGCTGTTCTCCTCGGGCACCACGGGCGTCCCCAAGGGGATCGTGCACGGTCACGGCGGCGTGCTGCTCGACCACCTCAAGCTGCTGGGCCTGCACCTCGACCTGCGGGCCGGCGACCGGTTCCTGTGGTACACCACCACGAACTGGATGATGTGGAACATGCAGGTCTCTGGCCTGCTCCTCGGCGCCACCATCGTGCTGTATGACGGTGGCGCGACCTACCCCGATCCGGGCCGGCTCTGGGCCCTTGCCGCCGAGCACCATGTCGCGGTTCTCGGCGTCAGTCCCGGATACCTGCGCGCCGCCGCCAAGGCCGGCCTCCACCCAGGGCACCGGCTCGACCTGTCCGCCCTGAGGGAGCTCGGCAGCACCGGCGAGCCGCTCCCGGCGGCGGCGTATCACTGGGTGCGCGACCACATCGGTCCCGTGGTCCAGGTGGCCTCGACCACGGGGGGCACTGACGTCGTCTCCGGCTTCGCCGGCAGCGCCCCCACGACCCCGGTGTGGCCGGGCGAAATCTCGGCCCCACTGCTCGGGGTCGCCCTCGAAGCATGGAACGCGGACGGAGAACCGGTGACCGACGAGGTCGGCGAGCTCGTCATCACCCGGCCTATGCCCTCGATGCCGATCCACTTCGTCAACGACCCCGGCGGCGAGCGATACCACGACACCTACTTCTCGACGTATCCCGGCGTCTGGCGCCACGGCGACTGGGTCACCCGCACCGGGCGCGGCACGATCGTCGTGTCCGGACGTTCCGATTCCACGCTCAACCGCCACGGCGTGCGTTTGGGCAGCGCTGATATCTACGCGGTCGTCGAGGCCCTCCCCGAAGTCCGGGAAGCGATGGTCGTCGGCGCCGAACTCGACGGTGGCGATTACTGGATGCCGCTGTTCGTCGTGCTCGAACCCGGTGTCGACCTCGACAACGCCCTCCGCGACCGGATCACGACCGCTATCCGCACCCAGGCCTCACCCCGTCACGTCCCCGACGAGATCCTCACCGTCCCCGCAATTCCCCATACCCGCACCGGTAAAAAGCTCGAGGTCCCGGTCAAGCGACTCCTCCAGGGCATGCCGATCGACCGTGTCACGGGCCGCGAGGCCGTCGACGACCCCGACCTGCTGGCGTCCTTCTCCCGATATGCGCCCAGCACCCGGCCGGTGGGCAGCCCGTGATTCTTCGCGAGGTCCTCAGCGCGGCGTGGCGAGCGAGTCGGCCAGCGCCGCGATCGTGAGTCCGATCCCGCTGCTCGCGCGCGGTGACCACGACGGTCCTCCCGGCGAGGGGGCCCCTCGACAGCGCGTGCCGGCTGCTGGCAGCGGACTCCGACGTGAAGCTCAACGCGGTCGCGAAAGTGGTCTACCGGGCCGACGTCGAGAAGCTCGGGGCCTCGGCCATGCGCCTGCTCGCGCCCAGGGTGCTGGCCAGGACGTGGGCACATCCGCGGCATCGTGCGCGGCGTACGGACCTACGAGCTCCGCTTGGCTCTGCTCTGCGGACGGCTGACGCGGTGATCGACGACCGTTGGCCGAACGTCGGCGCGTCGTGGCCAGGAATCGTGGCCGGGCAGTCTGTTCATGAGTGAGCGCGGTCTGGTTGGGCTCGGATCCACCGTCACGGTCTTGTGTATTCGGACGGTCGTATACCGATCGGCTCCGGTCCAATCCAAGCTCAGTTACCTCGTACCGGGGACGCCGTCATTAGCCGGTAGCCGTGTGCGATGACGTCGACTTCCGGGTTGCCGACCGAACCGCCACAGCGTTGAACCGACAATCGGCGAACCTCCATTGTGGAGGGTGCGGACTCCGCGCAGTTGTGCGAACTCCGTACGGTGCTGAGCAAGCCCCGACGCGGCCACATTCGCCATGCAGGTGGGACCGCTCGTAGCGGTAGGTACATTCGCGCTCGGACGCGACAACTCGGAAGATGCCTTGGACGTTGACCGTTGCACCCGTCGACCGCGCGACCAGCGACGTTCGCCAGGTCATCGCACCCATCTACGACGGCGATGTGTTGTCGGTGATATCGGCGATCCACAACCGCTACGGCTTCCCCGGGCACCTCAAGCCCTACAGCGACGCTTGGGAGGCGAGCGGCAACAACATCGAAGTCAACTTCATGCCGGACTACAGGCACTTGCACGAAGCCGGCTACCACATCCTGGCCTACGACCTGCGCAATTTCGGCCAGAGCGCGGCCGGCAGCGGCGGCGCGATCGGCAACGGCATTCGCGAGCATCGCGATGTCCGAAACGGCTGATCTGGAGAGCAGACTTGAAAGTCAAGGACAACAAGTGGTCAGCTCAGTAGTGGTGCTCTCTGCTCTGATTGTCGCTATCTGTTGTAGCTTCGCGACAGCCGCTTGTTGAAGCGGAGAGAAGAACGTCGTCTGTCGGTGGAACAGCCCGATTCCCTCGACGAGGTTCGCGTCGCTGATCGCGACGCTCCGCAACCGGCCCGCGGCGACGTCGTCAGCGACAACGTAGGAGGGGGCGAGGCAGCCCCAGTCGTTTGCGGCCACCGCTCGTTTGATGGCTTCGGCGTGGCCGAGTCGCATGACGTAGGTCAGTTCGCCCGCTCCGTGGCTGCGTAGCTGGTCGCCCAGCATGCGGTCGAAGGCCACACCCGTGGGGACGCCCACGAGCGGCAGTGTGGCGAGTTCGGCGAGGGTGATCGTGTCGCTGTCCGGCGGGCCGTTCGGTGCCGCGGCGAGGACGAGCGGTTCCTCCCACAGCCTCTCCGCATGCAAGGGCTCGGGACTGAGTTCGGCGGCCCAGGTGGCGACGGCGAAGTCGGCATCACCGATCGCGACGCTGCGCAGCGCTGCTGCAGGCTCGCTGATGTAGACGGTGATGTCGGCTCCGGTTCGCTCGTGGCGCAGCTCGGTGAGTAGCGGAGGCACGAGGTAGGTGCCGATCGCCATGCTCGTCGCCACGGTCAGCGACCCGGCGACGCCCGCGCCGAGGTTCTCGATGTCGCGGCGGACCTGGGCGCTGCTGGCGAGCACGTCGGCTGCCCAGGAGTGGAAGCGTCGACCGGCCTCGGTCAGTGCGAGGTGTCGTCCGTCCCGGACGAACAGCGGTGCGCCGGCCGCCTTCTCCAGGGTGCGGAGCTGTGCCGATACCCACGGCTGTGCCACGTGCAGTCGTTCGGCGGCACGAGTCACACCGCCCTCGTCGACGACAGTGCAGAACAGGTCGAGGCGGCGCAGCTGGAGCTGAAGCATACGAAGAATGCTATCGATCTATCGCAGGATTCGTAGTGGTGCCATGGGATCTGGGGGCCCTAGCGTTCTTGGCACTACACGGACGAGGAGATCCGCGTGAACAACACCCTGAAGCTCGGGCGGCCGACCGGGCCGGCCTCGGGGCCGCCCGTTGGAAGGGCTACGCGGAGAACCGTCCCGGGCACCGATCCGGGCGTGTGATGGACCCGTTCACCTGGGCGGCCGGGATCGCTGCGGCCACCTAGAAACCTCAGACTGGCTTGCCCTGAAAGGACAGCACATGACCCAGGTTACGGACACGGAAGCAACCCTCCCGACTCGCGCCGAGCTGGTCGCCGGTCTGGTCTCTGCCATGGCGAACCCGGCGCGCTCGCCGATCCTCCGCTCGCCGGCGGACGACGGCATCGCCTTCTCCGACGTCTTCTTTCCCGCCATGGACGGCGTGACGATCGAGGGCTGGTTCATACCGGGCGAGAGTGATCGTCTGATCATCGCGAACCATCCGATCTGGGCAAACCGCTACGGCTTCCCCGGGCACCTCAAGCCCTACAGCGACGCTTGGGAGGCGAGCGGCAACAACATCGAAGTCAACTTCATGCCGGACTACAAGCACTTGCACGAAGCCGGCTACCACATCCTGGCCTACGACCTGCGCAATTTCGGCCAGAGCGCGGCCGGCAGCGGCGGCGCGATCGGCAACGGCATTCGCGAGTATCGCGATGTGATCGGCTCGCTGCGTTACGTCCGCTCGCAACCCGACCTCAAGAACATGAAGATCGGCCTACTCAGCCGCTGCTGCGGCATGAACGCGACGATGGTCGCCATGTCCAAGCACCCGGAAGAGTTCGAGGATGTCCGTGCGATCGTCGCACCGCAACCGATCTCGCTGAGCGCTTTCTACCGCACGATCCTCGGCAACATGGGCATGCCGGACGCGCTCCCGGAGGTCGCGGACGCCCTGCGCCGCGCGACCAGCATGGAACTGAAAGACATGGACATGCCGCAATACGCCACGGCAGTGGATATTCCGACGCTGCTGCTGCAGGTCCGCGAGGACACGCTGACCACACCCGACGACGTGCAGGCGATCTTCGACGCCATGCCGACCGACCGGAAGGATCTCATCTGGATCGAGGGCACGAACCGGCGTTTCGACGGCTATAACTACCTGCCCGAGAACCCGCAGCCGATGCTCGACTGGTTCGAGCGCTTCGTCGCCTGACCCACGACGCCGGACCGTAGACCTGGTGATCCCGAAGCTGTGGTCGGGCAGCTACTTCCGGGAGTGGCTGCTCGATCGCCGAGAACACGCCAAGCGGGCGCTGTTCGCATCTCTGGGGTCACCAGCTTGTCGACGTCGCAGGTGTCGACGAAGGCACCTGCGATCGGGATTCTCAGGCGCTGGTGGTGGCCAGCGCCGGCAGCGCGCTTCGTGCTCGGCTCCCATGATCGTCTGGATGAACGAGGCCAGCATCCCGCGAGCAGATCCGTACTGACCGCGGGGAGTTGCCCGGTGACGCCCCAGTGGGGCTGCGGCCCCCAATTCTCTCCAGGCCCGTGTGCGCCGGACGGGCTGGCGTCCGCTTGCATTTGAAGTGCTCGTGCTCATTACTGACAAGAAAGCTAGTTGGCTCCGCGACATGGAAACCTGGCTGAAGGACCTAGTAACCCAAATCGACGACGCGACGGCACGATTGATTGCGACAGTCAGCGGGCTGACCGATAAACAGATTGGCGAACCATCTTTGCTGCCCGGCTGGGCCCGGGGCCATGTCCTCACCCACATCGCACGCGCAGCCGAGGCTCACCGAAATCTGTTGGAGGCGGCCCGCAACGGCACCGACATTCCCGCCTATGCGAGCCAAGATGCCCGCGACACGGCCATCGAGAACGGTGCGAGCCGGCCGGTCGCGGAACAATTAGCCGACATCGAACGGACGGCAGCGGTATTCCGGGCCGCTGTCCACACAGTGCCCGATGACGCATGGACGACCAGTGTCACCATTCTGCACCTCGAGCCGTTCCCGGCCAGCCAAGTCGTTCTTCGTAAGCTCGTCGAGCTCGAATTGCATCACGTCGACCTGAATGCCGGCTACCGTCCGGCCGATTGGCCGGTCACCTTCAAACCACTGGAGTTACCCGAACCCATGCGAAGCCAGGCCGCCGACCGTTTATCGTGGTTCTCCGCGAGGTAATTCCAGGCGCTGCTATGAGTGGGCAATAACGAAATCAACCGGCCAGCTCGACGGTGATAATGTCGTGGTTATGGACACGCGCGTGCCGTTGCGCCGACTCGAGATGTTCTGCCTCGTGGTCGACGAGGGCGGCGTTACGCGCGCCGCCAAGCGTTTGATGGTCGCGCAGCCCGCGGTGTCGGCCCAGGTGACGTCCCTGGAGAAGACGCTGGGCGCCGAGCTGTTCGTCCGCGCTGGCAGCCGTCTGGTTCTCACCGAGGCGGGGCAGCGGGTATACCACTGGGCCAAGGAGGTCCTGGCGGGAAGTGTCCAGGTGCAACGCGACGTCGACGAGCTCGCGGCGGGCACGGCGGGGTCGGTGGTCGTCGCCGCGAGCATGGCCATCGGGACCTACCTGCTGCCTCCGATCATGACCGGTCTGCGCCGGCGGCGTCCGGGTGCGGAGATCACCGTCCACATCAACGAACCCGCCATGGCCCTGCGGTCAGCGCAGCTGGGCGAGGTGGATTTCGCCGTGACGAGCTGGCTCGACGAGGACCTTCCCGACGCCCTGTCAGCCGAAAAGCTGTGGGAAGAACCGCTGATCCTGTGCGCGAGTCCGGACGGTCCTCCGGACGGCGACGAGGTACGGGTCCGCGACCTCGCCATGCTTCCCTTCGTCGGCGTGCCCACGACCGTCGCCTTCCACCGGCTGCTGCAGTCCCAGTTGCATGCCCACGGCATCGCCGATCTCCCGGTGATGATCCGGCTGGGACACGCGGAAGCGATCAAACAAGCCGTGGCGGACAACGGGTGGGTCTGCTTCGCACCCTGGTACGCGGTAACCCGCGACGTGGCGGCCGGGCGGCTTCGCCAGGTCCGGCTCCTCGATGCCGCCTTCCACGAGGGCATCGGCCTCTATCACCGCACCGCGAAGTACTTCTCTCCCTTGCAAACCGCCGCGCTCGACGCGCTGCGCGAGGTGGCGGCCTCCCACGGTTCATAACCGTTCTCTTATGCAGTTATCCAAAACTTAGTAGTGGCGTTATCAACCTGGCCTTCTTAGCGTGGTGTCACCACAGACGAGGAGGTCTGCGATGAACCCGCTACTCGGCGATAACACCCTCAAACTCGGCCTGTTCTGCACGAACGGATCCGGGGCGGCACTGACCCTCGTGCCCGAGGCGCACACTACGTCCTGGGACCTCTCGCTGCGGACCGCGCAGGCCGCGGACCGTGCCGGGTTCGAGGCAGTCGTGCCGTTCGCGCGCTGGAAGGGCTACGCCCCGAACCGGCCAGGACACAAGACCGGCACGGTCCTGGACCCCTTCACCTGGGCGGCCGGGATCGCGGCGGCCACGGAGCGGATCGGGGTGTTCGCCACGTCGCACGCCCCCACGATGCACCCGATCGTCGCCGCGAAGCAGGCCGCCACGGTCGACCTGATCTCCGGTGGGCGGTTCGCCCTCAACGTTGTCGGCGGCTGGAACCGGCCAGAACTGGAGATGTTCGGCGCCCCGATGCGCGAACATGACGAGCGCTACGACCACCTCGCCGAATGGCTCGAGGTGATCGAGAAACTGTGGAGCGAGACCGAGGAGTTCGACTTCCACGGCCGGTTCTTCGACGTCATCGGCGGGGTGTCGATGCCCAAACCGCACCAGAGCCATATTCCGATCATGAACGCCGGCGGCTCGCCGCGCGGTATGCGGTTCGCCGCCGAGCACGCCGACTTGTGTTTCGTCATCGTCCAGAGCGAGAACGAGGCGCACATACGCCAGCAGGTCCTGGGCTACAAGGCGATGGCTCGAGAAGAGTTCGGGCGCGACGTCAAGGTGTGGACCCACACCGTCGTGGTGCAGCGGGACACCGACGCCGAAGCGGAGGCGTACCTGCGCCGCTTCTCCGTGGAGTACGAGGACACCGAGAGCGTCGACGCGTGGATGCGGTTGCAGGGCATCGAAGCGCAGACGATGCCGCCCGAGGTCGCCGCGGCGATGCGGCAGCGGTTCACCGCGGGCGCCGGTGGGTTCCCGCTCGTCGGGACGGTCGAGACGATCGCCGATCGGATGGAGATGCTCAGCGCGGCCGGCATCGACGGCACGCTGCTGACCTGGGTCGACTACGACGCCGGTCTGGCCGACTTCACCCGCGATGTGCTGCCACTGCTGGAAAAGCGCGGCCTCCGGGCACCGGCGCCGGTGGTGACCGCGTGAGGCTCGCCCGGTTCCGCACGGCCGACGGTGGCGCCGGCTTCGGTGTCGTCGAGCGCGATGCCGTGGCGCGGCTCGACCACCGCATCCCCTCCTTCGAGCACCTCCTGGGCGGTCCCGTCGTGCCACGCGCGGAGGACCCGCGCGTGGCATTGTCCAATGTGGAGTGGCTGCCGCCGGTCGGCGCGCACCCGAAGATCATCTGTGTCGGGTTCAACTACGCCGCGCACGCCAGTGAGTCCGAACGCGACAGTGCCGCGCCCGAACATCCCACGCTGTTCACCAGGTTCCCCGATTCACTCGTCGGCGCGGGAACTCCCGTCGTGCGCCCGTTCGACGACAACTCCCTGGACTGGGAGGGCGAGGCAGCGCTCGTCATCTCCACCGGCGGACGCCGCATCGCCGCCGCCGAAGCGTGGCGGCACATCGCCGGTGTCACGTGCATGGCCGAGAACAGCGTCCGCACCTGGCAGCTGCACTCCGGCCAGGCGACCGCGGGCAAGAACTGGGCGGCCACCGGCGCGGCCGGCCCGTGGCTCACCACGACCGATGAACTCGGCACGGCGCCGCTTCGGGTGACCACCCGCCTCAACGGCACCGTCGTGCAGGACGACACGACGGACAGGCTGGCTTTCGGGTTCGCCGACATCGTCGCCTACGTCAGCACGTTCACGCCGTTGCGCCCCGGCGATCTGATCGCGACCGGGACCCCGAAGGGCATCGGTTTCCGGATGTCCCCGCCGAGGTTCCTGCGACCGGGCGACGAGGTGGAGGTCGAGGTGTCCGGCGTCGGCGTCCTGCGGCACGGCGTGGTCGACGAGGCGGTGGCCCGGTGAGGATCTGGACCGAAGCCGACGCCGCTGGGCTGCGGCTGCCTCAAGTGATCGACTCGCTGGAGCGCGTCCTCACCCACGAGGCCGGCGGCACCGCGTGGAACCTGGACAAGACCATGGCCACCTGGCCGGCGGGGGACGGCCGGGGGAGTGCCCACGCACTGGGCGCGGTCGACCGCGACTCCGACCTTGCCGTCTTCAAAACCTGGGTGAACACCCCGTCGGGCGCGAGCGCGCTGATGACGATCTTCTCCGCGGTGGACGGAACCGTGCTGGGCACGGCCGAAGCCGGCGCCGCGGGCGCACTCCGGACCGCTGCGGTGTCCGGCCTCGCGACCCGCTGGCTCGCCGACCCGGCGGCCGACGAACTGGCGATCCTCGGAGCCGGGCGGCAGGCGCTGCGCCAGGTGGAGGCGGTCGCGGCCGTGCGCCCGGTGCGACGCGTGCGCGTGTGGAACCGCACCGCCACGAGGGCCGGGGAACTGGCCGGGCAGATCCGCGAGCACCTGGGCCTCGTCGCCGTTGCCGCCGGTTCGGTAGCGGAAGCGACCGCAGACGCGCCGGTCGTCACCCTGATCACCCGCGCGGCCGAGCCGTTCCTGCGGACCGAGCACCTCGCGCCCGGGGCCCACCTCAACGCGGTGGGCGCCATCCTGCCCTCCCACGCCGAATTCCACCACGAGCTGCTGGACGAAACCGACCTGACCGTCGTCGACAGCGAGCCGAACGCGCGGCGCGGATCCCGTGAGCTGCGGGAGCACTACGGGGACGACTGGAGCCCGGTCCGCACGCTGGCCGAGGTCGTGACCGGAAAAGTGACCCGCCCCGACCGCCCGCACCGCACCGTGTTCAAGGGCATGGGCATGGGTCTGTCGGATCTGGCTGTCGCACGCCTGCTCGCTGGAGGTACTCCGTGAAGTTCCGCAACGACCCCGCCCGCATCCGCGGCTCCATCGCGCCGGTGATCACCCCCTTCACCGACGATGGCGCGCTCGACCTGACCTCCCTGCGGGGACTGGTGCGCTGGCAGCTCGACTCCGGCTCGCACGGCATCTCCCTCGGCGGGTCGACCGGCGAGCCGTCCGCCCAGAGCCCAGCCGAGCGGATCGAGGCCATCCGGGCTGTCGCGGCCGAGATCAACGACGCCGTGCCCTTCCTGCCGGGCACGGGTTCGGCCAAGCTGGACGAAACCCTGGAGATCACGGCGGCCGCCCGCGACGCCGGCGCCGACGCGGCGCTGGTCATCACCCCGTACTACGCCCGGCCGACCCAGGAAGCACTGCACACCTGGTATTCCACCATCGCCCGGGAGTTCCCCGACCTGCCGATCGTGATCTACAACGTGCCGTCCCGGACCGCCGTGGATGTCGCGCCGGACACCGTCGCCCGGTTGTTCCGCGAGCACGACAACGTCGTGGGGATCAAGGAAACCACCAAGGACTTCGAACACTTCTCGCGCGTGCTCCAAGCCTGCGGGCGGGACCTGCTGGTGTGGTCGGGCATCGAGCTGCTCGGCCTGCCGCTGCTCGCGCTCGGCGGGGCCGGGTTCATCAGCGCGGTGGCCAACCTCGCCCCCGCCGCGGTCGCCCGCATGTACCAGGCCTGGGAAGCCGGCGACCACGATACGGCCCGCGAGCTGCACTACGCCCTGCACCCACTTGTCGACCTGCTGTTCGTCGAGACCAACCCGGCGCCCGTGAAATGGGTCCTGCACCAGCAGGGCCGGATCGCCTCCGCGCGGGTGCGGCCACCACTGACGGCCGTGTCCGAGGACGGCGTCCAGCGGGTGCGCGCCCTGCTCGCCCAGGGCGCGCACCTGCTGCCCGACCACCCCCACCCGGCCTGAGACCGGACCGACCGAGGAGAGACAACGATGTCCGTCTCCACCACACCGCCAAGCCGGTCGCGCCGCGTCGCGCTCGCCGGCCTGATCGGCACGACCATCGAGTGGTACGACTTCTTCATCTACGGCTCGGCCGCCGCCCTGGTGTTCAGCCGCCAGTTCTTCCCGAGTGCCTCACCCGCAGCCGGTGCGCTGGCCGCCCTGTCGACCTTCGCGGTCGGCTTCGTGGCCCGCCCGGTCGGCGGGGCACTGATGGGGCACTTCGGGGACCGGATCGGCAGGCGCAGCATGCTGGTGCTCTCGCTGCTGATCATGGGTGTCGGCACGGTGCTCATCGGGCTCCTTCCGAACTACGCCACGATCGGCATTGCCGCCCCGATCCTGCTCGTCGTGCTGCGGTTCTGCCAGGGGCTCGGCGTTGGCGGCGAATGGGGCGGTGCCACGTTGCTCGCCCTCGAACACGCCGCACCGGCGCGGCGCACACTGCACAGCTCACTGCCCCAGGTCGGACTGCCGCTCGGGGTCGTCCTCGGCAGCCTGGTCCTGCTGGCCGTGCGCCTGGCGACCGGGGATGCCGCCTTCGCCGCGTGGGGCTGGCGGATCCCGTTCCTGGTAAGCGCAGTGCTCGTCGTGTTCGGCCTGGTCCTGCGGCTGAAACTGGACGAGAGCCCGGAGTTCCGGCAACTGCGGGCGCGCCGCGAAATCCACCGGGCGCCGCTGGCGGAAGTGTTCCGCGTCCCGCGCACCTGGATTCCGGCCGCGGGACTGAACGTCCTGGCGTCCGCGCTGGGGAACGTGCTGCTCGTCTTCACCCTGGCCTACGTCGCGGCCGAACGACTGATCTCCTCGTCCGCCATGCTCGCCGTGACCATCGTCAGCGCGCTGGTCTGGGCCGCCGCGATCCCGCTTTCGGCCCTGCTCGCTGGGCGCCTGGGCCGCCGCCGGGTCATCGTCTCCGCCGTCGTGCTGCTGACGGTGTGGTCGTTCCCGTACTTCTGGCTCCTCGACACCGGCACGGCCGCCGGAGCGCTGCTCGCCTGCGCCGTCGCGGGCTTCGGTATCGGGCTGGCCTCCGGTCCCTACGGTGCGTTCATCTCCGAGGCGTTCCCGCCCGCCATCCGGTACAGCGGATCGTCGGTGGCCTACGGCATCGGCAGCGTCCTCGGCGGGGCGATCGCGCCGATCGTCGCCACGCTCCTGCACACCGCCACCGGCGGGGCCGCGGCCATCTCCGCCTACCTCGTCCTGTCCGGAGTGGTGAGTCTCGCCGCGAGCCTGACCCTGCGCAGCCCCCACCCCGGGTCCACCGAGACCCGCTCCGAAACCGAATCGCTCCTGGAAGGGAAGGCCTGATGACCATCACCAACACCGGACTCACCAGCTCCACGCGGATGATCGACGTGAGTGACGAACCCGCAGCGATCCCACAGCCGTGGGCGCCGGTGAAGATCACCCGCGCGGAGATCGAAGCGCAGATCGAGCGGCTTGCCGCGGCCCCGCGACCGGCCACCGGCCGCCGTGCCGCGCGCATCGTGCACCCGTCGGCGACCACGCCGGGACTCGGCCTGGCGCCGGGCATCTCCGTCACGATCGAGGTGCTCAACCCCGGCGAGTCGACCGCGCCACTGCGGGAGAACGCCCACCGGGTGGAGATCGGCATCGCCGGCAGCGGGCGGATCGAGGTGGGTGGCACCACCATCCCCTTCGCCCACCTCGATGTCGCCAACATCCCGTCGATGAAACCGTTCCGCTTCCACAACGACTCCGGTGCGGTGTGGGCGCGGCTGAGCTACTCGAACGCGCCGCTGCTGGAGAAACTCGGCGTGCACTACGCCGAGGACCTGCCGCGGACCTGGCAGCCCGCGGCCGGTGGGGACGGGAACGTGCGCGACGAGGTCTACACCCGGGGCACCGCGCCCGACATCGCCATCGGCGACCGGGGCGCCCGCCTGCGGGGTTACGAGTTCCTCGTCGACATCGAGGTCGTCGACTCCCGCCCCCTGCACTGGCCGTGGGCGGAGATCGCACCGCACCTGTCGCAGGAGGCCGGTGACGGTAAGCGCACGATCATGGCCCTCTACAACCCGGCGACCCAGCGGCGGCAGGGCGCGACGCACAACTTCTTCGTCACGGCGTCGGTCATGCCGCCCGGCCTGCCACCGCGGCCGCGCGGACGCGGGCACCGGCACTCGTCCGTGGCGATCAACTACCACTTCGCCGGGTCCGGCGTGAGCACAGTGGACGGCCACGACATCGCATGGGAAGCGGGTGACCTCCTGCTGTCGGCGCCGGGCTGGCGGGAGCACGCGCACTACCAGGGACCGGACGGACTCGGTGTCTACACGGTCCAGGACCACCCGCTGCAGATCGGGATGGAAGCCCTGGTGTGGCAGGAAGATCTGGACGGGCCCGTCCTCGCGCTGGGGTCGGAGGCGGGGCAGACCGGGTACGTCGGCCCGCGGGAGACGGGGAAGTGACCGGCGTGCCGGCTCCCATCACGGACTTCGACCCCTACGACCCCGCTCTCACCGAACCGACCGTGTGGGCGGCCTACGCCGCCGCCCGCGCGGCCGGCTCGGTCGTCCGGTCGCGGGCGCGGGGCGGGTTCTGGCTGGCCACTCGCTACGACGACGTCCGCGCCGCGCTGCGCGACCCCGCCACCTACTCCTCGGCCTCCGGGCACCGCCTCCCAGTCAACGGCACCCAGCGGGCGATCCCCATCGACTTCGACCCGCCTCTGCACACCGCGTACCGCCGGCTGATGACCGAGGCGCTGTCGCCCGCACGAGTCCGGCAGCTCACCCCGTTCCTGGAGCGGACCGTGCGGGACCTCGTCGCGGAGTTCGCCGCGGCCGGCGGCGGGGACTTCGTCCGTGCGGTCGCGCTGCCCCTGCCACTGCAGGTACTGGCCGAGGTCGTCGGGTTCTCGGCAGGCACGGTGCAGCAGTTCCGGGAGCTCACCGAGGACATGTGGAGCAGGCTTGCCGCCGAGGACGACACCGTCGACTTCGCGGCGATCGACCGACGCATCCACGACCTGATGCACCACGAACTCGCCGAGCACCGGACGGCCCGGCCGGACGACTTCGTCACGAGGCTGCTCGACGCCGAGGTCGACGGGCGCGTGCTCGAGCCGGAGGAACAGGCCGGCATCCTCGCGACCTTCGCGGTAGCCGGGCACGAGACGACGATGAACTCCGCCAGTTCACTGGTCCACCTCCTGGCCGAGCACCCGGACCTGCAGGACCGGTTGCGCGCCCACCCCGCCCTCGCTCCCCGGTACGTGGAGGAGATGGTGCGGTTGCGCAGCCCGGCGCAGGGCGCGGCGAGGCGCACCGCGTGCCCTGCCGATCTGGGCGGAACACAGGTGGCCGAGGGCGATGCGGTGCTGCTGGCGCTGGCTGCCGCGAACCGCGACCCCGCCCGGTTCCCGGACCCGGATCGCTTCGCCCCGGACCGCGACACGCGTGGCCACCTCGGCTTCGGCTGGGGGATCCACCAGTGCCTCGGCGCCCCGCTGGCCCGCGCCGAACTGGCGATCCTGCTCACCACCCTGTGCGCGTACCCGCCGCTGCGCGCGGCCGGGGCGCCGACCTGGAGTGGGCTGCGGGGCGGTTCCCACTTCGGCCCCGCCACGCTGCCCGTCCGATTCGAGGAGAGCCCGTGACCTACCGGATCGAAGTGGACGCCGACCTGTGCAGCGGCTACGGCAACTGCGTCGTCGCGGCTCCCGACGTGTTCGACCTCGACCCGGGCACGAACCTCGCCATCGTTAAGCCGGGCCGCCCGTTGCTCGCCGACGACGCGGCGCTGCGCGAGGCCGAGGCGGACTGTCCGGCGCGCGCGATCAGGCTCACGCGCCGATGAGGGTCCCGACGGTCGTCGTCGGCGGTTCGGTGGCCGGGGTCCGGACCGTCCAGGCGCTGCGCGCCCGTGGTTACGAGGAGGACATCGTCCTCGTCGACCAGGAACCCGGCCCGCCCTACGACAAACCCGCGTTGTCGAAGGAGATCCTGACAGGGGCCGCCGCGGAGCCACCGGCACTGGCGGAGCTGGGCGACCTCGCCGTCGACCACCGTCCCGGGCTGGCCGCCACCGGGCTCGACCTGGCCGCACGGCGGCTGGTAACCGGCAGCGGATCGATCCCGTTCGGACGGCTCGTCATCGCGACCGGGTCGCGCCCGCGTCGGCTGCCCGCCCTCGAGGGCCGGGCCGGAGTCCACTACCTCCGTACGCGTGCCGATGCGGCCTCGCTGCGCGCGGAGTTCACGCGCCGGCCACGGGTGGTCGTCGTGGGCGGCGGGTTCATCGGGGGAGAGGTGGCCTCGTCGGCGCGCGCGCTCGGGCTCGACGTCACCATCGTGGAAGCCGCGCCGCGGCTCCTGACCCGCCTGATGCCGCTCGAGGTGTCGGACCGGGTCGCCCGGCTGCACCGCGACCACGGCGTCCGCGTCCTGTGTGGACGGTCGGTGACCGGCTGCTTCGGCCGGGACCGCGTCGAGACGGTGGAACTCGGCGACGGCACCCGCCTCGACGCCGATGTCGTGGTCGCCGGGATCGGCACGACACCGGCCACCGGCTGGCTGAGCGGATCCGGCCTCGTCCTCGACGACGGTGTCCGGTGCCGGCCGGACCTGTCGGCCGACGGCGCGGACGGGGTCTGGGCCATCGGGGACTGCGCGCGGTGGTTCGACGTCGCCAGCAGCCGCCCGGTCCGCCTGGAGCACTGGACCGCCGCCCGCGAACAGGCAGCCTTCGTCGCCGGGGCGTTCACCGGTGACGGGGCCACCACGGCGTTCACCACGACCGGATACGTGTGGTCGGACCAACACGGGGTTCGGATCCAGCACGTGGGCCGGTGTGACGCCGCCACCACGACGTCGAGCAGCCCGGCCGGCGACGGCCGGGGCCTGCTCTTCGTGCACCACGACGGGGACGAGCCGGTCGGAGCCACCGCGTTCGACGCGCCGCGCGATCTGCTCGCCTTCCGGCGCCGCCTGACGTCCGCCACGGCGCCGATCACCGAGAGGACCCGAGGATGATCACGACGAGCAGGCCGGGCAGTTCCGGCCTCGACGAACACTCCCTGCGGACCGCGTTCGGCACCTGCCCGAGCGGTGTGGTCGCGGTCTGCGGCCTCGCTGCCGACGGACCCGTCGGCATGGCGGTGAGCACGTTCGTGCCGGTGTCGATGACCCCGCCGCTCGCGGCGATCTGCGTGCAGCGCACGTCGCGAACGTGGGCGGTCCTGCGCACGCTGCCGGCACTCGGCATCAGCGTGCTCGCGGACGGTCACGAACACGCCGCCCGCGCGCTGGCCGCCAAGGACGGTGACCGGTTCGCGGGCCTCGCGACCGACACGACCGCGGATGGTGCCGTGCACGTCCTCGGCGGGCCGACGCGCTTCGTGTGCTCGCTGGAGGCCGAGACCGAGGCGGGTGACCACCTGATCGCCACGCTGCGGGTCCACACTGCGCGCGCCGAGCCTGCCATCGACCCGCTGGTGTTCCACCGCAGCGGGTTCGCCCGCGTCAGCCGGCAGCGGGAAGGGTACGGCCGGTGAACCTCGCTGAGATGTCGTTCGAACCCCTGACCCCAACGGCGTTCCTGGACCGGGCCAGGGCCGCCCACGGCGACCGGATCGCGGTGATCGACGGGCCGCTGCGCTGGACCTATGCCGAGCTGCACGACCGGTCGTCGCGTCTCGCGGGCGGCCTCGCCCCGCTCGCCGGGGATCGGCCGGTCGCGGTGCTCGCGCCGAACTCCCACGTCATGCTCGAGGCGCATTTCGGGATTCCCTGGTCCGGAGCGCCCTTGCTGACCCTCAACACCCGTTTGTCAGCGCCCGAAATCGCCTACATCCTCGGGCACGCGAAGGCGGCCGTGCTCCTCCACGACCCGGTGGCCGACGACCTCGTGGACGCGGTGCTCACCCAACTGCCCGAGCCCCCGGTTCGGATTCGCGCCGGCGAGGAGTACGAAGCCCTGCTCGTCTCCGCCGAACCGCTGAACCGGCGCCCGCGTGACGAGCGTGGCCTCCTGTCGATCAACTACACCTCGGGCACGACCGGGCGTCCGAAGGGGGTGATGTACCACCACCGCGGCGCCTACCTGCAGGCGCTGGCGATGGTCGCGCATACCGGGCTCTCCCCGAGTTCGGTGCACCTGTGGACCCTGCCGATGTTCCACTGCAACGGCTGGTGCTTCCCGTGGGCGGTCACCGCTGCCGCGGCGACGCACGTGTGCCTGCCGCGCGTCGATCCCGCGGAGGCATGGCGCCTGATCCGGTCGGAAGGTGTCACCCACCTCGAAGGCGCGCCCACGGTGCTGTCGATGCTGGCGTACGCGCCGGATGCCCGGCGCGTCGACACCACGATCCGCATCGCGACCGGCGGCGCGCCACCATCACCGGCGATCCTGCGCCGGATGGGCGAACTTGGCTTCGACGTCACCCACCTGTACGGGCTGACCGAGACCTACGGGCCGGCGATGCTGTGCGATTGGCGCCCGGAATGGGACGACCTGGACGACGCGACCCGCGCGCGGCTACGGGCCCGCCAGGGGGTCGGGAACATGATCGCCTGCACCGCACGCGTGATCGCCGAAGACGGCGCGGACGTGCCCGCCGACGGCGTCACCACCGGGGAAATCGCCCTGCGCGGGAACAACGTCATGCTCGGCTATCTCGATGATGAGGAAGCGACGGCGGCCGCAGCCCCTGACGGGTGGCTGCGCACCGGTGACATCGGCGTGATCCACCCCGATGGGTACGTCGAACTGCGCGACCGCAGCAAGGACGTGATCATCTCCGGGGGCGAGAACATCGCCTCGGTGGAGGTGGAGCAGGCGATCGCGGAGCATCCGGCCGTGGTGGAGGTCGCGGTGATCGGCGTGCCGGACGACAAGTGGGGCGAGGTCCCCGCCGCGTACGTCACCCTGCACGACGGCGCGAATGCCACCGAGGACGAGATCATCGCGCACGTGCGCGGCCGGCTGGCCCGGTTCAAGGCGCCGAAGTCGGTGACCTTCGGGGCCCTTCCGAAGACCTCGACCGGAAAAATCCAGAAGTACCTCCTGCGGGAGAAGGCCTGGGCCGGAACCAAGCGGCAGATCGGGTGAGTACGGCTTTCGGGGCAACGCGGCGTGCTCCGTCCCAGCAGCACGTGGCGCGGCCAAATCGGACGGATGCCCTGCCGTCAACGCGCGTCATGCCGTGACGCATCGATGCGTCACGCAGACTTCCTGAGCTCGCCGGCTTCGCACGTCCGAGCTCGCCGGCGGGAGCGCCGGAGCACGACTGCGGATCCTCGCACGCACGCGGCACCTGAGCCTGCTGGGGCGGCCCGATGTGTTGCCGGTGGTCGCCGCGCACTTCGCCGGAGGACCGCGGTGACGGAACCGTTGCTGAGCCTGCGCTCCCACCTTGCGGCCATCGAGGGGTTCGGTGGGTGCGCACACTGCGCGGGGTGCGCACTCGGACTTGGCGGCGGCATCGCGGAGCTGAGCTATCGCATGGACCCGCCACCGTGGTGCTGTTCGACGAGATTCCCGGCTACACGCCGGGGCTGCGGGTGCTTACCTCGGCTTCTCGTGGAGTGACGCGGCTGTGCTCGATGGGCTCAACGAGCGGGGCTACGCGGGCGTCACTTATGACGGTGGCGCGGTGTGTGCGGACACCAGCCGACCGGTGCTCTACCGCCGTTGGGCGACCAAGGCCGAAATGGTGCTTGCCGCCGTGATCGCCTCCCGGTTGGCTCTCCCGGTGGGGTGCGGACATGGTCGCCTCGGTGGTCGCACGAGCCCGTGCCCGTGGCGAGATCGGTCCGGCGCAGCTGCCACGCGAGGTGCTGGCCCTGCCGTTCGACCTGGCTCGGCACGAGCTGACGTTCCGGGCACCCTTCCGGAGGAGCGGATCGCCGCCATCGTCGGCGTCATCGTGGTTGCTTTGGTCGAGCTCTACACCGGCTCAAGCTGACCTGTGGAAATCGCAATTCCGCAGGTTGGTGCGCAATACCCATCCTTCGTTCACTGTGCCCGGTTTTCCGGAGGGCGGTGACTGGTTGTCTTCGGGGTGGCGTGGTGAAGTTCGTGGCGGATGCCTTTGAGCAGTAGCCGGATGCCGTAGTCGAAGCGTTCGGCAGGGTCGGCGTCGAACACTTTTGTGAGGGCGGTGTGGGCGTAGTCGGGATCGGGGTGCTGTATCAGGGCTCTTTTTCTGCTCGTCCAGTCACCGGTCGCCGAGAGTCGTGCTTGGGCTTGTTCTTCGATGCTGTGTCCCAGTACGTAGTAGCTGATGGCGAAGGCCGCCCATCCTGCTCGGTCGGCGGGGTGGCCGGCTGCCTGCAGAGTTTTGAGAATGGTGTTTTCGACCAGGCGAGTGTTGGGGCCGGTGACGTATGTGCCGGCCACCACCCGGGCGCCATCGCGATGGGCTAGAAGGGCGCTGCGTAGCCGTCCGGCGAGGAGGGCGAGCTTCTCGTCCCATGGCCCGTCCGGCAGGGGGGCAGCGACTGGTTCGAGGAGCCGGTCGGCCATCGCGTCCAGAAGTGCTTCCTTGCTGGGGAAGTGCCGATACAGGGCCGGGCCCTGGACATTGAGTGCTGCGCCGAGTTTGCGGGTGGTCAGTCCATCGAGTCCTTCGTCGTCCAACAGCGCGATCGCCCCGTCCACCACGTCTGCTCGCCGCAACACGCTCCCACGCTCCTTCTCGGTCTCGTTCCACCCTAGCTGTTGCGGTTAGCACTGTTCACTGTTACCGTTGATAACGGTAGTTGAGGCTAACCTAATGAAGCAGCCAGCGTGCTGCGCCGCTCGCCGGTTGCCGATCAAGGAGAGCGAAGATGACCAAACGCGAGGTCTCGCCGAGACGGCGGCTACTGCGGGCGGAGGTCCTGCGCCCGCGAGCGGCACTCCCAGCACCTCGCACAGGTCACCCTCGGCGGGCCGGAACTGGCCGACTTCGACGCCATGGGCGCCGATCAGTGGGTACGGCTGTTCTTTCGCTGCGAGGGGCAATCTCGGCTGCGCATGCCCACCTGGTCAGGCGCCGGGGCGCTGGCGCAGCTGCTGACCATGGAGACCGCGACCCGCCCCTGGGTTCGCAGGTATTCCGTGCGTTCCTTCAGGGCGGCCCGGCACGAGCTCGACCTCGATATCGTCGTTCGCGGCGACGACTCGCCCGGGTCGAGCTTCGGCCTGCACGCCCGGCCCGGGGACGAGGTAGCGATCCTCGGCGAAGGAATCACCTGCCTTCCGCCGCCCGGTACCCGCCAGCTGCTCGTCGCCGATGACTGTGGCGTCCCGGCGGCCCTGAGCATCCTGGAATCCGCTCCGGCCGGCCTGGAAGCCCTCGCGCTGCCGGAGATACATGGACGGGCGGTGCACGACAGCCCGGGTCGGGTTGCGGCCTCCCCCGGACCGCGATCACCTTCACGGCTGCTGGAAGCAAGGACGCTCCGCGGCGGGCTGATCCCTCCAGCCACACCTCCCGCCACCACTGGCGCTCAACACGAAAAACATTGGCACAGGAACACGCACTACTTTTTGCGCCGAGAAAGGATATCTAATGCAAGACAGTGTTTCCACAAAAGCTCGTACTATTCTCATTTCTGGCGCTGGTCCGGCTGGGCAAGCTCTGGCCTATTGGCTGCAACGCCACGGCTTCGCCCCCACCGTTGTCGAGTCCGCCGACCATCCGCGTCGCGGAGGATACGCGATCGATCTACGCGGCGCGGCTGTCACCGTCGCCGAGCGCATGGAAATCATCGAGGAACTTCGCGAAGCACGCATCCACATGAAAGAAGTCACCAACATCGACCACCGGGGCGACGTCATCTGGAAGACCGACGGCAACTTCGGTGCCGGAAGCGGTGATGTCGAGATCGCACGTGACGACCTGAGCACCATCATGATGAAAGCGATCCCGGAGGGTGTGGAATACCTTTTCGGTAACTCCATCACCGCAATCCGGGATGGCGACACGGGAGTGGATGTCACTTTCCTGCATGGGCCCGAACGTCGCTTCGATCTCCTGATCGGCTGTGACGGCCTGCACTCGAACGTACGGTCTCTCGCTTTTGGTGCGGAAGAACAGTTCACGAAATGGCTCGGCTTCTACACGGCGATCTTCACCATTCCGAACATGCTCGACCTCGATGGCCAGATGTTGATGTGCTCCACACCGGGGGCGTTGTCGAGCATGCTCCAGTACGGGCAGGGAAAGGAGACCCGGGCCAACTTCATCTTCTCCTCCGCACGCCAGCACTACGACCCAGCGGACCGGAACACACAGATGGATCTCATCGAGCGGGCAATGGGGCATGAAACCAGTTGGCACATTCCGGATCTGCTCAACGCCATGCGGGAAACCGACGACTTCTACTTCGATGAGGTCACCCAGATACACATGTCGGAGTGGGGTAAGGGGCGAGTCGCGCTGTGCGGCGACGCCGCCTACGCGCCCACGCTGATCAGTGGGCAAGGCACCAGCCTTGCCGTGGTCGGCGCTTACATCCTCGCAGGGGAACTCCTTGCGGCCGACGGTGACCATCACGTCGCCTTCGCTCGCTATCAGCAGCGTATGCGTCCGTGGGTGAAGCAGAATCAGCAGCTGGCACTTGACCCCGTGGAGTGGGAAATGCCCAACACCTGGGAGGAACTCGAGCAGCGCAACGAGTTCCTGCGCAACCGCGCCGAGTCAGACGGCGAAGATTACGGTACGAAGACGCAAAAAGCTGCCGGCGGCATCACTCTCGAGCACTACGGTTCAGCCTGACCAGAGTCCACAACCGTGTTGTCAGCCGAGACGCTCCGGAAGCAGCTTCGCTTGGCGTAGCGACGTCGCGGGGCCCGGTAGCGGGAGTTCGACGAGCACCGAGCTGGAGATCGCCCGTTGGGGGGACTGGTCATCGAGTTTATGTCGGCACGTCGACAGTTCGCCTGCCTTGCGCATGGACCGAAGTTTGTCGGGCGGAGAACGGCACACCCACCTCCGGGCCCCGGCCGTGCCGTGCAGGAAGCAGGAGCCTACAAGATCAACCGCGGGGGCCACCAGCGGCGAAACCGAGATGGGCACGCCGAGCCGGAGTCCAAGATTGAGGCGTTGCCGAAGCCGAACAGGAAGGTCAGGCCAACGACGACGCCCATGGTCACGGTGACGACGTGAACGACAGAAGCCTCATCCGAACTTGACCGAGTTGGCACAACTGCAGGCCGGCGCATCGAGTACCACCTGTTTCGACGCGTGGGCGCGGGGCGTGGTCGCCCGTGGCGAGCACGGCAAGGGGCGCGACGATCTGCTGCCGGCTGACAGTGGAGTAGTGACGCTGGACTGCGTGCTCAGCGATGGCGACATTGACGTAGGGGCTGGGCAGGTGCGTTGCTGTCGGTTGCGGCTGCAATAGAGGTGCCATTGAGATAGTGGTGGCGCATCCGCCACCACTCTCCGGTCACGCAGCTTCCGCGACAGCTTGCTGATCGATACCCGCTGCGCCGGTCGGCGGTGCGGCTGCGCAGCCCGCGTTGGTAGAGCCGCTCTTGCAGTTGGTCGAGGTGAGGTTGCCGACGACGAACAGTTCGAAGCCGAGACGGACCAGCGGTGCGTGTTCGGGGTCGACGATCATGGTGCGGACGTCACGGCCGTCGGTGTGGTTGAGGTAGCCGGGGCGGGGCGGATGTCGGGCGCTACCATCGGCCTGTGGGCGACAAGGTGTCGAATGAATCGACGGAGCTGCTTTCGGTGCGTGAGGAGCAGCGGCGGATGACGCGCCGGCGGATCATCACCGCGGCGCGGCAGGTGTTCGAGGAGCGTGGTTACGGGCAGGCGTCGATCGGGGACATCGCCAAGGCGGCGAAGGTCAACCGGGCGACGTTCTACTTGCATTTCACCAACAAGACCGAGGTTTTCACCGAGGTCTACCGCTCGGTTCGCGAGGAGCAGAGCGCACGGTACTGGTCACTGCTCGGGCAGGCGCTCGCCGAGGGCAAGGGCGCGAGCGTGCGCTCCTGGCTGGACGGGGCGCTGTCCTGGTGGGAGAGCCAGGCGGCGCTGCTGCCCGCGATCCACGAGGCGATGGCGAGCGACCTCGAGGTCGCGGTCCGGTGGAAGGATCAGATCGACCAGCTGGCCGGCGGGCTGGAGGAGTATCTCGTCCAGTTCCCCAAGGCGCTGCGGGAGGAACGGCGGCTGCGGGTCGAGCTACTGATGGTGCAGCTCGACCAGGTGTGTTTCCGCGTGATCGTGCAGAAGGTCTTCGTGATCGAACGGGACCAGCTGCTCGACGTAGTGACCGGGCTGTGGGTCGACGCGCTCGGGCTGGACAGCGACTGAACCTGCCAGACCAACAAGTTGATGCTTGACTCGACATAGTGTCGTCCTTATTCTTCCGAGGAGACCTGCCCCGACAGTGAGTGCGCAGGTCCGGCGGGACCCGCGGCAGCCCTGTGCCGTCCGGCTCACCGTCCTCTTCGGCTGTAGAGGCGTCGTCAGGGAAGGCGTCCGGCACCGGTTCAACGATGACTCGGGAGTGTCCACTATGTCCGCCAGTCCTGCCGCTCCGTCCCCGGCGCTCATGCGGCGCGTGGTTTTCGCGTCTGCCATCGGCAACACCGTCGAGACCTACGATTACGCGGTCTACGGGTTCCTGACGGTCGTGCTTTCGAAACTCTTCTTTCCCGCGCAGCAACCGGGTGTCGCGCTGCTGTCGGCCTTTGCGGTATTCGGGGTCGCTTTCGTGGTGCGGCCTTTGGGTTCGCTGCTGTTCGGTTCGATCGCCGACCGGCTCGGGCGCAAACCCGCGCTCGTGGCGACCATCGCGTTGATGGCGGGCAGCACCGCGGCCATCGGCATGCTGCCGCCGGCGGCGTCGATCGGCGTGTGGGCACCGATTCTGCTGGTGGTGTTCCGGTTGCTGCAGGGGCTTGCGGCAGGCGGCGAGTACGGCACCGCCATGACGTATGCCGCCGAGTTCACCCCGCCGCGCAAACGCGGGTCGATGACCAGTCGGGTGCAGATCGGAAGTGTGGCGAGCCTGCTGCTCGCCGCGGGCGCGGTGCTGTTGCTGAGTGCGACCCTGACGCCCGCGGCGATGGCGAGCTGGGGCTGGCGGGTGCCGTTCCTGCTCGCGTTGCCGCTCGGCCTCGTCGGGCTCTACATCCGCAGGCAGCTCGACGAATCCCCGGAATTCCGGGCACTCGAGAACCGCACCCAGGTCCCGGCTTCGCCGGTCAAGGAGTCGTTCACCACACACTGGCGGCTCATCGTGCTGATCTTCGCGGTCGCCGCATTCCAGCAGATCGGCTACTACGTCGCCTTCACCTACGCGCAGAGCTACCTGATCCGCCTGGGTTTCACGCAGTCGGAAGCCACGCTCGCGACGGTGATCAGCATCGCCGTGGCCGTGGTGCTCGTCGCAGTAGGTGGGCCGCTGTCGGATCGCTGGGGCCGGTGGCCGATGCTGCTCGGGTTGTCCGTGGGCACCTTTGTGCTGGCCTACCCGCTGTTCGTCGGCCTGTCCTCGGCGAAGAGCCTGGGCGCGGCCATCGCCATGACAGTGCTGCTCGGCGTATTGCCTGCGCTGTACACGGCGGTGGCTCCCGCGGCCTACGTCGAGGTTCTTCCCGCCCGGGTGCGTGCGACGGTGTTCGCGGTCGGGTTCGCGTTGGCGGCGACGTTCCTGGGCGGGCCGGCGCTGTATGTCAGCCAGACCCTCGTGCAAGTCACCGGCGACAACCGGGCACCGGCGATGTTCCTGATGTTCGGCGCGCTGCTGAGCGTGATCGCGGCATTCTTCGTCCGGCGCGCGACCACGCGGGTACGGGCTTCGGAGCTCGCCGTGGCGTCAGGTGAGCGGTCACCCGAAGGGGTCTGAGCCGTGGTGCTCACCGACCTCGCCGAGCAACTCGAAGCGGTAGTCGCGCAGCTGACCGGCGAGGTGATTGAGCACGCCGGTACCTGCCTGATCGATGCGCTGGCCTGTGCCTACGGCGGCCGCGAGCTGCCGTGGGCAAGGCAGGCCAGGGCCATTGCCGGCGGCGCCGACGACGCCACGATCTGGGCGGCCGGTGGTATGCGGAGCGGGCTTACGGACGCGGTATTCGCGAATTCCGTTGCCTCTCACGCCTTACTGCACGAGGACACGCATGCCGAAAGCCGCGTGCATCCCGGGACGGTAGTGATTCCGGCGGCGCTGGCGATCGGGGAACAGGCCCGCGCGCCGCTTCCCGCGGTGCTCCAGGCGATCGTCCTTGGCTACGAAGCCATCGCCCAGGTTGCGTCCGCCGTGCTCACCGACGAGTTCGTCACGCGCGGATGGCGGGCCAGCAGTGTCTTCGGTCCGTTCGGCGCAGCGGCCGCTGCTGCGCACCTCCTGAAACTCAACCGAACGGCTACCGCGCACGCACTTGGCATTGCGGCCAGTTCCTCGGCGGGTTTGTGCCAGTGGGCGCACGACGGGACCACCGAGGTCTTCTTCCAGAACGCGGGCGCCGCGCGCGCCGGTGTCACGGCTGCGCTGATGGCGCGGGAGGGCGCCACGGGCGCACCTTCGGCGGTGGACGGGATTTTCGGTCTGCGCCAAGCCTTTGGCAGCGCTCGGGAGGGGGCCGGCCCGCCGGAGATTCGCCTGGATCGAATGGCGATCGCGGCGACCTTCTTCAAGGCGCATCCGTCGTGTGCGTTGACCCAGGAGCCGATCGACGCGGCCATCTCCCTTGCCGCACAAGACATTGATCCAGACGACGTCGTCGAAGCCGCGGTGTACACCTCCGGCGTGGCGGCGCGGTACCCCGGCTGCGACAACGCAATCGCTTTGACGGCGCCGATTTCCCGCCAGATGAGCTTGCAATTCGCGGTGGCGGCCGCACTGACCGACGGCGGGCTCCGCGCGCATCGGTACACCGGAGTGCTCGACCCCGAGCTCGCGAACCTGGCGGCGCGGATCTCGGTAGTGGTGGATCCGGCTGCAGACCGTGCTTTTCCGGTGCGCCGGGACGCACGGGTGACGGTTCGGCTCGCCGATGGCCGGGTCGTCTCGGCCGACAGCCACGAGCAGGTGCAGCTGACCGCCGACGCGGTGGTCGAGAAGTTCCGCTCCTATGCGGGACCGGTTCTGGGTTCCGAGGTCGATGCCATCGTACGCACCGTGCGAGAACCCTTCTCCTGTCCCGATTCCGCAGAGTTCCTCGCCCGGCTCCGCTAGTAAGACGACAGTATGTCGCTTGACTCGACTATATGTCGAGTCTAATCTGACCGGGTGCCGTTCCACGGAAGGACAATGACGTTGCGTTCCGAAATCACCTTTCAGATCGGGTGCGACATCGGCGGTACGTTCACCGACGTCGTCGCGCTCGCCTCGGACGGACAGTCCTATGCGGACAAATCTGACACCGTCCCGGGCGACCTCGCCGCGGGATTGCTTGCCGCACTGGAGAATCTCGCCGGTCGCGTCGGATTGCCGCTGACCGGGCTGCTCGCCGCGACCACGCGTTTCGTGAACGGCACCACGGTGGTGACGAACGCGGTCGCCGAACTGCGCGGCGCGCGGGTCGGCCTGATCACCACCCAGGGGTTCGGCGACAACCTGCTGATCGCGCGCTCGGCCCGCAACGCGCACCGGGACCACCACAAACAGCTCAGCCTTCCGCAGATCGTCGCCCGCGAGCACGTGATCGAGGTGCCCGAGCGGATCGACCGCAAGGGCCGGGTGGTCGTCCCGCTGACCGAGCAGCGGGCGTGCGAGGCCGTGGAAGCGCTGGTGGCAGCGGGAGTCGATTCGATCGCCGTGTCCCTGTTGTGGGGCTTCGCGAACCCGGAGCACGAGGAATTGCTCGCCTCGATCGTCGAAGCCGAGCATCCGGAGCTGTTCTTGAGCGTCGCGTCGAGGCTGCACCCGGTGATCCGGGAGTACGAGCGGACGATGACCACGGTTCTCAACGCGTTCACCGGGATCCGGGTCGCCGAGTACACCGAGCGGATCGAGCGCGAGCTGGCGGCGCGCGGACTGCGCGAACCGGTCGCGTTCATGCAGGGCTTCGGCGGAACGTCGAGCGCGGCGGAAGCCCGGCAGCGGCCGATCACGCTCATCGACTCGGGCCCGGCGGGCGGGGTGATCGGGGCGCGGGCGCTGGCCGGCCGGCTCGGCCTCAAAGACATCGTGACTGCGGACATGGGCGGAACGTCGTTCGACGTCTCGGTGCTGCGGGACGCCACCCCGAACGTGACGCGGCGGGTGATGCTGGGGGAACGGTTCCTGACCGCGCTGTCCAAGATCGACGTGCTGCCGATCGGCACCGGCGGCGGCAGCATCGCGTGGCTGGATTCGCGGGGCGTCCCGCAAGTCGGGCCGCACAGCGCGGGTGCGGAGCCGGGGCCGATCTGCTACGGCAAAGGGGGGACTCGGCCGACGGTGACCGACGCGTCCGCGGTGCTCGGACTGCTGGATTCAGGGTCCTTTCTGGACGGTCGCAGGGCACTCGACACGGACAGCGCCGGCGAAGCCCTCGCCCGCGAGATCGGGAAACCGCTCGGGGTGAACGCGGTTCAGGCCGCCGCTGCGGTGCACCGGATGGTGGTCGCGGACATGGGCAACGCTGTCCGGGCCGTAACCGTGGAGCGCGGACACGACCCGCGCCGGTTCGCGATGGTGGCTTTCGGCGGCGCGCTCGGCCTGTTCGCCGCGGACATCGCGCGCTCGGTCGGCATCCGGCAGATCGTGATCCCGGCCGAGGCGGCGGTGTTCTCCGCCCGCGGGCTGCTATCCAGCGACGACGTGCGCACCCGCGCGCGTTCGGTGATGTGGCAAGGCGGCGGCGCCGAGGCGGTGCGCGCGGCGCTCCAGGACCTTGACGCGGAACTGGTCGAGGCGTTGCACGCCGCAAGCTATCCGGACGACCGGATCGACGTGCGCTGGGAGGGCGACTTCAAGTTTCTCGGCCAGCAGTGGGAACTTCAGGTGCCGATCCCGCGGCGCGCGGATTTCGGCGAGGCGGATCTGGTCGCGATCCAGGACGGCTTCGCCGCGCGCTACGAGGAAGAGTACGGCGAGGGCACGGCTTGGGTGGGCAGCCCGGTGGTGTTGATGTCGGTCCGGGTCACCGCGACCGGCCGGGTCGATTTCGTCGAGCCCGCCCGCCGCGAAGCGGGGAAGAGCGCGGTCGAGCCTGCCGGTCGCAGAAGGGTCCGACGGGCAGGCTCCGAAGAGTCCGAAGTGGACGTTCACGACGCGCGGCGGCTGACCGCCGGGGCGAGGATTTCCGGCCCGGCGCTGATCGAGCATGCGCTGACCACTGTTGCGCTGCCCGAGGGCTGGGAGCTGAACGTGGACGGCTGGGGCAACTACCTGCTGACCGACACCGAACGGGCAACCGCGGAGGAGACCGCATGACCGCCGTCAGCGCGACCGGGCTCGATCCGGTGGACGTCGAAATTCTCGCCAAGGCACTGGACAACGTCGCCGCGGAAATGGGCGTGGTGATGATGCGCGCCTCCGGCAGTCCCGCGATCGCCGAGGCGGTGGACTTCTCCACCTTCATCGCCGACGCCCAGGGCGACATCATCAGCTACGCCGGGTACATCACGATGTATCTGGGCGCGGCCCGCCAGGCGGTCCGGCACATCCTCGGCACGTATCCGCGGGCGGAAATCCGGCCGGGGGACATGTTCCTCTGCAACGACCCGTTCACCACCGGCAACGCGCACGCCGTCGACGTGGGCGTCGTGCGGCCGATTTTCTTCGGCGAAAAGCTGATTGCGTGGTGCTGGGCCGAGGCACACGTCAACGATTTCGGCGGTGCCGCTCCCGGCGGGATGGACCCGACCGCGACCGAGGTCTACGGCGAGGCACTGCGGCTGCCCGGGGTGAAGATCGTCGACCAGGGGCGTCCGGTCGAGGACGTGTGGCGGATCATCGAGACGAACATCCGCGTGCCGGAACTGGTGCTCAACGACATCCGGTGTTTCATCGCGGCCTGCCACCGCTGTGACGAACGGCTGCAGGCACTCGTCGGGCAGTACGGCGCCGAGACGTTCCGTCGGTATGTCGAAGCCGCCAAGGACCTCGCCGAGCAGGCGGTCCGGCGCAGGATCGCGGATCTGCCGAAAGGCACGTTCACCGCCGAGGAATTCGCCGAGCACAATGGGCACGCCGACGAGCTGTACCCGATCCGCTGCACGCTGACGGTCAGCGAGGACGCGCTGCGGTTCGATCTGACCGACTCCGCGCCGCAGACCGACGGTTTCATCAACGTGAGCGCGGCGACGACGCTGGGTGCGGTCGTGTCCCCGCTGCTGATCACCTTGCTGCCGGATCTGCCGATCAACCAGGGAACGCTGCGCCCGATCGAAGTGGTCACCCAGCCGGGCACGATCTGCGACGCGCGGATGCCCGCACCCATGGGCGCTGGCCATATCGAGACCGGGTTCCGGATCGGGAAGGTGGTCACCAGGCTGCTGGCCGATCTCCAAGAGGGCAGCGAGAACGCGTTCGTCCGCGAGCACGTGACGGCTCCGTGGCAGGACTCGTGGAGCGCCAGTTTCTTCTACGCTCCCGACGAATCCGGGCGGCTGGTGCCGTTTCCGGACATGAACGGCGGCGGCAGCGGCGCGGGCGCGCAGGCGATCGCGGACGGTATGGACGTCAGCGGCGTGCTCGCCCAGCCGCAGAACAGCATTCCCGACATCGAGATCAACGAACTCGCCTATCCGGTGCTGTACCTGTGGCGCAGGCTGAATCCGAACTCCGGCGGGCCGGGTCGCACCCGGGGCGGCGCGGGCATCGACCTCGCCTTCACGCCGTGGTACACGCCGGGCGGCCAGGAACACGTCATGGCGGCCTGCTGGCAGGTGCCGCCGTGTGGGGTCTTCGGCGGCTATCCCGGCTCCACGAGCGGTTCGGCGCTGGTGTCCGGGGCCCGGGCGGACGAGGCGTTCGGCCGGGGGGAAGTCCCGCGTGACATCGAAGAACTGGCCGCCGCTCCGAAGCCGTTGCAGGGAAAGCAGTTCGGGCTTTCGGTTGGCGCCGGCGACGTGGTGGTGCTGCGGGTCGGCGGCGGTGGCGGGTACGGCGATCCGCTCGAACGCGGTCCGGAACTGGTCGCGGCGGACGTGCGCGCGGGCGTGGTGACGCCCGGCGCGGCGCGGGTCTCCTACGGCGTCGTGCTCGATTCGTCGGGCGCGCCCGATCTCGCGGCGACGAGCCGGGAACGCGAACGGATCCGGGCGAGCAGGCGGGAGTGGCCCCGGGAAGACGGGTTGGCGGTGCGGCGCGGCCCGGCGCACGAACGGCTCGCCGAACGCGGGCAGTGGTGCCAGCCGCGGCCGGGCGTCGAACTCGTGGAGTTCGCCGATCCGAACACCGGAACTTTGCTGCGCGCGGACGTGGTCGTGCACCCGGACGCCCGATGACGGATCACAACGAGAGGCGGAACGACGTGGTTGTCCCGGATACCTTCCCGGACGCGCTGGCGGCGCTGGCGAAGCGGTTCCCCGACGAGGAGGCGGTGGTCGCGCCCGAGGGGCGGCTGACCTTCGCCGAGTTCGCCCGGCGCGCCGAGGAACTGGCCGGTGCGTTTCGCGCGGCCGGGCTGCGGCCGGGGGAACGGGTGGGGGTCCTGCTGCCGAACGGGCTGCGCTGGCTGGTGACGATGCTCGGCGCCCAGCGGGCCGGGCTGGTCGCGGTGCCGGTCAACACCTGGTACCGGTCCGCGGAGCTGGCGCATCTGGTCGGCACTGCTGACCTGCGCCTGGTGGTCACCGAGAAGCAGGTGTTCGGCAAGGACATGCTCGCCGAACTCGCCGCGGCCGGGCACGGCGAGGTTTTCGAAGCGGGAGCGCGGGCTGACGGATATCTGGGCGCGCTGTTCTGGCCGTCCGCCGAGCCGTTCCCTTCCGGTCTCGAACCCGCTCAGGCTCCGGAACACGGTGCGGGGCCGGACGACTTCGCGATGATCCTCTACACCAGCGGCAGCACGGCGTTGCCGAAGGCGGTGCCACTGGAACACGGCAAGCTGCTGCGCAACGGGTACGAGATGGGCGAGCGGATGCACGTCGGGCCCGGCGACCGGTTGTGGTTCGCGATGCCGTTGTTCTTCGGCTACGGGGCCTGCAACGCGCTTCCGGTGGCGTTGAGCCACGGCCTGACGCTGTGCGTCGAGGAGAGGGTCGACGGTGACGCGTCGCTGGCCTTCATCGAGCGCGAGAGGTGCACTGTCTCTTATGGACTCGCGACAGCGGTCCGGGCGCTGCTGGCCGCACCGAGTTTCGGCAGCCGGGACATTTCCTCGCTGCGCACCGGGCCGGTCGGGTTCAACGCCGAAGACAAACGGCTGGCGATCGAAGGGCTCGGCGTCACCGAGGCGTGCAGCGCTTACGGGCTCACCGAGTCCTACGGCTTCGTGACCATGACCGACGCGAGCGACCTGCCGGAAGTCAAGCTGCACACCCAAGGCAGGCGGCTGCCGACCCAGGAAATCCGCATCGTGGACAAGTCCGGGGCCGTGTGCCCGCCCGGGGTCAGCGGCGAGATCGAGGTGCGCGGCTGCGTGATCGACGGCTACCTCAGCGGGTCGGACGTCAGCGGCGGAACGCATTCTCCCGACGGCTGGTTCCGCACCGGCGATCTCGGGTCGATGGATGGGGACGGGCGGCTGAGTTTCGGCGGCCGCTGGAAGGAAATGCTCAAGATCAAGGGCATCAACATCTCGCCGGTGGAGATCGAGGGCATCCTCGGCGAGCACGCCGAGGTCGACCAGGCCTACGTCTTCGGGCTGTCCACACCGGACGGCGACCAGGAAATGGCCTGCGTGGTGGTGCCGGATGAGCGCAGCGCCGCGGAGGACACCGAACTGGCGAGCCGGCTGCGGGAGTACGTCCGGTCCCGGGCCGCCAGCTACAAGGTGCCCGCCCGGGTCGTGGTGATGGATTCGGCCGCGGTGCCGCAGACCCACACCGGGAAGGTCAGCAAGCTGAAACTGCGCGAGATGCTGGAGGCGGGATGACTGCCCGGCGTACCCCGGCGTTCGCGCAACTGCCGACCCTGCCGGACCGGGACGAGCGCCACGCCTGGGACGTCTGGGGGCACGCGGACGAAGTCGGGACGCTCAACCTGATCGGTCCCCGGCAACGTCTCGCCGCCGCGAAGACGGTGCGCACCGGGCAGATGATCCCGCTGACCCTGCCGCTGAACGAACCCGACCCCGGTCTGTTCGACGAACGCGAGCTGTTCCGGCACGTAGTGGAGGACACCGCGGCCGGGCACGATGACCGGTTGGACGGGTTCTACCTGCAGGGTTCCTCGCAGTGGGACGGGCTGCGGCACATCAAGGCCGGACGGCACGGCTACTGGGGCGGCCGGAGCGAAACCGACCTGGCTACCAGCGACGCACTGGGTGTCGACCGGTGGGTCGAGCACGGTTTCGGCGGGCGAGGCGTGCTGGTCGATGTCGCCGGGCATCTGGCGGCCCAAGGCACGCCGCTCGCGCCGGACGAGCCGGTGGAGATCACCGCCGCGCTGCTCGAAGAGGCCGCCGCCGCGCAGGGAACCGTCTTCGAATCCGGGGACATCCTCGTGGTCCGCACCGGATGGACGGAGTGGTACCGGCGGCTGCCAGCGCGGGACCGGGCCGCGATGCGCGGAACGATCGGCGCCGGTTTCGCCTGTCCCGGCCTGGAATCGGCGCAGGCAATGGCGGGCTACCTCTGGGACCGGGAATTCGCGGCGGTCGCGGTGGACAACGTGGGCGTCGAGGTCTTCCCGGTGAACCGCGCCAAGGGCTTCCTGCACCGGCGGCTGATCGCGTTGCAGGGCATGCCGCTGGGCGAGCTGTGGCTGCTGGACCGGCTCGTCCGGGCGTGCGCGCAGCGGGGGAGCTACGAGTTCCTCCTCGTCTCCGGCGTGCTGCCGCTGCCGCGCGGGGTCGGCAGCCCGGCCAACGCGCACGCGATTCTCTGACGCTTCGAGAAAGGAAAGAACATGCCGCTAGGGCCAGTACGCCAGGTGGCGATAGTCGGGACCGGGATCACCGAGCTGTCCAGGAAATCCGAGCGCAGCGGTCTCGATCTGGCCGCCGAGGCGCTGCATCTCGGACTGGACGACGCCGGGCTGACCGCCGGAGACGTGGACGGCCTGTTCACGAACGTCGGCTACCCGCTGTCGATCGACTACGACCGGATGGCGGAGGCATTCGGACTGCAGATCCGAGCCGCCGTGCAGACCTGGAGTCACGGCCGCTTCGTCGGTCCCGCGCTGCAAGCAGCCGCCCAGGCAGTGGCGCTCGGCACCACGGAGGTGGCCGCCTGCCTGGCCGGAGTGTCGTTTTCCGGGCTGGGCATGGTGGGCGGCGCGGATGACGCGGAAGGCCTGCGTCAGGGCGGCGGCTCGCACGGAGAACTGCCGCACTATGGGATGACCGCGCCCGGCGCGGGGGCCGCGATGGCGTTCCGCCGGTACTGCGAGCGTTACGGCGTCGACCCGGCGCTGATCTCCGCGGTCCCGATCGCGATGCGCCGGCATGCTCGGCTCAACCCGAACGCGCAGATGACCAAACCGCTGGAACAAGCGGACTACGACGCGCAACCGTACATCGTGGAACCCTTGCGCCGTCCCGATTTTGCCCTGCTCAGCGACGGTGGCGCCTGCCTGCTGGTGACCACTGTGGAACGAGCGCGCGATCTTCGCCAGCCCGCGGTGATCGTGTCCGGAATGCAGGGCCTGCGCGCCGGACGTGACGAGTTCATCTTCGCTCCGCCCGGGCTGGGCGTGTTCACCCAGGGCGACGTGCGCCGGGTCGAGGACCATCCGGTCTACGCCATGGCGGGACTGTCCGGGCCGGGCGACGTGGACTTGCTGCAGCTCTACGACGCCTTCTCGCCCAACGTGGTGTTCGTGCTGGAGCGTTTCGGTTTCACCGGCGAAGGCGAGGCGCTCGACTGGCTGCAGGACGGCCGGATCGAACTCGGCGGCGAACTGCCGGTCAACACCGCGGGCGGCCTGCTGTCCGAGGCACACCTTTGCGGCTGGGGGCACATGGCCGAATCCGTCCGCCAGATCCGCGGCCAGGCCGGCGACCGCCAGGTGGCCGGATGCGAGGTCGTCCAGTGGGCGACACCGTTCGGCGATTCGACAGTCTTCACGAAGGACCGGTGAACACGATGACCACTGCGCGACCTCTTCCGCTCCGCTACCCCGAGGATGTCGAGCACCTCGACGGCGCGGCTCGCGGCGAGCTGCGCATCCCGGTGTGCGGCTCGTGCGGTCAGGCGTTCTGGCCGCCGTCCCCGGTGTGCCCGCGCGATTTCCGCCGCGACGTCGGATGGACGACCGATGCCGGCACCGGCCGGGTGCGCAGCTGGGTCCGGTTCCACAAGCAGTACTTCGACGGCGACGACGTGCCGTATGTCGTGGTGCAGGTCCGGCTCGACAGCGGCCCGAACCTGACGACGACGTGGACCGGCGCGGCCGATCCGGTGCTCGGTGAACCGGTCGCGGTGTCGTTCCGCGAGGTCGGCTATTCGGTGTGGCTGCCGGAATTCGGGCCGGGGGAGCGCGCGTGAAGCAGTCCCGTGAACTCGCGGCCCGGATCGGGCCGGCCGGCGTGTGGCTGTCCGTCCTGGCGGAGATTCCCGCCGCCGAGGCCGCGAAGGCCGCCCGTGTCGTCGAAGATCTCGGCTACGGCGCACTGTGGATCGGGGAATCCCCGGCGCACAAGGAAATCTTCACCAACGCCGCGTTGCTGCTGAGCGCGACCGCGCGGCTGACCGTGGCCACCGGCGTCGCGACCATCTGGGCGCGGGACGCGGTCGCGGCCGAGGGCGCGGCGCAGACCCTTGGCGAGGCCTTCCCCGGACGGTTCGTGCTCGGCCTGGGGGCCAGCCACGCCGAGGCCGGACGCGGACAAGGCCACGACCGGCCGTTGACGGCGTTGCGCGCATACCTCGACGCGCTGGACCGCGATCGCTACGAGGGGCCGCGCGCGGAACCCCCGGTGCCGCGGGTACTGGCGGCATTGCGGCCCAGGATGCAGGAACTGGCGCGCGACCGGAGTGCCGGGATGCACTCGTTCTTCGTGCCGCCCGCGCACACGGCGGCCGCCCGCGAACGCCTCGGACCGGAACCGTTGCTCGTTCCCGAACAGGCCGTGGTCGTCGACGCGGACGCCGCGCGGGCCCGTGCGATCGCGCGAGAGCACATCGCGACCCGCCTCGCGTTGCGCAACTACGTGAATCACTTGCGCGCCTTGGGTTTCGATGGCGAGGACTTCGCCGGCGGAGGCAGTGACCGCTTGGTGGACGCGCTGGTCGTGTGCGGCGACGCGCGGCTGGTGGCTGCCCGCGTCCGCGAGCACCTCGCCGCGGGCGCGGACCACGTGGCGATCCATCCGCTGACCCGGACGCCAGGCGTCGAGTCGGTCCTGGACCAGCTCCGGGCGCTCGCGGCAGAGGGAGGGGTCCCGTCGTGACCGATGACCGTTACCGCGCGGCCGAAGGGCAGTTCCAGCTGACCGGTGTCCAGGCGCCGGCCCGGCTGCCGCTTGACGTCCGCCGCGCCGACCAGCGCGCGGGGCTGTGCACGGCGGCGTTCGTGTCCGGCTACGAAGGCTCCCCGCTCGGCGGGTACGACCTCGAACTGGGCAAACAGGCCAGGTCGCAGCACCGACGGGTCGACGGAGTGACCGGCTACTGGTACGGCAAGTCCCCAGGCCTGGACCGCGCTTCGGATGCCTTGCGGCACAACAACCTCATGGGCACCCACCGGCTCGACGGCGCACTGGCGCTGGTCGGCGACGACCCGGGCGCGCAGTCCTCGACGGTGCCCGGCAGCTCCGAACTGCTGCTGGCCGACCTGGGCATGCCGACGCTGTATCCGGCGGATCCGCAGGAGTTGCTCGACCTCGGGCAGCAAGCGGTCGCGCTGCCGCGGGTGTGCGGGCTCTGGGTGGGGTTCAACATCGCCACCAACGACGCCGACGGGACCGGCACCGTGCGGGTCGGCCCCCGCCGGTTCCGTTCGGTGGCGCCGGACCCGGTCGTCGGCGGGAAGACGTTCACCCACGAAATGACCGCCCGGATGCTGCAGCCGGACCTCGGCAGGCTGGAAAGCAGCCGCGACGGCGCCCGCCTGGAACTCGCCCGCCGCTACGCCGCAGCCAACGGGCTGAACACCATTCTCGGCGGCGCCGACGCCCGGATCGGGATCGCCGCGGCGGGCAAGACCTACCACGATCTCCGCCAGGCGCTGGAGATCCTGGGCCTCGACGAACCGGAACTCGAGCGCCGCGGCGTGCGGTTGCTGCGGGCCGCGATGGTGCACCCCCTCGATCCGGAGATCGTCGCCCGGTTCGCCGCCGGACTGCGCGAAAATCTGACAGCGGGACGGCGGCTGCGCGGAACGCGGCTGGATCCGTTCGGCCACACCGCGATCCGGCGGTTGGAACGCGACTTGATCACCGAGTACGAACTGGTCATCGGTGAGCTGGCCGAGCGCCTGCCCGATCTCGTGCGCGGCTACGAGGACGTCAAACTCGGCAGTGTCGCGAACTACCGGACCGCCGTCGCACAGCAGATGGACGAGTTCCGCGCGGTGAAAGCCGGTGCGCCGTGCTGAACGAACTTCGCCGGGCATTGCCTGCCGGCCGCGTCCTCACCGACCCCGACATCCTCGCCGCGTACGCCCACGACGAGGCGCTGTGGGCCCCGCACGACCTGCCGCTCGCGGTCGTTCGCGCGCACACCGCCGAAGAGATCCAGCAGACAATGCAGGTGTGTCTGCGCCACCGGACACCGATCGTGCCGCGCGGTGCCGGCACGGGTCTGTCGGGCGGCGCGAACGCGGTCGCCGGCGGGATCGTGCTGTCCACCGAGCGGATGACCGCGATCCGCGAGATCGACACAGGCGAACGGCTCGCCGTGGTCGAACCAGGGGTCGTGAACGAGACGTTGCGGTCGGCGTGCGCGGAACACGGCCTGTGGTATCCGCCGGACCCGGCGAGCGCGCCGTGGTCGACCATCGGCGGCAACGTCGCGACCAACGCCGGCGGCCTGTGCTGCGTCAAATACGGCGTCACCCGGGACTACGTGCTCGGGATGGAGGTCGTGACCGGGACCGGGGAACTGGTCCGGCTCGGCCGCCGGACGGCGAAGGGCGTCGCCGGGTACGACCTCACCGGGCTGATGGTCGGTTCGGAAGGCACTCTCGGCGTCGTCACCGAGGTCACCGTGCGGCTGCGCGGCGCACGGGCCGGCGAACGCACGGTCGCTGGATATTTTCCCAGTCTGTCGGCGGCGGGAGACGCCGTCGCGGCCGTCGCGGCGTCCGGCGTCGTGCCCTCCGCGCTGGAACTGATCGACCGGCACACTCTCGCCGAGGTGGACGCCTGGAAGAACATGGGTCTGTCCGCCGAGGCGGAGGCGGTTTTACTCGGCCGCACCGACGCACCCGGCGAGGACGAGGCACAGGTGCTGGCGAACTGCTTCGCCGAGGCCGGGGCTACCTGGGCGGCCGTATCGTCCGATGCGGACGAAGCGGAGGCGTTGTTCGCCGCGCGGCGGCTGGCATATCCGGCGCTCGAACGGCTCGGCCCGGTGCTCACCGAGGACGTGTGCGTACCCCGCGCCGCGGTGCCGGAAATGCTGCGGCGGATCGAAAACATCGGTGCCCGCCACGAGGTGCGGATCGCGAATGTCGCGCACGCCGGGGACGGCAACCTGCATCCGGTGCTCGTCGTCCCGGCCGACGAGCGGGAACGGGCGCAGGCCGCGTTCGAGGCGATCCTGGACGAGGCGATCTCGCTCGGCGGCACGGTCACCGGGGAACACGGCGTCGGCCTGCTCAAACGCGGCGGGCTCACCCGGGAACTCAGCCCGGCGGTGCTCGCGATGCACGCGGCGGTCAAACAGGCACTCGATCCGCACGGAATCCTCAACCCGGGCAAGGTGATCGCGTCGTGCGTGCCGTCGTCCTGAGCGGTCCGGGAGCGCTGGCGGTCACTGAGATGGATTGCCCGGAACCCGGCCCCGGCGAGGTCCTGGTCGAGGTCGCGGCCTGCGGAGTGTGCGGGCACGACCAAGCCGACCGCGCCGGATTGCTGAACATTCCGTTGCCCGCGGTGCTCGGCCACGAGATCGCCGGAACTGTCGTGGCTGGCGGAACCCGGTTCGCGGTAGGGGATCGGGTCGCCGCGAAGCAGTTCGGCACCTGCGGCCACTGCGAATCGTGCGTAACCGGGGACGAATTGCGCTGCCCGCGCCGTGCGTTCCTCTACGGCGGGTTCGCCGATTACGCCGTCCTCCCGGAATCTGCTCTGCTTCCGGTGCCGCCTGAGGTCCCGCTGGCCGAGGCCGCGGTCGTCGCCTGCGCAGTCGGCACCGAACTGCAAGCTCTCCGCCGGGTGGCGCGGGTCGAGCCCGGCGAGACGGTTCTGATCACGGGAGCCGGTGGCGGTCTGGGTTTGCACGCCGTCCAGGTCGCCGCCGCGCTCGGGGCCCGCGTGCTCGCGCTCACCGGGAACCCGGCGAAGACCGCGCAGCTGAGGAAATCTGGTGCCGCGCGCGTGATTCTCACGGGAGACACCGGCTGGCAGGACATTCTCGACGCGACCGACGGCCGCGGTGCCGACGTCGTGCTCGACAACACGGGGCATCAATCGGTGTTCCGCCAAGCCTTTCGTGGTCTCGCGCACGCGGGCCGGTACGTGCTGACCGGGCAGGTCAGCGGGGAGCCGATCCGGGTCCACCCGGCTTTCGTGTTCGAGAAAGAAGCCGTCATCACCGGCTCGGGATCCACGCTGCTGAGCACGTTCGCCGAGGCTCTGGCTTTGGTCGCGGAGGGCAGGGTGCAACCGGTGGTGACTGCCTACCCGCTCGAAGACGCGGCACGCGCCTTCACCGACCAGGTCACTGGCCGCGCCGTGCTCGTTCCCAGCTTCGGAGGACAGTCATGACCAGCCCCTTGGCCGGTACCCACGTCGTCGAATGCGCGAGTTTCGTCGCCGGACCGACCGGCGGCCTGACGCTCGCCCAACTGGGTGCCGACGTCGTCCGCATCGACCCGATCGGCGGCGGCAGCGACTACCTCCGCTGGCCGGTCGCGCCGACGGGGGAGAGCTACTACTGGGCCTCCCTGAACAAGGGCAAGCGCTCGGTCGCGATCGATCTGCGCAACCCCGAAGGCCGCGAACTCGTCCTCGCTCTGGCCACCGCTTCCGGCCGCGACCGCGGAATCCTGATCGACAACGCCGTCGGACGGCCGTGGCTGGCTCACGAACGGCTGACGGCCCTCCGCCCCGACCTGGTCCACGTGCGCGTCCAGGGTTATCCGGACGGGCGGCCCGCGGTCGACTATACGGTCAACGCCGAGGCCGGGGTTCCCGGAATTACCGGCAGCGACGACTGGGCCGCCCCGGTGAACCACGTACTGCCGGCGTGGGATCTCGTCACCGGACTGAGCGTCGCGACCGGAGTGCTCGCCGCGCTGCACCGCCGCGACCGCGCTGGCGAAGGGTCCTTTGTGGAGCTGGCTCTCTCCGATGTGGCCCTCGCCGGGGTCGCGAACCTGGGGTGGCTGTCGGAAGCCGCCGACCGGGAAGGCGAACGGCCCCGGCACGGCAACCACATCTACGGCAGTTTCGGCGTCGACTTCGCCTGCCGGGACGGCGCCCGCGTGATGGTCGTGGCACTCACCGGCGGCCAGTGGCGCGCGTTGCAGACGGCGACCGGGACCGCGGAGGTGTTCACCGCGCTGGAACGGGCATTGCACGCGGACCTGCGCGAGGAGACCGAGCGATATCGCCTCCGCGAAACCGTCGCGGCGATTTTGCGGCCGTGGTTCGCCGCGCGCGACCTCGACGAGGTCGGCAAGGAACTGGACGCTGCCCGGGTCCTGTGGGGCCGCTACCGCGGGATGGCCGATCTCGTCGCCGAACACCGCGCGCAGGCACACGAGGTGCTCGCCGACCTGCGGCTGCCCAGCGGCAGCCCGGCTGTCACCGCGCGGTCCCCATTGCGCTTCTCCGGCGAACGCGGTCCCGCCGGCGCCTGCCCGGCGCTCGGCGCGGACACCGATTCCGTACTGGCCGACGTTCTCGGCCTCACCGCCGCCGAACTCGGCGGCCTACACGACCGGCGGGTCATCGCCACGCCGGACAACCCGTACAAGGAGGTACGTTGACCATCGATTCGAGCACTGAGCTCGACCGGACCCGGTTCTTCATCGACGGCGCCTGGACGGAGCCGAAGGGCGCCGAAACCCACGTCGCCCTGGAAGCGGCCACCGAGAAACCGCTGGGCCTAGCCGCTTTGGGCTCCGATGCCGACATCGACGCGGCTGTCCGCGCCGCCCGCCGCGCGCTCGACGAGGGACCGTGGGGCCGGACCACGGCTGCGGAACGCGCGGCGACCATGCGCCGGTTCGCAGAGGCACTGGCCGCCCGCGCCACCGGCACCGCCATGCTCGTCAGCCGCGAGAACGGCATGCCGATCGGGCTGTCGAACGCCTTCAACGGAGATGCTCCGGCGGGCCTGCTGAACATGTACGCGGACCACATCGAGTCGACGCCGCTGGAAGAAATCCGGCCGAGCGCGTCCGGGTCGACGGTCGTGCGCCGCGCTCCGGTGGGCGTGGTCGCCGCGATCACGCCGTGGAACTACCCGCAGGTGCTCGCGATGATGAAAATCGCGCCGGCCTTGGCAGCGGGCTGCACTGTGGTGCTCAAGCCGTCACCGGAAACCGCGCTCGACGGTTACGTTCTCGGCGACGCCGCCGCGGAAGCCGGATTGCCGCCGGGCGTGCTCAACATCGTGGTCGCGGGCCGGGAAGCCGGTGCTTCGCTGGTGTCCCATCCGCTGGTGGACAAGGTCGCGTTCACCGGATCCACCGCGGCGGGGCGGACCATCGGCGCGGAATGCGGACGCCTGATCCGCCGGTGCACGCTGGAACTGGGCGGGAAATCGGCGGCCATCGTGCTCGACGACGCGGACCTCGACACCTTCGTCGCCGGTCTCGACAACGCCTGCTTCCAGAACAACGGCCAGACCTGCACCGTCCAGTCGCGCATTCTCGCCCCGCGTTCGCGCTACGCCGAGGTGGTCGACGCGGTCGCCCAGTACGCCCGCGAAATGGTGCTCGGCGACCCGCTCGACCCGGCTGTCACCTGCGGACCGATGGCCAGCAAAGCGCAGCTTGACCGGGTCCTCGGCTACCTCGAACTGGGCCGAGCTTCGGACGCCCGGCTGGTGGCGGGCGGCGGCCGTCCCGCCGGGCTTGCCCGCGGCTGGTTCGTGGAGCCCACGGTGTTCGCCGACGTGGACAACCGCGAGCGGATCGCGCAGGAGGAGATCTTCGGCCCGGTCGTCACCATCACGCCCTACGAGGACGAGGACGACGCGGTCCGCCTCGCCAACGACAGCGAATACGGGCTCGGCGGTTCGGTCTGGACCGCCGACGAGGACCGTGGCCTCGCGCTTGCCCGCCGCGTGCGGACCGGGACGATCGGCCTCAACTACTACCTGCAGGACCTCGGCGCGCCGTTCGGCGGCATGAAGGGCAGCGGCCTCGGCCGCGAACTCGGTCCCGAGGCACTCGACAGCTACCTGGAATTCCAGTCCGTCTACGCCAGCGCCGCTCAGCTCTGATCCGGATCCCCGGGGCCGCCGCGGCCCCGGGGACCGACCGCGGAGGAGAAGACCCGTGTCCACTGCCCGACGCCTGCGCTCTGTCGCGCTCGCCCTCGCGCTTGTCCTGCCCCTCACTGCTGGCCCCGACGCTGCCGCCGCCACCCGCTACCGGGTCCAGCGGTTGGTCGCCGGCACCACGCTGCACTCGCCAAACGGCATCGCCCTCGCCCCGAACGGCGACCTGCTCACCGCCAGCCTCGCCAGCGAAACCGTCTCCATAGTGGACCCGCGCACCGGACGGAACCGCACGCTCGTCGGTCCGCGCGACGGCCGTTCCGACGATCTCACGGTCGCCCCCTCCGGCGAAATCTTGTGGACCGACCCGGTCGGCGGTGTCGTGAAAGGACGCGCGCCGGACGGCCGGATCCGCATCGTCGCCCACGACCTTCCGGGCGTCAACTCCATCGCGTTCGACCGATCCGGCAAACACCTGTACGTCGGCCAGCTGACTTTCGCCGACGCGCTGTGGGAGATCGACCCCGCAGGCCAGATCGCGCCGCGACTCGTCGCGCGCGACCCGGGCGGGCTCAACGCGTTCGCCTTCGGACCAGACGGAATGCTCTACGCGCCACGCTCGAAATACGGGGAAGTGGCCCGGGTCGATCCGCGAACCGGAGCGATTTCGGTCATCGCCCGAGGATTCCGCCAGCCAGTGTCCGTCCGCTTCGATTCCCGGGATCGGCTCTACGCCCTCGACGGCGCGACCGGCCAGCTCGCCCGGATCGGCCCGGACGGCGCCAAGTACACCGTGGCGACGCTGCCCGGCGCTGATGACAACATGATCATTAGCCCCAGCGGGCACGCATACGTCAGCAATATGGCCGACAGCTCCATTTCGCGGATCGATCTGGACACGGGAGTCGTCAAGCTCGTGAGGTCGAGCAGGCTAGCGTTCCCCGCGGACCTCGCCTCAGACGGGCGCACGCTCTACGTCGCGGACTCGACCGCGCTGCGCACCGTGGACGCGCGCACCGGCGCGGTCGGCGAAATCCAGCGCCGGCTGTCGTCCTCGCTGGAGTTTCCGTCCGGGATCAGCGTCACCGCCGGGCATTTCGTGCTCACCTCGGAATTGATCGGGTCGGTACAGGTGGTCGACCGCGCGACCGGGAAGGTCGTCCGTGAGGTGCACGGCCTCGACAATCCTGCGGACGCCGTCGAACTGCCCGACGGCAGCCTGGTGATTTCCGAGCCCGCGAAGGGACGGCTGCTTCACGCTGTCGGCGAGACTGTGCGTCCTCTCGCCGAAAACCTCGGGACACCAACGGGTCTCGCCGTTACTCAACGCGGGACCGTCCTGGCCGCCGACGCTGGCGGCCGCCTGTTCGAGGTCGAGCCCGCTTCCGGGACGACTGTCGAACGGGCCTCCGGACTCGGGGGACTCCGGGCGGTCGCGGTCCAACCGGACGGATCGGTGGTCGTGCTCGACGTCGCCGGTCGCCGCGTGCTTTCGGTGAACCGGCAGGGAAAGCCCAAGGTGCTCGCCACCGGCCTCGACGTCGGCTACCTGCGCGTGCCGTACGCCCGATCCGGCGGGCTCGCGATCGGCTCCGACGGGACTGTCTACGTCGCCGCGGACCGGCACAACGCCATCGACGCGATCCGGAAGACTCACCGATGACCAAGCGAGATTTCCGGTTCGGCGTCAACCTGCTCACGCCGTCCTCGCGCGCCGAATGGCAGGCGCGCTGCCGCGACGCCGAGGACCTCGGCTACGACGTCATCGCGGTCGCCGATCACCTCGGCATGCCAGCGCCCTTGCCCGCACTGGTTTCGGCGGCCGAGGCCACCACCCGTCCGCGGCTCGCGGTGTTCGCGCTCAACTCCGGCTTCTACAACCCGGTGCTGCTGGCCCGCGATCTCGCAGGCACCGACGCACTCGTGGACGGACGCCTGGAGATCGCACTCGGAACGGGCTATGCGAAGCCCGAGTTCGACCGTGCCGGGATTCCCTGGCGCAGCGCGTCCGAACGGGTCGGCCATCTCGAACGCACCGTGCTGGAGGTCGGGCGGCTCCTCGCTGCCCCGGAGCACCGGCCAAGCCCGGTCCGACGGCCGCCGATGTGCGTCGCGGGCAACGGCGACCGGGTCCTGCGGATCGCCGCCGAACACGCCGACATCGTCGCTTTCAGCGGAGCCGCACCCGGGCAACGTCCCGGCATGCTCCGGTTCCTCGGCCCGGACGCGCTCGCCCAGCGGGTGGACCACGTGCAGCAATCGGCCCGGCACCGCTTCGACGCTCTGGAACTCAACCTGCTCGTCCACGCCGTCGCCCTCGACGGCGACCGGCGAAGCGCGATCGCCCGGCTGCCCCGGTTCGAGTCCGGCCCGTCCGATCCGGCGCAGGTACCGACTGTCCTTTCCGGACCTCCGGCGGAGATCGCGGAAACCCTTCACCAGCACCGGGAGAGGTACGGGTTCTCCTACTTCACGGTGCCCGAACCGGCGATGCGCGATTTCGCGCGCGTCATCGCCGCAGCGAGGAGCTGACCCTGATGGCTCGTTTGGCCCGGACCACGGGATTGTCCGATGTGCAGCAGGAGATTCTGTCGACGGTGCGGTCGTTCGTGGACAAGGAGATCATTCCGCACGCGCAGGCCTTGGAGCACGCGGACGAGTACCCGGCCGAGATCGTCGAGGGCATGAAGGAGATGGGGCTGTTCGGGCTCACCATCCCGGAGGAGTACGGCGGCCTCGGCGAATCGCTGCTCACCTATGCCCTGGTGGTCGAGGAGATCGCGCGCGGCTGGATGAGCGTGTCCGGCGTGATCAACACCCACTTCATCGTGGCACACATGATCAAGCAGCACGGGACGCCCGAGCAGAAGCAGCATTTCCTGCCGAGGATGGCGACCGGCGAGGTCCGCGGCTCGTTCTCGATGTCCGAGCCCGATCTGGGTTCCGACGTGGCGGCGATCAAGACCCGCGCCCGCCGCGACGGGGACGAGTATGTGATCGACGGCGCGAAGATGTGGCTGACCAACGGTGGCTCCTCCAATCTGATCGCGCTGTTGGTGAAGACGGACGAGGGCGCGGAGAAGGCGCACCGGAACCTGACGACGTTCCTGGTCGAGAAGCCGTCCGGGTTCGGCGAGGTGCTTCCGGGGCTGACGATCCCGGGCAAGATCGACAAAATGGGCTACAAGGGCGTCGACACCACCGAGGCGGTGTTCGACGGCGTCCGCGTCAGCGCGGACAAGGTGCTGGGGAACGCGCCGGGCAAGGGTTTCTCCTCCATGATGGACGGCGTCGAGGTCGGCAGGGTGAACGTCGCCGCGCGGGCGTGCGGCATCGCGATCAGGGCGTTCGAACTGGCCGTGGAGTACGCCCAGCAGCGCAAGACCTTCGGTAAGCCGATCGCCGAGCACCAGGCGATCGCGTTCAAGCTCGCCGAGATGGCGACGAAGGTCGAGGCCGCGCACCTGATGATGGTCAACGCCGCCCGCCTCAAGGATTCCGGCGAGCGCAACGACGTCGAGGCCGGCATGGCGAAACTGGTCGCGAGCGAGTACTGCGCCGAGATCACCCAGGACGCATTCCGCATCCACGGCGGCTACGGCTACTCGAAGGAGTACGAGATCGAACGCCTGATGCGCGAGACGCCGTTCCTGCTCATCGGCGAAGGCACCAGCGAAATCCAGAAGACCATCATCAGTCGCGGCCTGCTCCGCGAGTACCGGATCAACCGCTGACTTGCCCGTCACAACATCTTTTCGACCTGCGGAAGGACATGCACGCGTGACATGACCCGTGACGCGAACCGAACTAAGGCAACCGGAACCAGCGCAGGCGCTGGCCGCCCGGACCAGGCCACCGCGGGATGTGGGCCGGCGGCCGGGTCCGCACGTTCGGGCCGTTGCGCTGCGGCGAACCAGCCGCCAGGCGCAGCGAAGTCCGGTCCCTGACCGGGAAACAAGGACGATGCAGATTCCAGCCTGCCGGCCCGCGACGATAACGGACCGGAGCAACCGCCTGCGGACGGCGACCGTGGCTACCCCGCGACGTGGAGGGTTATCCGGGCCTGGTCGTCCATGGCCCGCTGCAGGCATCGGCGATGGCCGAGGCTGCCCGGGCGCAGGACTTCCACGGTGCGGTCGCCGCCTTCCGCGAGAAGCGGCCGTTCGAGTTCGACGGCCGCTGGCAGGGGGCGGCGCCCCGTGGTGTGTCACACAAGCCTGCCGGCTGGGCGACGAGGTGGCACACGCGCGCGGTCACCTGCTTTCAACAGATTACTGGGCAGCGTGCGGCCGACCGCGATTTCGGCGGCTGCGGCGGCCCGCAGCAGGAGTCCGAGGTTCACGCCCGTTTCGACGGCCATGTCCTGGCAAAGGTACACAAGCTCTTCAGTGGCAACGTTTCCACTCGCACCGGGGGCGAACGGGCATCCGCCAAGACCGCCGACCGAAGCGTCGATGTCGACGATTCCCACCTGCATCGCGGCAAGGATGCCGGCGAGCCCGGCACCTCGGGTGTTGTGCATGTGCAGACCGATCGGAGTGGATGCCACCCGCTCGCGCACCGACTCCACGAGCTCTACGATTCGCCTGGGGGTCGCCGTCCCGATTGTGTCGGCCAAGCAGACTCGGTCGACACCCGATTCCTGTGCATGCTCGACAACCTCGTGCACTCTCGCCGGTTTGGTCGGCCCATCGAAGGGACAGTCCCACGCGGTGGCAACGATCACTTCACACCGGCCCCCGGCCTTCCGCACGGCTGCCGCGATCTCGGGTATCGCGTCGGTGGCCTCACGCGTCGAACGGCGGACATTCGCCTGACTGTGACCGTCGGCGGCCGAGACGACGTATTCCACATTCGCGATGCCGGCGTTGATCGCGCGGACGGCTCCCCGTGGGCTCGCGACGAGAGCCGACCATTCGATCTCGGGCCATCGATGAAGCTCGGCGGCGACCTTCTCGGCGTCGGCCATGGCCGGGACGGCTCGGGGCGACACGAACGCGGTCGCTTCGATTCTCCGCAGACCGGCCGCGACAAGGCTTTCCAGGAGGCGCAGTTTGTCGGCGGTGGGAATGGGTTTTTCGATCTGCAGGCCGTCCCGGGGCCCGACCTCTCGGAGATTGATGGCCGCGGGCAGGGACAAGGGGAAACCGCTCACTGGGACTCCTTCTGGTCCACGCCTTCCGGCGTCGAAGCGAGAATCTCGCGGAGTACCTCGGCGTTGTGGTAACCGGGTTCGGCGGGGCCCGCCCATCGAACGGACTTCGGAGACGCCGAGAACTTCGGGACGACGCCGGGCCCGAGCACGTTCTCACCGACTCGCTCGTCGTAATGAGGGACCAGCATCTCCCTGGCCTCAAAGTGCGGGTCGGAAACGATTTCCTTCGCTGTCCACAATGGACCGACGACGACGTCGGCATCGTCGAGCAGCCGTTGCACGGTCTCCGCGTCGTGCCCGGCCACCCATTCCGCGACGATTCCCTCGACGAGGTCCTGGTTCCGCCCGCGGTCCACGTGCGTCGCGAACCGGGGATCGTCCGCCAGTTCCGGGCGGGCCATGGCCCGGCACAGCCGTCGGAAAACCGTGTCCTGATTGGCCGCGACGATGACCCAGACTCCGTCCGCCGTTTTGAACAGATTCGACGGCGCGATGCCGTCCAGCCGCGTGCCCGAAGGCCGGCGGACCCGGCCGAGACGATCGAATTCCGGGATCATGGATTCGGTCAGCGCGAGGCAGGATTCGGCCAGCGAGACATCGACGACCTGCCCCAGGCCCGTCCTCGACCGGTGCTGCAGCGCCGCCACGGCACCGAGCGCGGCGAACAGGCCCCCGAGTGAGTCGCCCAGGGAAATCGCCATCCGTGGTGGCGCCTGTCCCGGATATCCGTTGATCGCCCGCAAGCCCCCCATCGCCTCGGCCACGGACGCGTATCCAGGTCGCTTACTGTACGGCCCCGTCTGCCCGAACCCCGAGACCCGGACCAGGACGAGCCCCTTGTTCGCCGCCGACAATGTGGGGTAATCCAGATTCCATTTCTCCATTGTTCCCGGCCGGAAATTCTCGACCACCACGTCGGCCGTCCGGGCGAGTTCGAGGAACGGTTTCCGGCCGTCCGGCGAACGAAGATCCAACGTGATACAGCGTTTGTTCCGTGCGTGCACGGTCCACCAAAGGTGGTGGTCGCGATAGGCTTCCTGGCCCCATGTCCGTAACGGGTCCGGACGATCGGGCGCCTCCACCTTGATCACATCGGCGCCGTAGTCGGCCAGCAGCCGGGTCGCAAACGGACCGGCCACCACGGAGCCGAGTTCGATGACACGAATTCCGGTCAGCGGGCCGCGTTCGGTCCGCACCACGGGCTCTGAGGGCATGGGCGCCCGCACTCCTTTCTGGGCAAGAAACTCAGGTGCGCAGTACGAACGGATCTTCCATCCGGCCCTGATCCAGGTTGACCCAGACACTCTTGGGGTGGCAATACTCGTTCAGTACCGACGGGCCGTTCTCGACTCCCATGCCGCTCTGCTTGAAGCCCGCACGCGGGGACAGCGGTGACATCGCCCGGTAGGTGTTGACCCATATCGTTCCGCACTCCAGTGATTCCGCCATCCGGTGCGCACGCCCGAGATCCGATGTCCACACTCCGGCGGCGAGACCGAATTCGGTGTCGTTCGCCTGCCGGACGACCTCTTCTTCCGTGGTGAAACGCATGGCCGCCATCACCGGACCGAAGATTTCCTCCTGGCAAATGGTGTGCGTATTCTCCACCCCGGTGAAAATCGTCGGCTGATAGAACCACCCGTCGCCCTGACCGACGGGCCGGGCACCCCCCAGCAGGAGATCGCCGCCCTCCCGCAGGCCCAGCTCGACGTAGCGTTCGACCTTCTCGAGCTGTTCCCGGAGCGCAAGGGGCCCGAGTTCGGTGGCCGCTTCCAGCGGATCGCCGATGCGAATCGTCTTCGCGCGATCGACCACCTTCGCCAATACCTCGTCGTAGATCGAATCCTGAAGGAAAACTCGTGAACCCGCGATACAGCTCTGCCCGCCGGCCGCGAAGATTCCCGCCACGATGCCGGTCGCCGCGTTGTCCAGGTCCGAATCCGCGAAGACGATATTGGGCGACTTTCCACCCAGTTCCAGCGCCACGCCCGCGAGCCGGCTGCCTGCTTCCCGGGCGATATCACGGCCGGTCGCGGTACTGCCGGTAAAGGCGATCTTGGCGACTCCCGGATTGCGGACCAGTGGTGCACCGGCCTCGGTTCCGTAACCGGTGACGATGTTGATGACACCGGGCGGAAATCCCGCCTGATCGAACAGTTGCGCCAGGGCGAGCACGGAAGCGGCGGTGTGTTCGGACGGTTTGACCACCACGGTGTTTCCTGCCGCGAGTGCGGGCGCGACCTTCGTGGTGGTCAGCAACAACGGCGAATTCCAGGGGGTGATCGCGCCGATCACGCCGAGCGGTTCCCTGCGTGTGTAGTTGAGAATCGCCGGATCCAGCGTGTTCAGCAGTTCACCGTTGACCTTGTCGGCCAGGCCGCCGAAATAGTGATAGTACTCAGGCAACGCTTTGACCTGACCCAGCATTTCCCGCAGCAGCTTGCCGTTGTCGAGCGACTCCTTGCGGGCCAGTTCTTCGGTGTTCTCCTCGATCAGGTCGCCGAGGCGCCTGAGCAGTTTTCCGCGTTTGGTCGGGGTGAGCCGGGGCCAAATCCCGACCGAAAAGGCGTTTTGCGCCGCGACGACAGCATCGGTGACGTCCACGTGGTTGCCCCGTGCGGCCCGGTACCACGGCCGGCCCGTGGCCGGGTTGAAGCTGTCGAAGTATTCACCCGTCGCCGGTGGACGCCAATCTCCGCCGATGAAATGGTCGTAGTGATGTTCAGTCATTCCGCCCGGCCTTCGAGCCAAGTTGCGAACTACGAGTGAAGAACTTGACCACCTGGCGGAGCGCGGGCTGGCGTGCGACGCGATAGCCCAATTCGCGACCGTACCTACTGCCCATGACACGATCGGGCAAGCCCCGGTGAAGCTTGGCCGTGACCGGCGCGGACGGGACGGTTCTGGACCCGTCGAGGTCCTCCAGCACCGTTTTCGCCGCGTTGTGTCCGTTCGCGCCTATCACACCCCCGCCGGGGTGGGTACCTGAACCGCAGAGATAGTAACCGCCGACCGGAGTACGGTAGTCGGCCAGCGCGGGAATCGGCCGGTTGCCGAAGAGCTGGTCGAAGTACATTGCTCCGTGGAAAATGTTGCCACCGGTCAGGTGATATTCGCGTTCCAGATCCAGCGGGGTGAGCACGACCCGGTCCAGAACATGCCCGCGGAGATTCGGCGCGTAACGGAACACCGTCTCCAGAACCGCGTCGGCGAACTCGTCACGTTTCTCGTCCCAGGTGGTACCGGCGAGCTCGTAGGGAATCTGCAGTACGCCAAGGGTCATCGTGTGCTTTCCGGGGGGCGCGAGAGTCGGATCGGTCGTGGACTGGATCATCGCTTCGACCACGAACTCGTCCGGCAGCTCTCCGCGCCGTTGAGCCTCCCACGCCAGCTCGAACGTCTCGACCGAGGCATTCATGATCTGCTGGGCTTCGTGCTGGGGACCGCGGCCAGGGGGGAAACCGATGTACTCGGGAAGTTCATCGATAAGCAGATGAATTCGCGCCATGGAACCCCGGTAGTCGAACTGGCTGATCGACTTCCTGACCGCGGGCTTCAGCGCTCCGCTCGGCAGCAGGTCGAGCGAGCGCAACGGATCGGCGTTCGACACGACAACGGGCGCACGGAAGATTTCGCCCGACTTCAGCCGTACCCCGGTGGTGCGACCGCGTGACACCAGCACCTCCGCCACCGGCGAACCGGTCCGGATGACCGCGCCGTGGGCCTCGGCCGACTTCGCGATCGCGCCGGTGATGCCGCCCATCCCGCCCTTGACCAGACCCCATTGGCCGAGGTGACCCTTGAATTCGCCGACCGAATGGTGTCCGTAGACACCTGCCGTGCCCGGGGTCGACGGGCCACCCCAGATCGATACCATGCCGAAAAAGGTGAACAGTCCCTTGATGTTGCCGGACTCGAAGTAGCGATCAAGAAGGTCCTTGATCGAGGACAGCACGAACTCGTCGAACAGTCCCTCTGCGCCCGCCTCTTCGAAAGCGCGCATGACCTCGGAGCGGCTGGTCGGAGGTCGCATGAGAAACGGCGTAATAATGGATGCGAACTGCTTGACGTGAAGGCCGAAATCCAGGAACGACTTGGCGTCGGCCTCGCTGAATTTGGCCAGCTCCTTGAGGGTGCGGTCCATGTCCTTCCAGAGGAACAGGTGACTGCCGTCCGGGAAGATACCGACCTCGAGTGCCTCGTTCTGGTACAACTCGAGCCCGTATTTCTCCAGTTCCAGGTCCCGCAGGAGCTCCGGCCGGAGCAGGCCCGCGATGAACGCGCAGGAGGACCACTTGGCGCCGGGGATGAGTTCTTCGGTGACACACGCACCACCGACCACATCGCGGGCCTCGAGCACCAGGACGCGGCGGCCGGCCCGGGCGAGATAGTTCGCCGTGATCAGACCATTGTGACCGGCACCGACGACAATCGCGTCGTAGGCCTTGGTTCCGTTTTCAGACATGATCAATGCACCTTCGGAATCGCAGTGACGAAAGACGAACGCACGGAGGCCGGATCGACCAGTTCGTCGAAGCCGGACATGACAGGACGCAGCGACGGGTCGTTGTCCCGGATCCGCACCCACTCGTCCCAGTCGCTCACCTCCAGGAACTCGACGACATCCGCGTCCAGCGCCTCGGCCGTCGCGCCGGCGACCACGTAGGCGTCGAATCGTTTGACCACACCGGTGTGCGCGAGGCAAAGCGGCTGGTCCACTTTGGCCGAGAACTCCGCGAACTGCGCCGCGGAGACACCAGAACGGGTCCGGAACATATTCACCACGAGCGTGCGACCGCCGGTGGAATGGTCCATCATCGTCATCCTTCACATTTGGCGGAAAAAGGCCTCAGCCCTCGACGAGATTGATCATCACGTGCTTGATCTCGGTGTAGCCCTCGAGCGAATACGCCGACATGTCGTTGCCGTAGCCGGATTGCTTGAAGCCGCCGTGTGGCATCTCCGGCACGATCGGGGCGTGCTCGTTGATCCACACGGTGCCGAACTGCAGGCGCCGGGCCGCTCGCATGGCGCGGGACACGCTCGCCGTGAACACCGAGGAGGCGAGCCCGTATTCGATGTCGTTGGCCCACTCGAACGCCTGCGCCTCGTCGGCGAAAGGCGTGGTGGTGACAACCGGTCCGAACACCTCTCGTTGCACGATCTCGGAGTGCTGCGGAGCATCGACGATCAACGACGGCTTGTACCAGAAGCCGGGGCCATCGGCGGGACCACCGACGGTGAGTTCACCGTCGCCCGCCGCCACGGCGCGTGCCACGAATTGCGCGACACGGTCGCGGTGCTGCTCCGAAATGACCGGCCCCATCTCGGTCGTGGCCAGTTTCGGATCGCCCATGGCCACGTTGCCCACGGCTTTGGCCAACTCGGCCGCGAAGTCGTCGTGAATGGAGGCCGCCACGTAAACGCGGGACGCGGCCATGCAGTCCTGCCCGGAATTGCCGTATCCGCCTTCGACGATCTTGCGTATCGCGAGTTCGATGTCCGCGTCCTCGAAAACGAGAACCGGTGCTTTGCCACCCAGTTCGAGGGCGAGGCATTTGAGGTTTCCGCCGGCGGCCACGGCGACGCGCTTGCCCGTGGCCGAGTCACCGGTGAGTGAGGTCATCCGGATCCGGGGATGAGTCGTGATCGCCTCGCCCACCGTGTCGCCGTGCCCGGTGACCACGTTGAACACGCCCGCGGGAAACAGGTCGGCGGCGAGTTCGGCCAGCTTGAGGGCGGTGAGCGGGGTTTGTTCACTCGGTTTGAGAACGAGCGTGTTGCCGGTCACCAGTGCGGGCCCGATCTTCCATGTCGCCAGTACCAAGGGGAAATTCCACGCCGCGATACTGCCGACGACACCGAGCGGATCACGCCGGAGGAAACTGGTGTGGGTCGGCGAATACTCGCCGGCGGCCTTACCTTCGAGAACCCGGGCCGCGCCCGCGAAGAAACGGAAGTTGTCGGCCGCGAAATCGACCTCCTCGCGGGCGATGTGCAAGGGCTTGCCCACGTTGGTCGATTCCAGCGACGCGAATTCGTCGGCGTTGGCTTCGAGCCGGTCGGCAAGCGTGAGCAATGCCTTCGCGCGCTCGGCCGGCGACGTCTCTGCCCAGTCCCAGAAGGCATTTTCCGCGGCCGCCACGGCCCGGTCGACGTCCTCCTTGCCGCCAAGCGGAACACTGGCGACGACCTCACCGTCGGCCGGGTTCACAACAGATTCGGTCGCACCGGATGCCGATGGGCCGGCTTCCCCGTCGATAAACATGTTCAGGTTGGTGGCCATCAAAACTCCTTATTCGGACGGGCGGAAAGCTCAGGTAGTGACAAGACCTGATCGAGCGTTTCCACGTACCTGTCGACATGCTCCCGGCGGAAGGTCAGGGGCGGCCTGATGGTGAGCACGTTTTCGTGCACACCCGCCGGGAAAACCATCACTCCATGGTGGTTAAGGGCCAGCCCGGCGACGACTGACGCCTCGCGGCGCGCCGGCTCCTTGGTCTCGCGGTCGCGGACGAGTTCGACGCCAAGAGACAAGCCGTGCGCGCGGACTTCCCCGATCAGCGGCTGCCGGTGCTGAAGCTCGCGCAGTGCATATGCGAAATAGTCACCTACTTCCACCGCATTCTCCCGGAGACCGTCGCCGTCGACGATGTCGAGTACCGCCTCGCCGATGGCACACGAGACAGGATTCCCGCTGAACTCGGAGAAGTATTCCGTGCTGCCGTCGAGTTCCCCGGCGATTTCCCGGGTGGTGACGACAGCGCCCAGCGGATGGCCGTTTCCCAAGGATTCTCCCATCGTGACGATGTCGGGTATCACATTCTGACTTTCGAATCCCCACCACGGTCCGAGCCGCCCGACACCGGTTTGGACTTCGTCGGAGATACAGAGCGCACCGGCCTTCCGGGCTGCGTCGTGCACGCCGGCAAGATAGCCCTCCGGCAGAACGACGGTGCCGGCCTGGCCCATCAGCGGCTCACCGATGAAGGCCGCGGGCCGGCGGCCGTCCGCGTCGATTCGTTCGATGACGGAAGCGGCATCGCTTGCGTATTTCGAGCCCGCGCCCGGATCGCCGTAGCCGTAGGGACCGCGATAGCGGTCAGGTATTCGAACTTCGTGTGTCGCGTACCGGGCGATACTGCCACAAAACGAGCCCTCGACGGCGACAACATGTTCGCGCCCGGTGACTTGCCGGGCCATCCGCACGGCGAGTTCGTTGGCTTCATCGCCGGAACGGACCAGAAAGACGACTTCGAGCGGCGCGGGCAAGGTCGCCACCAGTTTCTTGACATAACTGGCGACCTGTGGGGATACGAACCCGCTGCCGGTGACGAGTTTGCGCATCTGGCGAGTTGCCACGGCAGTGATCCGTGGTTCAGCATGCCCAACGGGCGCGACGGTGCTCAGCGCATCCAGGTACCCCAGCCCGTCTCCATCGAACAGCCAGACATCCCGGCCACGCACAAAATTCATGGGGCCGGCCCGAAGCCGCACGGTGCCGAATTCCCGTAAGGTCGACGCGGTCGCCTTCCCCGGGATGTCGCGCGGCATTGGCACCGGGTCGGCAGAAAGTTGTTCCCACGCCGCTCGCTGAGACGGCCGGATCCGGCGCGGCGGTGGCCAGGTCGCGATCTGCGCCGAGGCGAGAAGTTGTACCTGGACGCCCGGTCCGAAGCCTGGCTCGACCGGGCGCGGACCGACGACCCCGAGCCGGGCATCCAACGCCAGTTCGTCGCCGATCCGGTGGGCACACTCCAGATTCCACCAGCAGGTGTAAAGCTCGGCGCCGTCTACTTCATGACGCAAGACCAGCGGACGGTCTTCGGCTGCGGTGTGTTCGACGATGCCGTGGATCGGGACGCGGACTTCCGTGCCCTCATCGAGGAGCACCGTCGCGCCCAGCCTGGCCGTGGCCGGCTCCTTCGATCCGACCGCACCGGGACCGGACCACATGAGGGATGCGTCCAGATGCGCCAGTACGCCCGGACGTCCGTCCAGCAGGCTACGGACTGCCGCGCGCAGCTCCGCCTGATCGGTCCAGTCGAGATCGTCATAGATATCGGCCGCCGGCGTCGCGTCGAGGTGGCGCGCGGGGCCGAGGGAAGACGCGATCGCGTCGCCCGCGGTCTTCACCCCCTCCGCCATTTCCGGAGGCAATGCGCAGGCGGCCCGGAAAATGGCTTCGGCGAGGTCAGGTGGAGTCCGGGTGAGTTTCCGGATGGTGGGCCAGACATGCCGCGAACGGCTGCGCCCGTACTCCGATCCCGACTCCGCCACCCGGCGATACCAGGTCACGGCGTTCATGCACAGCCGGGTGGCGGCCAGCGGATAGATGACGGCGAGTTCCTCCGCGGTGATCGGCACGACGGCGTGGAAACCCGCCACCACCTCCGCGGCGGCGGTGAGCGGGTCGTCTTTGCGCAGCATCGCATACCCCGCCGCGATGGCGACCTCGACGGCGCGGGCGCTGTACATGGCGTCGCCGACATCGACCATTCCACTGATCCGCAGGGCGCCGTTTTCGTCCAGGTCCGCGAGGACGTTGGCATCGTTGAGGTCGTGGTGCACAACGCAATGAGGCAGATTCGGCAGCTCCGCCCGGATATCATCGAACCACGTCATGATTTCACCGACGTGCGCCGCGTCCCCCCGATCGTCGATGAACGAGATCGAGCTGTCGATGATTTCGCGGCCACGTAACACGTCCCAGTCATGACCGGCCAGCCCGTCCGGCCGGGCCAGTCCCGACAGGCCCAGGTTCATCCGGCCCGCCATGGTGCCGAGCTCGCGTAACAGGTTTTTCGGATGATGCGGGATTTCGACCAGCGGACGTCCGCGCAACCAGCTCATCACGCGGACGACGTAGGACGTTCCGGCATAGGACAGAGCAACCTGGTCGTCACCGGACGCGGTCCGGACGAGGCGGGGAACCGGCAGTTCCGGCACGGTACTGGCAAGATGCCGCAACAGGGTGTTCTGCCAGGCGAGATCGACCGAAGAGGGATCGGCCCGCGTCACACGGACGAAATAGAGCTGCCCATTCTGATCGATGACCTTGAAGTTCTGGTCGATTTCGCCACCCAGCTGTTCGCCGGCGGCACAGGTGATATCGAAGTAGCGCAGCAGTGCCGCCGTCAGCATGTGCTCGGGAAGCCGCATCAAGGTTGCTTTGCCGGCGTCGTCGGCGGTGACCGAAGTCATCTGCGGATGCCTCTCACTGTGTAGTCCGAATCGAAGGGCGGTCTGTGCCCGCGCACAGCGGGACCGGCGCTATTGGCCGACATCGCTGAGCAACCGTGAATAGGCCCGCGGCCTGGCCTTACGAAGGACGAGCCCCCATGCGATGCCGCCGAGCAGGGACGCGAACACCAGACCGACGAGTAGCGTCGCGAGCCAGCCACCGGTGCCCAGCAGGACGTCGACCTGGCTGAGCGCGAAATAGAGAATCGGTGCCAGCCCGGCCATGCCCAGCAGGGGCGCGATGACGGTGTTCCACACGCGCTTGTCGAGATTGTTGCGCCGGAAGAACACGAAGATCGCGATGCTCGCGACGAACTGCAGCAGAATGATGGCCACCGCGCCGATCCCGGTCATCCAGGAGAACAATGTGGTGTACGGGTCGAGGCGGGCCACCGCGAACACGGCGACGACCACACCCACCATAATGGTCTGGACCACACAGGCGATATGTGGTGACTGGCGCTTGACGTGGGTCCGGCCGAGGAAAGCGGGCAGTGCACCCTGGCGGGCCAGTGAAAACAGGTAGCGTGCGACGTTGTTGTGAAAGGTCAGCAGCGCCGCGAACATGCTGGTGATGATCAGGATGTGGATCACTCCGGTCAGCACGGCCGGGAGTACGTGGTCACTGACGGCGAACACCAGGTTCCCCGACTGTTCCTTCGCTACGGTGACCGCGTTGTCGACGCCGAGGGCGTTCACGATCAGCCAGGAGGTGATCGCGTAGAACACGCCCATGAAGATCACCGAAATATAGGTGGCGCGGGGCACGGTCCGCTTCGGGTCCCGGGCTTCTTCACCGTAGATCGCGGTGCCTTCGAAACCGATGAAGGAAGCGTGGGCGAACATGAGAGCGACCCCGACCGCCCCGGCAAAAATTGTCGACGGCGCGAACGGCTGAAAGGAGAATTTGCCGACCGGTGTGTCGGAATTGAACAGGATCGCCACGTTCAGGACGATGATGACCGCGGTCTCCAGTGTCAGCAGCGCGCCCAGGACACGGGCACCGGAGTGAATACGATTCACGCCCAGAACAAGGCATATCAGCATGGCAAGGAATGAGTACAGCCACCACGGCACGTCGATCCCGGCCCAGTCCTTCACCAGGTCGTGTGCGTAATAGCCGATGCCGCCGTACAGCCCGAGCTGGATGGCGTTGTAGCCGAAAACCGCCAGGCTGGCGGCTCCGAGACCGGGGGAACGGCCCAATCCCAGAGTGACGTAGGCGTAGAAGGCACCGGCGTTGGTCACATGCCTGCTCATGGCGACGTACCCCACCGAAAAGACCAGCAGCACGATCGCTATCGCGAGGAACGCGCCGGCGATTCCGATGCCGTTCCCACTACCGATAATGAGCGGGTAAAGCGCGATGACCACGGTCAGCGGTGCGGCGGCGGCGACCACGAAAAACACAATGCCGGTGACGCCGATGCTATTCTTGCTCAGGCCACTTTCCGTGGCCGGCAGACTCCGCTGCGGCTCCGCTGCTTCTGCCGGGGACGATACGCTCATGTGATCACCGTCTCTTCACGGGTGGATTTCGCCTAGTCAATCAGCGCCCGCCAGGAAGGGTCAATGGAGCTTTGACCTGCGATGACACGCCTATTATTGTGCGCGTGCACAATCCTCACAGATCGTGAGCCCACGGATGAGAGATGTGGTCATGAGGACATCAGCCGACGACTGGAGTCGAGGCCGCCAAGACGAGGCGGTCCGTTCGATCGCCAAAATGCTGCTCACCGAGCGCCTCGACGAACTGGCCGTTACCGCTCAAGCACGCCTTGATCGGGAAGAGCCCGCTTATGCGCGGATGACTGAAACCGAGCCGGGGCAGAAATTGGCGGGCATGCGTCGGACACTCCGGCTGGCACTCACCCGGCTCGCGGGCGAATCGGTGCCCGCCGAGGTCGCGCAAGCCACGGCAGACGTCGGCCGGCAGCGGGCCGAACAAGGTTTTCCGCTACCCGCGGTGGTTCGTTCGTTTCAGTTGGACCTCCACACCGTGTGGGAGGCAATCATCGAGGAGGGGCGCAGCCGGGGCCTTGCCGATGGACACAATTTTCTCGATGGCCTGCTGGTGGCCTGGGAAGCGATCGACGCCAACAACATCGAAGTCGTCGACGCATACCGGCGTACGCAGGCCCATTTGGACAGTCACCGCTTCGAAATCCGCAGGCGTGCCTTCGAGCGCCTGATTCTGGAGGGAGAACACGACGACGCCGTCGTCGCCGAGGCTTCGGCCGCTCTGGGCATGGCGGCGCACGGCAGCTTCACCGTCGTCGTGGCCGCCGGGGTACCGATTCAACATCACGCCCTCACAAAATGTCGCCACGCGCTCCAGCAGGCCAGCCTGCCCTTTCATTTCGGATACCTCGGCGACGAGTTACTGGGAATCGTGAACAGCGGACGTCAAGGCGGCCGCGCCATTCACCGCATGCTCAGGCCACTGGACGACTGGCGTTGCGGGACGGCGGAAATCACCGGACTCGGGAACACCGCCGCCGGAGTACGGCTGGCTCGCGCCGCGATGCGGAGCAGCGTCGAGTCCGGTCTCCGCCCCATCAAGTCCCATTGGGTCGGCGCCATCATGTCGGGCAACGAGGAACTCGCGGGCCTGATGGCCGGGGAGGTGCTCACGCCGTTGATGAAACTCCGTGAGTGCGAAAGCATCATCGAAACGGTGGGTAGTTTTCTCGAACTCGGATCGGTGGCGGCGGTGGCCGAGCAGACCTACCGGCATCGCAACACCGTCCGGAACCGGCTGAAGGCGGTGGAGGACGCGACCGGTCTGAGGCTCGCTGTTCCCAACGAGGCCGCATTACTGGTGATGGCCCTTGAATGGCTGAGGTCGCCCCGAGGGCGTTCGTTTTATGAAAGGTATGGCCCGGCGGCCTCGGCGTAGAGCCGCTTTGAGCGCGCGGTCAGCATGTGGTCGCGCAATTGCCGGTGGGCGGCGCGGATTCCGGCTTCGGCGGCACCCCGGATCGTCGACAGGCCGAGTTCACGCGTGCTGGAAATCATGATGGCCGGCACGATCGGCAGCGCGGACGCCAGCGCGTCGCGAACCTGGGGCAGTACCTTTTCCACGAGTGGTGCGAGACGACCGGTGAACAGGACGGTGGCGGGGTCGAGGGTCACGGCGACGACGCCGACGGCGGCGATGACGGCGGAGGTGAACGCACGCACGACATCTTCGCTCCCCGGCGGGGTGCGGGTCCAGGCGTGCTCGATCCGCTGGAGGCGTAAACCTTGCCGGCGAGCGAAGTCGAGCAATCCCCTGCTGCTCAGCAGCCGGCCGAGGGTCTCTTCGCCGACACCGGCCGGCAGGACACCAAGTTCTCCGAAGGCCGCGGTATGTCCGCGCACCAGCTGACGGTCGACGCAGGCCGCGACGGTGAAGACGCTGCTGACGCTGAACAGCACGGCATCTCCTCGAACCCCGATGTCCTCCTCCGCGAGCGTGCCGAGTAACGCCGCGTTGGCGTCGCTGTCGAAGCTGACCGGCACTTCAAACTTGCGCTGCATGGCATCGTGCAACGCCGTCCCGGCGAGGAAGCCGAGCGCAGCCGGGGGGCGCACAACCTCGGCCCCGGCCCGCACGGTGGCCGGGACCGCGACCACGACCTGGCGGAGGGCGCCATCGGCGGCCGCACTCGCCCGGCGTACGTGCCGCGTCAGCCAGGCCCCGGCCTCCGCGGCGGAACTCAGCCCCGGAGTGGGGTGCGACTCCTTGACGATCGCCCGGCCCCGCAGGTCGGTGACCAGCAGACGGGTGTCCTGTACGCCGAAGCTGACGCCGGCCACGTGTCCCGCGTTCCGCGCCAGATCGAGGTAGGTCGACCGGCGACCGCGGCCGACCACGCTGTCGACGTCGCCGTCGACGACCAGGCCCGCGATGCGCAGTTCCTCCACGGCACGGGAGACGGTGGCTTTGCTCAGCCCGGTCAACGCCATGACTTGGTTGCGGGTGATCGGGGCCCCGGCAAGAACCGCCCCGAGCACGCTGATCGTGTTGTGGTCACGGGCGGTCGGCGAACTCATCGGACAACTTTAACCGAGTGTTTTGTCTCAGTTCCAGCCTGTGCGGAAAAAGGACATTGCCTTCTGGCAGCGGTCCGTATAAAGTTTCTGACTGAAACTGAAACTTACTCCCGAGGTGGTTTCGATGACCTTCACCGTGAGCCGGGCACTGGCGAACTATCCGAACCGGTTCGATCCGGGATCGCTGGCCGAACTGGCCCCGGAACTGCGATCAACGATCGAGCGGCGGATAAACGTGCTGGGACCGGGCTACTCGCTGATCTACCGGGAGCCGGTCGGGTTCGTGTCGGGCCGCGGAGCCCACCTGTTCGACGCGGAGGGCAACGACTTCCTCGACGCGTACAACAACGTGCCCTGTGTCGGCCACTGCCATCCGCATGTGGTGGAGGCGGTGGACCGGCAGATGGCGACGCTGAATACCAACACCCGGTACGTGCAGAACAACCTGGTCGAATACGCCGAACGGCTGGTGGCGACCTTCCCGGTGGAGCTGTCCCGGGTGACGTTCGCGTGCTCGGGTTCGGAGGCCAACGATCTCGCGGTCCGGGTCGCCCGGTTCTACACGGGCCACGAGGGCATCGTGGTCACTCGCTACGCCTATCACGGGATCACACGCGAGACCGCGTCTTTCTCCCCGCACCTGGGCACGGGCTCTCCGCTGGGCCCGAACGTGCGGCTGATCGAACCGCCGGATCCGCGGCTGGTGCCCGCGGGCACAACATTGGCCGAGTACATGCGGGAACAGGTGCGGGGGGCGATCGCCGACCTGGAGCGCCACGGACACGGGCTGGCCGCGCTGATCACCGACAACGCGCATACGAGCGACGGAATCTTCACCGATCCGGTCGGCTACCTCCAGGTCATGATCGACGAGGCACACGCCGCCGGGGGGATCTACATCGCGGACGAGGTTCAGTCCGGGTTCGCCAGGCTCGGTGAGTCGATGTGGGGCTTCCAGCGCCATGACGTGGTCCCCGACATCGTCACGATGGGCAAGCCGATGGCCAACGGGCTCCCACTGTCGGGCGTGGTGTTCCGCCCTGAGGTATCCGACGAGTTCGGCCGGAATGTTCGCTATTTCAACACCTTCGGGGGCAGCTCCGTCCCGATCGCCGCGGCGGCCGCCGTGCTCGATGTCCTGGAGACCGAAGGAGTTGCGGAACGTGTCCTGGCCACCGGCACGGCCTTACGTGAGGGGTTGCGCGAAATCCTTGCGGAATCCGAGCATGTCGCCGAGGTGCGCGGGGCGGGCTTGTATATCGGTGTCGAGATCGTCACCCACCGCGACAACGGCACGCCGGACCGGTCCCGCACCGAAGCGGTGATCAACGCGCTGCGCGACCAGCGCATTCTCATCAACGGCACCGGCATCGGTGTAAACGTCCTGAAGATTCGTCCTCCGCTGGCCTTCACCTTCGACGACGTCGGCCGTTTCCTCGACACTTTCGCGCCGATCGCTCGCACGCACCTCTGACTCCGTCGGTGCCTGAACGGTGCTGACCTAACAGCGCGGCCAGGACCTCGCCGCATGGATCGCCACGGCGCGCGCCGACACGCTCCCCGGTTTTGACTCCTACCTCAACGGCCTGGACAAGGCAATCAACGCCAGAGCCAAGTCAGCTGTGCCGCGATGCGGGGTTCAGTCGGATCTCGATGTTGCCGGACGTCGTCTCCGGCGCCGGGCCGGCCGAAGTGGCCAGGGAGTGTCCTCTACATCCCAATGATCTTATGGCCGAGTATTACGCGTCGGCGGTCTATTTTGTTCACACACCAACAGCACCGGCCCGGGCTACCGGATGTACACAGTGGACGGTCTGTTTTCGCGGCCGGGTCTCGTCCACACCGGAACTGGACCGGCGGACGGCATCGAGCTGGAAGTGTGGGACCTGCCCGGCTCGGCGGTCGGCCCGTTGCTCGCCCCGACCGCCGAGCCACGGCATCTGGGTCCGCCGGCGCTGGACGACGGCAGCACCGTGCTCGGTTTCATGGCGGACAGCGGGTGCGCCGACCCGGCCCGCGACATCACCGGCTTCAGCGGCCGGCGCTCCTACCTGGCGTCGGGCGCAGGAGGGTAACGGCGGCGGCGTGTTCCCGTTGGCGCGCCTCGTCCCAGTCGCCGGTGCAGTAGACGGCGGCCGCGGTGATCAGGCCATCGGTGACCTCGGCCCGCATCATCTCGCGGCAGTACCAGTTCTGGCCGTCGGCGTGCCAGCGTTCGTGGAACTCGACGACGAACCCGGTGTCGGTGGGGTTGGCCTGTACGAACGGCACCGAGCCCAGCGACGGATGGGAGGCGAGCCGGGTCCGCAGCACGTCGGCCGCGCCCTGCACCTGGATCCACCAGGTCGGCATGGTGAACTCGAGGAACACTTCCTCGGCGAACAGGCCCTCCGGCAGGGTTCCGGTCTCGAGGAACTCGACGAACTTGCCGGTCAGGTTCTTCACGAGCTGCGCGTCGGTCGACATGGCGTCACACCTCGGAGTTCAGCAGGCCGGCGTTGCGGGTGACGACGGCCATCGTGGCCGCCAGCCCGTCGGACGGGCTGAATTCGACGACCTCGGTGCCGGCGAACAGTAGCGGCAGGTGGCCGGGCGCGCCGTAGTAGGCGTCGCCTGCGGTGTACTCCTCGTCGTGGTCGGCGTACCGGAACACGACGCGCCCGGCCAGCACGACGCCCCAGTGCGGGCACTGGCACCGGTTGCCGGGCAGGCCCGCGAAGAGGGGACCGGGGTCGAAGTCGAGCTTGTGCGTTTCGAAGCCGACGGTGTAGTCACCGAGCTCGGCGTAGCGGCCCTCGATCATGGGCTCGTCGACGCTCATCGCGGCCTCGGTCTTGTTGATGTGTGGCATCGCGGGGCTCCTTCTCTCGCTGGGTATGTCCCGGAGGCGTGAGAAGGCGTCGCACGGTGTGCGATCAGGTGCGCCAGTCGACGGGCGACTCGGGGTCGTAGACGCAGAACGTGCCGGTTCGCACGCAGCGCCGCAGGTGCTCTGCGAGCGCCCGGTCGGTCCCGGCGATGCGGCGGATGGCGTAGGAGATGCGCGCGGTGACTGCGGTGCGGGCCCGTTCGGCCGACGATCCGGCGCGGCGATCGCGGCCGCCGAGCCCGTAGGCGCGCGTCAGCTCCGCGAGCAAGGCTTCGCGTTCGGCGCCGATCTTGGCCGCACGTCCGGCATCGCCGGTGGCGTCCGCGTCGTCGGCTTCGGTCTCCAGCTCGCGCAGCCGGCGCTGGTACGCGGTGCGGGCGTGCGTGTCGAGCATGGGACCGGTGTCGCTCTCGACGACCACACCGGCGAGGTCGAGCGCGGCGACCGGACGCCCCGGTGCCGCGAGTAGCGCGCCGAGGTCGCGCAGGCCCTTGCTGTCCCGCAGGCGCGACTCGACGCCCGACCAGCGGACGGTCCAGTACTCGCCGTCGCGCCGGAACTCGTTGTCCGTCAACGGTTTCTGCCCGTCGAGCTGATCGAGGAACTGCCGTACCGGGCCGCGCACGGCGGCGCCGATGCCCTCCACGGCGTACAGCCCGGCGTAGGGGGTGAGCGCGTCGCGCACCCACCGGGTGACCGCGCGCGGCCCGGTTACGGCGAGGGTTTCGGCGAGCTGGGCCATCGCGGGCAGCCACTCCGAGTCGCGCACCATGCCGGGCAGCAGCGGCGCGACGGCGTCGAGCTGGTCGCGGGCCTCCGGTACCCGGCCCAGCTGCGCCAGCAGCAACGCGCGCGTGATGTGCGGCCACGCCCCGGGCAGCGCGGCCTGGTCGAGTTCCGCCAGCATCCCGCGCAGTCCCTCGCGGTCACCGGATTCGGCGCACAGCAGCCACCGTTGCGTGCTCACCAGCACGGCGGCGTTGTCGCTGCCGGCGCGCTCGCCGAGCGCGGCCGCCTCCGCGAGCGAGGCACGGCAGTCGTCGAACCGCCGCTGCATGAGTGCGCGCATGCCGCGCCACAGCGGGACATACCAGGTGTAGAGCGGGTGACCCACCGTTTCCGCGACGACCCGGTACGCGGTGATCTCGGCGTCCGCGTCACCGATGCGGCCGATTTCCAGCAACGCCACGAGCCGCAGCCGCCGCCCCAGCAGCACCAGCCGCGGGTCCCGGATCCGCTGCGCGACCTCGACGATCTCGGTCGCCGCGGCCAGCCGCTCGTGACAGTGTTCCGGACCGGCCATCGCATCGCACGACGCCGCGAGTGCCGCCGCGACCGCCACGTCGTCACCGCTGGCGCGTGCCTCGGTCACCGCGTCGGTGGCGAGTTCAAGCCGCCGCTGCGGGGACCCGACGAACGTCAGCGCCACCGACAACCGCGCCGTCACCAGCGCGCGCAGCACATCCGGCAAAGGCTCCTCGCGCAACCGTTCCAGCAGGTCGATCTGGCGCTGGTCGAGCAGACCGATCTCGAACCCGGCCCGGCCCGCGCCGATCCCGAGCACCGCCTCGGCGACGAGATCCATCCGGCCCGCGCGCTCCGCGCGGTCGGCGGCCTCCAGCAGGCAGGCGCGCGCCCTCGGCCGCGCACCTGACGCGGTCAGCGCTTCGCCCAGCGCGATCCCGTTTCGCGCGCGCTCCTCCCACGGCGCCCCGGCGGCTTCGAGGCACCGACCGGCTTCGGCGTACCAGGCCGCGGCGTCCTCGAAGGCCAAGCGCCGCAACGCTTCCTGCCCCGCGCGCGTCGCCCAGTCGGCGCCTTCGGGCGCGCCCGCTCGCAGGAGATGCGCCGCGATCTCGGCCGCGTCGACGTCGAACCCGCGGCCCGCCCTCCGGATGAGACAGTCCGCCGCCACCCGGTGCCTGCCCGCCAGCTCGCCCGGTGCGAGGACGTCGTAGACCGCGTCGCGGATCAGTTCGTGCCGGAACCGGCCGATGCCCGGTTCGACCCGTTCGACGACGCCGGCCGCCTCGTCCATCCGCTCGCCGACATCGCTCAGCGACACGCCCGCCAGCTCGGCCAGGACGTCGAGCCGGAACCGGCTGCCCAGCACCGCCGCCCTGGTCACCACGGCGCGGGCCGGCTCGGGCAGACCGGCCAGCCGGGCGGCCACCAGCGCCTGCACCGACGACGGAACGACCGAATCCGGGTCCGCGCCGGACGCCAGCAACTCGCAGACCAGCAGCGGGTTTCCACCGGTGCGGCGGCTGATCGTCCGGACCACCGCGGGCGCGGCGCCGGTCGCGGCCGCCAGCTCGGCTACTTCCGCGTCGGCGAACGGGTGCAGCCGGACCCGCGCACCGAGCCGGTTCAGCGTCGCCCGCACCTCTTCCCGGCCACGCCACTCCGCCTCGTCGTCGCGCGCGGTGGCCAGCACCAGCACCGGCGCCGACCGGAGCGCGGGCGCGATCTCGGTGAGCAGACGCAGCGACGAGAGGTCCGCGTCCTGCAGGTCGTCCACGATCACCAGCACCGGCGCCGCCGCGCGCAGCAGGTCCGTCAGGTCGAGCGACAACCACCAGCGCGCAGTCTCGGGATCCCGGGATTCGGGCGATGTCGCGAGACCCGCCAGCCCCGCCAGCGACGTCGACCGGCGCACGATCTCTCCGGTCTCCCGCTCCGCCGCCAGCGTGCGCACCACCCGCGCCCAGGGCCGCAACGCCGCACCCGGCGTGCACCACGTCCACAGCACCCGAAGCCCGTCTGCGGCGGCGCTCGCCTCCTCGGCCAGCCGGGTCTTGCCGACCCCCGCATCCCCCGTGACCAGCACCAAGCCGCCCCGGCCGGCGCGCGCACGCTCGACCGCGGCACGGATCTCCGCGACCGCACCAGACCTCGCCACCAGCGGAAGCCGCACGACCACACTGTCCCACGCACCGCCCCCGCCCGGCTCGCCTCGTTCGCAAACCGTAAGGGCTGCGTGGGTCAGCCGCTGACCATTTCGGGAGTCGCCGTGGCTGCGTGCGCGTACGCTGTGGACGGTGGGCGGGGACCGCGCGGGCACCGTGGGCAGCGTGCGGCTCGCCGAACTGGTGGCCGCGCTGTCGTTGGGCGTCGACCTGGGGTTCGGCCAGCCGATGGAACACGTCCTGCGCGAATGTCTGATCGCGTTGCGGCTGGCCGACCGTGTGGGGCTGGCCGATGCGGACCGGCTGGTCGTCTACTACACGGCATTGCTGGTGAACGTCGGCTGTCATTCGGACGCGCACGAGCAGGCGAAGTGGTTCAGTGACGACATCGCCCTCAAGAGCGGCAAATACGAACGCGAGATCGGCGGCCTCGCCGATGCCCGGGCCGCGTTCCGGCTGTTCGGTGCGGGCCAGCCCGTGCTGCACCGGTTCCGGCTCGGGCTCGAGTTCGCCGTGTCCGGTCACCACGACTTCGACGACATGATCAGCAACCATTCTCGGCTGGCTCGCGCGCTCGCGGAGCAGCTGGGGTTGCCGCCCGCGGTGCAGGAGTCCGTCGGAGCCTCCTACGAGCAGTGGGACGGCAGGGGATGGCCGGGCCGGCTGCGGGGCGAGGGTGTTCCGATCGCGTCGCGCCTCACACAGCTCGCCGAGTTCACCGAGGTGGCACACCGCGTCGGCGGAGCGGAAGCGGCGGCGCGACTGGCCCGGCAGCGTTCGGGCCGTCAGTTCGATCCGACGCTGTCGGGCATCCTGTGCGCGGACGGTGCGGCGATCTTCGACGGCCTCGACTCCATCCGCACGTGGGACGCGGTGATCGACGCGGAGCCCGCGCTCGGCGTGCGGATGTCCACCGCGCAGTTCGATCAGGCGCTGCTCGCCATCGCGGACTTCGTCGATCTCAAGTCGCCGTACATGCTCGGGCACGCCCGGGGCGTCGCCGCACTGGCCGGCGGCGCCGCGGAACGGCTCGCGCTGCCGGCGGACGACGTCGCCGTGCTGCGGCGCGCGGCGCTCGTGCACGGCTGGGGCAGGCTGGGCGTGTCCAACTCGATCTGGGACAAGCCCAGCGACCTCGGCGCGGGCGAGCTGGAGAGGGTGCGGCTCTATCCGCACATCACCGAACGGATGCTGCGGCAGTCGGCCACGCTCGCGCCCATCGGCGCGGTTGCCGTGCAGTGCCAGGAGCGGCTCGACGGCTCGGGCTACCCGCGACAGCTGTCCGGCACGGCGATCTCGCTGCACGGACGGATCATCGCCGCGGCGCAGGCGTACCAGACCAAGATCGAGGACCGTCCCCACCGGTCGGCGCTGCGCCCGCCGATGGCGGCGGGGTTCCTTCGCGCGGAAGCCACGGCGGGGCGGCTGGATTCCCGCGCGGTCGAGGCCGTGCTGGAGGCCGCCGGGCACCGGGTGTCGCGCGCCGTGAACGGGCCGGCTCGCCTTACGGAGCGGGAAATCGACGTGCTGCGCCTGCTCGCGCGCGGGTTGCGCAGCCGCGAGATCGCGACGCGGCTGGTCATCTCGCCGAAAACCGCGCGCAACCACATCGAGCACATCTACACCAAGATCGACGCGACGAACCGCGCCAGCGCAAGCCTCTTCGCGATGCGCCACGGACTGCTCACCGACGAGTAGAGACTGTTCCGGAAACACGGAGCAGCCCGAAATGGGGCAACTGCCTCATGCCCGCCACTCGCGACGGGGCTAGCTTCGATTCATCCCGACGAGGAATCGAGGCAGCCATGAGTATCCACAGTGTACTGTTCGCCGCCAGCTACGACCGGTTCATGGCGAAGACCGAGAAGCTGCTCTTGGCGGACCTGCGCCACAAGCTGCTGGCCACCGCGAAGGGCGACGTGCTCGAGATCGGTGGTGGGACCGGGGCGAACATCGCGGCCTACGGTCCGGAGGTGCGGTCGCTGACCATCACCGAACCCGACCCCTCGATGTTGCGCCGGCTCGAGCGCCACGCGGAAGCGGCGCCTCGTCCGGTGACCGTGTTGCAGGCGCCGGCCGAAGACCTCCCGTTCGAGGACGGCACCTTCGACATCGTCGTCTCCACGCTCGTGCTCTGCGGAGTCAGCGACCAGCGGCGGGCACTCAACCAGATCCGGCGTGTCCTGCGCCGCGACGGGCAACTGCTGTTCGTCGAACACGTCCGCTCGGACGAGCCGAAGGCCGCCCGGCACCAGGACCGGATGAACTGGCTCAACCGGCTTCTGGTGTGCTGCGACTGCAACCGCCCGACGCCGACATCGATCCGCGAAGCGGGATTCACCGTCGACGAGCTGGATCACTACACGATGCCGAAGTCGCCGTCCTTCGTGCGACCGGTCGTCGCCGGCACCGCCACCTGCCGCGCCGCCGTGCCTCACCAGGCGACGTAGGTGGCCGGCACTCGGCCGGTGAGTGCGATGAGCGTGTGTTTGACCGACTCGCGTTCGCGGGCATCGCACTCGACGACGGGTATGTCCTCGCCGACGCCGACCGCTTCGCGGATCTCGTCGATGTCGAACTGGCCGGCTCCGTCGAAGCGGTTGACGGCCAGCAGGAACGGTGTCGATCCTTCCTCGAAGTACTCGACGGTGAGGAAGCAGTCCTCGATGCGTCGGGTGTCGACGGTGGTGGTGAGCTTGTCCGACAGGTCGCTGGTGTCGTTGACGCGGACAGACACTTCGGTCATCGCCGCCTCGGTGTCCAGCGGCCCGATCTCGGAGATGGCGCCGATGAACGTCGTCTTGCCAACGCCGAAGCCGCCGCTGATCACAACCTTGACGGAGGACAGCGTGACTAGGGGTTCAGAGGGCCGCGACAAGATCCGTGATCCTTTCGAGTACGTGCACCCGCACACATGTCTCGAAGCACGCTCGTCCCGCCGAGATCGTAGGTGGTATCGCAGCTGATCGGGTCGTCGAGGGCGCTCAGGTCAGGGTCTTGCCGGCGCTGAGCAGCCGCGGCACGTTACGGCGTCGTACTTGACCAGCGATTCGGTCGTCCGACGGTCATCGCCGAGGTCGCCGGCCGGATAACCGGGCAGGCGATGGGGAAGCCGGACGTCGGCCATGACGCCGCTGGTGGACTGGCGATAGGTCTGTGCGCGGGTGCGACTGCGCAGGCCCGTACAAGCAGAGTCGCCACGCCAGACCGTGCCGGTCTTGCTTGCCCATACCTCGATGTCGGCTCCTGTCCTCGACTCCGGCTACGACGGCACCTCGCTGGCCCGCATCGGCGAGGCGGCCGGAGTTGTCGAGGGCGACACTGTTCAAGCAGTTCACCACCGAGGCGGCCCTGTTCGAGGCGATCGTCACCGAATACTGGAAGGTGGGAGCCTCCGCACAGGACTTGAGACCATCGGACACCGATACGTGGCGCTTAACGAACAGCTTCGTCGCTGCCTCGATGATGGACGTCAGCTTCTGCGCTGCCACGCGCCGGTGGTACTCCGAAGGCTGTGCCTCTCGCTGCGAGGTGAGTCGCTTGACTCGCCTCTAACTCTGCTCCTACTCTGAGACAGGAGGTGAGTCACTCGGCTCACCATTGAGGCAAGGCTGGAAGGAAGCATCATGGGACGCTTTGAGGGCCAGACCGTCATCGTCACGGGCGGCAGCGGGGGCATGGGCAGCAGTCATGTCCAGGGCTACCACGCCGAGGGGGCGAACGTCGTCATTGCCGGACGCGACGAGGACGCCGGCCGCGATCTCGCTGCTCAGCTCGGTAATCGTGCTCTGTCCGTGCACCTGGATGTCGCCAGCGAGGACAACTGGGCGACGGTGGTGCGAGACGTCGAAGGCCACTTCGGGCCGATCACCATCCTGGTGAACAACGCGGGCGTCCAGAACCCGGCGGCCCCTATCGAGCACACCGAACTCCGCACCTGGGAGCACGCCTTCAGCGTCAACGTCACCGGCCAGTTCCTCGGCATCAGGGCCGTGGCTCCGTCGATGCGCAGGGGCGGTGGCGGAACCATCGTCAACATCGCCTCGACCATGGCCCACGTCGGCACGGCCTTCTACGCCCCCTACACCGCCAGCAAGTGGGCCGTGCGCGGGCTGACCAAGACGGCTGCGCTGGAGCTGGGACGGGACAACATCCGGGTCAACTCCATCCACCCCGGCGTCGTCTCCACCCCGCTGATCAACGAACCCACCATCGCAGGCCAGCCGGCCATCGCCGAGTTCTACTCGCCCGATCCCTTCGCCATCCCCCGCCTCGCCGAACCCTCTGAGATCACCCGCCTGTTGCTCTTCATCACCTCCCAGGACGCATCTTTCGCTACGGGCTCGGAATTCGTCCTGGACGGCGGCCTGCTGCTCGGCCCTGCACTCACACCTGAAGCCGACATCGCAGCGTGAGCTGGCATTGCAGTACCGAGCGTCGCGGGCGTAGAAGCCGCCCTGGATAGCTCCATTCACTGGGCTCTCGGCATCGCCCACCTACGCACCTTCGCCTCCGGTGGACAGGCGGTCCGGACGAGCAATCCGCGCAGAGCCGACATGACCTCCAGAGATCATTACGGGACAACTCTCAGCCGAGCGAGGTTGGGAACGGTGACCGCCGCGCCGTCCAGGCCACGACGGGGACGACGAGCCCATCAGGCGTCTCCGTGGCGACGCCGATGCTGACCTGGCGGTGCAGGAGGACCGCATCGTCGACGGCGGAGGCGTTCATGCGCGGGAAGATCCGCAGGGCGAGGGCGGTCGCGTGACGACGAGGTCCGTGATCGTTGGTGCCGCGTCGGTTACGTCCGCCCGGACAATACCGTCGCCGAGCCGGACCTCCGCGCTCGAGTTGTGCAACCAGCGCACGATGTTTCCTCGGCCATCGACTCCGTGCGCGGTTGCCTGGTGTTGCGCGCGCGTGGAGTACCAGATAAACGCGCACGCAGCCGATGGTCTGCGCGAGCTCATCGCCCTAGCGTTCTGTCTCATCGCGAAACCAAAGTGCATTCGCGCCAGACGGCCCGCATGCGCGAGGTGTCCGCCAGATGAAGGAGCGACCGCGTGACCGCCACCGACCAAGTCAGCGAATCTGTCCTCGACATATCCCGGCAAGTCGAGATGTATCGGCACATGGTGCGGATCCGTGAATTCGAGGAGCGAGTCAAGCGAACGTTCGCCGAACACCCAGGGGTCATCCGTGGGCACACCCACCTCGCGGACGGCGCCGAGGCGTCGATCGTCGGTTCGCTCGCCGCGATCCGCCCCGGTGATCAAGTGATCGCTACTTACCGATGCCACGGCTATCCGATCGCACTGGGCACCGATACCTCGGCGATGATGGCCGAAATCTTCGGCCGGGCAACGGGCCTGTGCAAGGGCTACGGCGGTTCGATGCATCTGGTGGATCTCGCCAGGGGCTTCCTGGGGACATCCGGCATCGTCGGGCAGAGCATCCCGCAAGGTACTGGGGCCGCCTACGCCGCGCAATTGCGGGGACGCGGCGAAGTCGTGCTGACCTTCTTCGGCGACGGTGCGTCCAAGCAGGGCGCCTTCCACGAATCGCTCAACCTCGCCGCGTTGTGGAAGTTGCCGGTCGTGTACGTCATGGAGAACAACAGCTTCAGCGTCGAAGTCCGGACCGAGGAGGAAGACGCCAATGCGGCGGCCGGTGAGCCGCTCGCCACCAAGGCCAGGGCGTACAGCATTCCCGGCGTCACGATCGACGGTAGTGACCCGCTGGTCGTGCACGAGGCCGTTGCCATCGCGGTGGCACGTGCGCGGTCCGGTGCGGGGCCGACGCTGATCGAGTCCAAAGTGTACCGGCTGTCCGCGCACGGAAACTCCATCGCACCGCCTGGGGTGCCGCTGCACTTTCCCGAGCACGAGGCCATCGCCCGGTACGGCGATGTCGCGGAGTACGAGGCCGCCAAGCGGGGTGACCCCGTGCCCAAGTTTCGCGCCCACCTTGTCGAGCAGGGGTTGCTTTCGGTGGCCGAGGGTGACTCGATCCTCGATAACGCCCGCGCCGAAATGCAGCGCGCGGTCGATTTCGCCTTGAGCAGTCCGCTTCCCGAGGCCTCGGCGGCGCTTTCCTACGTGTACGCGTGAAACCCGGTCCCGTGAGGAGGAGGATTCCATGATCCGCGACATGCCGTATATCGCCGCCATCAACGAAGCCGTCTACCTGGAGATGGCTCGTGACGAAGACGTGCTGCTGATCGGGCAGACCGTTACCGAAGAACACAACGAGGCCTTCGAACGCGATTTCGGCCCCAACCGAGTCCGGGTGACGCCGATCTCGGAGACCGCCGAAATCGGTGTCGCCGCCGGTGCCGCCATCGCGGGCAAGCGTCCGGTCGTCGACTGCACGATGGCCGAGTTCCTGCTGGTCGCGATGGAACAGGTGGTGAACGAGGGGAACCGGTTTCACTACATGAGCGGCGGCCAGGTGAAAGTGCCGATGGTGCTCAAGGCCGGTTACGGGTTCACCGCGGGCTGGGCCGGTCAGCACACCGGGTCCATCTATGGGCTGTTCATGGGGGTGCCCGGGCTCAAGGTTGCCCTGCCCTCGACGCCGGCAGACGCGAAAGGCCTGATGGCGACTGCGATCCGTGACGACAACCCGGTCCTTTTTCTGCACCACTTCCTGCTGCTGCTCGAGACCGGTCCGGTGCCGGAAGGCGAGCACCTGGTCCCGTTCGGTGTCGCCGACGTCAAACGCCCTGGCAGCGACGTGACGCTCGTGGCGACCGGGTGGACGGTGCACCGGGCGCTGGCGGCTGCGGGACGGCTCGCCGCCGACGGGATCGACGTGGAAGTCATCGATCCCCGCACGATCGCGCCGCTGGACATCGAGACAATCCTCGCGTCGGTGGCGAAGACCGGTCGGCTGGTGCTCGTTGATCAGGCCACCCGGCACGCGTCGGTCGCGACGGTGATCGCGGGTGAGGTCGCCGAACACGGCTTCTCGTCGCTGCGCGCGCCGATCGTGCAGGTGACGGCGATGGACACCACGATCGCCTACAGCAAGACCATGGAGAGCTTCGTCCTCCCTGACGAGGAGAAGATCGTCGCGGCGGTGCACGAAGTGGTCGGTGCACGGACCGGGGTCGCATGAAGCCCGACGCCCACCTCCCCAGTGCGCCGGAGATCAGCATGCCGGACGAAGGGGTCTATCTCCTGTTCGGAATCTACCGCTGGGCCGGTACGACCGTCGCCGAGTTCCAGAACCATCTCAAGCAGGTCCACGGTCCGATCGCGCGCCGGTTCCCCGGACTCCTCTGGTACGAGAGCTTTCTGAACACCGAGGCGGCCGACGGGTGGCCGGGCACCTCGGCGCCTGTTCCGGACGCCTTCGCGGTGATGAAGTTCGAATCAGAGAAAGCCAAGAACGAGATCGTGAACTCGTCCGCGTGGCAAGAGGCGCAGGCCGACAGCCCGGGATTCATCGCGCATTACGACGTCTTCGCCGTGGATCGCATCACCTGGGTTCCGGACGAGGAGCCACGAAAGCCATTCGACTCCGGCCAGGAAGGAACTCCGCGATGACGTCAGCGGAAGCCGTCGACTGCAATCCGCCGTACCTGCATCCCGAGTACAAAAACACGATCCTGCGCTCGCCCCGCAGGCCACTCATCGAACTCCCCGACGAGTGGTTTCACCACGTGCGCGGCCCGGCTTTCGGCCGGATACCGGTGCGCCCCGGCGACAACGACCTCACGAAGCAGCACGCAGGCAGGCCGATCGGCCAATTCATCGTGCTGTCCGGCCGAGTGCTCGACAGCCGACTGCGCCCGGTGCCCAATACTTTGGTCGAGATCTGGCAGGCCAACGGAGCCGGCCGCTATGTCGACAAAGCGGACCCGGGTCTCCTTCCGCTCGATCCGAATTTCACCGGTGCTGGGCGCACGCTGACCGACGCTGACGGGCGCTACCGGTTCCGGACCATCAGGCCGGGTGCCTATCCCGCCAAGAAACGCGGCCTGTACCGGCCGGCTCATATCCATTTTTCGTTGTTCGGGCCGGACGTGCAGAGCCGCATTGTCACCCAGTGCTATTTCGAAGGTGATCCGTTGATCGCCTACGACCCGATCGCGCAGGCCATTCCTGATCCGCGTGGCATCGACCGGCTGACCGCACGGCTGGACTGGGAGGGAACTGAGCCGGGCGACGTCGACGCCGCCCTGTCCTATGAATGGGACATCGTTCTCCGGGGACTCGCCATGACACCGTCGGAGCTCGTGCGATGAGCGCGGCGCCAGATGAGGTGCGCGACAGCGGATCGCTGACCGGCTATGCGCTTACCCCGTCTCAGACGATCGGTCCGCTGTACGGCTTTGCGCTTCTGCTCGAAGGAATCGAGAACTCGGTTGATCCCGGAAGCCCGAATGCCATCGCTATCGACGTTTCCGTCGCCGACGGGAACGGCCGGGTGATCCCTTACCCGGACACGCTGATCGAGGCCTGGCACGGCGATCAGTGGGTGCGCGCCCGAGCTGGCGAAAATGGTCTCGCGCGGTTCGTCGTGCGGAAACCCGATCCTGAGCCAACGCCATACGGCATCCTCGCGCCGCATCTGAACATCGTGGTGTTCGCCAGCGGCCTGCTCAAACAGGCCGTCACCCGCCTCTACTTCCCCGACGAGGACGACCTCAACACCGAGGACCCGGTGCTCGCGCGAATCCCGGCAGACCTCAGGCAGCGGATGATCGCGCGGGAAACAGGGGACGGATTGCGTTTCGATATCCATCTGCAGGGCGCCCGGGAAAGCGTCTTCTTTCAGTTCTAGGGCGATTCATCGATACCCGAGGCCCCAACCGATTCGAGGTGAATGCAATGGTGCACGACACTCGCGAGGCGAAGTCCGGCGTGGTCTCTTCGCTGCGGCTCGCGCTGGGTGCGAACGCGCTGATCACACCGGAGGATCCCCGCTACGAACGAGCGCGAAGGGTATTCTCCGGCGGCTACGACCGGCATCCGGTCGTGATCGCGCTGCCGGGCGACGCCGGCGAAGTGGCCAAGGTCGTCTCCATCGTCCAGGAAGCGGGCGTGGAGTTGGCCATTCGGGGTGGCGGGCACAGTCCGGCCGGTTACGGTGTGGTCGACGGCGGGGTCGTGCTCGACCTGTCGCGGCTGCGTGACCTGGAAATCGACGTCGACCAGCGCACAGCTTGGGCACAGACCGGGCTGACCGCCGGCGAATACACCAATGCCACCGCACGGCACGGTTTGGCGACCGGGTTCGGTGACACCGCGTCGGTCGGAATCGGCGGCGCAACTCTGGCCGGCGGGCTCGGCCTGCTGTCCCGCAAATACGGCCTCACCGTGGATGACCTGCTGGCGGCTGAAATCGTCACCGCCGACGGGCAGCTCCAGCGCGTGGATGACGCCTCCCATCCCGACCTGTTCTGGGCCCTGAAGGGCGGCGGCGGCAACTTCGGTGTCGTGACACGCTTCAAGTACCGCCTGCGCGATGTCTCCCAGTTCACCGGCGGGGTGCTGGTCCACGCGGCGACGCCAGACATCGTAACCAAGTTCATCGCGGCCGCCGATGCGGCTCCCGACGAGCTATCGACCGTCGTGATGGTGATGTCCGCGCCCCCGTTGCCGTTTCTGCCGGCGGATGTCCATGGGAAACCCATTTTGCTGGCGACTCTGGCGTACAACGGCCCGTCCGAATCCGCCGAACGCGCGATCGCACCGTTACGTGCGGTGGCCGCGCCGCTCGCGGATCTGGTCGGCCCGAAGCCGTACCAGCAGCTGCTGGCGCCCGAGGATGAGAACCGCCCGATCGCCGCACACCGGAACATGTTCCTCGACAGCCTGGACGAGGAGGCCGCGGCCAGGATTGTCGCGGCAGTGGGCACGTCGTCAGCACAGGTGCCCGCCGTCCAGTTCCGGATCATGGGTGGGGCGGTCGCCAGGGTGCCGGCCGATGCGACCGCGTTCGCACACCGGCACCGGCGCATGATGGTCAATGTCATCGCCATCTACGAGGACGCAAGCCAGGCCACGGCACACGAAGCTTGGGTCGCCACGCTGGCCGACTCGCTGCGACCGGGCCCGGGTGTCTACACCGGATTTCTGGGCGAAGAGGGCGGGGGCTTGATGCACGAGGCCTATCCGGACGCGACCTGGGACAGGCTCGTCAGCATCAAAGGAAAGTACGATCCCGGCAATCTTTTCCACCACAATCACAACGTCCCGCCGGAGTAACAGCCGTCGGCCTGGACCGGCTGCGACCCGGAACGGGCCTCGCCAGGCTTGTTTACCCGCGCGTTGTGGGACAGGATCGTGGTGTTTGTGAACCGCTCGCGGTCGGTTCACCCCGTGCAACGTGGCGCGATGGAGCAAGCGATGCAGGTCGACAACATTATCGAGCACGATGAGCGGTGGGTCGTCCGGTCCGGGCGGGGCGTCCGTACGACGCAGGAGTGGCAGTGCGTGCTCGCCGCAACACATGTCGGCTTCGACATCGGTTTTCCTGCCGGGAATGACCGCGGCTTCGTCGGTGAGGTGGTGCGAACCCGCCTCGGGCCCATGGACCTGGTCGAATGCCGGGCTGAGCCCTTCATGGGGCGCCGCGGCCCGGCTGTGATGGGGGACCCGGGTGAGGACCGCATCGGCGTCCAGATGGTGCTGTCTGGCGTTGAGCGGGTCAAGGGGCCCCATGCCGAGCCGATTGTGGTCACCGCGGGACAGCTGGATCTGTGGGACGGAGCGCGGCGGGTCGACCTGGAGATAGTCGAGCCCTTCATCAAGCGGACCCTGGTGTTTCCGCGGGATCTAGTGCTCAACGTCTGTCCACGGCTCGGTGAAGTGGCTTCGGTGCCCGCGCTCGGTAGCTTGCCGGGCGCGCGTTTCCTGGCCCGGTACGTGGACGCCATGATCTCCGAGTTGTCCGACATGGACGCCCGGATGCGCGTCACCGCGGCAGAAGTGGCACTGGAACTGCTTCGCTCGGCGGTCGAGCCGCTACTGCCTGCCAGCAAGACCTTGCGGCGCGAAGCACTGCGCGCCCGTGCACGCCGCTATATCCGTGCTCACCTCGCTGATCCAGCACTTGGCCCGGAGCCGATCGCACGGGAACTGCTGGCCTCGTTGCGTACGCTGCATGCCGCTTTCGAGGACAGTGGGGACACCGTCGCGTCGTTTATCCGCCGGACGAGGCTCGCGCGCTGCCGTGAGGATCTGGCCGACCCCAGCGGCGGCTCGGTCACCGAAATCGCCTTCCGGTGGGGGTTTTCCGACGCGACGCACTTCTCCCAGGCGTTCAAACGGGAGTACGGCATCTCCCCGCGGGACGTGCGGACGCAGGGCTCCGGCCGGACCTCGGAACGGGGCTAGCGGGGACGACCGCGTGCGACCAGGCCGGTGTGCATGCGGTACCACATAACCATGCACGGAGCCGATAGTGCTGCCGGACCGTTCACCCTATCGTTGGCCTTGAAGAACGGATGCGCAGTGAGATCAAATCCTGAGCTCCGTCAGTCGTGCGGAAGGACTTTTCATGGCTCCGAAGAAAAAGCTGATCCTCGAGATGCGTGTCAACGAGTACACGATGCGCGATGTGAGTCCACGCGTTCCGTACACCGTGGACGAAATCGGCAAGGTCGCCGACGAGTGCCGCGAGGCGGGGGCTACCGCCTTTCATTTCCATGGCCGGACGAAAAAAGGCGCGCCCGATCTCACCTTCGAAACCTACCACGCGATTGTCGAGAGGATCCGCAAGGGCTCCGACATCTTGGTGCACCCCACGCTGGGCGCGGAAACCCAGGTTACTGATCCGGCAACAAGACTGTCGAACATCATTCGCCTTTCGGAGAGTGGCCTCACGCCGGATTTCGTTCCGCTGGACATGGGCAGCAGTAACTGGGATCAGCTCAACGCGGACGGCACCGACTTCCTGACTCAAGAGAACACCTATGTCAACACCACCGCGACGCTCAAATTCTTCGCGGAGACGATCCGGAAGATCTCGGTCAAGCCTTACCTCCAGATCTGGAACGCACCGCAAATGCGGCTCGCGGAGATCTTTCACCGGCTGGGTATCCTCGACGGCCCGGTCTGGATGTCTCTCGGGCACAGTGCGGGAGCCACCTTCGCGAACCATCCCGGCACACTGGCCGGCCTGCGTGCCTACCTGAGCCTGATCCCGGAGGGACTGCCGAACGAATGGAGTGCGGCCGTCTACGGTGGCGACATTTTTGACATCGCCGCGGAGGTGATCTCGAACGGCGGTCACCTTGCTCTCGGAACAGGCGACTTCGCGTATCCGAAGCTCGGCACGCCCAGCAACGCCGAAATAGCTCGACGCATCGTCGAAATCGCCAAGGAGCTCGGCCGGGAAGTTGCTACGCCGGACGAGGCGAAAGAGATGCTCGGCATGTCCTGATTGCTGGGAACCAGGTCAAATCGAGAGCCTGATCGAGTGTGAAACCCGGTATTAATCCGACCAAAAGCAGGCGGACTCCGAACAGCGCGTAATCGTTGCTACGCAAGCCGGATAGCCGTGGCTGTGGTCGGATTGGTAACGAACGGCACAGCAGGAACGCAGGTGAGGAGCGCGCAGTGGCCCGCATCAACGGATTGATCGACAAATTGGCGCGGAAGGAGATCGCGTTCGGCACCTGGGTGCAGTCCGGCGACTTCGCCGCTGCCCGGGTCGCGGGCGATTCTTCGGCAGACTTCGCGTTTGTCGACATGGAGCACACCGGTTTTCATTTCCCGGACCTGGGACATACCTTGCAGTGGATGGTGAGCCGGCGCACGGCTGCCCAGCAGCCGGCGCCGGCCTCGCCGATCGTCCGGACTCCGCCGAACGCGAGCGAACGCAACCAATGGATGACCAAACAGGCGCTTGACTACGGCGCGATGGGTATTCTGCTTCCCCAAGTGATGAACGCGGACGATGTGGCAGCAGCCGTCGAGGCCGCGCGCTACCCGCTGGGGCCCGACGGTATTGGGCCGCAGGGTGTTCGAGGATCATTGCCGTTTCAGGCGATGCGGTACTGGGGGATGACCTCGGTGCCGGACTATTACGAGAAGGCGGATTTGTGGCCGCTGAACGAACACGGTGAGCTGCTACTACTGCTGCTCGTCGAGAACGTCGCCGCTTGGGAAAACATCGAGGAACTGGTCGCGGTGCCCGGTGTCGGTGGCGTCGTCTGGGGAGCAGGGGACGGCGCCGTCAGCATGGGTATCCGTACCTTCGACATCACCGACCCCAGGCTGACGCCATACCGGAGGAAGGTCATTTCCGCGTGTAAGGCCGCCGGGGTCGCGGTAGGGACGCCGGCGGCCGGTGTGGCCGTGGGCTCGCCGGCTCCGGATATCTATGAAGCGATTGACGAAGGCTTCGACTTCATCGCCCTGGGCAGGTGGGATTCGGACTTGGCCGCAAAGGCTCGCGACTACGCGGCAAGTAAGGCCGGGTAGTCGCTTGGTCACCCCACGAACGGCGCCGGCTCGCCTCGAAACGACGCCTTCCCATCGAGCGAGGAAACAGTTTATACAACTGAAAACCATCACAGAACTCAGACGTTGACGATCCGGCTTTCGTAGCTGTTTGATGCGCGCGAAGTCCATGAAATTGGTTCACGACGCTGTTGAGTCGACACCGTTGTCGAAAAAGGAGCGTGTTCGATCATGGCCTTGATGGATTGGGCGAGCCTCGTTGAGGTAACCCCCGCGGCTGTTGCCGCGACGGGCTTGCGGAACGTGGCTGACGGAGGTGTGAAGAGCTGATGACCACACCTGACGTTTCCCTCTCCGCGGAAGAAGTCAAGCGGCTTTCGCGCAAGGCGATATGGCGGGTAATGCCACTCGTCGGATTTCTTGCACTCGTCGCCTATCTCGACCGAATCTCGATTGCGTTCGCCGGCCCCTTGGGGATGAACAAAGAACTAGGCCTCACCGCGACCACGTTCGGCTTCGCGGTGAGCATCCTCACCATTGGGTACGTGATATTCGAAGTCCCCACCTCCGGGCTGCTGGCGAAGTTCGGGACCCGGCTCTGGGTTATCCGGATCATGCTCACCTGGGGTGTGATCCAGGTCTTGATCGGTTTCGCGCCGAACAAGGAGATGCTCTACCTCGGCCGGTTCCTGCTCGGCGTCGCTGAGGCCGGTATCAACCCCGCGCTCTACTTCTTCATTTCCGTCTGGTTCATCCGGTCCTACCGGCCGTTGGCGTACACACTCTACGGTGTGGCCATTGGGCTCTCCGGTGTCTTTGGTCCACTGATCGCGAACAGCCTCGTCTCGCTCGGCGGCCACCTCAACTTCGACGGCGGCCACGGCTGGCGTTTCCTGCTGGTCATGCTCGGGGTGGTGGCCCTGCTCGCGGTCATCCCCACCGCGCTCTGGCTCCGCGACCACCCGCGCGACGCGAAGTGGTGGACCGACACAGAACGGCGGAAGTATCAAGCGATGCTCGATGCCGACGCGGTCAGCGCCAACGTGCCGCACTTGTCGATCTGGCAGGTGCTACGGCAATGGCGGCCGTGGGTGATGGGCTTCGGCTACTTCGCCTTCTTCTACGCCTACTACACGATTTCCGTCTGGGCGCCGACGATCGTGCTCGGGTTCAAGAAGCAGTTCGGCACCACCTTCACCTCACTGCAATCGGCGTTGATCACCGGCATCCCGACGTTGATCGCACTCATCGGCGCCCTCATCCTGGGCATCATCGCGGGGAAGAGGGGCCGCAGCGGCTGGCTTCTCGTGGGGGCTTCGGTAGCCGGAGCCGTGGGCTGCCTGACCACGACTGTCGCGAGGGGACCGTGGGTTCTGATCATCGCGCTCGGCGCGGTCGCATTGGCGGGTAACGCCATCGGCCTGTACATGCCGATCGCCAACCGCGTGTTCGCGGGAACCGGGCTGGTGGCCGCGCTCGCGCTGATTAACTCGATGGGCGCTGCCGCGGGATTCTTCAGCCCACTCGTCACTGGCTACCTCTCGGACGTGACAGGCAATCAGAATGCCGGTTTCTACGTAATGACGGGTCTTTTGCTCATCGCCGCGGTCATCTCCGTCGTCGCTGAGCGGCATGCCAACCGGATCGAGCGGGACAGCGGAGTCAGTCTCGTCAGCTCTGGGCACGGCACGACGACGGCCAGTAAGGACGGCTCCGTCCCGGCGCCTTGATGCGGCGACACAGTGGTGGTCACATCGGTGGTCACAGTGCAATCGATCCAAGCATCGCTCGAGCCGTCACACGGTTCGAAACCGAAAGGAGCGCACGAATGGGTTTGCTGGATGGTGCGGTTGTCCTCATCACAGGTGGTGCCCGTGGCCAGGGGCGGGAGCACGCGGTCACGTCCGCTCGGGAGGGAGCCGATGTCATCATCCTCGACATCGGTGAACCGATCGACAGTGTGCCCTATCCACTGGCAAGCCCGGAGGACCTGAAGGAGACCGCCCGGGCTGTAGAGGCCCATGGCCGGCGAGCGCTGGCGATACAGGCGGACGTTCGATCGCAGGAGGAGATGAACGCCGCGGTTGCCCGTGGAATCACGGAGTTCGGGCACATCGACTCGGTCATCGCCAACGCCGGTGTCTGGTCGACAGGGCCGTTCTGGGAGCTGGATGAGCAGACGTGGGCCGACATGATGGATATCAATCTGACCGGTGTCTGGAAAACGGCGAAGGCAGTCGGTCGCCACATGATCGACCGGCAGGCCGGTTCGATCGTGGTGATCGCGTCGGTCAACGGGCTCGAGGCCGGCGCGCACCACGCCCACTACACCGCTGCCAAGCACGGGCTGATCGGGCTGATGAAGACGATGGCCGTGGAGCTGGCTCCCCATGGGGTGCGCTGCAACGCGATCTGCCCTGGCGTGATCGACACCGATATGATTCGCAACCAGTACCAATTCGACCGGGTGGCCGGCCACCCCGGCGGTACCGCCGAGGAGTGGTACGAGGGCGGCTATCGCTACGGAGTGCTCAAGGGACGAAGCTTCTTGCCGCCCTCGTCGATCGCCGACACGGCCCTGTACCTCAACTCAGGGCTGGCCGCACACGTTACCGGCGTAGCGATACCGGTCGAAGCCGGGCATCTGCTTCTCCCCGGCTACAACCACAACCCAGTGCGGAACTGATCTCTCCAGCGTGGATGGATGAGTCAATGTCGAATGATGAATGTTATCTCCTGTTCGCGATCTACCGCTGGCCGGGAACCAGTGTCGAAGAATTTCGCAACCATCTGAGGGAAACGCACGGTCCGCTCGCCAAGCGATTTCCAGGACTTGCCTGGTACGAATCCTTCTTGACCGACAATGCGCAAGAAGGATGGCCGGTCACGTCAGCGCCGGCGCCCGATGCGTTCGCGATCATGAAATTCGACTCCGAGGCCGCGAAACAGGAGGCGGCGAAATCGCCGGCCTGGGCCGAGGCGGACGCGGACCTGCCGGGATTCATCGGCCATTTCAATGTCTTCGCGGTCGACAGGATCACTTGGGTCCCGGGTAAGTGAGGATGTGGTGATCATGGTCTCGGACGCACCGGTGGGTGACGTCGAGCGGCTGGCTGCGATTGAGGCCATCAAGCAGCTCAAGGCGCGCTACTTCCGCAGCCTCGATGGCCAGGACTGGGAGGGGTTTCGCGGCGTCTTCACCGAAGACGCGAGGATCGGCCCCAATGAAAGTGGCCGACCGGGCCGGCGAATCGTGGGCCCGCAGGGCCGCGACGAGTTCCTTGCGCTGGTCAAGACGAGGATGGCGCAGGTGACCAGTGTGCATCACGGGCACATGCCGGAGATCGACGTTCTTTCTCCGACCGAAGCGCGTGGTATCTGGGCGATGGAAGATCTCCTCGTCTTTCCGGACAGCTCGCCAATGGCCCGGTTGCACGGGTTCGGCCACTACCACGAGAGGTACGTCCGGAGCCGGGAGGGCTGGAAGATCGCGTCCACTCGATTGACTCGAATCCGGGTGGAGCTCGACTGGCGGGACGTCGCTGGTTCAGGCGAAATCGCCCGGTAGCCCGCTGACCGTTCACAGAATGGCTACCGCATTTCCCGGCGAGCCGACACCTCCGGGAAGATTCAACGGCACCGAAACGAAGAGGAACTCCCAACGGCCGAGCTCGGCACAGGTTTCCGCCAGGCGGTCAAAGGTGAACAGCTCTCCCATCGGCATCCCGAGCAGCGGAAGCAGGCGCCGATGCAGTGACCCGTCCCGCGTTCTGCCAGGGCTGGCCTCCACCGCTGGATTGTCCGCGGTGACCGCACAAACTCCCCAGTCCCACAACAACTCGGCGACCGCGCTCGATCCGGCCAGCCCGGGCCACGACCTTTCGTTCGCGAGGCGTGCTCGGGTTTCCAGGTCGCTGTCCTGGTACCGCTTCATCCAGCCCGTTCGCACGCACAGCACGTCGCCCCGTGCCACCTGGACACCGGCGTGCTCGGCGGCCAGGGCCAGTGCTTCGGCGTCGATGATCCACTCGTCCGGATCGTGCGGCGCATGGAACTGGGCGGCGACATCGAGCAGGATGCCTCGGCCGATGATCCCGGTTGCCGCCCAATGGTTGATCCCGAGCCGGTCGTTTGCCGCGAAGTCGCCCGTATATCCGGTGAAGAAGCCGAACTCGCGTGCGCGGACGTGCCGGAAACCGTCCCATTGGGTCGATGCCTGCGGGAAGAAGCTGTCGAGCCGGTCGTCCACGGTGTTCCGGGTCGGAGCGAACATCCGGTGCTCGATTTCTTTCCTGCCGAACAGCGGGGGAGCGGGCTCGTTCACCGGCAGTGAGATGGTGACTACGGTGTTCTCGGTGACCGTGGCCAGGCCGCGGCCCCGTGCCTCAGGGGTGAGGCGGCGCAGGCAACCAAGGTTGTCGTCCGGCGGGAAGACGTCCCAAGCGTGCCGGTAGTCGCCCGCGGCGTCGATCAGGGGCAGTTCCCGGTAGCTGGGCGTGGTCACTGCCGCACCCCTGCCAGCTCGGTGAGCATCCGTACACAATCCGTGGCCGGAACCTGTTTCGGCAGGCGAAGCACTGGCCGGTCGACACCCGCGTCGCGGAAGGCGCCGGCTTGGCGTAGGACCTCGGCGGGCTCACCGAGCAGCGTGCAGTCGGCGAGCATTTCATCGGTGACCGCACGGCGCGCGCGCTCCCGCTCACCTGTTGTCCACAATCGGCAAATCCGGTCGACTTCGTCGGCATAGCCGTAGCGCTCGAACAGCCTGCGGTAGGCCGTGCCGTTCGCGGCGACATACCAGGCGAGGTTGGCCCGCAGATGAGCGGCGAGTGCGGGCTCGGTGCCGACCGCGCCGTAGAGGTAACCAGCGACCGTCGGCATCGGGCGGTTCGCCGCCGTCGCCGCCTTCCGGATAACCCCGACCTGCTGGCCGGATTCGCGTCGGGACGGCCAGATGGGCAACCAGCCATCCGCGACCGTGCCCGTTACCTCGAGGGTCTTTTCGGTCAGCCCGGCCACATACAGTCTGAGCCGCGCCCGGTCCGTGGGTACCCCCAGCGCCAGCCCGCCGAAGCGGAACTCGGCGCCGCCCACGGGTAGCGAGCCCGTCGTGAACACACGATCGAGCGCGCCGATTGTCTCCTTCATTCTGGTGACCGGTCGCTCGAAGGGAATCCCGTGGTAATCCTCGACGAGGCCACGCCCGCTCGTGCCGAGCCCGAGGTTGAAGGTGCGGGTTCCCATGAGCTCGAGCAGGCTCGCGGCGGCCTGGGCCAGCGCCGTCGGGGTACGGCTGAATACGTTCACGATCCCTGTGCCCAGCCCGATCCTGGTGGTCCGCAACGCTAGTTCCGTCAGCAGCGAGAACGCGTCGCGGCCCACCCCTTCGGTAACCCACACCGTGCCCACCCCGAGCTGGTCGGCGGCACCGGCGATGAGAGCGATGTCTTCACGCGGTCGTTCCCGGCCTCCGATCGCGATGTCGAGGTCGGCGATCGACGTGACCAGCGGATCGCGGCTCACAGGAGCACCGCGTCGACGATATGTGCCTGGCCGTCTTCCCCGATGATCACGGGGTTCAGCTCGACCGTCTCGAATCGCGCCAGCGACCCCTCGGTCGCGTGCCGGCCGACCAGCTCGCAGACCCGGCAAAGGGACTCCGCACCCCCGGCCGGCAAGGCTTCGACGATCTGGTGCAGCCCTGATCGGTCCAGCAGCGAATCCCAGGACGTGGCGTGCATCGGCAGCGGAATGCTCGCGCTCGTCCGCAATGCCTCGACCAGGGTTCCGCCGAGCGCGAGTGTCAGGAACGGCACACCCTTGACCCACCGGACCGAAACCATGACCTCGAATCCGCCGACCATCTCCTCCACGAGGAAACCTTCGAAACGCTCGTCGAGCCCGTGTTCGGTGGCGCTGCGCCGGATCGCCTCGCAAGCCGTCCGCACACCCGCCGCATCCACCGCCCCGAGCCCGACCAGCCCGAGGCGGGCCTTGTGAAGGGCGCCCCGCACGACGCCCTTTACGGCGTACGGGCCGTTGCCGGGCAGGCCGTCGAGGTCATCCACGTGCCGCAGCCGGCTCCCTGGGGGAACAGACAGACCACACGACGCGAGCAGATCCTTCGCCGCGGGCTCACTGATCCACTCCGTATGGTCGGCTCGGTGGTCGTACTCGGCGAGCGGCGCTGGATCGGCGCGTGCGTACTGGGTTCGCCGCTGGAGGATCGCGAGCGCGTCAGCGCTGCGGCGCAGGCTGCGCACCAGACCCACCCTGGGATTGTCCCGGACGAGCCGGCCCATCCAGTCCGTCACCTCTTGGTCGGCGACGCCGGTGATGATCACATGCTGCCCCGTGCGCTCGGTCGAACGGGCCAGGACACTCAGCATCGACCGGTGCATCGCCCGGAAATCCGCGTCGTCCGGATACGTGACACCCAAGACGTAGAGACCGCCGGTGACCTTCTCGTCGCCGAGCAAGGACTCATAGAGCCTGAGCCGGGACTCTTCGTCCAAGCCACCCGAGGCGGTGAGGTCCATCGGATTGCCGATGTACCCCGATGCCGAGACGAATTCGGCCAGCAGAGACCGCGATACGTCACTGAGGTCCGGCAGCTTCAGGCCGGCGTCTCCGGCGAGGTCGGCGGACAGTGTCGCGGCGCCGCCCGACGCCGTGATCACGATCGGACCGCGCCCGGCCGCCGAATCGGCCGCGAGCCCGCGGTCGTGCAGGTGGCAGACCGTCACCATGGTTTCGATGTCCGGCACCAGAGCGACCCCGGTGTCGGCGCACAGAGCCTCCAGCAGACTGCGATCCGTCGCGATCGAGGCGGTGTGGGACAGCGCGATGTCGCGTGCGAGCGCGTGCCGACCCGCGGCGAGCAGCACGACGAGGACACCGCGGGTGGCGGCGCGCTCCGCGATCTCCCGGAACCGGGCCAGGTCGTCGATGCCTTCGGCATAGCAGGCGACGGTCGTGGTCGCCGGGTCGTCGACCATCCACTCCAGCCAGTCCAGCAGGCCGGTCACCACGCCGTTGCCCACGGAGACAACGACGTTCACCCCAACGCTCTCGGTGACGAACCCGTCCAGCATTCCGGAGATCAACGCCCCGCTGTGGCTGACGATCGAGACGTGCCCCGGCCGGACTCCGGCCGGGATGGGCTCGCAGATCAGCACGGTGCTGTCCGCGAAGGCCGCGATCCCGATCCCGTTAGGGCCGACCAGCTCGACTTGGTGCTGTTCACACACCCGCCGCAGCTGGTCCGTTCGGGCGACGCCGACATCGTCCGCCCGCTCGTCGTAGCCGTCCGCAATGAGCACGACCCGACGGCAACCACGCGAGGCGAGCTGCTCCACCGCTTCGATCGCCCGGTCCGGCGAGACGCCGATGACTGCGAGGTCGGGGTCGACGGGCAGGCTCTCGATATCGCGGTAGACCTTGTGATCGAGCAACGTCCCGCCGGCCCGGTGCACGGGCAGGATCTCGCCGGCAAAGCCGTACGCGACGAGATTCCGCACGGCCATGGCCGCGTACGGGCTGCGCTCCGACGCGCCGATGACGGCGACGGAACGCGTGTCGCGCAGGTAGTCGGTCGATGGTTTCATGACACCGTCCTCGTGCTGTCAACGGGTTCACTCGTCGATCGCCACGCCGCGATGGTCGCGGCCAGCCCGTCCCGCTCCCGCTGGACGCGTACCTCGGCGGCGGCCTGGGTCGTGTGCGCGAGCGCGTCCCATGCGGCCCCAGCCCGCACGGCCTCTTCGAAGCCGAGCCGGCCGTGCACCTGGTTGAGCGCATCCTTCTTCAGCGTGAGCAGATCGCGGGAGATCCGGGCGATGTTCACCGCCATTTCGCTGGTGAACGAGTGGAGCTGGGCGGCGGGCACGGCGTGGTTGGCGAACCCGCACGCCGCGGCCTTCCGGCCGGTCATCTTGGAGCCGACCTGGTAGCTCATTTCCTTGGCCTGGTGTATCCCGACATGCCATACCCAGGTGGGGCTGATCAGACCGCCGCCGAGCGGGAGGGCGGGCCAGCCCACGGTCGCTTCCTCCTCGCAGATGACGATGTCGCAGCAGTTCGCGAGGATCGTGGCGAGGCCGAGGCAATATCCGCTGATCTTTGCGATCACCGGCACCGGAAGTCGCCAGACATCAAGGCACAGCTCGATCGAGTCGTCGAGGATGTGTCGGCGGTCGTCCTCGGGCGACCTCTTTCCGTAGTCCGAATCCCGCCCGACATCGGCTCCGACGCAGAACGCGCGTCCCGCTCCGGAGAGCACCACCACACGCACGTCCTTGTCATCCCGGGCGACGCGCACCGCGTTCCGCAGGCCGGCGCGCAGCCCGGCGTCGAGGGCGTTGAGCTTTTCCGGCCGGTTCATCGTGACTTCGAGAACGTGGGCGGACGGTCGGCTCAACAGCACAACGGAGTCGCTGCCGCTCACGCCTGTCCTCGTCCGCCGAACCATGCGGCCAGCGCGTCGAGGCCCACTTGAAAAGTGTGCTTGCCCATTGCGTCGTCCACCATCGCGAGTACCTCGTCGTCAGCGTCGAACGTCGCGCGCCAGGTCACCGTGCAGTTCGCGTCGCCGTCGGCGGTCACCGACAGCCTCGCGCGGTGATGCGAGATAGGCAGTGGTGGGGCGGGCATCGTATACACGACACACATGGCCTCGTCGTCCACCTCGACGAGGCGCTCCACGAACTCGGTGCCGCCGAACATCACGACGCGTTCGAGTCCTGCGTTCGTCTGCCGTAGCTTGATGTCCTCGACGCCGGGGAACCAGCGGTCGACCGCCCCGAACTCGCCGATCAGGGACCAGACTTCCCGCGCTGCGACGGGAAGACCGAGCGAACGCGTTACCGAGGCCATGACACGACCCACCCGGTGTGCGTGCCGCCGCGGTACAGGGCCGGACTCCAGCCTGTTTCGCTTGCCGTCATATCGGATCGACTCCTCCGCACTCGGGGAGACCAACGCTATGGCCCAGCGGGACACCCGCGCCATCGGCTGCGCGCCCCGATCCCTGGTGCAGCGTGCGATTCTGTGCCGACGTCAGGAGGGGTACCGGACGCCGAAGCGCGCCGCACCTCACAGATCCTGTTCGGGTCCGGAAGCCCACGCCGGGCGGACGTCGCCGAATCCTCGATGGGGTCGGCGAGGATCCCGGCCCATGACCGGCGGAACACTTCGCGGCGCAGCGCCGAAGGGCGTCGGCAAGGCAGTAGCCCGAGTTCGCATCCAGCCGGATCGCGGGGTCCGGGTCGAAGGCCGCCCGGATGTCCTGCACCAGGGCGATGTCCTCGCGTACGTCAGTGCCTGCGCGAGCCCGGTCGCCTCCTCCGTTCCCCGGCTGCGCCCACGCCATGCCCTGCGGTCGCGCGCCGGGCCGCCGTCGCGCACACACCCAGGAAACCGCGCGCCGAACCAATGGTTCGAGCGCTTGAGCCGCCCTAGCATCGCTATGCGGTCAGGATCAGGCGTCCTGAACGGGCCGCACCTTCCTCGACGCGATCCGCCGCGCGAACGGGTTCGCCACGACGCAGGGTGCATACGCACCGGACTCAAACCCCTCTACCCTCAGGAGCGTGAACTGATGACCCAAGCGCCTCAATCAGCCGTGCCCGCGGCCGGCGATGTGGTCGACCCCGTGGTGTCTCCGAAGGACACTCCCATTCTCAACGACATCAACAAGTTCAAACTCGTGTTGCTGTCGCTGAACACCGCGCGCGGCACCACCCTCACCCACGGCGAGGGGACACTGCAGATCACCTGGGACGAGACCGTTCGCATCGCCAAGGCAGCGGAAAAGGCCGGCCTCGACGCGATCCTGTCCATCGCGCACTGGAAGAATTGGGCACAATCCCGTCCGCAGTACGACCGGATGTGGGACGCGATTACGTTCGCCGCCGGGCTAGCGGCCGTAACCGAACGGATCCAGTTCTTCTCCACTGTGCACATCCCGCTGTTTCATCCGGTGATGGTCGCCAAGATGGCCGCCACCGTGGACCACATCGCGTCGGGCAGGCTGGCGCTGAACGTGGTCGCCGGGTGGAACCAGAGCGAGTTCGGGATGTTCGGCCTGCCCGAGATCGAGCACGACAAGCGGTACGAGTACGCCGCGGAGTGGATGGACTTCCTGCTGAAGATCTTCGAGTCTGACGAGCCGTTCGACTTCCACGGCCACTTCCTGCACGGCGAAAATGTCGTATCGCAGCCGAAACCGCTGCAACGGCCGCGTCCCGTGATCATGAGCGCGGGTTCCAGCGGGGCCGGTATGGCGTTCGCGTCGAAGTACGCGGACGTCAACTTCGGAATCTACCCCAGCCTCGAGGAGTTTCCCGCCATACTGGCGAAGGCCAAGGCGACCGCGACCGAGGCGGGCAACCCGGGTTTGAAGTTCTGCGGGCACGGATACATCGTGTGCGGCGATACCGAGGCCGACGCGAAGAAGCAGTTCAAGTATCTTGTCGAGGACAAACTCGACCGTCTCTCGACCGAGACCTTGACCGAGATGTCCATGGGCAAGATGCACAGCGTCGACGTGGTCGCCCGCGAGCACATGTATCAGCAGACCGCCGGAGGCAATTGGGGATTCCCGCTAGTGGGTACCGCGGAGCAGGTGTTCGAGGGAATCAAGGTCATGGCGGAGGGCGGGATGGCGGGGATGGCGGTCTCGTTCCCCGACTATGACGAAGGTGTCGCGCGCTACGACGAGACAATCAGGCCGTTGCTGATCGAAGCGGGTCTGCGAAAGTTCTGAGTTTGTCCTGATTCCGGTGCGACAGGGCCTCTGCTCACGAGCAGAGGCCCTGTCTACTTTTCCTTGAGCAGTTGGCCGTCAATTGTCGCCGAGTGCGGCCAGATAGCGCTCCGCGTCGAGCGCCGCGGCGCAACCGGTGCCCGCGGCGGTGATCGCCTGACGGTAACGGTGGTCGACCACGTCCCCGCACGCGAAGACACCGGGCAGATTCGTCATCGTGGTCGGGTGGTCCACCAAGACGTAGCCGTTTTCGTTGAGCCGAACCTGGCCGGCTACCAACGTGGACCGAGGGACATGCCCGATGGCCACGAAGAGCCCGGCGACCGGCAGTTCCCTGCTGGTCCGGGTCAGTGTGTCGGTGAGTGTCACCGCTGAGAGCCTGTCGTCGCCATTGACGGCGGTTACCTGCGCGTTCCAGATGATCTCCAGCTTGGGATCGGCGAACGCACGCGCTTGCATGATCTTCGATGCGCGCAGCTCCTTCCGCCGGTGTACGAGGAAGACCTTGGTCGCGAACCGGGTGAGAAACGTGGCTTCCTCGATCGCCGTGTCCCCGCCACCGACCACCGCGACAGGCTGGTCGCGGAAGAAGAATCCGTCGCATGTCGCGCACCACGAAACCCCGCGCCCGGAAAGCCGTGCCTCTCCCGGAAGTCCGAGCTGCTGATGAGCGGAACCTGTTGCCAGGATGACTGAGCGGGCCGTGTGCTCGGTACCCGCGCCGTCGATGACCTTCTTGACCGGGCCGGTGAGGTCCACGGACACGATGTCCGCCGGAGCCAGATCCGCGCCGAAACGTTCGGCCTGGGCCCGCATTTCGGCCATGAGGGCCGGGCCGTCTATGCCGTCGCGGAACCCGGGATAATTCTCCACCTCGGTCGTGGTCATCAGCGCGCCGCCAGCGGTGACCGACCCTTCGAACACCAGGGGCCGCAGTTGCGCGCGTGCCGTATAGACCGCGGCGGTATACCCTGCCGGCCCCGAGCCGATGATGATCACATCACGAATGTCGCTTGTCGTGCTGGCAGCGTCCTGTGCTGTCACTTCTGCCCGGACTCCTCGCGGATTGTCAACGTAGTCGTTGGTGGTACTCAGCCCGCTTGGGTGCCTGCTCGCTGATTGGCGTTGCCGAAACCGAACTGGCCGTCACCATCGAAGTGGAATATGGCGACCCCGGCCTCGTCTGTTGGCAACGCTGCTCGACCCTGACGCTGGGCCGCGTCTTCGACGCCATCCAGTCCTTGTGCCACATGAATCTTTTGGGTACTCCACTTAGTGATATCCAGGCACAGCTCAGCGAGTTGTGCCGAGCTGAAATGGGAGTGCGCTTGCTCGACGACGATGTCATCCATCGTGTCGGGCCGGATGATAAACGCGTCCGTGATCCGCAGCGCTACCTTGTACTGCTCAGGGAGATCGCTTTTCTCATAGAAGTCGATCTTAGCTGTCATCGCGTCATCGGCGCCGGCTTCCTTCGCATCAGCCATGCGCAGAGTTTGACAGATACGGCACCGGTGTGTCCGGGCGCAACGCAGCCGGACCAGTTCCGTCGTGATCGGATCCAGTGCCTCGCCGCGCATCACCGCCGACTGGTATTCGTCGAGCAATTCTTGTAATGAGCCAGTCCGGGGGGAAGTATTCGTAGTGTCTTGACCCGGGGGCGCCTCGCCGGTGGTGGACGCAAAAAGGGCGCGGGAGACCAGCTGCAACCGCTGGGTGAACTCAACGACGTAGACTGCTGTGACGAAATCATTTACTAAATCCTGCCCAAAATGTCCGGCCAGGGTGTCGCGCATCTCGGTTGAGGTTTGGCTGACGTCCATGACGAACTGCTCAGCGAAGGCCAGGCAGTCGCGTTCAACGTTCGAGAACTCCGCCGAGGTTGAGTACGATGCCAGATCGCGAACTTTGTGCTCAGGCAGACCGATGCGGCGTGTGTGAGCGACATGAGTGTGGTCACCGCCGCCATCCTGGGCGCCGATCAGCCACGCCATGCGCAACCGGATCAACTCGAGCAGCGCAGGATCGATCGTGTTCCAGGCAACTTCGTTCACCCCGTCGAGCTCGCGGGCCGCGTCTGGCCGCAGCTTGTACATTGCTTCCGGCAGCCGCCAAACCGGTTCGACTTCGCCAGTGGTGTCACCGACAGCGTTGATGTAGGTCATCTGGCAAACTCCCGTGTGTCCAGTGGCGATTGGTGATTGCTCGAACGGGTCGATGAGGCTGGTTGGCAAGTACAGCGCGCTGCTGGAATTCCAGGCGGCGTCGTCCTTGACCGACAAGCGAGACGCGGTCCTTCAGCCTCCACGGCATTGGTCGTCGACGCCCACGGTATCGCGTCGGTATCAGTCAGGCCATTGACTGCGTGCGCGGCTTTTTGGTGCTGCGCGCACGGTCGTAGATGTGTCGTGCGTACCAGAGTGGAGCCTGTCTCTACCACCCACTCGCCAGCCGGCCGGCACCCCACACCGCGAACGCCCTTGGTGCCGATGGCCTCGATTGCGTAGGCATGGGCTCCTTTGGTGGCGGCGGGGCTCAGTCGTTGGTGGAACGTCCCTGGTGCCGTCGCGGTGGCTGCGTACGGACTCATCTGGGCACGGCCCAGCAGCTCGGCGTAACGGCGACCGATGATGCTGAGGGCAGCTTTGCTCGGAAACTGCTTGAACAAGGTGGCCCGCGAAACGCCCGAGCGCTCCGCGATCCGCGATCCGCGACGTCCGGTCGTAGCCCAACTCGAGAAACAGTGCGGTCGCGGCCGTCACGATCAGCGCGCGCTTCTCCTGGGCGATGCGCTGGTGATACGTCTAGCCGGCGTCAAGCAGGTATTCGACCCGCCTGCGATCATGAGTGCCGGTAAGTCGATCGCATCGGCCATCCCGGGCGCGGACGCGAATCCCGTCCGCGTCGCCAGTTGAGATCGTGGCTTCATGCCAGTCAAGCCGGCCGTCGAAGGGCATCACGGTGTCCCCAGGTCCTTGGCGGATCGCGGTGCGTGGAGGAGATCGTTCAGCCCGCCGCGGGCATCCTCGATGAGGATGGCTTCGGCGGCAGCTGAATCACGCGCGCGGAGAGCGCGGACCAGTGCCCGATGGCTGGAGTAGCGGTTCAGCCCGAAGGTGGTGTCCTGTGCGATCCGTTCGAGTTGGCGGGTCCGGCGTTCGGCCTTGGAGAACACCCGAGCCTGGTCCAGTAGCCGGGACAGCACGGGGTTTCCCGCGCACGCCTCCAGTGTGTCGTTGAACCGCTGCATCGTGTCCAGCAGCTGATTGAGGTGCCCCTGCGGAATATGCCCGTCCCGCGTCCGCTGGACGACAAGGATCAGGAGATCGTCAGCCTCGTCCAGGATCGCGTCGAGGCAGTCGAGCTGGTCCGGGGTCGCGTGTCGAGCCGCGAACCGGGCGACTATCCCGCGCAGGCCGACTTCTACTCCGACGAGGTCCTGCAGTGCCGTGTCGCTGATCTTCGAGACCGTCACCGTGCGCGGCCCCTTGCGGACCTGAGACCGTCCTGCTCCAGCCGTCTGATCGCCTCGCGGACCGGGGTCGGGCCGACCGAGAGCTGCGCGGCCAGGCCACATTCGGTGACCTTTTCGCCGGCGCGGATCGCCCCGGTCACGATCGCGTTGCGGATGGCCTTGTACGTGCGATCGGCAAGCGTGTCGCTCCGCAGTTTCGAGAGAGGGTCGATGGTCACCTCGGCACCGTACCGGCTGCCATAGCAGCACCCCGGAAAGTAACCCTTTCGCGAGGAGAAAGGTGCGGCTACTGGGAGCGGGCAATACGGTCCGGTAATCGTGCGGCCAGATGCTTGATCAACTCGCTGATCCGCCGAGGGATGTGGACATCGTCGGACAGGAGTGCGTAGATGTCGGCGGGCGGTGTCGGCACGTCAGGCAGCACGCGCACCAGGGCGCCGCTCTCGAGGTGGGGCCGGACCTGCCATTCCGAGCGCATGATCACGCCACGGCCCTGCAGCGCCCAGTCGGTCACGACGTCCCCGTCGTTGCTCGACAGGCGGCCGCGCACACGCACCTGACGAGGGTTACGGGCGTCTCCGAAGCGCCACAGTGCGAATTCCCCCTCGTTCTCGCGGAGCACGATGCAGTCGTGGCCGGTCAGGTCCTCGATCCGCTCGGGCATCCCTCGCAGTTCCACATAGGACGGCGCGGCGCACGGGACCCGGCGGTTCTTCGCCAGCCGCCGCATCCGCAGCGATGAGTCCGGCGGCGTTCCGACGTGGACGGCCATGTCGAACTCGCGCCGGTGCGGGCGCAGGGGGAGGGGTGTGGTGCGGAGCTGAATGCTCAGCTGTGGATGCAGAGCGGTGAACTCGCCGAGGAGCGGCGCGACGTGTGCGCGTCCGAGGCCGAGAGTCGCCTGAACCACGATGGATCCCCGCAGGTCGCCGGATCGGTGGGTGATCAGGTCTTCGAGTTCGCGGACCTGGTCGAGGATCGACTCCACGCGCGCGGCGTACAACTCTCCCTCAGAGGTCAGCGCGAGCCGGCGCGTGCCGCGGCGCACCAAGCGTGCGTCGAGCCGGCGTTCCAGGGCGCTGAGGCGCTTGCTGACGACCGGCAGCGAGCATTCCAGCTCACGGGCGGCCGCCGTGAGCGTCTCGCTGGCGGCGACCACTTGGAAGAAGCGGAGGTCGTCGATCGAGGTGGTCATCGCGTCACACCGGGGCAAGCGTCAAGTTCGTTGCTTTCCATGAGCGAAAGGATATGTTGCCCCGGGCCCTCTTGTTGCGGCGTTCGCTGTCGATCAAGGTGGAGGCGCGCGCTTACCCGCCAGACCGGGCGCGTGCCTACCCGAAGAGGCAGAGGAGTGTCCGGTGTCCCACCGTTACCGCATCGCGGCCATCCCGGGCGATGGCATCGGTCGTGAAGTCGTCCCGGAAGGGCTCAGATGCCTGCAGGCCGCCGCTGAGACCCACGGTTTTGCGCTCGAGACAGCCGAATTCGGATTCGCCTGTGCCGACTACTGGGCGAGATACGGCGAAATGCTGCCTCCGGATTGGCGTGATGTGCTCGCCGGCTTCGACGCGATCTTCTTCGGCGCGGTCGGGTGGCCCGAGGTGGTTCCTGACCACGTGTCGCTGTGGGGCAGCCTGCTGCAGTTCCGCCGCGGGTTCGACCAGTACGTCAGCCTGCGGCCGGTCCGGCTGCTTCGCGGAGTCCGCAGCCCGCTGCGCGACCACGGGCCTGGTGACATCGACTTCCTCGTCGTCCGCGAGAACACCGAGGGCGAGTACTCCAGCATCGGCGGCCGGATCTTCGACGGCAGCGACCGTGAGACGGTGCTGCAGGAGACCGTGATGACCCGGACCGGAGTGGACCGCGTGCTGCGATACGCGTTCGACCTCGCCGCCGCCCGCCCGCGCAAGCACCTGACGTGGGCGACGAAGAGCAACGGTATCTCCGTCTCGATGCCCTACTGGGACGAGCGCGCGGTCGCGATGGCACAGCAGTACCCAGAGGTGGCCGTGGACAAGGACCACATCGACATTCTCACGGCCAAATTCGTCCTGCGGCCCGAGCAGTACGACGTCGTCGTCGCGAGCAACCTGTTCGGCGACATCCTTTCCGACCTCGGCCCGGCATGCACCGGAACCATCGGGATCGCCCCGAGTGCCAACATCAACCCGGACCGCACGTGGCCAAGCCTGTTCGAGCCGGTGCACGGGTCGGCCCCCGACATCGCCGGGCGCGGGATCGCCAACCCGGTGGGGCAGATCTGGAGTGGCGCGATGATGCTCGACCACCTCGGGGAGCCGGCCGCGGCCGCGCATGTCGTGGCGGCGATCGAAAGCGTCCTCGACGGGCAGCCGGAAGTGCTCACTCCCGACCTCGGCGGCAGCGGCACGACCGAAGGCCTGGGCAAGGCGATTGCGGCCGAGATCGCCGCCGGAGATTCATGGCAGCCCGGTACCCACCCGGAAGCGACCACGGCGCCATGACTTCACCGGTCTCCGACCCGATCGGCCTGGAGGTCCGGTGGGACCGGCTCGCGGCGGCGACCGACCATCGAGTGCGCGGTCACCGTCGACGACGATCAGATCGAGCGCAGTCGTCGCGCCGTGTGTGGCTACCGCGGGAGCGTCCGCATTCTGGTCAACGGGGTCGTGGTGCTGTGGAACCTCGTCCCGTCCGACCGGGTGGCCGGGACCTGGACCGGTCTGTACACCGTCGGGTGGGCGAGTGGCGGTCGCCCGCGTCAGTGCATTGCAGCGCAAGTCCTCCGCGAGCCGCGCGCGGTGACAACCACCAGAGGGAAAGACATGCATCGAGTCCTGATCACCACCGACTACCTCCGCCCTGGCGACGAAGTCGATCAGTTGCTGAGACGTTCCGGGCTGTCGACCGAGCACCTGCCCATGGTGGGCCGGCGCGACCCCGATCAACTCGCCGAAGCCCTTGCCGGGATCGACGCTGCTTTGGTGGCCAATGAACCCTTGACGGCCGATGTCCTCGCCCGCGCACCGAAGCTGCGGGTCATCGTGCGGACGGGCGTGGGCTACGACTCGATCGACGTCGCCGCCGCGACCCGCCTGGGGATCAGCGTGAGCAACCTGCCCGGCATCAACGCCAACGCGGTGGCCGAGTACACGATCGGTTTGATGCTCGCGGGGGCCCGGCGTCTTGTGCAATCCGCGCAAGGTGTTTCGCGAGGGGCCTGGCCTCGTGAAGACGGGCATGAGCTACGCGGGTCGACACTCGGGCTCGTCGGTTATGGGGCCTCGGCACGGGCGGTGGTGCCGTTGGCTCGAGCCTTCGGCCTGACCGTGGTCTGTACCACTGGCGTGCCGGGACGGCTGCGGAGCGACCCCGCGGTCCGCTTCGTGGATCTGCCCGAGCTGCTCGCCATTTCCGACTACGTCTCGGTGCACACGTCGCTCACCGAACGGACCCGCGGTCTCTTCGACGAGTCGGCGTTCAAACAGATGAAGCCGACGGCGCTGCTGGTCAACACCGCTCGCGGACCCATCGTCGAGGAGGACGCGCTGGTCTCGGCCGTGCGGGCGGGAGAGATCGCGGGCGCCGCACTCGACGTCGTCAGTGACGAGCCGCTACCACTCAGCAGCCCGCTGCGCGGCGTGGACGGCATCGTCGTCTATTCCCATCTGGCCGGGCAGACCGCCGAGGCGCGCGCCGCCGCCGGTCGCCAAGGAGCCGAGGAACTGCTGGCGGCCCTCGCCGGCCGGCCGCGGCACGCGGTGAATGCCAATCGGGTCACCGCTCACGAAGAGAAATGAGGAACATGCACAACGAACCGGTGAAGTCCGTCCGGGTCCTGTCGCCGGGCGGAATGCTCGGCGCCGGCTGGGACCACGCGACGGTCGAGCGCGGCATCGCACTGGGCGCCGACGTGATCAGCATCGATGCCGGATCCACGGACTCCGGTCCCTATTACCTCGGCTCGGCGACCCCCAAGACAGCGGCCAAGGCGGTGGCGCGCGACCTGCGCAGCCTGCTGACGGCGGCCTCCGGCGCGGGCATACCCGTGATCGTGGGCTCGTGTGGCACGAGCGGGACCGACAGCGGCGTCGACTGGGTTGCCGGTATCGCCGCCGAGGTGATGGCCGAGGAAGGCCTGGATCTGACGGTCGCGAAGATCTACAGCGAGCAGAACGCCGCTGAGCTGAAGGAGTGTCTCAACGCCGGCCGGATCCACCCGCTGCCGCCGTTGGGGGAGCTGCGGGCGGAGACCATCGAAAGCTGTACTCACATCGTCGGCGCGATGGGCCACGAGCCGATCGTCGAGGCGCTGCGTGCGGGCGCCCAGGTCGTGCTCGCCGGCCGTGCCACCGACACGGCGGTCGCGGCCGCCTATCCGCTCATGAAGGGGATGCCGCCGGGGCCCACGTGGCATGCCTCGAAGATCATCGAGTGCGGCGGCCAATGCACCAGCAATCCGCGCGCGGGTGGGGTCCTCGCCACCATCGATGCCGAGGGCTTCACCATCGAGCCCCTCGATCCCACGGCGGCGTGCACGCCGATCCTGGTGGCCGCCCACATGCTCTACGAGACCGTGAATCCGTTCGAGATGCGAGAGCCCGACGGCACCCTCGACGTCCGCGACGCCCAGTACATCGCCGTCGACGACCGGATCGTCCGGGTCGAAGGGTCGAAGTTCCACGTCGCCGATCAATACACCATCAAGCTGGAGGGCGCCCGGATCACGGGCTACGAGACGATGTCGTTCACGGCGATCCGGGACCCGCTCATTCTCGCCGATATCGACGCCTGGGCGGACCTGATGCGCACGATGCTCGCGCAGCGGGTGGGCCAGACGCTGGGGCTGGCTGCCGACGAATACGCCTTCGACCTCCGCCTCTACGGCCACAACGCGGTCCTCGACGACCTCGAGCCCGAGAGCGGGCCGCCCCGCGAGGTAGGGGTGATGTTGCTCGTCAACGCGTCCGACCAGGCGACCGCCACGGCGGTCGCGAAGGTCGCCAACCCGATGATGCTGCACCTGCCGGCACCGGCGATGGACTACCTGCCGAGCCTCGCCTTCCCGTCCTCGCCGGCCGAGGCCGAACGCGGCGCGGCGTATGAGTTCGTGCTGAACCATGTCGTGGACTGCGACAGCCCCACGAGCCTGTTCCGGATCGAGATCGAGGAGAAGACCCATGCCTGAGACCACCCTCGCGGACCTCGCGCATGAGGTCCGGTCCAAGAACGCCGGCCCGTTCTGGGTCACCATGGAAGTGTTCCTGCGCGACGCCGACGGCTACCGGATCGCCGCGGACGAGTCGTTCCTCAACGAGCGCGTGATCGCGGAGCTGTACCGGGTGGAGGAGAGCACGATCCAGATCTTCCGGATCCCGTCGCTCAACGTTGTGAAGATCTCCTTCCCCCGCCCGCTCAGTCAGGGATCGCTGCGCGACCGGGACACGCATGCCGGCCAGCACCACGTCCCCCTCGCACGCATGCCGATCACGACACTCGCCGATCGCGCGGATCGCTGACGACCTCGCAGATCGATGATCACCTCATCGATCTGCGCCGCTACGCGGGCCGGCCAAGCGGTGCGCGGCGGTGGGGAAGAGATCGAGCGCGCGTCGTCCGATCAGCTCCGCCTGGGCTGGGGTGATGTTCGACGAGTTTCGCAGAGCGGCGATGTTGGCGGCGATGGTGTGGTCGTCGCTGCAGGGGACGCCGGCGTCGCCGCCGTACAGGATGTGGTCGACGGGGACCATGGTCAATGCGGCGGCGAGGTTGGGGTCGGTGCCGGAGGCGGCGGTGTCGAGGTAGAGGTGGCTCAGCTGCTCGGCAATATGCGCTGCGGTGAACCGGTCGCCGTCGGGCACCCAGGGCTGGGTGCCGAGCAGGCCGAGACGTCCGGAGAGGGCCGGGAGTGCGCCGCCGCAGTGGGCGAGGATGAAACGGATATCGGGGTGGCGGTGGAATATGCCTCGGTAGAGCATGGCGACGACGGTGCGGGTCGTGTCGAACGCGACCTCCACCAGTGGGGTGGGCAGGCCGAGTTCGGGCCGCCTCGTCGTGTCAGGGTGCACGAACACGACCGCGCTACGCCGGTTCAGCTCATCCCATACCGGTTCCAGCGCGGGGTCGGACAGATTGACGCCGTGGTAGGTCGTGCTCACCGCCCAGCCGTCCGGCCGCAGGGCCGAGTCCGCCCTGGCGATCTCCGTAAGCGCGGCTTGCGGGTCGTCGGTGGGCAGTGCAGCCAGCAGGCCGAAGCGACCAGGGTGCTCAGTGACGAGTTCGGCGCCGTAATCGTTCGAGGTGCGTAGCGCGTCGTGGGTTTGCGGCACCGCGCTCAGCAGTTGCATCGCCACCCCTGTCCGGTCCATCGACCGCAGGGCGCCTTCGACGGTCCAGTGGTAGGGCTGCGGTGCGAGGAAACACAGCTCACGCATGGCGGTCAAGGCGGTGTGCCGCTGCTCCTCGGTGGTCGGCGGGGTGAAGTGCGCGTGCACGTCCACCCAGTTCCCAGTGCTCAACGGTCTTCCTTCCGGTCCGGGGTCGTGGTGACGTCGAGCGACGGCTGCCATCGGGGTATCGGCCCGAGCCCGTTGGGGATGCGCAGGCTCTTGGCGTAGCCGAACTCGTGCAGTGTCTCGCGGGCGTGCTCGCGGCCGTAGCCGCTGGCTCCGGTCCCGCCGAACGGAACTCCGACCGCGGCCCTGTTGTAGTGGTTGATGAAAACAAGGCCCGCGCGGATCGCGTTGCCGACCCGCAGCGCGCGTTCGTGGTCGCCGCTGAACACGCCCGCGACGAGTCCGAAGGGGGTGCCGTTGGCGATGCGGACGGCTTCCTCCTCGCCGCTGAACGGGATCATCGTGACCACAGGTCCGAAGATCTCCTCGTTCGCCACCCGCATCGCGGGCGTGACCTGTGTCAGCAGTGTCGGCGGCACGTGGTATCCACCGGCCAGCCGCCGGTCCGCAGGCAACTCGGCCTGCGCGAAGAGCACCGCTCCCTCGGCACGGCCGATGTCGAGATAGTCCAGCACCCGGCGTTGCTGTTCGGGTGTCACGAGCGGCCCGACGTGCGTGGCAGGATCGGCGCCGTCGCCCACCGTCAGCCTCCGCACGGCCCGCGCCACGCGATCGGCCACCTCGTCATAGATGGACGCGTGCACGAGCAGGCGCGACGCGGCGGTGCACGCCTCACCCTGGTTGAAGTAGCCGCCCTCGATGAGCCACGGCACGACCGAGTCCAGATCGGCGTCGTCGAAGACGACGAACGGGTTCTTGCCGCCGAGTTCGAGCAGCGCCGGGGTGAGGTTGTCGGCCGCCGTTTTCAGCACGGATACGCCGGTTGCCGGGGCGCCGGTGAAGGAGATCTTCCCGACGAGCGGGTGCCCGGCGAGCGCGGCGCCGACCGGGCCGCGGCCCGCCACGACGTGGACCACGTCGTCAGGGACGACCTCCGTGATCAGCTCGATCAGCCGGAGCACCGACAGCGGTGCCTGCTCCGGTGGTTTGAGCACGACGCCGTTGCCGACGGCGAGTGCCGGGGCGAGCTTGCCCGCGGTGTGGATGGGCGGCCCGTTGAACGGCACGATCGCCCCGATCACGCCATAGGGCTCGAGGGTCGTGATGTCGAGCAGTGGCCCGTTGTTCGCCGCGGCGCTCGGCGGCGTCGTGATCAGCCCGGCGAACAGGTCGAAGATCGTGGCAGCCGCGACCAGGTCGAAACCCGCCGCCTGGCTCGTCGGCTTGCCGTTGTCACTGGTCTCGATGGCGGCGATCTCCGCGGCGTGGTCGCGGATCGTGTCGGCGATCCGGCGCAGGACGGCGCCACGCTCGGCGGGCGAGCGGCGGCGCCACGCCGGCTGACCCTGATGTGCGGCTCGCACCGCGGCGTCGACCTGGTCCGGGCCGGCGCCCTGGATCGTGGCGATGGCCTCGCCGGTGGCCGGGTTGTGGACCGTGAACCGGTCGGCCGGGTCAGGCGACGACCAGCGCAGCCGGGTCACGGCCGGTGTCGCGGTCGAGATTGTCATGAGGTCTCCCTAGCTGTTGGTTGCCTTGTGGGGGTGAGCCCGATGCGGGCGGCGTTGCCGCCCTCGATGGCCTCGATGACCGCGCGGCCGAGGCCGGCAGCGTGCAGCCGCTCAGCGGGGTCGGGCACGCCCATGTCGAACGGGAAGTCGGAGCCGAGCAGGATGTGTTCCGGACCGAACACGTCGACGAGCCGTCGCAGCGCGGCCGGCTCGTAAACCAGGCGTGCCACGCGTGGTCGGCGCGGAACCGCTCCAGGACCCCGCGGACGATGAGATGGGAGAGGGCGACGGCGTGTTCGACGCTGTTGGCCAGATACCAGCGCGCGAGCCGCTCGTCGAGCGTGCATCCCCACGGGTGCACGAAGATCACCGCACCGAGCTCCGCGGCACGTGCCCACAATTCGTCGTAGCGGCGATCGGACAGTTCGATCGGCGGACCACCATCCGGATCGGATGCCTGTGTGGCGATCTCGATGCCGCGAAGCCCCCGGGCCAGCGCGTCGTCCAGCGCTTCGACTGTCCACTTCGGAAACTGCTGGGGCACGATCCCGAGCCCGGTGAGCCGGCCGGGGCGGTGGGCAAGCTCGCGGGCCGCACCGGGATCGGTGATCCAGTGGTGGTATTGCGAGCCGCCGCAGGCCGAGCGCGATCTGCTCGGCATGCCCTGGCAGCGTGCGAGCCATCGTTTCGACGTCCGCGGCCCACATATGCGCGTGGACATCGACGACGGGGTGATCCACCGGAGGGTGCTCCTTTCAGGGGGTGCACCCTTCACCGTGCCCTCCGCCCGGCCCGGAACGTAGGGCATATCGCGCATGGGGAGCATGCGCCGGAGCTATACCCGCTGGTCGCTCAGCACGCCCCGCAGCCACCGGTGCCCCGGGTCGTGGTCGTGCACCGGATGCCACCAGAACGCCTCGGTCAGCGGCACCATCTCGAACGGGAACTCCAGTACCCGGATGCCGGCCTGCTCGGCCGCCGCGACCCGGCTGGGCACGACGCCGATCGCGTCCGTGCCGCGAACGAGCCGGGGCACGACGAGGAAGGACTCCGCGACGGCGGCGATCCGGGGCACGATCCCGAGTAGCTCCAGTTGGCGCCAGGCGGGCGGGCGGCTTGCCTGTCCGGTGAAGGTCGCGATCCACGGCAGCCGTTCCAGATCCTGCCTTGTCAGCTTTTCGCCGACCGATTGGTTGTCTGCGGCGACCACGCATACCCACCGGTCCGTGTGAACGTCCACAGAGGACGCGAGCGTGAGATATCCGTGCGGCAGCAGGACGCCGTCGACGGTCCGCAGGTATTCGTCCTCGTGTTCCAGCAGTTCGGTGGTGACCGGCAGGAAGCGCAGGCCCACGCCGGGGGCAAGGCTGCGGACCCGGCGGAACAACTCGGCTCCCGCCGTGGCGATCCCGTGATCGGACGACGCGATGGTGAAGGAACGGGTCGAGGTCTCCGGCGAGAAGGTCGTTTCCGCGGCGAACGTCCGGTCGACGGCCTCGACCGCGGCCGCGGCCAGGGGACGCAACCGCTCCGCGAACGCCGTCAGCCGGTAGGAGTTGCCGGTCCGTTCCAGCAATGGGTCGCCGAAGTGCCGGCGCAGTCGCCGCAACGACCTCGACAACGTCGGCTGGGTCCGTCCCAGCCGCGCCGCCGCCGCGGTGACGCTGAGCTCGCTCAACAACGCGTGCAGCGCCTGGAGCTGGGTGGAGTCCAGGCCGAACGAGAGCAAGGCATCGCCGCGCCGGGCAGGCTTGTCCTGGTTGGCAGCGCCCGGCACGGCGTCAGTCGCCACTGTAGATCGGGCTCCGTTTCTCCAGGGCCGCGTTGACTGCTTCTTTCGCGTCGCGGTAGGCCGACAGTTCGCCGGACAGGCCCTGCTCGTAGGTGTATCCGTCGCGAAGGCTCCGGTATTCGATCTCGTTCAGGCTCCGCTTGGCGAATTTCAGGGTGACGGGGCTGTGCCGGCTCATGAGGCGGGCGACCTGATGAGCCGTATCGAGTAGTTCGGAGTGGGACACCACCTCGAGCACACCGCCGAACTTGGACAATCGCGAGGCGTGCTTCGCGCCACCCATCATTCCGACGTTGACTTCGGGCAGCCCGAATCGCGCACCGTCCGCCGCGACAACCACGTCACAACTCGCCGCGATACACAGACCGGTGCCGAGTGCGGCACCGTTCACCGCGCCCACAACCGGAATCGGGCACTCCCGGATGGCCCAGAACGTGTTCCGCACATTCTCCATCCGCTCGGCCGCATTGCCGGGACTCGGTGAAGGGAATTCGGCGAGGTCGTTCCCGGCGCAGAAATGCTTTCCCTGCCCGGTGAGCACGACAACCGCGGCGCCGGGCAGCCGTCGGAGGATGTCCTGGAAGAACTCCCGCACCTCCGTGTACATCTCCTGCGTGAATGCGTTGACCGGTGGGGGGCAAGCCAGACGGTGGCGATGTTGTCGTCGAGTTCCCATTTCAGGAATTCGCTGTCGGGCATGTTCGGTCCTCTTTCCGGATCTGTGGGGTCAGGATGGTTCGCCTTCGGCGCCGTAGGAGGTCCAGCCGCTGTCGGCGATCGTGACGAAGCCGTCCTCGTCCATCGTTGCCAAGTCGCCGGTCCGGACCCAGCCGTCGGACGTGAACGCCTCCTCGTCGAGCTCGCTGTCCAGATAACCGAGGAACATTTCGGGGCCGCGCAACCAGAGTTCGCCGACGGCACCCAAAGCACGCCCATCCGTTTTCGCGCGTTTGCCGAGCGGGTCGTCCGGTCCGCTCGAGACGGCCGTGGGGTACTCCGTCGACCCAGAGGCGATCACTCGAGGTGCTTGCTGATCTCGTCCGCCGCCGCCAGGACCGTGGCCGCGGTGCGCTGAAGTTGTGGTTCGTCGTAGTGGTGTTCGAGTCCTGCGACGGAGATCGCGCAGACGGCGGCCCCGGAGCGGTCGCGGACGACCGCTCCCAGTGACGCGACACCGCGAGTGATGCCTGCCCGGTTCAGCGCCCATCCTCGTTGGCGAATCAGGGCGACGCCTTCGCGGACGTCGTCGGCGGTCCGGTCGCCGCGCAGGGTGTGCCAGTCGTTGTTGTGCGCGAGGTATTGCTCGATGTCGCTGTCACTGAGCGCGCTCATCAGAGCTTGGGGGGCCGCCCCGATGTGCATGGGCAACCATTCCCCCGTCGTCCACGACAGTACGTCCACCTCGGGGCCGGGAATCCGGAAAAGACACCGCGCCCCCCATCCCTCTCGAATCGCGAGCAGGACGCTTTGCCGGATCTCGTCCCTCAGGTTCATCAGTGTGGGCTCGGCGATTTTGATGATGCTCATTCCGCTCCGGACGGCGGCGCCGTACTGCAGCAATTTCATGCCGAGGTGGTATTTGCCCGTTGAGGCGTCGCGCGACAGCAGCCCTGTCACCTCGAGTGAGGTGAGGAGCCGGAACGCGGTGCTCCGGTTGGTGCCGATCGCGGCGGCGACCTCGGTGGGGGTCAGCCCGCCGGTGACGGGCAGGAGCGCGTCGAGCGTCTTGACCGCCTTCTCGATCACGGCGATCCGCGAGCCGGCCGACCGTCCGTTGTCGCCCTCCGCGGCGTCCTCTGTCATCGATTCGCTCCCTGGCTTCCCGTGTGCTTGCCACCGCTTGCGACGGACGTTACATTGTTCATATTACGAGACTAGATCTCGTATTGCGAGATGTCAACGATCACATTCAAGGGAGTTGGCCTGTGCCTCAGGTGGCGATTCAAGTGCGTGGTGGCCGGGAGCCGGAGAGCATCCGGCGGCTGATCAGTGCGGTGACCGAGGCCGTGGTCACGACGCTGGATGCTGCGCCGGCGACGGTGCGCGTGATCGTGACCGAAGTGCCCACGACCCACTGGGCCAACGGCGATGTGACGCTCGCTGAAGCGGCGCTCGTGAGCGGGAGCGCGGTCCATGACTGAGCCGACGGCGCTCGCCGCCGGACTGGACGACGCCCGGCGGAACGGGCGCGCGATCGACCAGTTCGCCGGGCGGATCGGGCTGACCCTGGGCAAGGCCTACGACGTGCTGCTGCGCGGAATCGACCTGCGCCGCGAACGTGGTGAGCGGGTCGTCGGTCTGAAGCTTGGCTTCACCAGCAAGGAAAAGGCCGTTCAGATGGGAGTGTCCGATGTCATCCTCGGAGTGCTCACCGACCGGATGCGTGTCGTGGACGCCGCCGAACTCGACCACGATTCGCTGATCCATCCGCGCGTCGAACCGGAGATCGCGTTCCGGCTCGCCGATGACGTCCCTGCGGATGAGCCACTGCTTCCCCATGTCACCCATGTCGCGGCGGCGGTCGAGGTCATCGACAGTCGTTACCGGGACTTCTCGTTCAGCCTCGCTGATGTGGTCGCGGACAACACTTCCGCCAGTCACTTCGCCGTGGGGGAGTGGCGCGAGGTCACCGACGAGATGAAATCCGGCGGGCTGTCGAACCTCACGGTCGAGCTTTTCGTCGACGGAGATCGCGCGGCTTCGGGCTCGACGCAAGCCATTCTCGGCGACCCCTTGGCGTCTCTGGTAGCCGCGACCAGGCTGGCGGCCCGCCACGGCCATCCGTTGGCGGCCGGGCACATCGTGCTCGCCGGCTCGGCCACGGCGGCGATTCCGCTGCCCGCGCGGGCGCGCATCGAGGTCAAGGTCGAAGGGATCGGCGCCGTCTCGCTGAGGACGACATCGCGCGCGATGACCGGGACGGTGCGCTAATGGTCTGGACCTTATCTGTAGCGGCTGGCGGCATGCGGCGAGGTGCGGCATGACGGCCGACATCGAGCGCCGGACGGACGCTGGTGCCGGGGAAGACCGGCCACGGCTGCGTGCGGAGCTGATGTCGATCCTGACCGGCCTCTGGTACGAGATCGACCACAAGGGCGGCACGTCCGCCGCGGCGTTCTTCACTCCCGAGGCCGAACTGCGCTTCTCCAACGCGATATTCCAAGGCACAGCGGAAATCGCGCAGGTCTACGCCGAACGGAGCGCCCGTGGACCACGGGTCTCCCGGCACCTCGTGACGAACCTGCACCTGCTCGAGGTCGAGGCCGAACGGGTGCGCGCGGTGTCGGTCCTGCTGCTCTTCGGCGAGGACGGCGAGCCGCCCCGGCCGTCGACCCTGCCCGTGTTGGTCGGCGACGTTTTCGACGAGTTCGAGCTCCGGGACGGGCGGTGGCTGATCAGCTCGCGCTGGATCCAGAACCTCTTCATCGGCACGGCCACCGAGCTGGCCGTGCCACAGGACTGACGTGCGGTGACGACTCACCGCGAAAGGACGGGACAGCGATGAACCTCGATGTGGCGGTGCCATGGTCACCGGCCTTCTTCGAGCTCAACGGCGAGTACATCGCGGTCGACCGGCACCAGGGCCAGCACTCCTGGTACGTGCGCGGGCAGAACTTCGTCGCTGTCGTGAGCTGGGCAGCGGATGGTGAGGTGCTCCGCGAGCCCGCGGCCCCGGACGAGCACGCGATCCTTGTGCCGGCAGGAAGCGCGGTCGACGTCACCAGTTACCGTGGCGAGCGCGTTGTCGCGACGGGTCCGGCGCTGGTTGTGGCGCCCGCGGGACAAGTCGAGGTGACGGTCCGCCGTGCCGGGTATGTGGTCCGGATCTTCAGCGCGCGTGGCGAAGTGGCCGCCAAAGCGGTCAACCACTCGACGTACTCGACCGCCAATCCCCGGATTGTGCCGCTGCCGCCTGCGCCCGTCGCGGGTCCGGGTGGGCTTCGAGTGGTCTCACTGGCCGATGTTGCCGAGGTGCCGGGGCGGCTGGGACGGATTTACCGGACCGACTCCCTGATGATCAACTGGTTCGCACCCCAGGACGGTCCACGGGACACCGACGCGCTTTCCCCGCACTCGCATGACGATTTCGAGCAGGCGTCGATCACGGTCGCCGGTGACTACATCCACCACATCCGGCGGCCCTGGACCAGGCGTATGCGGGACTGGCGGCCGGACGAGCACGTCCAGGTCACCAGCCCCTCGGTCACGCTGATCCCACCGGGAAACGTCCACACCACCCGTGCTGTCGGCCGCGGCCGGCACCAGTTGATCGACGTGTTCGCCCCGCCGCGTTCCGACTTCATCGAGCGGGGCTGGGTGCTGAACCAGGCCGAGTACGAGCCCCCGAAGGAGAAATGAGAATGACGTTCAGTGCACTTCGGGGCGTCGGCGCTCGCAAGCCCGAACTGCCCGTGGTCGACGGAATCCTGTTCGGCGAGCCCCTGCTGGATCCGGTGGCGGCCTACGAGCTCTCGGCGGCGTTGCGGAACCACCAGCAGCCCTATGTCGGAGTGACGACGGACGGCACTGTCCACAATGGTCTCTACCGGCTCGCCGACACCGGCGTCAGCGCCAAGGCCGCCGTCGATGCCGCGCGGGCGTTCCTCGCCCTGCTGCCGGACAACGAGCGCATGGTCGCGCGATTGGCCATCGACTCCGACGACTGGCGACTGTGGACGAACGCCTTCCCCATGTGGAACCCGAAAGGGCTTCGCCTGGAGCGCATCTCCAAGGAGAAGCGCGACCTGGCGCTCGAGATCGTCAAGGCCAGCCTCAGCGAGGAGGGCTATGAGTCCGTGCGGAACGCGATGAAGCTCAATGGGGCTCTGGGCGAGCTGATCGGGGCCTACCAGGACACGCTGACCGAGTTCGCCTACCACTTCACCATCTTCGGCGAACCGGGCGACGCCGAGCCGTGGGGCTGGCAGCTCATGGGCCACCACGTGGACCTCAACTGCGTGTTCGTCGGCACGCAGTTGGTCCTTGCCCCGGTCTTCCTGGGCGCGGAGCCGAATTTCGCCCTCTCCGGTCAATACGCCGGGACCCGTGTCCTGGACCTCGAGACCGAGCGTGGTCTGAACCTACGGCGAGCACTGACCAGTTCCCAGGAGGACGCGTTCCTGCTGGGCGACTCGCTCCTTTCCAAGGACCTGCCCGAGGAGCTCGGCGGGCCGTTCAACGGCCGCCATCTCGCCGGGGCGGGCCAGGACAACCTCGTCCTGCCCTACGAGGGCATTCGCGGTGACGAGCTCAGCTCGGATCAGCAGAAGCTGCTGCTCGAGCTGGTCGATGTCTACCTCAGCCGGATGCCCTCGGGCCACGCACGGCTGAAGCGGCGCCAGATCGAGGACCATTTCGACGAGACCCGGTTCGTCTGGCGCGGGAAGCACGACGACACCAGCGCCTTCTATTACCGCATCCATTCGCCGGTGCTGCTGGTCGAGTACGACAACCACCCGGGCATCTTCCTCGACAACGAAGAGCCTGAACGCTTCCACATCCACACCATCGTGCGGGAGCCGAACGGCAATGACTACGGCAAGGACCTGTTGGCGCAGCATTACGCGCTCCACCACTCGTAGCGCACCGCTCAAGTAAGGAAGTCACCGATGACTGCAGTCGTTCCTCCGGAGCCGACCACCGAAGCACTCAGCCCGTTCGAGACCGGGCCCGGCACGCCTGCCGGAAAATATCTGCGCAGCTTCTGGCAGCCGGTGCGGCTGTCTCAGGACCTGCTCGAGGGGCAGACCCAGCCCATCGCGGTGATGGGCGAGAAGTTCACGCTCTACCGCGGCGTGGGCGGGAAACCGGTGGTGACCCAGGCCGGCTGCGCCCACCGGCAGACGCTGCTCTCGGTCGGTCATGTCGAGGGCGACTCGATCCGGTGCATGTTCCACGGATGGAAGTTCGGCGCCGACGGCCACTGTGAGGAAGCACCGGGCCAGAGCCCGAGCCTCGTCGAGCGCACGAGGATCCGCACCTACCCGGCTCATGAGGCGTATGGCGTGGTCTTCGCCTACTTCGGAGACGGCGAGCCGCCACGCTTCCCCGACATCGCCGGCTTTTCCGAGAAGCACGGCAAGGACATGATGTCGGCACTGGTGCTGGACTGCGGCACCTACCGGCGCAACTGCAACTACTACGTCAACGTCGAGAACGCTCTTGACTTGGCGCACGTCCCTTATACCCACCGGATTTCGTCGGACCCCACCATCACCGAGGTGGGCTTTTCGCCCGACGTCGCCTTCGTTCGTGACGTCACCGTGGAGCGGTTCGACTTCGGAGTGCGGGCGATCGAGGTCATCGATGGCGACGCGCCGACCGTCTCGACCGTCATGCTCCCGAACGCCATGCACCTCATCGTCGGTCAGCGGGACGGCTACCTCGAGCAGGTCGCCTGGCGGGTGCCGATCGACGACGAATCGCATCTGAGCTTCCAGATCAGCGCGCTGCACACCGATGAGGAGGGAAAGAGGCGCTACTACGAGTACAAGGCCCGTCGGAGTGAGCTCGTTGCGAAGTACCCCTCGACCGAGGTGTGCGCCGAGCAGATCCTGCGCGGCGAGAAGACGCTGCTCGACTTCGCCGATCACCCCGATCTGGTCAACATGGAGGACCACGTCGCTCAGATGGGGATGCAGTTCATCACCGACCGGGGCAAGGAGAACCTCGCTCAGTCCGACAAGGCTGTCATCCAACTGCGGCGCATGTTCATGAGCAGGCTGGCCGACTTCGTGGCCGGCGCACCGACCCCGGCCGGTGACTGGTGATGACGCTGACTCACTCGGCCGCACAGTCCGCGAAGGCTCCGGACCCGTCTGGAGCCGGCGGCGGCGGCGCGCGTTCAGGAGTCGGACGGGTGGTCGCCTGGTGGCAGCCCGCCGCGATCCTCGTCTGGATCCTGGTCGGCACCCCGCTGTTCGGGAGCTCCACCGTCTACCCCCTGTTGGTGCTCGCCGGGGTCTACGGTATCGCCGTCGTCGGGGTGTCCCTGCTCGCGGGGCTCGGTGGGCAGATCACGTTGGGGCACGCGGTATTCATGGCCATGGGCGGCTACGCGTCCGCGCTGTCGACGGCGAAGTGGGGCCTGCCGCCGCTGGCCGGTTTCGTCATCGGTGTGGCGGCGGCCCTGGTGCTGGCGCTCATCACCAGCCCGATCCTGCGGCTCCGGGGCTGGTATCTCGCGATGGCGACGATCGCGATCTCCTTCATGTTGCAGCAGGTGATCGTCAACCTGAAGTCCTTTCTCGGTGGGAACAACGGCATCTTCGGCATTCCGCCGCTTTCCGTGGCCGGGGCCGAAGTGAGCGGTGAGACGTCGTATTTCGTTCTCGTGTGGACAGTCGTCCTGGTGTTGTTCCTGCTCGGCCGCAACATCGCCCGATCCCGGTTCGGCCGCTCCCTGATCGCCATCCACAAAGACGCCGACTCGGCGTCCACCGCGGGCATCAATCCGGCGCGCGCCAAGGCGGTGCTGTGGTTGGTCGCGTCCGTCCCCGCGGCGATCGCGGGTTCGCTGTTCGCCCACTACAGCATGTTCATCGCCCCCACCGACTTCGCGTTTTCGACGTCGCTGTTGCTTTTCGCGGCCGTCGTCGTCGGTGGGGAGCGGAGTATCTTCGGCGGGCTCGTCATGGTGACCGTCCTGGTCGCGATCTCCGCCTACGCGTCACAGACGTTGACCACGGATCTCGTCGAGGCGACGGCCATGATCGTCGTCTATCTCGTTTCGCCGCAAGGACTCGCGGGCCTCGGCACGGCGCTGGTGAACCGCGTTCGTGGCAGGGGGAGGCGACATGCTTGAGAGCCGTTACCTGTCCGTCGAGTTCGGTGGCGTGGCCGCGCTCGCCGACGTGACATTCACGGTGGCCGAGCGGTCCGTCCTCGGCTTGATCGGTCCCAACGGTGCGGGAAAGTCCACGTTCATCGGCGCCGCGAGCGGCGTGGTGCTCCCGAGCGGGGGAACCGTCACCTGGCGCGGCGCGACGCTGGCCGGAAAGCGTCCGGACCAGATCGCCCGGCTCGGCGTGGGCCGGACCTTCCAGCACGCACGGCTTTTCCCCGGCCTCACGGCGCTGGAGAACGTGATGATCGGGAGCCATCTCGCCGGCCGGTCCGGCGTCTTCAGTGCGATGCTGCGCATTCCCCGGTGGCGCAAGGACGAAGAGGTGCTGCGGGCTGCCGCGGTGGAGGCCATGGAAGCCGTGCACGCGCTCCACCTCGCACATCGCCTGAGCGAGGACCTCACCGCCGGCCAACAACGGCTGGTCGCCGTCGCCCGCGCCCTGGCCGGCGGGCCGTCGTTGCTGTTCCTCGACGAGCCGGCGGCCGGGCTGACGGATGCGGAACGGGAACTGCTCGCCGAGGACCTCAAGGGGTACTTCGCGACGCATGACCTGACCGTCCTGCTGGTCGAGCACAACCTGGGATTCCTGATGTCGCTGGTGTCGCGAATCGTGGTGTTCGACCGCGGTGCAGTCCTCGCGGAGGGAACCCCGGCCGGGATCCGCGCCGATCCGGCCGTCGTCGACGCCTATCTGGGAGCCGATCATGCTGTGCGGTAAGGGTTTGGTCGCGGGCTACCTGGGCGCGCCGGTGCTCCACGAGGTCAGCATCGACGTGCGGCGGGGCGAGGTCTTCTGCCTCCTCGGCGCGAACGGCGCGGGCAAGAGTACGACCGCGAAATGTCTGGCCGGGGCGCTCGGCCTGCGCGGCGGCCGAGTGACCATCGACGACGTCGACGTGACCGCGGCCGGCGCTCATGAGCGGGTGCGCCGCGGCGTTTCGCTCGTTCCGGAAGCGCGGCATCTCTTCGGCCGGTCGACCGTTCGCGACAACATCATGCTCGGCGGCTGGACGAAGTCACGGTCGCATCGGCCGGCATCGTTCGAGCGAGTCCTGGAGATGTTCCCTCAGTTGAAGCGTCTCCTGAAGAGCCGGGCGCGTGACCTGTCCGGCGGCGAACAGCAAATGGTGGCGATCGGGCGCGCGCTCATGGCGGACCCGCGCTACCTCATCTTGGACGAGCCGAGTCTCGGTCTCGCCCCGATCTACGTCGACGCCATCCTGCGGCAGGCGGCCGAACTCGCCCGGCAACGCGTCGGCATCCTCCTGATCGAGCAGAACGTCGGCAAGGCGCTGTCCATCGGTCACCGGGCAGCGGTGGTCGAGACCGGACGTGTCGTGCTGAGCGGCACGGCCGAGGAAGTGGCCGCGAATCCGTTGGTCGTCGATTCCTATTTGGGCGGTGCCGCATGAGCACGTTCCTCCAGCTCACGTTCGCCGGTCTGAGCGTCGGTGCGCTGTACATGCTGATCGCGTTCGGCATGGTGGTCACCTACCAGGTGTCGCGGGTCGAAAGCCTGGCGCAAGGCGGTTTCGTGGTCTACGGCGCGTTGGTGTTCACTACGGTGCACGACAGTCTCGGACTGCCTCTGATCATTGCGGTGCTCGCGAGTTCGCTTGTCTGCTCGGCGATTGCCGTCGTGTTGTACATCCTTGCCCTGAACCGGTTCGCGGGGCGGGGGAGTGTCGGACCGGTCGTCATGATGCTCGGTGGCGCCATCCTCTGTCAGGAGCTGGCGCGACGGTTCTGGGGCCTCAATGACCGTGGCGCCACACCGTGGCTCCCGCGCGAGCCTTTGCACGTTTTCGGGGCAACGGTGCTCCCCCATTCCCTGCTGATCTGGGCCGGCACCGCCGTTCTCGTCGGTTTGGGGTTCGCGCTCTTCGAACGGACGATGCTGGGCAAGGGTTTGCGCGCCGCGGCAGACGACGTCGAGGGCGCGCGGCTGGTGGGGATCAACACCAGGTTGATGCGGTTCTTCAGCTTCCAGGTCGCCGGTTTTTACGGGGCGGTGGCCGGCATCCTGCTGGCGCCTGTCATGCCTTTCGGGTGGTCGTGGGTCTTCCCGCTCGCCGTGATGGGTGCGATCGGGGCCATCGGCGGTCGCTGGGAGTACGTGCCGGTCGCGCTCGTGTCGCTCGCGATCGGCCTGTTCGCCGGCTACGCGGGCGGCTACGTGTCAACGGCATGGCAGAACGTCTACGTCTACGGGGCTTTCATCGTCGTTCTCCTTGTGCTGCGCGAAGGCAAGCGCGCAGGTTCCCGCCGGCGCTTACGCAGCTGACCTACAGAAATGAGGCTTGCAATGAGGCAAGTGAAGATCATCGTGGCGGCCGCGACGGCGGGCTTGCTCGCCCTGACAACGGCTTGTGGGGCCTCGGGCGGCAGCACGTCGAACGCCACGATCTCGCTGGGCATGATCATCGACAAGACCGGGGTCTTCGCGTCCTCGGGAATTCCGGCGCTGAACGGTGTCCAGCTCGCCGTCGACGAAACCAACCAGGCGGGCGGGATCAACGGCAAGAAGATCGATCTCGTCGTCCAGGACGGCACATCCGACCCGGCGGTCGCGGCGGCTGCTGCCCGCACGCTGAGCCGCAAGGTGCAGGCCGTGCTCGGCACCGCTTCCGGTTCCGGCTGCCGCGCGGTACAGCCCATCCTGGACTCGGCCAAGGTGCTCCAATACTGCTTGTCGCCACAGCAGTTCACGCTGACGCCGTTGTTCTTCTGGGGGCTCGCGCCGGTCACCGGGTATATCCCCGCGACGGTTCCCTGGCTGAAGGCACAGGGTTATCACCGGATCGCGTTCATCGGCCAGAACGACGCCACCGGGGACGGCTATCTGTCGGTCTTCAACGCCATCGCGAAGTCCGACCCGGCGAACTACCAGATCGTGGGTCAGGAGCGCTTCGATTCCGGCGCCACCAACCTGGAAACGCAGGCGACCAAGCTCCGGGACACCAAGCCCGACCTGATCGTCGCCGGGACCACCGGTGGCAATATCGTGCCGGTCGTCCGCGCCGTCAAATCGCTGGGGATGACCCAGCCGATCTGGGTGGGTACCGGTTCCGTTTCACTCGACGCGTTGAGCCCGTTGGCCGGCGACCTTCCGGCCGGGGGATTGTTCGCCAACGCGTTCTGGGCCGACATCTCGGACGAGGTGCCCGCCGGTGTCCCGTATGCCGCCGATGTGACCAGCTTCGCCAAGGCATATTCCGCGAAGTACAACCAGAAATCCGTTTCCGCGGCCGCCGGTTCCTACGACGCGACAATGCAGATCATCGCCGCAGTCAAGTCCGGGGCGACCAAGGGTACGGAAATCGCGACGCACATCGAGTCTTCTGCGTTCACCGGTGCGCTCGGCGATTACAAGTTTTCGCCGGCTGTTCATCAGGGCGCGACTTTGCCGCCCGTGATGATGACTTACCAGGGCGCCAAGGGTTTGAAGCTCGCATTCTCCGGCTCGTGATTCGCGCACGCATCGGTGGTCGCAAGTGGACGGTGAGGCAGTGGAAAGGTGAGTGGGCAGATGACAACAGGATCCCTGGACCTGGTTGTGACGTCCGTCCGGTGGGAGGCCGACGACGTCATCTCGATCACGTTCGCCGACCCGGCGGGCGGAGACTTGCCCGAGTGGCGGCCGGGCGCGCATCTCGAGTTGGTGCTGCCCAGTGGTCTCGTGCGCCAGTACTCGCTCTGCGGGTCACCCGGGGATCGATCCGAGTACCGGGTCGCGGTCCTGCGCGAGGCGAATGGCCGCGGCGGCTCCCGTGAGCTTCACGATACGGGCTTGGTGGGCAAAAGGCTGAAGGTGGATGGCCCCCGTAACCGCTTCGAGCTCGTGCCGAGCAGTCGTTATGTGTTCATCGCCGGGGGAATCGGTATCACTCCCATCCTCGCCATGGTGCGCTCGCTCGCCACGTCCGTTCCGTGGTCTCTGCACTATGGCGGGCGAACGCATGCCGGCATGGCCTTCACCGATGAACTGGTCGCGATCGGCGGTGACCGGATTACCTTGTCGCCTCAGGACAAGGACGGACTGCTCGACGTGGACGCCATCGTGGGTGGCGCCGACGAGTCGACGGCGATCTACTGCTGTGGCCCCGCTCCGCTGCTGGAGGCCGTGCAGGCCGCGTGTGCCCGGCTCGTCCCCGGCGCCTCGCTGCACATCGAACGGTTCAGCGCCGCATCGGCCGTGCCAAAGGCGCCCGGCGACGAGCGGACGGTCGAGGTCGAGCTGCGCAGGAGCGGGGTCACCGTCGAGGTCGGTCGCGAAAGCTCCATTTTGGATGCGATCCGCGAAGTAGTGCCCGGCGCTCCGTACTCGTGCACGGAGGGCTATTGCGGCAGTTGCGAGGTCACGGTGCTCGAGGGGACGCCCGACCATCGTGACGACATTCTCACCACCGAGGAGCGCGAAACCGGGCGGACCATGTTCCCCTGCGTCAGCCGCGCGTTGTCCGAGCGACTCGTACTCGACATCTGAGTAAGGAAGGTGCCGCGTTGACGGACGATTCGATCAGCAAGCAACTGGCTCAGGCGTACCAGGCTCTGGCATTCGCCGGACAGACGGACATGGTCTGGGGCCACGTGAGCGCCCGAGACCCGGGGGGACGGGGCGCCTGGATGAAGGCCGCGCCATGGGGATTCGAGGAGATCACCGCCGAGCGGCTCGTCCTCGTTTCACCGGAGGGGGAGGTACTCGCCGGCCAGGGCCGCAGACACATCGAGTATCCGATCCACACCAAGATCATGGAGGCGCGCCCAGAGGTGGGAGCGGTGATCCACAGCCATGCCTCCGCGGCCTCGGTTTTCGCTTCGCTCGACGTTCCGCTGCGCGCGATTTCCCATGACGCCGTCCCGTTCCTGGACCCGGACATCCCGCGGTTCGCCTATACCGGGAACCTCGTCCGCGACGACGACACGGGGGCACGGCTGGCAGAGAGCCTGGGGGAGGCCGCCGGTGCCCTCATGGCCGCGCACGGGTTCGTCGTCGTCGGGGAAACCCTTGCGGTCGCCGTGATGCGCGCGGTCCTTCTGGAGCGGGCCTGCCGTAACCACCTCACGGCGTTGGCGGCCGGTGGCCCCGCGCGGTGGTCCGACGACGCCGAGATCGCGGAGAAACGCGCTCTGGTCTGGTCAATGACCCAGTACCAGGCCGGTTACGACTACTTGGTGCGAGGCGGGACGGCCGCTGCGTCCCACGACCCCATGACCCCCTGACGAAAAGGGACTTCATATGCGGAACGGCACTCCCGTCACCGTCACCTGTCTCGGACACTCGTGCGTGCTGCTGGAGGTGGGCGAGGGCGACACGGCCTCGCGCCTGCTGCTCGACCCGGGCAATCTGACACCGTCGCTCGAGGAGCTGGATCCGGTCGATGCCGTCCTCATCACCCACAGCCACCCGGACCACCTCGACGTGCAGCAGCTCGAGCGGCTCCGGGCCAAGGGAGCCTTTCGGGTGTTCGGCCCCGCGGACGTCAGGGAGCAACTGAAGGACGTCGACGTTTCCTTCGAGGCGGTGGAGCCGGGCTCGTTCGAGACCGCGGGCGTGACCGTGGTGGCGAGCCGCGGTGGCCACGAAACCCTGTATCCGGGCGTTCCGCTCCCGGACAACATCGGGTACGAAATCGCCGGCCGTGTCTTCTCCCCGGGGGACTCGCTGGTGGCTCCCACACAGCAGGTCGAGATCCTGCTCGCGCCATTGGCAGGTCCCTGGATGAAGTTGTCCGAGGGAATCGACTTCGTCAGGGCTGTCGCACCGACGACGGTCATTCCGATCCACGACGCCGGCCTCGCACCCGCACATCGTGGGCTTCACCGTGCGCTGTTCGGCAACTTCGCTCCCGAAGGAGCTGCTCTGCACCCGTTGGACCCCTTCGAGTCGCTCGCGATCTGAAGTACCAGCACCTGTCGATCCGTGATCAACGAAGAGAAAGCAAGCACAATGAGCAATTCAACGCAGTTCACCCGCCAAGTCGCATCCGACGGGCCGGCGAAGGGCAAGACCTTCACCGGGCGACGCAACGCCGTCGTGACCCAGGAGGGGAACCCCGGCCACGACCTTCCCCTCGTCATCGCCATTCACGGCGGCGGGTTCACCTCCGCCTACTTCGATGTCCCCGGCTATTCGCTCCTCGACCGCGCGGAAAGCGCCGGAGTCCCGCTCATCGCGATCGACCGCCCCGCGTATGGAGGTTCGGACCCGGTCGCCTCCGATGGGTCGGTGTTCGCGGCGAACGCCGCGGCGCTCGACCACCTCGTTTCGGAACTCTGGGCGGACCACGGCGCGGGGAGAGCAGGCGTCTTCGTCATCGGCCACTCCATCGGCGCGTCCATCACGCTGGCGCTCGCCGCCCGGCAACCGGCGTGGCCCCTGCGGGGAATCGCGATCTCCGGCTGCCTGCTGCGGGAGCCCGAGAGCGTGGTGGACTGGTTCGCCTCCATTCGGACGGAGGAATTCGCTGTTTCGGCTGAGGAAAAAGCCGGCGTCATGTTCGGCCCGGAAGGAACGTACCGACCTGACATGCCGCACGCGTCGAACTTCGCGAACGTGCCCGTGCTTGCGGCTGAGTTGATCGAGGCCTCCTCACAGTGGGAGAAGCAGTATCGAGTCCTCGCGCCCAAGATCTCCGTGCCGGTGCACATCCGGCAAGGGGAGTTCGACGCGCTCTGGATCAACGACGAAACACAGGTCACCGAGTTCGCTGCGGCGCTTACCGGGAGCCCATGGGTGGATGCGGAGCTGTTCCGCTCCGCCGGTCACGCCATCGACTTCCATCGCGGCGGCGCCGCACTGCAACTCCAGCAGCTGGCGTTCGCGCTGACAACGTGCACACGACGGACTGCGAGCTGATGCTCGCGAAGCATCCGTGCCCATCCATTCCGGATCGATATGCCCTCGGAGGAATTTCCCGTGCAGGTGAAGCCATTCACCATCGCCATCGATGACCACCACCTCGAAGACCTGAACCATCGGCTGAGGCGTACTCGCTGGCCCGACGCCATAGCAGGCAACGACTGGGACGACGGAGCGGAACTCCGATTCATGCAGCGCCTGACGGAGTATTGGCTGAACGAATTCGACTGGCGGGCACAAGAGGCCAGACTGAACGCATTGCCGCAGTTCTCCGCGGAACTCGACGGGCTTCAGATCCATTTCCTCCACCAACGCGGAACCGGCCCTGATCCGATCCCGCTGGTGATGACGCACGGCTGGCCGGGCTCCGGTTTCGATATGGAGCAGGTCATCCCCCTACTCGCCGATCCGGGCGGCCACGGCGCGGACCCGGCCGACGCGTTCGATGTGGTCGTCCCGTCGCTGCCGGGCTATGGGTTTTCGCAACGGCCGACCCGGCCAGGCTTCGGCCCGCGACGTGCGGCCGAGCTGTGGACGAGGTTGATGACCGGGCTCGGGTACGAGCGTTTCGGCGTACAAGCCGGCGACTGGGGAGCGGCCGTTTCCACCTGGCTTGCGTCGCTCTTTCCTGATCGGGTGGCCGGGCTGCACTTGAATTTCATTCCCGGCAGTTTCCGGCCGCCACTCGGGGATGGCCGGCCGCCGCTTTCAGCGGACGAAGAGGCGTTTCTTGACACCGCCGCGAAATGGTTCGATGTGGAGGGCGGATACCACCGGCTCCAAGCGACGAAGCCGCAGACGCCTGCTTATGCGCTGACCGATTCACCTGCGGGGTTGGCGGCATGGATTGTCGAGAAGATGCGTGGCTGGAGCGACTGCGACGGCGTGGTGGAGCGCGCGTTCACACTGGATGCGCTCCTCACCAACATCTCGATCTACTGGTTTACCGGCACCATCGGCTCCTCCATGCGCTTTTACCGCGAGAATCGGCTGGACCCGAATCATTTCGGGCCGGGTGAGCGTATCTTGCCGCCATTGGGCGTGGCCGCGTTTCCGCAGGACATCATGCCGCCCCGTTCGTGGGTCGAGCGTGTCTTCAACGTGACACGGTGGACGCAGATGCCCAGCGGGGGACACTTCGGCCCGATGGAGGCGCCGGAACTGCTCGTCAATGAGATACGGGAGTTCTTCCGTCCGCTCCGCAGTTGAGCTCGGCGGCGACGGCATCCCAAAAAAAAGATACACTCTGCATCTTGACGCGTGGCGGACATCGCGGGCATGCTAACTACTCGAATCATGCGGGTAATTTAGCGAGGACGGTTGCGATGGTGCGCCAAGGCAAGTTCGCCGGACCGGTCGGGGGGCTTCGATTCCTCACGCCCACACGCTCTGGGGTGACCGATGACGAGGGCATATTCGAGTACCGGGACGGTGAGGTCGTCACGTTCTTGGTGGGCGACACCGTGCTCGGTGCGGCCCGCGGCTCGGCACGGCTCACACTCGCCGACATCGTCGCTCGCGTCGGTGGCGACGTCAGCAAGCTGGCCGACCCTGGCCTGACCAACATCGCGCGGTTCCTTCAGACCCTCCATGTCGGCGATGACCTCGCCGACGGGATCACGCTCACCCCGCAGATCCACGAGCTCGTCGGCAACCGCCCCATCGACTTCCGGTACGGGCTGATGTCGCTCCCTGGAGCGCCGGCCAACCCGGTGGACGCGTTCACGGCCGATCCGGTGGTCGCCGCGTTGCTCGGCGATCTGAACGCGTCCGGAGTCTGGGGCGCCGGATCCGCTCGCAGCTTGCGCTCCCCATCGGCGGCACGCAACGAGGTTCGCCGCACGGTGATGGGGATCCGCTGTTACCGAGACGTCCGGATCCCGCTGAAGAACGGCTCACACGTGTTCGCCGACGTTTTCCGGCCCGACACCGACGAGCCGGTTCCGGTGATCATGAATTGCGGCGTCTACGGGCGTGCCTTCGTCCATCACTCCACCGCGACTCCAGAACAAATCGAGCAGCACGAGGTGATGGAGGACCGCTATTTCAGCGGCAACCCGGACGGGTACGAGTACGAGAACCACGAGAGCATCAACACCGTTGACTGGGTCCCGTATGGGTATGCGCTCGTCCGGGTCGACGCTCCCGGCGCGGGCAAGAGCCCTGGCACGCTCGGGATCTGGGGGATCGACGAGGCCGAGGCGTACTACGACGCGATCGAGTGGGCCGCAGCGCAAACGTGGTCCAACGGCAACGTCGGGCTGTGGGGGATGTCGTACTACGCGGTGAACCAGCACGCCGTCGCGAGTCTGAAACCCCCTCACCTCAAGGCGATGATCGCCATCGGCACCGACGCGGACCTCTACGAGGAGCTGATGTACACCGGCGGCATCCTCAACGAGGAGTTCTTCCCGATGTGGTTCGACAAAGCCATCGTGCCCGCGATATGCGGGGAGGTCGATGCCAAGGACTTCATGGCCATGGGTCGCGCCAACCCGTTCAGGGACTCAGACCCCGATGCGATCTTCGGACCGCGAGCCGAGGTGCTGATGAGCCCGGACCTCAGCAACGTCACGGTGCCGCTGTGGTCCGTGGCCGCGACCTCACATCCCAGCCACTTCCACCAGCTGGGGAGCAGCGAGACCTACTTGAACACCCCGACGCCGGACAAGAAGCTGGACTTCTGGGAGGACTGGTTCCTCAAGTCCTACGCGCCGGACACGGTCCGCGATCACCGCGACTTCTTCGACCACTGGCTCAAAGGCGTGGACAACGGCATCATGGACCGGCCGCCGGTGCGGCTCGAGATCCGGACCGGCCTCGGGGCGTCCTACCTCCTGGAGGAAGACGAGTGGCCGATCGCGCGGACGGAGTACGTCCGGTCCTACCTTGATGCCGCCCCTGTCGACGCCGATCTCGAGATCGCGTGCGACCACGTGCTGCGGCTGTCCTCCACCGTCCCCGACGCCGACCGATCGGTGACCTACTCCGCGGGCGTCGACCTCGCCGAGCCCGGCCTGCCGGCGCCAGGTCCCGACGGTCGGATGCCGGCGACGGCTCCCTGTCGCGGTGCGACCTTCATCAGTGCGCCGATGGAGCACGATTCCGTTCTGGCGGGCTACCCCAAGCTCGTCGCCTGGGTCTCCTCGACCAGCGCGGACATGGACCTCCACGTCGGGGTCCGCGTCCTGGACGAGGCGGGCCGCGAGGTGGACTACTGCGGACCCGCCCAGATTCCCGGCACCGGGACGCTCTTCTACCCGCTGACCAAGGGCTGGCTGAAGGTCTCCCATCGGCGCCTCGACCCGGACCGATCGACCGAATATCGGCCGAAGCACACCCACCGCAAGGCGGACTACGCACCGCTTCAGGACGGCGAGATCGTCCCCATCGAGGTCGAGATCGTGCCCAGCACCGGCGTGATCCGCAAAGGGCACCGGATCCGCGTCGATCTGGAGCCCTACACCGGCGCCGGTCACGGCAATCGACACGGCTACGACCCGAGCTATCACGACGGCGCCCAGAACACGATCCACACCGGACCCAGCCATCCCAGCTACATCCAGTTCCCGTTCCTGCCCGCCACGTCGCTCGACGCCCGTTAGGAGAACCCATGAACATCGACGAACTCAGTGCGCGCGCCGAGATCCACGACGTCCTGTTGCGCTACTGCCGCGGCCTCGACCGGGTGGACCTGAGTCTCGTCCGCGGCGCCTTCCACGACGACGCCTGGATCGACTTCCCGGAAAGCCTGCACATCGGTGGCGTCGAAGGCTTCGTGGGCTTCCTGGCCGCGGAGATGCCGCGGTTCGAGCGGACGATGCACTTCCTCGGCAACAGCCTCATCGACTTCGACGGACCCGACGTGGCTCACGTCGAGACCTACTTGAGCGCCGACCACCAAGGCTCCGATAGGCATCACTGGAAGAACGAGACGGTCAAACTGTGGGCCCGATACCTCGACCGTTTCGAGCGGCGTGACGGCGTCTGGCGGATCGCACGGCGACGGATGGTCGTCGACTGGATGTTCAAGTACCCCGCCGGAGGGTGGTTCGACGATCACCCCGACGCGTCGGTGACCCGGCGCGACGGAACTGACCCGGCGCTGCGAGCGACGGCTGGATTCACCGGCACGCCGGCGGCCACGGACGGGTGGCCCTCGTGATGACGATCAACGCCAGGCTCGAGCACCCGACGGCCGACGAGCTCCGTGCCCGGCTGGTGCAGATGCGGCCGTGGCTGCGCGAGAACCAAGCCGTGGCAGAACAGCAGCGCCGAGTCCCCCAGGAGAGCATCGAGCGACTCGACGAAGCGGGGATCTTCACGCTGGTCATGCCCAAGAGGTACGGCGGCGCCGATTTCTCCACCCGCGAACTGCACGACATCTACCGCGAGTTCGCTCGAGGGTGCGGTGCGACGGCCTGGGTGGTCTGGGCCGCGGCCGGCGGCAACCTGTGGAGTTGCGCGTTCCCGGAGGACGTCGTCGCTCCGGTATACGAGTCACCCTGGGTCGGGAACCGGACCTTCGCGCTCGGCGGGACGAGTCGCCGGATGTCCGGCACCGCGCGGCGGGTGGACGGAGGCTGGATGATCAACGGTGTCTGGCCCTTCGCCACCGGCAGCATCCACGCCAGCCACGGTTATCTGGCCGTGTTCTACGACGAGACCGACGACTCGAAGCTCGGCATGGCGCTGGTCCCGAAGAGCGAACTCGTGGTGCGTGGTGACTGGGATGCGATGGGCCTGGCCGCCACCGGAAGCCAAACCGTCGCGACGGAGGGCGAGCTGTTCGTGCCCGACGCACGTTTCAGCACGCCGGACAGGCTCGCGGAGCGACTCGACGAACTCACGAGCCAAGGTCTCGGACCTCGGCGGGGAGGAATCGTGCGCTCGTTGGTGGTCTGCACGGCGATCGCGCTGGGGATGGCCGACCAGGCCATGGAGCTGTTCGTCGGCGGGGTCGAGAAACGGAGCATCCCGTACTCGCCGTACAAGACCCAGATCGACGCCCCCATCACGCACCACACCGTCGGTCGCGCCCACGCCCGGATCCGGGCCGCCGGACGCGTCGCCGATGCCGCGGTGGCCGAGCTGGATCGCCTTGACGCCGCCGGGAGGGAGCCCTCGGTGCTGGAGTCCCTCGAACTGCACACGGATGCCGCCTATGTGTGGGACACGTGTGCGGCCGCCGTCGAGACTCTCTTCCGCGCTTCGGGGGCCTCGGCGATCATCAAGCGGCAGCCGCTCCAGCTGATCGCCCGCAACTGCCGGGCCGGCAGCATGCACGGCGCGCACGGCATCGATACCTGGCTCGAGAATGTCGGACGCGAGTTGTGTGGCGCCAAGGCGGGTGACCTGTCCACCAGCGTCCTGGAGCGAGGCCGCCGTGACTGACCCACGCGACCCTCAGCACTTCCGGACTGTTCTCGGGCACTTCCCGACCGGGGTCGCCGCGGTGACCTCGATCGGCGAGGACGGAGGACCGATCGGCATGATCGTCGGTTCGTTCACCTCGGTCTCGCTCGATCCGCCCCTGGTCGCGTTCCTGCCCGCCAAGCGGTCGAGAACCGGCCCCAGGATCGTCGGGTCGGGTCGGTTCCTGGTGAACGTCCTGGGGGCCCATCAGGAGCTGATCTCACGAGCCTTCGCCGCGGGTGGCGACAGCAAGTTCGACTCGGTCGGCTGGACACGCTCGCCGGGCGGATTGCCCCTTCTCGACGATGCGGTCGCCTGGATCGAGTGCGACATCGAGGCCGTCCACGAGGCCGGGGACCACGACATCGTCGTGGGTGAGGTCTGCGCGCTGGAAGCCGTGAGCCCGGCAGCGCCGTTGATCTTCTTCCAGGGCGGCTACGGCCGGTTCGCGTCGTTGAGCCTCGCCGCCGCAGGTGAGCCCGATCTCATCGATCAGCTCCGGTTGGTCGACGTCGCCCGGCCGTTCATGGCGGAGCTCGCCGCTTCGACCGAGGTCGAGTGCCTGGCCTCCAGTGCGATCGGGGAGGAGAGCGTTCTCCTTGCCACCGCGGGCAGGCCGGTGGATGGCAGGACCTACAGCCGCGTCGGGCAACGCCTGCCTCTTGATCCGCCGCTGGGTGCCGCACTCGTGGCTTGGTCGCCCGCCGCGTCGTCGGCGTGGAAAGCGCGGGCACATGCAGGAACGGATTGTGCCGGCGAGCTCGATCAGCTGCTCGCCCGGGTGCGAGACCGTGGCTGGTCCGTCACCACGTGGAGCGATGACCTGCGTGCCTTGGAGGCCACGGTCGACGACACGCTTCGCCACGGGGTGACACCGCAGGCCCGCCGCAGTGTCCGGGAACTCGTCGGCCGGCTCACGGCCGAGCACGAACCGGCCGATCTCGCCCGTGCGCAGGGTTTCCGCAGCGTCACCGTGCCGGTCATGGGTGGCGGCGAGGTCGTCCTTCAACTCACGCTCCGCCTTCCGTTCGGCACGGGATCCGCTGACCTCGACCGTTTCCTCGCCCCTCTCCGTGAAACCGCCCAGCGCGTCTCCACCGCACTGAACTCCTCACTCGCCTCGGAAGGATCTCGATGACCAGCGCAGTCCGAGTGCCGGCGCCTGCTGGTGCCGCTTCGAACCGGTTCACGGCTCGCTAGCCTCTGCTCCTGGAGAACATCGGCGACGAACATCGAGGGCGGGCATGAGTACGACGAGGCGGCGTGGTGTGGAGCTGGAGACGGCGATCCACGCGGCTGTGCTCGATGAGCTCAACGAGCGCGGCTATGCGGGCGTCACCTATGACGGTGTCGCGGCGCGTGCGGCCACCAGCCGGCCGGTGCTCTATCGCCGGTGGGCGACCAAGGCCGAAATGGTGCTTGCGGCGGTGCTCGCCTCCCGGACCGAGGTGATCGTTTTGCCGGATACGGGGCGCCTCGCCACGGATCTGAGCGCGATCCTCGCCTCCATGCGCGAGAACTTCGGCGTTCCGCTGCGCGCCACGATGCTCGGGCTGCTCGCCGAGCTCGACGCGGAGTCGGCGGAGTCCGTGCTGGGTCTGCTTTCCGGGTGGGGTGCGGACATGGTCGCCCCGGTGGTGGCCCGAGCCGGCGCTCGTGGCGAGATCGGTCCGGCGCAGGTGCCGCGCGAGGTGCTGGCCCTGCCGTTCGATTTGGCTCGGCACGAGCTGACGTTCCGGGGCACGCTTCCGGAGGAGCGGATCACCGCCATCGTCGACGTCATCGTGGTGCCGTTGCTGGAGCTTTACGCCGGCTCGCAAAAACCGCTCTGAATCTGCGGGCGTTTTCCTTGACGGGTCTCGCCGTGCCTGCATAAACTGCCGAAACATACGGGTAGTTTAGGAGAAACACATGCGTTTGGCCGGAATGCGGTTCGAGGGTGACGTCGTCGTCGCCGCGGTGCGGTCCGAAGGTCTGCGGCCGCTGGCGCGGGTCACGGATTTCTGGGCCGACCCCCACGGGTTGGTGACTGACGAATTCGTGGCAAGCCGCCCCGTGGTCCCGCGGCACGGCGTCGAATTCGTGCCGCCCGTGCGGCCCGATGCGAGGATCTTGTGCGTCGGCCTGAACTATGCGGACCATGTCGCGGAGGGGCCCTTCTCGGTTCCCGACCATCCGACGATCTTCGGTCGCTGGACCCCGTCGCTGGCGGTGACCGATCAGCACGTCGCCGTCCCGGTCGACGAGAACGGCCTGGACTGGGAGGCCGAGTTGCTCGCCGTCGTCGGCTCGCGGCTGTCCGTGGCCACGGTCGACGAGGCCAAGGCCGGTGTGTTCGCCTACGCGTGCTTCAACGACATCACCGCCCGGCGCGCGCAGAAGCTCACTACTCAGTGGACGATCGGCAAGAACGTCGACGGCAGTGGCGCGATGTCGGAGCTGGTCACCGTCGACGAAGCTCCCGACCCTGCCACGGGACTCCGGATCACGGCGCGGGTCAACGGTGAAGTGACCCAGGACGCCAGCACCGATCAGATGATCTTCCGGGTTTCCGATCTCCTGGCGTTCCTGAGCCGCTCCTTCGAGCTGCGCCCGGGTGACCTGGTCGCGACCGGGACGCCCAGCGGAGTCGGGTACGCCCGAACGCCCGCATGGTTGCTCCAGGCCGGCGACAGTGTGGAGGTGGCGATCGAGGGCATCGGCTCGGTCCGCTCCCATATCGTGGCCACCTCGGCATCCTCGGCCGGGGCCGCTGTCGCAGGTGTCCCGGCGGGCCGATAGCGATGGGTGCACACGGCTCGGAAAAGGACGGCTTCGACTGCCTCGTCGTCGGTGCCGGCCCGGTCGGGTTGCTCTCGGCGCTGCTCCTGGGCCGAGCGGGCCGGCGAGTCCTCATCGCCGAACGCCGGCCTGCCCGCTACCCCCTGCCGAGGGCCTGCACGATCGACCACGAGGCGCTCCGGATCCTTCAAGGCGCCGGAGTGATGACCGAATATGCCGACCTTTTCGAGCCGTCTCAAGGAGATCGCGGGGGTTACCAGCTCCGCAACGCCCAGGGTGAACTGCTGCGCGCCATCAACTGGAACCGGACGGCGGAGTCGGGGTGGGCGAATACGAACGGTTTCTATCAACCCGATTTGGAGGTAGCGCTCGAGGAGCTGGTGACCGCACTTCCGACGGTTGAGCTGTGGCGCGGCTGGACGGTCACCGACCTGGCGGAAACCGGTGACCGCGTGGGCGTACGCATGGTCGCGACCGAGGACGAGTCGCGAAGCCGCGACGCGCTTGCCCGGTGGGTCATCGCCGCGGACGGAGCCAACAGCACGGTGCGCGAACGTTTGGGCATCGCCGGCATCGACTCCGGGTTCGAAGCCGACTGGCTTGTGGTCGACTACCGCCCGATCGTCGACCCTCCGTGGGACGCGTTCGTCACTCAGTACTGCGACCCGGTCCAGCCGGCGACCGCGGTCCGGAGCGGGCCGGGACGTCGGCGCTTCGAATTCATGCGGCCCGTCGGGATGAGCGTCGAAGAGCTCGGTCGTGCCGAGACCGCTTGGCGGCTGATGGCGCCGTGGGGGGTCACCGCGGCGAACGCTCACTTGGAGCGGCACGCCGTCTACACGTTCCGGGGCCGGTCGGCGTCCAGGTGGAGGGCTGGCCGGGTCTTCCTCGCCGGTGACGCCGCCCATCTGATGCCGCCGTTTCTCGGTCAGGGGCTGTGTGCCGGACTGCGGGATGCTCAGGCGCTGACCTGGCGCCTGCGGTTGGTACAGCGGGGCTTGGCCGACAGTTCCGTGCTGGACACCTACGCATCGGAGCGCTCCGCCCATGTGCAGGAGATCATCGACGAAGCGGTCGCCCTCGGCCAGGTCGTCTGCGAGACCGATCCGGCCCGGGCGGCGACCCGCGATGCGGCGATGAAAGCCGAGCTCGCCGATCCCGAACGTGTGACCGTCGAACCGCCGCACCCACGACTGGGCCGGCCCTCGCTGACGATGCCCAGTAACGGCGCGGACGGACGGCTCTCGGTCCAAGGGCGGGTTGTCGTCGACGGGCAGGTCGGGCTGTACGACGACCTCGTGGGTGGCGACTGGCAGCTGATCGGGTGGGAGGTCGATCCGGCGGTCGTGCTCAGCCGGTCCGACCTCGACTGGTTCGCCGGGATAGGCGGCACCGTGGGTATGGTCGGCGATGGCCGGCACCCCGGTGCGCCGGTCGACGTGGACGGCACCTATCGACGCTGGTTCGCCGACCACGACTGCCAGGTCGTGCTCAGTCGCCCCGACTTCTACGTCTTCGGCACCGGCACGGCGGAGCGGGCAGCCGACCTCATCTCCGGACTCCGCGCACTTCTCGCTCCCTCGACCTCTCGACGACAGGACTCTGTGGCGTCATGACCATGCGCATCACGCGGCTCGCCGATGGAGAGCTTTTCAACCCCCCGGGCCACACCGGTGTCGGCCCCGTCCGCCTTCAGGGCGGCGACGCGACTCCGACGGATGAGTTCAGCGTCGTCCTGTCGCACTACCTCCCGGGTGCGACCGCCGGCCTGGCGCCGCAGGTGTCCGAAACGGTGTACGTCGTTCTCTCCGGGGCCCTGGTGATGACCAGCGGGGGAGAGGAGGCGACCCTGCAGCCCTACGACTCGGTCCATTTCACCACCGGCACGACCCGTACGGTCGAAAACCGCACCCATCTTCCGGCGAGCATGCTCGTCATCCGTGCCACGCCCCGAACGGAGGAACAGATATGAGCAACGAATCGCGGCTGATGCACGCCCCGGCACATCGCCCCGTGCCCGGTGACTTCAACACCACACTCGTCACCTTTGCGGCGATGGCGCTGTTCGACCACTTCGACACCGACCAGCGCGCTCAAGCGGTGGTGCCGCTCGACGATGCCAACCGGACGCACTGGAACTTCCTGCCCGAATCGGGGCGGAAGGGCATCGCGCTCCGGGACATGAACGACGTGCAGCGCTACCTTACGCATCGGCTCATCGCCCAGTGTCTCTCGGTCGAGGGCTATGCCCAGGTCGTCCAGGTGATGTCGCTCGAACACGTCCTGCGCGAACTGAACGCGCCCGTCTTCGGGCATGTCGCGGCACATTTCCGGGATCCGGAGGGCTACTTCCTCACCTTCTTCGACCAGCCTCAGCCCGACAGCGACTGGGGCTGGCGTCTGGTCGGGCACCATCTCTCCTTGAATTTCACGGTCGCAGGCCAGGACCTGATCGCCGCCACCCCGCTGCTTCTCGGAGCGGAGCCCGGTCGGCTCGGACCGTTCCGCATCCTCGGCCACGAGGAGGATCTGGGGTTCGCACTGCTGGGGCGCCTCGACGAGACCCAGGCCGCGACTGCGACGATCCACGCGACCCCACCGCCGGACTTCGCGACTCGGTGCGTACCCGTCCTGGGCGATGAGGAGTGGCCGGATGTCCACGGTGTCGGACGTCGTGACGCCGGCATCACCGACGTCGATCGCGAGGCCCTCCGCTGGGTCAAGGGCGCTCCGCGGGGACTCGCCCGAGCGCGGATGGGCGCCGACCAGCAAGAGGCGTTCGATCACCTCGTGGAGGCGTTCGTGGCGCGCCTGAAGCCCGAACAGGTCGGCCGCGAGATGGACCGGATCTTCTCGGCCGGCCGCGATGATCTTCACTTCGTCTGGGCGGGATCGCATCGCCTCGATGAGCCCCACTACTTCCGCATCGAGGGTCCCGTGACCCTGATCGAGTTCGACAACACCGAGGACAACGCCAATCACGTCCACTGCGTCTGGCGCGACCCGGGCAACGACTTCGGCGCGGACATCCTCGCCCAGCACCGGGCGGCGCAGCATCAGGGCGACGACACGCAACGACCGGAGTGATGGACCGGCTTGGCTTGGGCGCCGAGGTGAACCCGCGCCTGATCGCCTTGTGTCATGCCAGCTCGCCCACCGAACTGGTCAAAGCCGAAGCAGGCGCTGGGCGTTGCCAGAGGCGATCTTCACGCGGTCGGCAGGGCTGATCGGCGCCTGGTTCAGAAAGCCGACCGCCTTGTCCGTCGCCGAGTACGGGTAGTCCACCGAGAACATGATGCGGTCGGCACCGAACACCGTGAGTGCGCACTGCAGTGGCGCGACGCTGGTGTACCCGCAGGTGGTGATGTGAAGGTTCCGTTGTGCGGTCTCGGCTACCGATCGGGCGTGCCCCTTCAGCATCGGGGTGAGCAAGTCGTCAGCTCGCGTCAGGGAGAACGGGAGCCCTTCTCCCATGTGACCCACGATCACCTGCAGTGCGGGATGGCGCTCGAACACTCCATCGACGATCATCCGGAGCACGTGCATACCGCACTCGGCGTGCCAGCCCCACCCACCCGTCGCGAGCAGCGTTGCCACGGCCGGCTCGAGTCCGCCGAAGTACGCCTCGCGGACGGCCGAGGGCGGCAGCCCAGGGTGCAGGTAGATCGGCACACCCAATCCCTCAGCGCACTCCAGGACTGGCTGGAACGAAGGGTGGTCAAGGAACCTGCCGTGGGTCTGACCATGGATCATCGCTCCGACGAACCCGAGTTCCTCGATCGCACGCCGGAACTCCACCACCGCGCCTTGGGGATCGGCCATGGGCAGAGTGGCGAATGCCCTGAAGCGATCGGGATGGTCCGAGACCGTCTGCGCCATCCGATCATTGACCTGGCGCGCGATCGATATGGACCTCTGTGGCTCGAGTTCCTGGATGAACTGTCCGACCGCCGAAAGGATCTGGAGGTCGATGCCCGCGTCATCCATGATCTGCAGGCGCGCGGGAAGGTCGTCGAGTTCCTTCGCCCGTCTTTCCATCGGGATCCCGAGGCTGAGTCCCTCCGACTCGAGGATGTCTCGCGGGAAAAGGTGCTCTTCCAGAGCGATGATCTTCAAGCCATCGGTCCCTTCAGTCAAAACACCCGCATCTTTCGGGTGGTTAGAGTGTGCTGGGACGGCAGCCGAGTTGTCAACGAACCATGAACTCGCATACACGTCACAGCCGGCGAAAGACCGCAACGGTGCGGTCGATGAGCACCGCGGGGTTGGCGTCGCGATCGATGGCTATCCGCACGAGGAACCCTTGCAGTGCGGTAAGAACCGCATCGGCGAGTGCGTCCGCATCGGCCTGTGGTGACGACGAGTTCGGTGTCTGCTTTCGACACCACGGCACCAGCAGTCCTTCGATCAGGGCGTGCAACTCGCGCGTGCTCTGGTGCGCGACGTCCGCGAGTTCCGTGTCTTGGGGAGCCTCGGCCCAGATTTGCAGCAACGTCCGGGCATGCGCCCCATCGGCGCTTGCCCGCAGAAGGTGCAGGAGCACGCTCGACGGGGTGCGTTCGGACGGCGGCTCCGCGGTGACGGTGGCGATGAGGTCGCGGAGTGCGTTCGATGCCGCGTACCTGACGAGATCGGATTTGTTCTTGAAGTTGGAGTACACCGATCCGGCGGAGGAGCCCGCTTCGCGGATGATGTCTGCCATTGAGGTATTCGAGAACCCATCGCGCGCGAAGCACCGCATCGCGGCCGCTGCAATGTCATCACGTCGTCGTAAGCGCGACGACTCAGTCAGCCGGGGCATGGAAGCAGCCTAGCCGCGAGCTAGTCAAACAGAGCGTTCATTCTGTAAGGTGGCCGGGTCCATCACGACGACGCCGGCTGACTCTCGCCTCGCGACATCCTGGAAGGCTGACCCATGACCGAAGAACAGTCCGCTGTGCAGCACAAGGCCGTCGGCGTTCCCATCAGCAAGATTCCTGGCGTTCCGGTCGGCTACGACCTCAGCCCCGCGCGCACCGCGCTGATCAGCGTCGATTTCCAGCTCGCGTTCGGCAACGGCGGCTGGGAGCACGTCCCGCAGGCGGATGCCGCCGCCGAAAGGTTCAGCGAGCTCGCCACCCGTTGGCGCGCGGCGGGAGGCGTCGTCATCCACGTCCACACCACCTTCTACGAGGGAGAGAAAGTCCCAGAGGGACGGGAAACCCTCATGGAGGGAAACGTCGGCGCGTCCTTCTATCCGGGCCTCGTCGAGGACGGCGACATCCTCATCCGGAAGCTCGGTTTCAGCGCGGTCGCCGGCAGCAACCTGCTCGATGTGCTCAAAGACCGCGGTTTCGACACCGCCATTGTCGGCGGCCTTACGACCCCGATCTGTGTCGAGACAACCGTCGACGGGCTGAGCATGGCCGGTGTCCGTGTCGCGGTGCTCTCCGACGCCACGGCTTCGCAGCCGATCGGCACATACTCAGCCGAGCTCGCACATGAGTTCTCGATCGCGCGGATGGGCTATCTCATGGGACAGGTAATCACGACCGAAGAATTGATCGGCTCGTCCGCACTCGGGTGACGGTGGTTTTACTTGTCGACTGACTTCGTGCTCCCGACGGCGTCCTCGCCGTGATGCTTCGCCACGGCGGCCTTGACCGACTTCTCGTCACGGCTCCGAATGGCCTCCACCAGCTCCTCGTGCACAGCAAGCCGGTCGGCCAGGTAGGTCGGGGGAGTCGACCGGGTCTCGGGGTCGGCGCGTACGGAGAGCTCGGCGATGCACTTCACGGTGCCGAGGTAGACGGCGCGTGCGAGGTGGTTGGGTGTGATCGCCGCGATGCGCTCGTGCAGTGACCAGTTCGCCTGCAGGAAGCGCTCGAGGTCATTGTCCGCGCGCCGCATCACCTCCAGGCAGATTTCCAGGTCATGGAGATCCTCGTCGCTGCGATGCTGTGCGGCACCCAGCACCACGAGTTCCTCGAGGGCGTCGCGGACGGCGAGGGCATCGGCGACCGTGGTGTCGCCTTGCGGAACGGTCAGCAGGGTCTGACGCAGACGGACGACCGGGCTTCCCTGGGCGACGAAGAGCCCCCCGCCGCGCCCGGGGCGCACGACGACGCTTCCCCGCTCGCTCAACAGCCGCGCCGTCTCGCCGATCGTGGCGCGCCCGAAGCCGGTCTGCGCGCGGAGCTCCTCCATTGTGGCGATCCGGTCACCCGATTGCAGGCCCCGCTTGCCGATGAGCTCCTCGATCTCGGTAGCGAGGTGCTGCGCGAGTCCAGGTGGCCGGGTGGTAACCATGCGAACGATTCTACTGCTTTGCCCGGCCACCGATGAGGAGTCCGGCGATCATACGTCGCACGCATGGCCGCCGACGCGGTCGCGGCAGGTGACCTCGGTTCCGGGATGCCGGCGCAACCAGGTCGCCAACGCGACGCCCTCCGTGATCCCCAGCGCGGTCGTGAGCGCTGCGCACGCACAACGTGGATGGCGGGACGATCTCAATGACGCCAAGATTCGGGAGCATGTTCAGAGTAAGTCTGATCACCTCGATCATTTGATCAATCTCGTCGGGGAACTGCTCGCGCCCTAGCGGCCGGGGCCTGAATCGTGCGGCGCTTCGGTGATCCAGGGGTCCACCGGAGTCCGGCCCACCGTAGACGTGTGTGTAGACATCGGCGCGCCGACGAATGACATCTCGCAGATCCAGGCGCTGCCACGGCAGCGCCTGGAGTGCGGTGGTCAGCGACGCGCGTGAACTCCGGGTCACCGACGTGGCGGAACTCGGCGTATCGCACCCGTGCTCGGCGTTCGCCCGGTGGGGCACCTACCTCAATCATGCGGGACGGCACACACGTTGGCGTCGAGCGCACCAACTTCCGCCGGGCCTCGATGGCTTATCAGGTGCGGTCGTGGAGTGTGACGTGGTAGCCGTCGGGGTCGGCGAAGGTGAATGTCCGGCCGAAGGGGCCGTCGATCGGTGCGGAGACGATGGGGTGACCGTCGGCGACGAGAGCATCGTGAATGGCCTGGACGTCTGTGGCGTGGAGCCAGATCGCGGCACCGATGCCGGGCTGGGCAACGGATGCGAGATCGGTGCCGGGAACGATGTCGCGGAGTGCGAACGCGATCGGCTTGGTTTCGAAGACCACGGCGTGCGGAGGTCCGGCCGGTGAGCGGACGAGGCCGAGGTACTGCTCGTAGAACGCTTGCGAAGCGGCAAGGTCACGCGCTTGCAGCGAGATGAAATCGGGGCCGGTGGCGGGCAAAATATGCTCCCTCTCTTTGTGTCAGCTTTCTGACACGGCCCAATCTATGTCAGAATGCTGACATGAGTCAAGGCGGTGTCGACCTGGAGACGTCACTGGGCTACCTGCTGAAGGAGGCGTCGAGCGTTCTGCGCGCAGCCATGGAGGAGGTGCTGCGGCCACTCGGCATGAGCGTGACGCACTACTCCTGCCTCGAGTTGCTGGCTCAGCGACCGGGCTTGTCGAACTCCGAGCTCGCGCGGGGCGCGTTCGTGACCCGGCAGACGATGAACGTGCTGCTCCAGGCCCTGGAGCGAGACGGCTACGTGACCAGGCCCGCGGAGGCGCCCGTCGGGAAGGTTCTTCCCGCCCGGCTCACGTCCCGCGGCCGGCGGAGCCTGGAGAAGGCCACCGTGGCGGTCCGCTCGGTCGAGGTCAGAATGCTGGCCGGCATGACCGAAACCGAGCAGTCACGCGCGTTCCGGGCCCTGCAGAGCATGATCCATTCCCTGCGCAACGGCCACGACGACGCATAAGTCGTTCCCAGAACCCGCTGCTGTCCGGCCGCCGTCGTGCGCGGCGCCTCCGCCTGGCCGCGGCGGCGACGCTCTGGTTACGGGCAACGTCTGCGTGAAGATAGTCTTGACAGAGATAATCTCAGTTCATACGATCTCTTCGTGGCTACTTCTCCACCTCCGGTATTTCAGGGGCACCTTCCCGAGGCTTCCCCGCCGTCCGATATGGCCGTCTATCAGCTCCCGACGGGCACCTACGAGACCAGGGCGGTGTTCGCGTTCAAGGGCGGCTCGTTCGGCGACAAGCGGGCGTTCGCCGCGACCGCGGTGCTGGTGCGCCACCCGCAGGGCGATCTTCTGATCGATGCGGGTTTCGGCGCCGATATCGCCGCCCACGTCAACGCTCAACCCCGCTTCGCACGCGCCCCTTACAAGACGACCAGTACCGTCAGCGCGCAGCTGGACGCAGCCGGCTACGACCGCAGCCGGCTGCGCGGAGTGCTGCTCACGCACGCCCACTGGGACCACGTGAGCGGCCTCGACCAGCTCGAGCTTCCCATCTGGATCAATGAGGCCGAACTGCGATATGCGGCCGGAGCCCGCGACGGGCGCGTGTTTCAGACCGTGTCGAAGGGGCACGAGATCCACCACTACGAATTCGACGGCAAGCCCTACCTCGGCTTCTCGTCGAGCTACGACGTTTACGGTGATGGTTCGGTGGTGGTGGCCTTGGCCGGCGGCCACACGACGGGCTCGGTGATCGTCTTCGTCACGTTGCCGACGAGCAAGCGGTACGCCTTTATCGGCGACCTTTCGTGGCAGCTCGAGGGTGTCACTCAGCTGGCCGAGCGCCCTTTCTTGATGCGCAGAATGGCCGACAGTGACGAGGGTCAGGTGCGCGACGGTCTGCGCCGGATGGCCTCGCTCGCGAGTCTCATGCAGGTCGTCCCGTCGCATGACCTTGGCTCATATGACGGCATTCCGCTGCTGGCGGCTCGGTAGAGAATGCAAACCCAAGAGTCTCCGGACGACGAGAACGTGCCCGTTGGGGTGCGGCCCTCGGTCACCTCGGAGATCACGTGGCTCCTGCATCGCGCCGCCCAGCGTCTGCGCGCCGCGACCGGCGAGCAAGCCGAGGCCCACGGAATTCACCTCCGCGAGTACATCATCTTGAGCGCTCTGGAGATCAACCCGAACCTGACCCAGATCGAACTGGGAAAGTCGCTCGGATTGGACAAGACCACGCTGATGCACCAGCTGGGTCAGCTGGAACGGATGGGCCTGATCGTCCGGCGCACCGACCCGCGGGACGGCCGTGCCCGGATACCGCGGAACACCGCAGCCGGCAGTGCCTTGCGCGCCCAGGTTGCGAAGTCGTGCGAGCGCGTCGAGGCCGCGATGCTCGACGGCTTCAGCGAAGACCACGTCACCATGTTCCGGCGCATGCTTTTCGAGATCATCGGCGACAGCTACGACAAGGGTTCATGCCTGTAGCCCAGTCCCCTCGAGCAGATATTGACTCTGGGAGCCCATCCGATACTCTGTTGCGTATACCGGTCGCTTGTTCCGCAGAGCGGACATCCCCTGAATCGAGGCGCATCATGGTCACGTCGAAAACTTCGCGCCTCGGCCGGTTGGAGGCGGCACTGCGCCGGGTCGTGCCCGTCGAACGTGTCCTGACCTCGGGTGACGCCTATGAATCGAGCCGCGCCATTGCGAACGGGGCGATCACGGGGCGGCCGGCTGTGATCGTGCGCTGTCTCGAACCAGCCGAGGTGCAGGCAACTGTTCGTGCGGCGCGCGAATTCGACATGCCGCTTTCGGTACGCAGCGGCGGGCACGACTGGGCCGGGCGCGCTCTCACGGACGGCGGCCTGACCATCGATATCACCGGAATGCGCAATGTGACGGTCCAGCCGGACGACCGCACAGCGGTCCTCGAAGGAGGGGCTACCTGCGCCGACGTCGCGATGGCCGCCCAGCCGTACGGTTTGGTCGCGGTGACGGGCACGTCCGGCACGGTCGGCACGGTGGGCCTGAACCTCGGCGGCGGCTACGGCCCGCTGTGCGGTCGATTCGGTCTCGCGTTGGACAACATGGTGTCGGCGGATGTCGTGCTTCCGGACGGCGAACTCGTCACGGCCGATGCCGACCGGAATGCCGAGCTCTTCTGGGCGTTGCGCGGCGGCGGTGGCAATTTCGGCGTGGTGACCGCGCTGCGGATTCGCCTGCATCCGGTGCCGGTTCTGCTGTCCGGCATCATCATGTATCCGATCGCGCAGGCCCCGGAAATCCTTGCCGCCGCGGCCGAATTCGTGCCCGCAGGCGGTCCGGACGAGCTGAACGTGCAGTGCGGATTCGTCGCCGGCCAGGACGGTTCGCCCGTACTCTTTCTGGCGCCGACGTGGAGCGGCAACGCCGATGAGGGCGCATCGGTGCTCGCACGGATAGCCGCACTCGGCAAGCCGTTGACCGCACAAGTCGGCCCTGTGGCGCTGCCGGACCTCCTGGCCGCGATGGACGGCCGGTTCGTCTTCGGCAGACATATCGACGTCCGGACCCGCACGGTCGCAGCGTTGACGCCCGAGGCGCGTGACGTGCTGTATGCCGGTGCACAGGGGATAACCTCCCCGTACTCGGCGATTGTGCTGCATTGCCTCAGGGGAGCCGCCACCCGCGTGCCGGTGGGAGAAACCGCGTTCGGCAACCGCACCGCGCACGTCATGGTCGAGATGATCGCGGTCTGGGAACCGGATGACATCCCGCAACGGCATCAGGCCTGGCTCACCGAATTGTCGTCCTTGCTGGCACCGCATGCGATGCCAGGGGGATATCCCAATCTCCTCGGACCCGACGCGGCCGACCAGATCGAGGAAGCGTACGGGCCGAATGCGGCCAGGCTCGTCGCCGCCAAACGCCGCTTCGATCCGGAGAACCGTTTCGTGGCCCTGCCGATCCCGGCGCATTCCTGAGCGGGTGAAGGGATCTCGCAGACAATGGTGCGAAGCCGACCGCTCGAGGGCGTCCGGGTCCTGGAGCTGGGCAACTACATCGCGGCGCCGACCGCGGGGCGCTTGCTGGCCGATTTCGGCGCCGAGGTCATCAAGGTCGAGCGTCCCGGGACAGGCGACGAACTACGCAACTGGCGCCTGTACGCGGGCACGACCTCGATGTTGTTCCGCACCATCAACCGGAACAAGAAGTCTGTCGTCCTCGACCTGAAGACGGACGAAGGGCGACGCGACGTCATCCGGCTCGCCTCGCAATGCGACATCATCATTGAGAACTTCCGCCCCGGAACACTGGAACGCTGGGGAATTGGTCCGGACGTGCTCAACGAGCACAACCCCGCACTGGTCTTCGTCCGCATCTCGGCGTTCGGCCAAACCGGGCCGCTGGCCTCGCGGCCGGGATTCGCGGCCGTGGCCGAGGCGTTCGGGGGACTGCGCGAACTCGTCGGCAGTCCCGATCAGCCGCCAAGCCGGGTCGGCGTGTCGATCGGGGACTCGATCGCCGGTCTGTACGCCGCATTCGGCGCGATGATGATCCTGTTCCAGAGCAAGCGCGGGCAGCCGCTCTCGCTCGCGGACCGCACGATCGATGTTGCGCTGAACGAGGCCGTTTTCTCCATGATGGAGTCGCTGATCGCCGATTATCTGGCATACGGAGTCGAGCGCAAACGGACCGGCGGGCGCACCGAAGGCATCGCGCCATCGAACGCTTACCTGTGTGGCGACGGGAAATCCATCGTCGTCGCGGGGAACAGCGACGCGATCTTCCGTCGCCTCATGTCCGCGATCGACAGACCCGACCTGGCCGGAGATCCGGAGCTCGCGACGAACGACCGGCGCTGGCTGCGGCGCGACGAGCTCGACGCGGCCATCTCAGACTGGACGAGCGGGCGTACCTCCGCCAAGGCATTGGAAATCCTCGACGGCGCCGGAGTGCCGGCCGGCCCGATCCTGACGGCGGCCGACATCGTGAACGACGAGCAGTACAAGGCGCGGAACATGATCCAGTACTTTCCCGTCGACGTCGGCCGGAGCGAGCCGGCGAGCGTGGGTTTCCCGGGGATCGTCCCGGTGATCGGAGACCGGTCCCTCTCGATCCGGTCCGTCGGGCCGGACCTGGGCGAGCACAACCGCGAGATCCGCGGTCGGTACCTCGGTGGAGAAGGGGAATGACGACGATGCGCGAGTCCGGTGTGCTTCTGCGAGACGTGACGCTGCGCGACGGCCTGCAGTTGACCGGCAAGCTGCTGCCGACCGCCCGGAAACTCGAAATCATCCGCTTCCTGCTCGATATCGGTGTACCCGAACTGGAAATCGGGTCGCTGGCGCGCGCCGATCTGGTACCTCCCATGGCGAACACCGTTGAGGTGATCGAGGGATTGACGGACGCCGAGCTGGCTCGGTGCTGGGTCTGGGTGGCGACCCCGTGGCACGTCGAGAAGGCAGCGGCGGCCGGCGCGCGCAATTTCCAATACTGCTTCTCGGTCAGCGACGCGCACAACCAGGCCAACATCGCACGCAGCACCGAGGCCAGCCTCGACGCCATGCCCGCGGCCACCGCGATCGCACGATCGATCGGCGGCCGGATCCAGCTGTGCCTGGCAACGAGTTTTACCTGCCCGTTCGACGGTCCGGTTCCCGAGCGGAAGGTCCTCGGCATCCTGACCGACGCCCGAACCGAAGGCGCGGACGACATCGTCCTGTGCGACACCGTCGGCCAGGCCATTCCCGCCCAGATCGCCTCGCTGGTGGAGCAGGCCAAGCGTCTTCGTCCCGAGTGCCGCATCATCTTCCACGGACACGACACGTGGGGGATGGGCGTGGCCAACGCCATGGCGGCGATCGGTGCCGGTGCGGATGTCGTCGATGGCGCGCTGGGCGGCCTCGGCGGTTGCCCGTTCGCGCCGGGTGCCAGTGGAAACACCGCTACCGAGGACCTGCTGTTCGCCACTCGGCCGCACGCACTGACCCCGCCGGCCTTCGGCCGCGTGGTCCGGGTTTCCGAGCAACTCCTCGCTGAGCTCGGGGAGCCGCCGCGCTCGAAGGCGGCGCAGGGCGCGAGATCCCGCGCCCGTGCCTTCGAATGGGTCATCACGGAGCCCGGGTTCATTCACTGAAATCGCGATTCGCACGGGCCTGGCCCGTGCGTAGCTTGACACAAACCTGTCGGATCACTTGATACACAACGGATGTGTGCATATGACAGATAGCCACGATGCATCGGGCCTCGAAGGTGACGCGCTGAGGCTCGTCGGGCTCGAAGAACATATCGTCGTGCCAGACGTGCTGGCCGCTTGGAAGGCGCTGGATCCCGTCCTGCAGGACTTCGCCGTGAAGCCCGCGAGCGAGGGCACCATGGCCCGCCAACTCGCGGATCTCGGTGACCGCCGCGTAGCGGATATGACGGAGACCGGCCTCGACGTGCAGGTGCTGTCGATGTCCACGCCCGGCTTGCAGAGCCTGGACCGGGACGCGGCCGTCATTTTGCAGCAGGAGACGAACGAGCTGATCGCGGAAGCCGTCCGGTCCCGGCCCGATCGCTATCAGGGGCTCGCGACACTGGCCACCCCGGCTCCGGAGAAGGCCGCCAGGGAGCTCGAGCGAGCGGTGACCGAGCTAGGCCTCGACGGCGCGATGCTCTTCGGCCGGACGCGCGACGAGAACATCGACGACCCCCGATTCTGGCCGATATTCGAGGCCGCCTCGGCACTTCACGCACCGCTCTACCTGCACCCGCAGACGCCGTCGCCGTCGGTACGCGAGGCGTACTACAGCGGGCTCGGCCCGGCGGGTGTGGCGCTCGGGACGCATCGGCTCGGCTGGCATTACGAGACCGGCGTGCAGTTGTTGCGGTTGATCCTCGCCGGAGTGTTCGATCGTTTCCCCGATCTGCAGGTGGTCGTCGGGCACTGGGGTGAGTCCGTGTTGTTCTACCTGGAGCGGCTCGCCCCGGTCGCCGCGATCGCGGGACTGGAGCGACCCCTCGTCGAGTACTTCCGCAACAACATCTGGCTGACGCCGAGCGGCATGTTCAGCCAGCGCTACCTGCGGTGGGCGATCGACCTCGTCGGCGTGGACCGCATCATGTTCGCGACGGACTACCCGTTCGAATTCGCCCCCTCGGGCGGGGCGCGCCGCTTCCTCCAGGAGGCGGACCTCAGCGATGCGGACCGGGTGAACATCGCCTCCGGCAACTGGGAACGCTTGCGTGCGGACATCCGGCGCTGACCGAAGAATTCACGATATGGGGAACATGATGGCTGACATTCCATTGCGCGTCGGGGTCTCGAAATACGATCACACTCGCGCGCTGTTCGACGGCAGTGTGCGGATCGAGGGTGCCGAGGCGACCTTCGAAAGCCTTGGGATCGTTTCGGAGATCTTCGAGGAGACCATTCGGAATCGCGGATTCGACGTGGCCGAGCTGGGGCTGACCTTCTATTTGCGCAGCCTCGAGATGCCTGACCCGGAGTACCTCGCCATACCGGTCTTCCCGAACAGGCATTTCCGGCATTCGGCGATCTATGTGAACGCCTCCAGCGGTATCGAGAAGCCGGAAGATCTCGTCGGCAAGACGATCGGTGAGTTCGCGACCTACGGTCACGACGCCGGTGTCTGGCCGAAGGGAATCCTCGCCGACGATTTCGGGGTGACGCCCGATCAGTCGCGTTGGGTGGTCGGCGGCACGAACTGGTATCAGCAGCCGTTTGATTTCATTCCGTTCCGGTACCCCTCGAACGTCGACGTCACGACAACGCCGGAGGGCGAAACGCTGGACGCGATGCTGGTGGCAGGCGAGATCGATGCGTTGATCACGGCGATCGTGCCCCAGAGCGTGCTGGCGGGCTCTCCGCAAGTGCGCCCGTTGTTCGCGGATGCGGAGGCCGTCGAGCGGGAGTACTTCGCGCGGACCGGGATCTACCCGATCATGCACACCGTGGTGATCCGTCGAAGCCTGCTCGCCGAACATCCGGGACTGGAACACGCCGTGTACAAGGCGTTCTGCGAATCCCGGGACGCGGCGATGAACTACTACGACAGCTACGGCAGGATGGCCCAGCAATCCGACTTCATGATTCCGTGGCTCGACCAGCTGTGGGAACGCAACCGCGCGCTCTTGGGAGAAAGCGCATGGCAGCACGGGCTCGCTGCGAACCGTAAAACGATTGACGCTTTTCTGCGTTACTCCTACGAGCAGGGCCTGTCGGAGGCTCGACCGACCTGCGAGCAGATCTTCGCGTCCAGTCTTCTGGATACCTGACGTCCTACGGTGCGCCCCCGCCGTTGGCCGGCGACGCAGCCCGCCAGGCGACGCGAGAAATCGCCCGCGCCACGGTGACGACGGCGGGGATGAGGCCGGCGGGCTGGAACGAGCCCGTGGGTGCGAGGACGGACAGTCCGGCGAGCGCCTCCTGCCCAGGCCCGAGGATCGGTGCCGCGATGGAAGTCATCGGAGTGGGACGGGGCATCGACACCATCGCGACACCCTCTTGGCGCACCTGCGCGAGAATTGTCCGCAGCTGGTCCGGTGTCAACGTCCCCTCGTCGCCGGGCAGCCTCAGCTCGCCGGCCAGCACTTCCTGCCGGAGTTCGTGCGGACCGAAGGCGAGCAGCACCCGCCCGACGCCGGTGACATGAAGCGGAGCCCGCCCGCCTACCCGGTAATGCCCGCCCATCCGGTAGTGGACTTCGGACGCGTCGTGCGCCGAGAGGCGCTCGACGAGAACGCTTTCGTGCCCATCTCGAACGGCCAACTGCACATGCTGTCCCGTCGCGTGGTGAAGATCCTCGAGATACGGCAGCGCGATCGTGCGTAGCCCCTGTCCTCGCGGGGACAACATCGCGATTTCGAGAAGCCTGAGTCCGATGACGTACTCACCGTCCGGGGTGCGTTCGAGTGCGCCCCATTCCGTCAATCGCCTCGCCAGTCGCAGTGCGGTCGCCTTGGGCAGACCGGCTTCCACGCTGAGCTGCTCCAGGGAAAGCGCGCCGTCGTGCGCCTCGAATGCCGAGAACAGCCGCAGAGCACGGTCGATGACCGGCTCCCCGTGAGCCGGTTTCCCACCGCGGGGGCGAGGTGTGCTGCTGTCCGTCATGAGTGCGGTTCCCCTCGGCGGTTCAATGAATGAAATTCCGATTGTCCGGCCAGGCCGAATGACCAGAATAGCGGGTGCACAACGCAATCTGACAGGAGACTGAGGATGACCATCAGTCGGACCGAAGACCTCCAGTCCGTCTTTCGCAATACCATGGCGGGAGTCTGCACGCCGGTGTCGGTGGTGACCACGACATGGCAGAACATGCCGTTCGGTACCACGGTGAGCGCGTTCGCGTCGTTGTCCATGGACCCGCCGATGGTACTGGTCTCGCTCGACCACCGATCTGAATTGCTGACCCGGATCCGGGAATCCGCTGTTTTCGGTCTCAATTTCCTGGCGAGTCACCAGTCGGATGTGGCGGCGAATTTCGCCAAGAAGGGCGGAAGCGGGAAGTTCGCCGACGTGGAGTGGAAGCTCGACGGCGGCGTCCCGCGGATTCCCGGGGCGGGCGGGTTCGTCGCCTGCGAGGTGGCCGAGCTGATCGAGGCCGGCGATCACGTCGTGGTCCTGGGCCAGGTTCGCCGCGCCGATACGTCCGGGCGGCCACCACTGACTTATCACGACCGGGTTTTTGGCACACACACCAGGCTTTCAGACAAAGGAGCATAGGTCGGAATGACCGGAATCGTCAGGTCTGCCGTGGCACCGGAAGCGGATGCCGTGCTGCGGGAGGCGAAGCAGTTGCACGCGTTGCTCGACGGCCATGGGGCTGAGCACGACCGAGAAGGCCGGCTCTCCGATGCGGTAGTGGAGCAGTTGCGCTCGACAGGGGCGTTCGGGGTCTTCACTCCTCGCGAATGGGGCGGCGCGGAGATGAGCCCGACCGAGGCGCTGGACCTCATCAGCACCCTGTCGTACGCCGATCCGTCCAGTGGCTGGGTGACGTTCGCGATCGGCTTCGCGACCGGCCTTGCGGGGGCCTTCCTCGACCACGATGCCGCGGCGGAGTTGTTCGCTCAGCCGGACTTCGCCTGCGCCGGGCAGGGCACCAGGGCAGGACGCGCGGTACGGACCGAGCGCGGCTATCTGCTCAGCGGAAATTGGAGCTTCGCTTCGGGCATCAAGCACGCCACGCACGTGTTCACCTCCGCCATCGAGAGTGACACGGGCAGACCGCTGTGTTTGGTGCTGCCGAAGGACGACGTCGATCTGGTGGACAACTGGGACGTCATGGGGTTGCGGGGCACCGGAAGTATCGACTACTCGGCCGAGGACGTGCTCGTCCCGGCGAACCACGTGTTCTCGGCCGTCGGTATCGAGCCTGTCACCGGCGGCCCGGTATACCGGATCGGCGCGGGTAACTTCGCCGGCATCAACCACGGTGCGTGGGCGTTGGGCGTCGGCCGGCGGCTACTGGACGAGCTGTCGGAATCCGTCCGCGGCAAGGCCGGCCAACCCGGCGCGCTGGCAGACTCTGCCGCTTTCACGGAGGACTACGCGACCGCCGAGGTCAAACTCAGATCCGCCAAGGCACTGCTCTACGAGGTGTGGGAGGAGATCGAGCAGGTGCTGGCCGCGGGCGACCTGCCGTCGGTGCGGCACGAAACGCTTTCGAAGGTCGCGTTGAACAATGCGACGTGGCAGTGCAACGAGATCGCCGGTTTCGTTTATGCCTCGGGCGGCTCGGCGGCACTGCGTTCCGGGACGCTGCAACGGTTGTTCCGCGACATGCACGGCGGTACGCAGCACTTCTCGTCGTCGCGCGTCGTCCTGCAGTCGGCAGGCCAGGAGCTGTGCGGGCTGGCCGAGGGTAAACGGTGGTCCTTCCATGCGCTCATCTGAACGACGGTGCACGTCATGGTCGAACTGACCAGGAAAGAGTATTCCGCGCCCAGGGTCACGGGCGATCCGGGAGAAGTCTCCGACGGTGTCTTCGTCATCCCGGACCGCCGCGTATCGCTGGTGCCCAACGTCGGGATCGTCGTGGGTGACGACGCGGCTCTGGTGATCGACACCGGTGTGGGGCCCCGAAACGGACGCTATGTGCTCGAACAGGCGACGCGCCTGGCCGGGAAACGCACCCTGTATCTGGCGATCACGCAGCTGGATCCCGGCCACGGGTTCGGCATTCAGGCGTTCAAGGGCACGGCGACGATCATTTTCGGTGCCGCGCAACGTGATCGGCTGGAACGCTACGCTCCCCGTTACGCGGAAGCGTTCGGAAAGCTCGGCCTCGGCGAAGCCGTGGAGCGTGAGTTCGAAGGGCTCGAACTCGTCGGTCCGGACATTGTTCACGACGGTCACCTCACGCTCGATCTCGGCGGGATCAAGGCGGTCCTCAAGGAATGGGGTCCCGCGCACACGACGGACGATCAGACCGTCCTCGTCGGTGATCGGGTCTTGTTCGGCGGCGACTTGTTCGGGACGCGGATGTTCCCGATCCTCCCTTACGTCCCGCCATTCGATGTCGATTTCGTGCCCGGTCGTTGGTTCGACGCGCTCGACAACTTGATCGCGCTGGAGCCCGAAAAGGTCGTGCCCGGCCACGGTGAAGTCGCCGATGCCGGGCTGATCCGCGAAGTACGTACCTGCCTCGCGTTCGTGCGGGACGAGGCCGGGCGCTTGAAGGCGGACGGTGTGCCCTTCGACGAGGCGGCGGCAATCGTGGAAAAACGGGCGATCGCGAGGTGGCACACCTGGGAGGGCCCACAAATGGTCAGGTTGCTGACCAAGGCCTTCTACGCACAGCGCGGCGAGGGCGCTTGACACGCGAGCGCGGCAGGAAATACATTCGATACATAGGAACAACGTTCGACATTGCGGAACAATGGTCCGTTGTTTCCCGGAACCAAGAAGGAGCTCAATGCGCGATCCGGCGAACCGCCCGAGCTCGTATACGGACACGTCTTTCGTCAGTCCGTGGAACTTCCCTGACGAGGACCAGACGCCTCGCCGGCTGGTCGTGCACGACACCACGCTGCGCGACGGCGAGCAGCAAGCCGGGGTCGTGTTCACCCCGGCGGAAAAGCTGCGCATCGCGACCGCGCTGGCGAGCGCCGGCGTCAACCGCATCGAGGCGGGCATGGTCGCGGTCTCCGACGACGATCGGAAGGCGATTCTCTCGATCGTCGAGGCCGGACTGGACGCCGAGATCTGGACGATCGCCCGCAGCGTACGGTCGGACATCACCATGGCGATCGACGCGGGTGTCGACGGCGTCGGCGTGATTCTGCTTGCGAACAGCCAATACCGCGAGATATTCAGGTGGACGCTGGACTCGGCGCTCGACCAATCCATCGAAGCCGCCGCACTCGCCCGCCAGTCGGGCTTGCACACGACTTTGCTGCTGGCGGACGCACCTCGCTACACCGAGCACGACCTGAGGCACGTCGTCGAGCAGATCGACGGGTCCGGGCAGTTCACGGCGATCTCGCTGATGGACACGTTCGGGACGCTCAACCCCGAGGGCACCCGACGGCTTGTCCAGGCGATGCAAGAGTGGACACAGCTACCGCTGGAACTGCACGCGCACAACGACTTCGGTCTCGCCACGGCTAACGCCGTCGCGGCGCTGGGGGCGGGTGCGCCGACCATTCACACGACCGTACTGGGCCTCGGCGAGCGCGTCGGCAACGCCGCGCTGGAAGAGGTCGTGATGGCAGCCACGCTGCTGCAGCGGGCGAATACCACGGTGCGGCTCGATCACCTGCCCGCTCTCGCGCAGTTGGTAAGCCGGGCCTCCGGCCACCCGATCGCCACGAACCGGCCGATCGTCGGCACCCGGATCGGGGAGATCGAGTCAGGGACGGTGGCCACCGAATTCGCCCGGTGGTCGGAGCGGGGCGGCGATCTTCAGTGGTTGTTCCCCTACGTCCCCGAACTGGCCGGCGCCGAGCCGCCGACGCTGGTTCTCGGCAAGTACAGCGGCATGGCCAACGTCGACTGGGCGCTGGAGCACACGGGAATCACCGTCCCCGCGGAGCACAAGGCTGCCCTGCTCGCCGAAGTCAAGGCCGAGGGCATCCGCCTGCATCGAACGCTGACGCCGGCCGACTTCGCGTCGCTGGCGCGCAAGTATCTGCCGACGTCGTGAACGGAGGGATTGCCATGAACCGGACCCCTGCCTGGTACGGCTTGGAAGGCAAAGTCGCGTTCGTGACGGGCGGAGCGAGCGGCATCGGCGAATGCTGTGCCCGGCTGCTCGCGGAACGCGGAGCGAAGGTCGTCATTGCCGATATCAATCTCGACCGCGCGAAAGAAGTCGCTCACTCCGTGGGCGGACATGCCGTGCAGCTGGACATCGTCGACGAGGAGAACGTCTCGGCGCAGATCGCGGCCGTCGAGGACAGCGTCGGCCTCCTCGAAATCGCGGTCCTGTCCGCGGGCATCGCGCAGTTCCCCAGCCGCACCGAGGACTACTCACTGTCCGATTGGGACAGAATCGTCGATGTCGATCTCAGGGGTTCCTACGTGAGCGCCGTGGCCGTGGGAAACCGGATGGCGGATCGGGGCAGCGGATCGATCGTGCTGATCGGATCGATCGCGGGAATGCGGTCGGTCCCCTTGCATGCCTACGGGCCGGCCAAGGCGGCGGTCATCGCCATGGCCGCCAATCTGGCGGCCGAATGGGGGCGTTCGGGAGTCAGGGTGAACTGCGTTTCGCCGGGGTACACGCTGACTCCTCTGCTGCAAGGCATGATCGACCGCGGTGAGCGGGACCCCAGCGTGATGGAGGATTCCTCAGCGCTGGGCCGGCTCGTCCACGGCGAGGAGGTCGCCCGCGCCGTCGCGTTTCTCAGTTCGAGCGAAGCCGGTGCCATCACCGGTATCAACCTTCCCGTGGACGCCGGCTGGCTGACGGCAACGTCCTGGCATACCTATGGCGGACTTCCGGTCGCTCGCTGACCCACCATCGCTTTCATCCCGAGGAAAAGGACTCGCTGTGACCGACCTGACCATTCGCGCGTTCGAGGACTTCCCGGCAGCCTTCAAAGGCCCCGTGCTGCGGCCCGGAGACGAAGGCTTCGCGGAGTCCCGCGCGATCTGGAATATGCGGAACGCCGGCCACACGCCGGCGCTGATCGTCCAGGCGCTCGATCCGCAGGATGTCGTCGCGGCCGTGAACTACGCGCGCGAGAAAGGCGTGCCGATCGCGGTGCGCAGTGGCGGCCACGGGGTCGACGCCCACGCCATGCCGCCCGATGGACTGGTCATCGATACGACGAAGATGAAGCGCGTCTTCGTGGACGAGGCGACGGGCCGTGCCACCCTGGAAGCCGGTGTGTTGCTGGGGGAAATGGATGCCGCGACACAGGCGCACGGGCTGGCCGTCCCCGCTGGGGTGGTCAGCGATACGGGCGTGGCAGGACTCGCCCTCGGCGGCGGAATCGGTCACCTCTCCCGCCGGTTCGGTGCGACCGTGGACAGTCTCCTGTCGATCGAAGTCGTGACGATGGACGGGGCGGTGCGCACCGTTTCGGCCGACTCGGAGCCCGACCTGTTCTGGGGAATGCGCGGGGCCGGGCACAACCTGGCCATCGCCACGTCCTTCACGTTCCAGGGCCACAAGGTCGGCCCGCAGGTCGTCAGCGGCATCATCGTCTACTCGCCGGAAGAGGCCGTGAAGCTGTGCGAGGGCCTTGACGAGGCGATGCGCCGGACCTCGCGGGAGGTCTCGATCTCCTCGGTCTTCGCCCAGGCGCCACCGATACCGGGTCTGCCGCCCGAGCTGATCGGCACGCCGTTGCTGCTCGCGGTCGTCGTCTACACCGGCCCTGTCGAAGACTACGAGGCCGCGATGGGCGAGATCAACGCTCTCGCGACGCCGATGGCGAACATGGTGGCGCCCAAAACCTGGTGCGAGACCAACTCGCTCCTCGACGCTTTCCAGCCGAGTGGACGGCGTTACCACAGTGGCGGCGGATATCTGCCGGCGATGAGCGCCGAAGTCGCGCAGCTCGTCATCGACCAGGTCGCCGCTGCTCCGGTCCCGGCTGGGCCCGCAACCGGGTGCCTGATCAACTTCCCGATACTGGGCGGGGCGTTGCAGGAGGGCGACGAGGACTCCTGCGCGTTCTCTCGCGCCGGCGCCGCTTACGTGTGCGAAATCGTCTCGATGTGGGACAGCGAGAAGGCCGACGACGAGTACGCGGGCTGGGTGGACGACAGTGTCCGGGCGCTGGCTCCTCAGCTGACCGGCACCGGCTACATCAATCTCACCGCCGACCGCGGCCCGGACTGGTTGCGCACCGTTTACGGCTCACCCGAGAAGTGGGCGCGGCTCGTGCAGCTCAAGCGCAAGTGGGACCCGGACAACCTCCTGGCGCACAACAAGAACGTCCTGAACGCGGTCTGAACCCGCGCCATCCGAAGCTGGGAAAGGGAATTTCATGGATCACCACGAGGCTTTCGCGGTCATCAATGCCGGTATCGCCGAGGCCACCAAGCTCGGCGTTCCGATGTCCATCGCCGTCGTCGACGCGCGGACCGATCTGGTGGCGCAGGTACGCATGGACGGCGCATACCGCCTCACCGTCGACATCGCGCGTGGAAAGGCCCTGGTGTCGACGATCTTCCTGCGGTCGAGTGGAGCCGTCGCCGACGACAACTCGGTGACCCGGCGGCTGAACGCGCTCAACCAGGACCAGTTGGTCTTCGAAAAGGGGGCCGTGCCGATCTTCGCCGACGGCGCTCCGGCCGGGGCGGTCGGCGTGAGCGGCGGCACGCCGGAAATGGACGAGCAGGTCGCGGAGGCCGCGGCGGCCGTGAAGAAAGGGACTGATGAATGAGTGGCCTGCGGAGACTCGCGCCGGGAGCGGCGAACTGCGTCCGCTTCGGCAACGTCAAGCCGGGCGAGTCGGTGCTGTTGCTGACCGAGCCGGGGCTGGACGAGGAAGTCGTCGACGCGATCGGGTTCGCGGCGAAGAGCGCGGGAGCATCGGTTTCGGTGCTGGTCAAAGAGCCCTGGAAGTCGGGCCAAGCCCTCGACCCGGTGGTCGCCGCGGCACTCAAGGCAGCGGACATGCTCTTCGACTTCGGCGGCCCGACCTCGCACAGCGAAGCGGGTTTCCTCGCGTCCTTCGATTACGGGACGCGGTATCTCCTGGTCCGTCCGGAGCCCGAGGCACTGCTGGCGGAGTCGGCGCTGGTGCCGAACGAGCTCATCTATCTCCTCAACTCGCGGACGCAGAAGATCGTCCGGGAGAACCCCGCCCTGCACGTCACCGACGACAAGGGCACCGACTTCCGGATGGAGACGATTCCCGGGACCATCGGGGCGTATATCGGGTCGCGTCCGTACGAGTCCGGCCCGGCGGTGCCGGGCTATATCGGTACCTTTCCCGGCGCCACCACCGTCTTCGGCGATCTGAACTACACGGGTAACGGCCGGCTCGTCCTCGATGCGGCACTGACCTTCGACGAGCCGAGGGCGCCGATCTCCTTCACGATCAAAGACGGCTGGGTGACCGGGATTTCCGGCGGTCCGGAAGCGGAATACCTGTGGGAGACCGCTCAGGCACATCGCAACGCGACGCGGCTGGCCGAGTGCGGATTCGGCGTGAACCCGAAGATCTCTCTGCAGCCGGCCCAGTCTCGGTCGGCGACGGCACGCGCGGTCAACATCATGTCCTGGTCGCGGCGTGCGGGCACGTTCTTCATGGCGATGGGCGGCAACCAGCTCCTCGGCGGCACCGACCCGAGCAACGCGGTGCCGCAGTTCGGGGTCATCAAGCGGCCGACCATCACCGCCGGCGACGTGCCGATCGTGAAGGACGGGCGGCTGGTCATGGCGGACGAGCCCGACGCGGAGCTCATCGAACTGTGTGAGAAATTCGGAGGCACGCAATGGCTGACCCCGGCATGAGCAACCTGGGCGACCGGGCGGCGGAGTTCTTCTCCACTTTGGACTTCACACCCGCGGCGGCGGTGCCGATCGCCCCCTATCCGCTGGAACTGCGCATCACCACGCCGGAGGAACGGTTCGACATCGCGTTCCGTGACGGCAGACCGGGCGAGGTCACCGAGGTCTCGCGCGATGCCGGGCCCGGCCACTGGACCCTGGAGCTGCGCGCGGATCAGCGGGTCTTCGAGGGCATCTTCGCCGGGGCGCTGACGATGGGGGAGGCGATGTATGCGGGACTGCTCGTCGCGCCGGAGGAGAAGTCGAAGCACAACCTCTCGTGCGCCATCGGACCGGCCATCCGCCTCGTGCAGGAAGCCCGCCGGCGGGCCGGCGATCCCCGCGAGCCGAATGCGAAGGGCTGATCATGCGTCTGGCAACGGTGCGCCGTGGGGGAGTGGCGGTCGTGGTCGCCCTCACCGATGGTGGCCTGCGCGAGCTGACCGGCATGCTCCCGGACCCGCGCACAGCCGTGGATCCGTTCGTTCAGCTCATCGAGATCATCGATGAGCTGGACCCCGACGTGATCGCGGCGCAGCCGCTCGTGGAGGAGCACGTATCCACATTCGCCCCCCTCGTTCCGCGGCCGGGCAAGATCGTGGCCGCGCCGGTGAACTACCACGATCACCAGGAGGAAATGAAGGTGGCGGGCAATGTCTCGGCGCTCGGATTCTTCCTCAAATCGCCGGCCTCGGTCCTCGCCCACGGCGGCACCGTCCGGCTCCCGTACACGGATCGGCGCTTCGACCAAGAGGGCGAACTCGCCTTCGTGATCAAGAAGCGGGCACGCCACATCGATCCCGGCGACTTCCTCGAATACATCGCCGGATACACGTGCCTGCTCGATATCACCATGCGTGGCGGCGAGGACCGCTCGACGCGTAAATCCTTCGACACCTTCACCCCGGTCGGCCCGTACCTCGTGACGCCGGAAGAGGTCGGTTGCCTCGACGACCTGACGCTGCGCTGCTCGGTCAACGGCATTCTGCGGCAGGACGCGGACATCTCGGATTTGATCTGGGGTGTCCCGAGATTTCTCAGCTATGCGTCGTCGGTGATGACCCTCGAGCCGGGCGACATCGTCACCACCGGAACACCCGCCGGGGTGGGCGAGATCGCCGAAGGAGACGTCATCGAGGTGTCGATCGACCGGATCGGGACGTTGAGCGTCACGGTCAGCGCCCAGGGCGCGGTCGAGTGCCCCACCGAGGGCGCCAAGTCGGGACCACGTCCGCCGGCCCAGGTGACGCCCGTTCGCCGCCGGACATCAGCGTCGGAGCTTTTCAATGTGAACACTTTCTGTTAGGTGGTTTGAGATCATGAATGTCAATCCGCGCGCCGCCGCGCTGCTGAAGGCCGGGCAGAAGCTCGCTCCGCTCATCCGCGAGAACGCCGAATATGCCGATATCCACGGACGGCTCGCGCCCGAAGTGGTCGCGGCGTACCACGAGAACGGCCTGTTCGGTATGTGGGTGCCCGAGGTGCTGGGTGGTGCGGAAGCCGATCCCCTTACCGCACTGGAACTCTGCGAGCTGATCTCCTACGAGGACGCGTCCGCGGGCTGGGTGCTGTTCACAGGATCGGTGGGCATCTCCACACCCGCGTTCTATCTGCCCGACGAGGGGGTCAAGGACGTCTTCAGCGGCAGCCGGATGCCGGTGGGCGCCGGCCAGGGCACACGCTCCGGCAAGGCGGTCCGCGTCGAGGGCGGCTACCGGCTGACCGGTGAGTGGAACTTCGCCTCGAGCGCGCCGTACGCCAGTCACATCTTCACTCTCGGCACCGTCGAGGACACGAAGGAGCCGGTCCTGTTCGTCCTGCCCGCTGAGGACGTGAACATCGACACCGAATCGTGGGATGTGATCGGTCTGCGCGGCACCGGGAGCTTCGACTACTCCACCGACGACGCGTTCGTCCCCGACCGGCGCACGTATCCCGCGGGTATCGACGGAACTCCGGTTCGCGGCGGGGTCCTCGGCAAGCTCGGCCTGGTGCAGACGTCGATGATCGGCCACACCGCCTGGGCGCTGGGCGTCGGGCGCCGGTTGCTGGACGAGCTCAGCGCGTCCATGCGCGAGAAGGCCGGGCGTGCGGGCGCGCAGGCCGGCAGTGACAGCAGCCACGAGCAATACGCGAACGCCGAGGCACAGGTGCGCTCCGCTCGGGCGCTGGCCTTCGAGACGTGGTCGGACGCGTGGGAAACGCTTTCGCGCGGTGGGGATATCAGCAAGCGCCAGTCGAGTCTGATGCGCCTGGCGCTGAACAATGCGACCTGGTCGGCCTTCCGGGTGGGCACGTTCGTCAATACCGCGGCCGGAACTCGCGCGCTTCGCCAAGGCACCATTCAGCGCTTCTACCGCGATCTGCACGCCGGTGCGGCGCACATCATGTCCGCGCCTCCGGTGCTGCGCGACGCCGGGCGCGAGCTCGCCGGCCTCGCCGAGCACGAGCACTGGTTCTACGCAGGACTCGTCGGCGAGCGGTGAGCGCGATGCCTGCACCGAATAATTTCGGGACGTGGCGTGCGGGCGCGAGGGCCCGGCTGCCCCGGTTCGCCTTCGACTTCGCCGACGGAGGAGCCGACGACGAGATCACGCTGAGGCGCAACCAGACTGCCTTCGACGATCTGTCGTTGATTCCCCGCGTGTTGCGAGGTATCGAGCACGCGTCGACGGAGCGGGAGCTGTTCGGCAGACGTCTGCGCGTTCCGGTACTGCCGGCACCGACGGGCGACAGCCGGATCCTCGGTCCGCAGGCGGAGCTTGCGCAAGCACGTGGCGCGAGTGCGGCCGGCACGGTGAGCGTCTTGAGCGCCGTCGCAAGCTTGACGCCGGACCGCGTGGCGGCGGCTGTGGACGAGCCGCAGTGGGCCCAGCTCTTCCTGTACCGGGACCGGGAGGTCACGCAGGCGGCGGTGGACCGCCTCAAGCGGCTCGGGTTCTCAGCTCTTGTGCTCACTGTGGACGGTCCCGTGAAGGGGAACCGTGAGCGGGACATCCGTAACGGATTCCGCCTGCCACTGAGGCCGACGGTGAGAATGGCGCTGCGCAACATCCGGCACGGGAAATGGATGTGGGACTACTTCACGACCGATCCCGGGTCGAGCGCGGAGCGGGGGCTGAGAGCCCGCCTGTCGACGCTTCTCGAGAACCGCCGCCGGCAGGCGCTTTCGGTGCCGGCCGTCTTCAACGTCGACCAGAACTGGGATGACCTCAAGTGGCTTCGCGGCATCTGGGACGGCCCGCTGCTCCTCAAAGGCGTGATGTGCGCCGAGGATGCCGACCTCGCGCTGGAACTCGGCTGTGACGGCGTGATCGTGTCCAACCACGGTGGACGGGAGCTCGACGGTCTGCCGGCCTCGATCGAGGTACTCCCGGAGATCGCGGCCGGTGTCGCCGGCCGGGCACCGATCCTGCTCGACGGCGGGATTCGCCGGGGCACCGACGTGGTCAAGGCCCTCAGTCTGGGGGCGACCGCCTGCCTCGTCGGGCGGCCGTGGCTGTACGCGCTCGCCGTCGGAGGCACGGAAGGCGTCCAGCAGATGCTGGACGCCTTCCGCGGCGAGATTCTCTCGGCCATGCAACTTCTCGGCGTGACGAAGCTCGAACAACTGGGACCGGAGTTCGTCCGCCGGCGAGCCGGAACGGGACTGGAGCCGCCGCCGTCCCGCCCATGACGGCCCGCTACGGCGCCGCCGGTTCCTTCCGGTTCCGCGTTGCCTCGATGATGCGCTGAACGGCGGCGCCCTGGGCTTCGACCGATTCCACGCGCGACGTCGGCGCGGCCACGGTGATCGCGGCCGGCGAGTTCGCCGGTCCGAACGTGACCGCGACGGCGGTGACGTCCGGCTCGCTCTCTTCCTGGTTCGTCGCGTAACCACGCTCGCGGATCACGTCGAGGGCCTTGAGTAACGCCGTCTTGGTGCCGATCGACCGCGACGTGAGCGTGGGCAGCTTTTCATCGGGGTAGAGGGCGTCGAACGCGTCCCGGCTCAGGGTGCTGAGCAATACCTTGCCGCCCGATACGCAGTGCGCGGGGAGTAGCTGCCCGGTGCGCGACCCGACCCGGAGGATCTGCGGAGACTCAAGGGAATCGAGGAACCGGACGTTCGTGCCCTCGAGCGTTACGAGCGAGATCGTTTCCCGCATTTCCTCCGCCAGCGCCGATAGATACGGCCGGGCGCGGCCACGGATATCGAGCATGTCGACCACGGCGAGACCGATCTCGGTGAGCTCGGGCCCGGGGGTGTAGGCACGCGTGACCGGCTCCTGGACGGCGAATCCGCGCTGGGTCAACGAAACCAGCAGCCGGTGGGCCGTGGACCGCGCGACGCCGAGCTGTGCGGCCACGTCGGCGACGCGCAGCACGTTCCGGGACTTGAACAGCAAAAGGATGCTCAACGCATTGTCGACCGAGCTGACCAGCCTCGTGTCGTTCATGGGCCCGTCCGACATTCACCCCGAGCTTTCCGTGAGGCATTCCCGATATAGCGCCAGGCACAACGATGTTACAGCCTCCGGTCACGACGAGCGCAGAAGTGTTCGCCTCTGCGGGACAGTGCTCCGCAGTCTTGACGGTGTTCCGCTATACATGACATAGTTCCGCTATGGCGAATCATAGGGAGATTCCTGCGCAGGTGCGTTTTCCGACCGCGACGGAGCTTGATGCCGAGGTGCCGGGGCAGGTCATCACCGAGATCGCCGACCTCTATACCGACCTCGACGCGCTGAACCTCCAGCCGCTGTGGACCCAGAACGCCCGCCTGCTTTCGAAGGTGCCCCGTCCGTCCGCCCTTCCGTGGTTATGGCGGCACGGCGACCTTCGGCGCATGGCGGAACGGAGCAAGGATCTGATCACGATCTCCCGTGGCGGCGATCGCCGGGTGCTGGCTCTGGCGAATCCCGGGCTGGGCGGAAAGCCGTTCGCCACACCGACTCTGTGGGCGGCGATCCAGTACCTCGGCGGCGGGGAGAGCGCACCGGGACATCGCCATTCGCCGGCCGCTATCCGGTTCGTGCTCGAAGGCTCCGGCACGATCACGACCGTGGACGGCGATGCGTGCGAGATGCGGTCCGGTGACCTGATCTTGACGCCGCCCTGGCAGTTCCACGACCACGCGAACGAGTCCGGCTCACCGATGATCTGGTTCGACGGGCTTGACCTTCCGATCGTCAGCCACCTGGACGCGATCTTCTTCGAGCTGTTCCCGGGTGCCGACATGCAGCCGGTTCGAGGACGGAATATCTCGGAGGGGATCTACGGCGGCCGGGCGACGGTGCCGCGCGTCGAGGGCTCCGCGACCGGGCCCTCATCGCCGCTGCTGGTCTACCGATACGAGGACACCGGGAAGAGCCTCGCCGCGCTGCTTGCCCATTCGGCGGGGCCGATGGTGTCGCTCGAGTACATCAATCCGGTCACCGGGGCAGGCGTACTTCCGACTATCGGGTGCTATGCGCACCGGATCGCCGCGCGGCGCCCTACCGTCCCCCGCCGCGAGGTCGGCAGCTCGGTATTCGTCGTCTACCGCGGTAGCGGAAAGTCGATCATCGACGGCGTCGAGTTCGCCTGGGGTGAAGGAGACGTTTTCGTGGTGCCTTCATGGGCCTGCGTCGAACACCACGCGAACGTCGAGAGCGACTTGTTCTCGATCACTGACCAGCCGGTGATCAAGGCCCTCGGCCTGTACCGAGAGGACTTCGAGGCTGCGCAAAAGGTCGTCGGCGTGTTCGAAGGCGGGAACGATGTCTAGTATCGCGCCGACGATCATTGTCGGAGGCGGTATCGGAGGGCTGGCGACCGCGTTGTCGCTGGCCTCTCACGGGCGCCAGGTGCATGTCCTGGAACGGGCTCCCGAGTTCGGTGAGCTCGGCGCCGGAATCCAGCTCGCGCCGAACGCGCTCCATGTGCTGAAGGCGTTGGGAGTACTGGACTCCATCCTCGCCGAGGCCGTACGGCCCGTCCGCGCGATGATGATGGACGCCCGCACCGGCGACCTCTTGGCGGAGATGGATTTCGGTGCGCATTTCCAGGAAACTTTCGGGGCGCCCTACATCGTCACTCATCGCAGTGACCTGCTGAACTCGCTGGTGAAGGCTTGCCGGGCAAGCGATCTGGTCACGCTGGAGAACTCCCGGCAGGTGATCCGCCTCGAGCAGCGCGGGGAAAACGTTCTGCTGACGTGTGACGACGGGGCTCGCTATTCGGCCGAGCTCGTGATCGGCGCCGATGGCCTGCGCTCGGTGTGCCGCGAGTACGTGCTGGGCGATGGCCCGCCGGTGTGCAGCGGTGACGTCGCTTACCGGGGCGCGATACCCATTGCCCGCGCGCGGAACGTGAGCGGCGAACCCACCATCAAGTGGTGGATCGGTCCGAACGTGCACCTCATCCAATACCCGGTCCGTGGCGGGCACCTGTTCAACCAGGTCGGCGTATTCACCAGCGACGCGTACCGGGATGGGGTGGATCCCGGTTCGACGGACTGGGGAACGCCGGAAGAACTCGACGAGCGCTTCAGCGACTTGGACGAGCGCGTGCGATCATCGGCCGCCCTCCTGAACCGGGATCGACGGTGGGCGCTGTTCGACCGCCGGCCGGCGCCGACCTGGACCAAGGGCCGGGTCAGCCTGATCGGCGACGCCGCGCACCCGATGCTCCAGTATCTGGCGCAAGGTGGCTGCCAGGCCCTGGAGGATGCGTTCACCCTGGGGGCCTGCTTCGCGGACAGCTCGGTGGAGGTGGCCGTTGCCTTGTCCCGCTACGAAAGTATTCGCCGGCCCCGAGCCGGCCTCGCCCAAACCTGGGCGCGCCGGGTAGGGGACATCGTGCACGGAGACGGCCTGGTCGCCATCCTGCGCGACGGACTGCTTCGCCGGCTCGACGCAAAAGACTTCCGGTACGTCGATTGGCTCTACCGAGCAGGAAAGGCACCACGATGACGATTACCCACAACGTGGCCTCCGATATGTCCGAGCTCGTCGACCCCGACGAGAAGATCGAGTGGCTCGGCTCGGGATACGGCGGCCACGACGACAACGGGACGTTCCTGGGCGTCGCGGAAGGCCCCGTCTGGATCCCCGAGAGCAACCACCTGGTCTTCACGGACAACGGGCGTGGCGTGCGGTACCGATGGTCCGAGTCCGAAGGGGTCGTCGTTCTCGACACCGATACGAACCAGGCCAACGGGCAGACCCGTGATCCACAGGGCCGGTTGATCTGGTGTGAGCACGCCGGACGCCGGGTGTGCCGCCGGGAATCGGATGGCAGCACGACCGTCGTCGCCGGCTCTTACCGGGGCCTGCGGCTGAATCGGCCCAACGATGTGGTCACCGATGCCGATGGCGGGATCTGGTTCACCGACCCGTTCACCTTCGGCGTCCAGTCCGAGGTCGACCTGGCCGGCGTTTACCGGGTGGCCCCGGACCTGAGTTCGATCAACCTGGTTCTGCGCGATTTCGCGATGCCCAACGGGCTGGTCTTTTCCCTCGACGAAACGGTTCTCTTCGTCAACGACACCGCCCGCATGCACATCCGCGCGTTCGAGATCGACCGGTGGGCGGCCGCCGGTGGCCGCCCGGATCTCGCGACGGACCGGGTGGTCGTGACGATGCGGGGCGACGCGCCGGGGGCACCGGACGGCATGAAGGTGGACGCCGCGGGGCGCCTGTGGTGCACCGGCCCCGGCGGAATCTGGGTGATCGACCCGGAATCGGGCTCGCATCTCGGCACGGTGCTCGTGCCCGGCCATTCGGTCACGAACTTCACCTTCGGCGGAGCCGATCTGAAGACGTTGTTCTTCACCACCTACACCGACTTCGGCCGCGTCCGGCTCCGGGTCCCGGGCGTCACCGTCCCGCGGTCCGTTCGGCGATCGTCATAGGTCCAGGACGAGACGCGGTCCGCGTCGGGCTCGTCTCCGGCCGCGGAGGAAGGCGCCGCCGGTGGCTGTCGTGCGTCCGTCGGGGACGGCGACGAAGGACATGTGCTCCACCCCGAGTTCAGGCGGTGTCCTACCCGGTCACTCGGTTTGTGCTGCGTTGCTTGCTTCACGGACGAGACGGCGCAAGATCTTGCCCGTTGAACTCTTCGGCAGCTCATCGACGAATCGCACCGAACGGGGAACTTTGAAGTCGGCCAGACCCGCTCTGCTGAACTCGATGAGGTCCTGCGGAGTGACGACTTGCCCAGGTTTGAGGGCCACAACCGCCTGGACGGTCTCGCCCCAATGTTCGTGCGCCAGCCCGATGACAGCGGCCTCCGCGACCGCCGGGTGGTCCAGCAGGACGGACTCCACCTCGGTCGGATAGACGTTCTCTCCACCGCTGATGATCATGTCGTGCTTGCGGTCGGTCAGAAAGAGGTAGCCGTCGCTGTCGAGATATCCCATGTCCCCGACGGCGCACCAGCCTGAGGCGTCGAATGCGGCGCGAGTGGCCTCGGGATTGTTCCAGTAGTGGTCGAGCAAAACTCCTTCGCCACGCGTCCAGATTTCGCCCGCCGTCCCGACCGGACACTCGCGGCCCTGATCGTCGCGAATGGACACCGCGCGTCCCATGGTCGGTCTCCCCACCGAGGCCTGCTTCTCGTCGGGATCACCCGGTCTCAGCGATGTGACCACGCCCGTTTCGGTGGCCCCATATCCTTCGTTGACCTTGACGTCGAGTACTCGCTCCGCCTCGCGTTTGAGGCTCAACGTGACCGGGGCCGAACCGACGAGAATGGTCGTCAGCGACGAGGTGTCGAGCGACGCCAGTTCGCCGGGGTCGATGGCGACCATCATGCGCAGCATCGTGGGCACTACGGACGTGTGCGTGATTCGCTCCGCGGCGACCACCCGCATGACCTCTCGGGGGTCGAATCCGCCCGATGGATGGATCACGTTCAGTGCGCCCGCCATCATCGCGGCGGTGGCGAACCACGTGCCGTTGGAGTGGAACATCGGCATCAGACTCAGGAACCGATCTCGCGGCTGACTGGGCGCTCCGTATTCGAGCATCAGAGCAAGAACGTGGCGGATCAGGGCGCGGTGACTGATGACCGCGCCTTTCGGGGCGCCTGTGGTCCCCGACGTGTAGCCGATGAAATAGGGATGTGCAGGGTCGATCTCGACTCTCAGACCTGCCTTGGGCGCGCCACCGTCGAGCCACTCTCCATATGGGGTTGCCCACCGTGGCGCCGCCGAGGGTCCGACCATGACGTAGCGGATATCGGGATCGACGATGCCCCGCACCTCGTCCATCGCGTCGGCGAATTCCTCGCCGAACACCACGACTCGCGATCCGGAATCGTTGACGACGTGGGCCAGTTCCCGGGCGACCGACCGGAAGTTCAGCGGAACCGCGACGACTCCCGCACGGGACATTCCGGCGTGGAGTTCGAGGATCTCGGGGCAGTTCCTGAGGAGAAACGCCGCACGGTCGCCCAACGCGACTCCGGCCGAGGTCAAGGCGCCGGCCACGGTGCCGGCGGTGGCGACCAGCTCCGCATAGGTGGCCTGTCGCGAACCGGACTTCCAGGCTGGTTCGGCTCCGTATTTGGTGCCCGACTGGTCCAGGTAGTCGTTGAGATTGAGCTGCACCGAGACCCCTTTGGCCCGAAGAACTTACTGACAGTCGCATCATTAATCGATGCCGACTATGCCCAGGCAGGGCATCGATGTCAAGAAAGGCCCCGTCCATCCAGGGCTGGACGATTTAGTGATAGTCGTGTCAGTATGTCAGCGCAGAGCGGCGGAAGGACGAAGACCATGTCGAGAAACCGGTGGCCCGCGGAACTGGTCGTGGAGGCCCTGCGGCGTGAGGGTGTTCGCGCGATGTTCGGGATCTTCGGTGGGCATATCGCGTCCATTCAGGACTTCGCGTACCGGGCCGGGATCGATGTCTTCCAGGTCCGGCACGAGCAGGCCGCGGTGCATGCGGCCGACGGGTATGCGCGCGTGACACGTGGCCCTGGGGTGTGTTTCGCGACGGCGGGGCCTGGCATGACGAACACCGTGACGGCGATGCATATGGCCTATGTGAACCGCACGCCCGTGGTGTTGCTGCTGGGTGGTCACAAGGTTCGGGAGGAGGGCCGGGCCACGATGCAGGAGGCCGACGCGCGTTCCGTGCTCGGTTCGGTCACCAAGTCGTTCCGCCGGGTCACGGTGCCGGAACAGGCTGATCTTTACGTGCGGATGGCGTTCAGGGAAGCGATGACTTTCCCTTATGGTCCGGTGGCGATCGAGTTCCCGAACGACCTGTTCAATGATCATCCGATTCCGCCCGAATCGAGGATCGGCTGGCCAGGTGCCGGTGTGCATTTGGGCCGGCCACCGGCGGTCGCGGGTGATCCGCAAGGAGTGGCGTCGGCATTCGAGGCACTGTCCGGGGCACAACGTCCACTGATCATCGCGGGGGACGGGGTGCACTGGGACGACGCGGGCGCCAGTTTGCGTGAGTTGATCGAGAAGCTCTCGGTGCCGCTTTCGATGCGACGGCACGGCCGGGGCGCCGTTCCCGAGGATCATCCGCTGGTGATCCCGGCGCCCGCCCGCAAGCGTGCGCTGGAAAAAGCGGATGTCGTCATGCTGCTGGGCATGCATCTGAGCTATCTGGAGGGTTTCGGGGACTGGAAAACCTCGGCCGAGTTCATTCAGGTCAGTCGCCATCCGTCCGACATCGCGGTGAACCTGCGGACCCTCGTCGAGATCACCGCCGACCAGGACACCTTCCTGCGCCAGCTGAACAGTCTCGCCGCCGGCCTGCCCGCCGGGCAGCCCCGTCCGTCCCAGGCCTGGTCGGAGGCCTGCCGAGCCGACGTGGCGCAGTGGCGCGCTCGACGTGCTGCCGACGTGGATGACCTCCTCGGTCGAGAGGTCATCCACCCCATCGCCTTCGCGAGCGAACTGTCCCGGCTGCTCCCCGGCGATGTGCCGGTCATTTTGGACTCGTTCACGGCGTCCGGGTTTCTCGCCGAGTTCTTGCAGCCCAAGGCATCCGGCCGGGTCATGGATGCCGGTCTGTCGGCGGCCTTCGGACACGGGGTCGGGATGGCGCTGGGCGCCTCGATGGCCTCGGACGCCGGCCCGGTCATCTCGGTGCTGGGGGACGGCGGGGTCGGGCTCGGCGGTGGCGATATCGAGACCGCTGTGCGGTACCAGTTGCCCGTTGTTTTCCTCGTCTCCAACAACAGCGCTTATGGCAGCGGAATGGAGGACTACGCCTATGGGGCCGACTATGCGATTCTCGGGCCCAAGGCGCGTGGAGGTTTCAACCTGACCGCCGACGTGCGGTACGACCGGATGTTCGCGGCACTGGGATGTCACACGGAGTTCGTGACGAAACTGGACGAGCTTGAGGGAGCTCTTGAGCGGTCTCTGCGGTCCGGTCTCACCTCGGTGGTCAATGTCGTCGTCGACCGGCATGCGCAGCCGGGTTTGTACGAGACCGTCCACGCGCGGGAGATGTTCTGGCACCTTCCTGCCGACGAGGTGATGGAGCCGGCCCGGCGCCGGCACCACGAGACGCTGTTTCCCCGCTACCACAACGGATTGACGCTGTCCGAAGCGCTCGACCCCACGGAGGGCTCCGGCTCATGACCGAGGTGAGCTACGAAACCCGATCGAGCGGCGCCTGGATCCGCATCAACCGCCCCGAGGCGATGAACGCGCTGAGCCGTGAGGTACTCGACGGCATCATGGCGGGTCTGGAGAAAGCACGCGAAGACGAAGCTGTGCGTGCGGTCGTGCTGACCGGTACCGGCAAGGCGTTCTGCGCCGGCGCCGACCTCAAGGAGGTCCTGTCGTTCCGCGGGGAGGAACTGGTGCGAGGGCATCGGGAGTTCCTGGCCCACGCCAACACGGTGTTCGACGCGGTCGAGATGTTCCCCAAGCCGGTCATTTCGGCCGTGAACGGTTTGGCCCTGGCCGGTGGCCTCGAACTCATCCTTTGCGGCGACCTGGTCATCGCATCGGAAACCGCCCGACTCGGCGACGCCCACGCCAACTACGGGATCCTCCCCGGCGGGGGAGGGTCGGTGAGGCTGCCACGCACGGTCGGGCCCACGATGGCCAACTACCTCTTCTTCACCGGCGAGTTCCTTCCCGCGTCCAGGCTCGTCGCGTGCGGGCTCGTCAACGAGGTTGTCCCGCCGGACAAGCTCGAAACCCGGGTGGCCGAGCTCGTCGAGGTGATCGCGACCAAGAGCCCGCTGGGGCTCGCTCGTCTCAAGCAGCTCGTCCGAGACGGGCTGGCACAGGAAGTACCCACCGGGGTGCGTCTGGAACTGCTGACGTCCGAGGCACACGCCCATTCTCATGACTTCGTTGAGGGCCTGACGGCGTTCAGCGAGGGCCGGTCACCGAAGTTTCTCGGACGCTGAACCCAGCACCCCGAACGACACGGCACAAGGAGCTGAAAAAAACCGTGGACGACGCCCAGTACGAGGCCTACCGCAAGAACGTTTTCGAGCGCATGTGGACCGAGCTCGCTCCGTTCGAGGAACGAATCGAGAACGAGGAGCAAATCCCGTACCAGGAAGTCAATCCCATCATCACGGATCTCGGGCTGTGGGGATTGATGGTTCCCGAGGAGTACGGGGGAGCCGGCCTCACCGTCGGTCAATATCTGCCGATCCTGTCGGAACTGGCCAAGATCCACGGCGGGCTCAGGGTCGTCGTGCACGTGCACAACTCCAATGCCCACGGTCTGAGCGTTCTGGGTTCCGGGGAACAGCGGCGCGCTGTGCTTCCCGGGGTCGCGGCCGGCACGATGTCCGTTGCTTTCGCGTTGACCGAGCCGGACTTCGGTACCGGAGCAGACCTGGGCAGCACCGCCGTCCGTGACGGCGACGAGTATGTCCTCAATGGACACAAGCACCTCATCTCCAACTCCGACTTCGCAACCCACTTCATCTATTTCGCCAAGACCGACCCGAACGCCGGCGAGCTGGGTGTCAGTGCGTTCTTGGTCGAACGCGGCACACCCGGTTTCGCCATCGAGCCGCTGCCCGAGACGATGGGCTGCAAGGGAGGCGAACACGGCCGGATCACCGCTACCGACGTCCGAGTCCCCGCGCAGAACCTCCTGGGCCAGGAGGGACAAGGAGTAGCGCAGCTGGAGGAGACGCTCGAGCTGAGCCGCGTGCTGGTGGCCGCGTCCTCGCTGGGTACTGCCGAGCGAGCCCTCGAACTGGCGGTGCAACACTCCCGCACCCGGGTCACGTTCGGCAAGCCCCTGGCTGAACGTCAAGCGGTCCAGCGCTACATCGCCGAGATGGCGCAAGATGTGTACGCGCTCAAACTGATGCTTCGTGACTGCGCCGAGAAGTGGGATGCCGGCCGGCGCATACCAGCGGAGGCGTCGATGACGAAGAATTTCGGCCTCGAAGCCGTGGGCCGGGTGACCGACCGCGCCCTGCTGACCTTCGGCGGGATCGGCTACACCCGGGCACACAGCATCGAGCGGCTCTACCGGGACGCACGCCTCAACTGGCTCGAGGAAGGGACGCCGACGATCCAGAACATGGTCGTCGCACGGGCCTTCGTCGACGGACACACGCTCAGCGACGCCCGATGACCGGATCGTGCGAGGGAAAGGTCGCCGTCGTTCTCGGTGGCACCAGGGGGATCGGGCTGCACACGGCGCTGGCGCTGGCCGAAGCGGGAGCGATCGTCGTGCCGACCGGGCGCACGGAGCGCTCCGTATCCCAGGCCGCGAGGGTGATCGCCGAGGTGGGCGGCGACGTGACGCCATTGGCTTTCGACGTCGCCGATCCCGCGGCGAGCGAGGATGCGATGGCACGCGTCGAGCGGCAGCACGGTTCGGTGGACGTCCTCGTGGCGAACGCGGGGATCAACACCTATCTCGGCCGCCCGGAGCACCTGGAAACCGACGTGTGGGACGCGATCAACGCGGTCAACAGCCGCGGCGTGTTCTTCGCGGTGAAGGCCGCTGCGCGCCGCATGTTGCCGGCGCGCAGCGGCAGCATCGTGATGGTCTCCTCGGTCACGGCGTCGGTGGGGTCGAAGCGCGGGATTCCTTACACCGCAACGAAGGGCGCTTTGGAGGCGATGACCAGGACACTCGCGATCGAATGGGCCGATCGCGGTGTGCGGGTGAACGCGGTGGCCCCCGGCTATATCGACACCGATCTGACCGAGGGCCTGCGCAACAACCAGGGCCTGTGGGAGGAATACGTTCGTAAGATCCCGGCCGGACGGTTCGGCAAGCCCGAGGAGGTGGCGCCGCTCATCGCGTTCCTCGCCTCCGACGCGGCCTCCTACATCACCGGTCAGGTTTTTGCCGTCGACGGCGGTTTGCAGGCCTCGTAGGCTTCACGCCGTCCTCGGCTGCGGCCGTCACCTCGGTATATCCGAGCGTGCGTGACCAGATGGACGAAATCTCGTCCGCCAATTCGCCGGTCGTCCAGCTTTGGCTTTCCTGGTAGGCGGCTCGGGTGCTGTCGGACAGCATGGCGGCGAAGACGTGCGCGAGGATTTCCGGGTCAAGACTGGGCAACAGCCCGGGGGCTTCGGTGGACAGCATCGCGCGCACTATGCCGCCGGAGAGTTGCTCGAACCACTGGTCGCTCATCTTCTTGAAAGCCGGCTCAAGGCTGCTGCGCTGATCAAGGAGCAGCCACAGATCACGATTCTCGCCGAACTCTTCGACGAAGCGGTGAACGGACTTGCGTACGCTCAACTCGGGTTCGTCCCACCGCCACAGCGTCCTCGAATCGACCGCCAACCCGGCCATCGCGTCCTCGAGCAAAGCCTGAAGCGCGGCCTCTTTGTTGGTGAAATGCAGGTAGAACGAACCGTGTGCGCGGCCGGCACGTTTGACGATGTCAGCCACGGTGGCGTTGGCGTAGCCGTTCTCGGCGAACACCTGCCTGGCCGCGGAGAGCAACCGTCGCCGCGTCTCGGCGTTGCGCTCCTTCTGCGTGGCCACGACTGTGATGGTAGCTGCTGCCGGATACGGACGGGCCGTCGAGCAGTCGATCAGCCGGGATGGCCGTGCGTTCCACGCCCGGACCTTTCGCCGGATCAGTGGACATTGCGCGCCGAGTCGCCCCAATACGGTGCGCGTAACGCCTTCTTGTCGACCTTTCCGACCACCGTCTGGGGAAGCGAGTCCACGACCACGATGTCCTTGGGCACATACATCGAGCCCTTGACCTGCTTCACGAAGGACTGGACCGCATGGACGTCGACGTGCTGCCCGGGGCGCGCGACCACGAACGCGGTCACCTTTTCGCCCCATTTCTCGTCGGGCACACCGATGGCCGCCGCCGAGCCGACCGCAGGGTGCCCGGTCAGTGCGGCCTCGACTTCGCTCGCGTAGATGTTGAAGCCCCCGGAGATGATCATGTCCTTTTTGCGGTCCACGATGTACAGGAGGCCTTCGTCGTCCTGACGGGCCAAGTCTTCCGTGTGCAACCAACCGCCTTTGAGCGCTGCTTCGGTCTCCTCGGGAAGGTTCCGGTAGCCGAGCATGACGCCGCGGTTCCGCATGGCGATCTCGCCCACCTCGCCCACGGGAACGTCATGACCGTCGTCGTCGATCAGCCTGATGCGGTTCCCCACCACGGGGCGGCCACAGGAGGCAAGCTGCTCCAGGCTCGCGGTCTCGTGTGCGGCCTTGGGCAGGACCGTCCCGATGCCGGTCGACTCCGTTTGCCCATATATCTGGGAAAAAACCGGACCTATCCGTTCACGGGCCTCGGCAAGGCGCACCGGGGACATCGGCCCGGTGGCGTACCAGATCACCTCGAGACTCGACAGGTCTCTCGTCTCCGGACGCTCATGGTCCAGCACCGTGTAGATCATCGTCGGCAGGCCGCTGATGCAGTTGATGCGCTCCGCTTCGATGACGTCGAGGAACCGGCTGGGGTCGAAGCCCTGCTCGATCACGACGGTGCCGCCACGAAGAAGCGCCGGGATGACACCGAGCCCGGTGGCATGGGTCAGCGGAGCCGAGGCCAGATACCGCGGCAGGTGCGGCAGTTCGAAGTCGGCCATGTGCGCAGAAACCATCTGCACCATCGACCGATGAGGCTGCATCACGCCCTTGGGTCTCCCGGTCGTCCCGCCGGTGTACTGCAGCCAGGCGACGTCGAGTTCGGTGGCCGGACCGGCATCAAGCGGCCGAACTCCGTGGGACTCGCCCTCCGGCAGACCACCTGCAGCCGGGATCACCATCAGGTGTCGCAGCGAGCCGACCTCGGCGAGGACCTAGCGGCCGTGCTCCTCCAGGGGCGCGGTCACCACCAATACCGAAGCCTGCGCATCCGCACAGACGACGATGTGGTCTTCGACCGAGGCCAGGGCCTGAAGGCCGGTGAAGCGCCCGCCCAAAAGGTACGTCGCAGCCTGGACAATCCATGACTCGGGCATGTTCGGACTGAGCATCGTGACACCCACGCCGAGCCCCACCCCTCGACGGGCCAGCGCGGTCCGGTACTGCGAGACGAGATCCCTGACTTGGGCGTAAGTCAGTCGCCGATCGCCGGCGACGAACGCTTCGGACGCGCTGTGCCGGGTGAGTGCCTGGACGATCAGGTCGCCCAGCGTCACCCCGGAGGAGGCCGTTGCGGCAGTTGCCGAACCGGAAGCGCTCTGCACGTTGACGGGATGAGACATCCCTCAACAATCGGTGTTACCCGAAGGACGTGCCACCGATGTTCCGCCAAGAATTACGGGTAACCCGCCACGCTGATTTCAGTCGTGAGTAGCGCGCGTTGTAGCGCGATAGCGACCCGGTGTCTGGCCGACGAGCTCGGTGAAGGCTTCGATGAAACTGCTGGGATTCGCCCAGCCCAGTCGCACCGCCGTGTCGGTGACCGAGGCGCCTTCGCAGAGTTCGAGTAGTGCCCGCTGAATACGCAGCAATGTGCGCCACTGATGAAAGCTCATCGACAGTTCGCTGCTGAACAGACGGCTGAGAGTTCGTTCGCTCGAACCGGTTCTGCGCCCGAGCTCCGCCAATGTCGCCGGGGTGGCCGGATCGGCGTGCAGCAGGTCGGTCACGGCCTTGAGGCGAGTGTCGCCCGGCTCCGGGAGTCGCAGCGATTCCTGCGGGGCGCGAGCGAGTTCCGCGATGACGACCTCGAGGAGCAGCCGGCCGCGGGGACTCTCGGCCGGTTCGCCGATCATCGCCAGGTAGGCCTCGCGGATCAGCGCGCTGGCCACGAACACCGAGGGCTCCGTCGGCAGTTGCCCGGCCAGTTCCGCCGGAACCCCGAGCACCCGGACATCGGTCTCGCCGTACGCGCGACTGCTGTGCACGTAAAAGGGCGGCACCCAGGTGATGCGGTTCGCCGGCGCCACCCAGGTGCCGACCCGGGTCGCGGTGACCAGTGCGCCGGAGGCGGCGTATCTGAGCTGGCCGAAGTCATGGAAGTGCGCGGCGATGTCCTCGCCGTGCGCCAGGGGCTCGCAGACCGGCGAATCGTCGGTCCAGAACACCGGCTCGCGGATGAGTTCGGTCATCGGCAGTCACTCTCGCCCGCGTTCGCTGGGGGCCGAGGCATCGAGGACCGCTTCGCCGTTCTCCCTTGCCCATTCCGTCAGCACGTGGATCGGATCGATCAGCGAGGCCCCGAGCGGGGTGAGTTCGTACTCGACGCGGGGCGGCGCCTCGGCGTAGGCGTGCCGGCGGACAAGCCCGTGCGACTCGAGCCGCCGGAGTGTCTGGGTGAGCACCTTGCGGGAGATATCGCCGATCAACTCGGCCAGTTCGCCATGGCGTACCGGGCCCTTGCTCAAGCCGGAGAGCACGACCGCCGTCCACTTATCGGCGATCAGTTCGACCGTCAGACGGCCCGGGCAGTCGGCGAGAAAGAAGTCGCCGGAACCGAACTCGCTCATGGCACCAAAGGGTACCTGCTGGTTCCTATCGGAAACCTAGCCTCGTTCTCACAACCCGAAATCAGGAGAGTCATGCGAGCCATCACCCAGCACAGTTTCGGGGGCCCGGAGGTCCTCACCATCGTGGACGCGCCGGAGCCCCGGCCCCTGCCGACCGAGGTCGTCGTCCGCGTCAAGGCGATCGGGCTGAACCCACTGGAACCACGCCTGCGCGAGGGCGAATTCCCGCTGCTCGGCCAGCCGCCGTTCATCCTGGGCTGGGACATCAGCGGCGTGATCGAAGAGGCGTTTACCTGGCGGTTCCGGCCCGGCGACGAAGTGTTCGGAATGCCCCTGTTCCCCCGGGTGGCCAATGGGTATGCCGAGTTGGTGGCAGCGCCGGCATTGCATCTGGCACGCAAACCGGCGTCGCTTTCCCATGTCGAGGCGTCGGCGTTGCCGGTGGTCGGGCTGACGGCGTGGCAGGGCCTGGTCGACCTCGCCGGCGTGACCGAGGGCGACCGTGTCCTGGTGCATGGCGGTGGCGGTGGGGTCGGCCACGTCGCGATCCAGATCGCGAAAGCGCTCGGCGCGCACGTGGTCACCACTGCCAGCGGGAGCAAGCGGGAGTTCGTCGAGAAGCTCGGCGCCGACGAGGTGATCGACTACACGGCGGTCGACTTCACCGAGGCGGTCGGCGATATCGACGTCGTGCTCGACACGCTCGGCGGCGACACCGTCGAACGTTCGCTCGGTGTGCTGCGCCCAGGGGGGCACCTCGTGACGGCGGTCGCCGAGGACGACAAGGAACTCATCGCGAAGTTCGAGGCGGCAGGCCGGCAATTCAGCGGCATCGCGGTCGACCCCGATCCGGTCGGCCTGCACCGCCTCGTCGAGCTCGTCGAACAGGGCAAGCTTCGCGTCCATGTGCAGGAAACGTTCCCGTTCGAGCGCATCGCCGACGCACACCGGCTGATGGAGCGCGGTCACCTCCAGGGCAAGCTCGTCCTCACAGTCTGATGTTTGCGGCGCGCCGGGGGATCAGGTGATCCCCCGGCTCCTCTGTGGGGCCGCCGCTATTCGGCGATGGGGTAGTGCGGAGCCTGGGGGCCTTCGATGGTGACCCATTGGATCTCGGTGAACTCGGCGAGTCCGGCGTGGCCTCCGGAGCGGCCGTAGCCGCTGTTCTTCAGGCCGCCGAACGGCGCTTGGGGCTCGTCGTCGAGGGTTACGCCGTTGATGTGGCACATCCCGGCGTGGACGCGTTTGGCCACATCGAGAGCGAGGGCGACATCGCGGCTGAAGACTGCCGAGCTGAGGCCGTAGTCGTTGTCGTTGGCCACGCGCAGAGCCTCCTCCGGCCCGTCCACGGGCACGATGGTGACCATGGGGCCGAACGATTCCTCGCGGTAGACACGCATATGTGAGGTGACGTCGGCGAGCACGGTCGGGACGAAGCACGGACCGTCGGCCTTGCCGCCGGCCAGAACCCGCGCTCCGTGCGTGCGGGCGTCCTCGGTCAGCTCGGTGAGCCGCCGCAGCGACGCGGCGTTGACCACCGGGCCCAATACGGTGCCGGGGTCGCGCGGGTCACCGTAGGCGATGCCGGCGGCGACCTTCGCGAGGCGCTGCGCGAACTCCTCGGCGACCGCCCTGTCCACCACCACTCGCTCCGTCGACAGGCAGCCCTGGCCGGAGTTGGCGAAGGCCCCGAAGGCCACCGCGCTGACCGCGTGCTCGAGCTCGGCGTCGGCCAGGATGATCACGGGTGCCTTGCCGCCGAGTTCCAGGACGGCCTGCTTCATGTGCGAGGCGGATTTCTCCCCGATGATCCGTCCGATCCGGGTCGATCCGGTGAAGTGCACCCGCCGCACCGCGGGGTGGGCGATCAGCGTGTCCACGACCTCGGGCGCGTTCTCCGGCGCGTTGGTCACCAGGTTGAGCACCCCTTCAGGCAACCCGGCCTCGGCGAAGCACGCGGCCACGAGGCCATGGGTGCGGGGCGTCTGCTCGGAGGCTTTCATCACGACCGTGTTCCCAAGGGCAAGGGCGGCCGGGACCGAGCTACCGACCAGAAGTGCGGGAGCGTTCCAGGGGACGATGCTCGCGACCACGCCGACCGGCCGGCGGATTGTCAACGAGGTCCGGCCGGGGTTGTCGGACGGGATTACCTCGCCGGTGAGTCCCTCGTAGATCGCGGTGGCGGCATAGCGCAGCTTCCGTGCGAGCAGGCGCGCGTTGTGCGCACCCCAAGCCGCGGGGCCGCCCATCTCGGCCGTGGTCCACTCCGCCAGCTCCCCGATCCTGCCCTCCACGGCGTCCGCCGCGGCGAGCAGGTACCGGCCGCGTTCGGCGGGCAGGAGCGCCGACCACATCGGGAAAGCGGCGCCGGCGGCATCCACCGCGCGCACGACATCGGCCGGCGTGGCGGCGGCCGCCCGTGAGGCGACCGCGCCGGTGAAGGGATCCCGGGTTTCGTAGGTTGCGCCGTCCTCGGCGTCTTGCCACGCGCCGGCGATCAGCAGGCGCTGTTCGGTGGTGTGGGTCGGGGTGCTCATTCGGTATCTCCAGGCTGGTGATGGTGTGTGGTCTTCGACGTTGGTCAAGCCACGATGGCGGCGCGGCCCGCCTGGTGGATGTGGGTGAGTTCCGCGACGCGACCGCCGAGGTGGCGCGCGGTGCTCAGGTCGGCGTCGTGCACCGCGGGAATGTCGTTGAAGCTCTGCGCTCCGGCGCCCAGGTAGAAGCCGAGCCGGTTGTCGTCGTCGATGCTCGCGGTGGTGGTGTTCCAGCCGGGCATGAGGCCGAGGCTGACCCACAGCATTCCGTGCTGGGCGGCGAGCAATGACAGGTACTGCAAGGTGTGCATCTTGTCGCCGCTCATGGAGCCCGAGTTGGTGAACCCGGCCGCGAGCTTGTCACGCCAGGTCTGGTCCATCCAGCGTTTGCTGGTGGCCTGGGCGAACACGTGGAAGGCGCCGGCCGCGGTGCCCATGTAGGTGGGCGAGCCGAAGATGATCGCGTCGGCCCGGTCGAGCAGGTCCCACTCGGCGTCGGCCATGGCCTCGACGTCGACGCTGGCGACCCTGGTTCCCGCGACGGAGCGCGCGCCCTTGGCGACGGCGTCGGCGAGCTGGCTCGTATGGCCGTATCCGGAGAAGTAAGCGATGACGATCGAGACGGAAGGCGCGGTGGTCATAGGGACTCCTTGGCGAGTATCGATGATACGAGAATTACAGTATCACTGTATTATCGCTGATACCACCAGCTTGATAGCGCGTGTGCTCTATCATCGCGGGCATGGGCGATGACAAGGCCGGGGTGAAGCAGCGGATCCTTCGAGCGGCAGCACAACTGCTGGAGTCCGGGGGAACTGAAGCGGTGTCCACCAGGGCGGTTGCCGCCGCGGCCGGCGTACAGGCACCTGCGCTGTACCGGTTCTTCGGCGACAAGGACGGTCTACTCGCCGGGCTCGCCGCCTTCGGGTTCGAGAAGTACCTGGGGGAGAAACACGGGCTCCGCCTCACGGACGACCCGGTGGACGACCTTCACCGCGGCTGGGACCTCCATGTCGACTTCGGCTTACGGCATCCGGCCTTTTACGTGCTGATGTACGGGACGGCACACCCGGGGCGACGTCCGCCCGCGGCGGAGCAAGCGGCTGCGGTGCTGGTGAAACTACTGGGACGCGCGGCCGAGGCGGGACGATTGTGCGTGGCTCCGGAGGTGGCGGCACTGACCGTGCACGCCGCCACGACCGGGGCGACGCTCGCGCTGATCGGTGAGGACGAGACGACCCGGGACATCTCGGTGTCGCACCGCCTGCGCGACACCGTCATCGGCTCCATCGTCACCGACTCGCCGGCCTCTCCGGTGTCCGATCTTCCGTCCTTGGCGCTGGCGCTCGACGCCGCACTGGGCACCATGGATGCCGCCGGATCACCGTTGCGAGCAGCCGAAATCGTGCTGCTGCGGGATTGGCTGCACCGCCTCGCCGGATGAGCTTCCTGCGGGCCGCGGCGCGCATACACTCCATTGTGGACATTCCTGGTAGTGCTCACCGGCGGCCCGTAACTCACGTCACGGTGACGCGGTAGCAGCGCGGTTAGCGTGACGTCGCCCAATGTCGGGAAGCAAAAGGAGATCGGCATGACCGATTCACCGAAACACGTCATCTGGCGGGACGTCGAGCCGGCGCCGCTGTTCGATCTCGGGGAGCGAGCCACCTACAAGGCTCTCACCGGGAAGACCGCGCAGATCATGCGCGTCGAGATGAAGGCAGGGGTGCATTTTCCCAACCCGGACGACCCCGCCGAGCTGGAGACGCACCCCAACGAGCAGATCTCGACCGTCCTTTCCGGACGGATGAGGATCGTCATCGACGGTGTCGAGCGGGTGGTCGGCCCAGGGGAGACGATCGCGATCCCGCCCGGTGCGCCACATGTGGCCGAGTTCCTGGAGGACACGGAAATGCTTGAGGTATTCGTTCCGCCGATCATGTAGGCCCCCGCGTCCCGGTGGACCGACAGACCCGAAAGCGAGAGATCCGAAATGAAGAACCCGGCGTGGTACGCCGAGCGGGAGCAGCTGTTCTCCAAGAAGGAACTGCTGCCGCTGACAGTCCCGATCCAGAGCCTCGAGGAGCGCGACCGGCGCTGGGCGGCGTTGCGGGAGAAGATGCACTTGCACGCGCTCGACGCCCTTGTGCTGGCCGGCACCGATTTCAACGCGAGCATGGGGATGGCCAACATCCGCTACGTGACGCAGATCGGGACCATGCTCGGTGCGTACGTCGTTTTCCCGCGCGTCGGCGACCCCACCGTCTTCTACGGTGCGCCGCATATGCACCTGCCCGGTCCCTGGCAGCAGGTGCCCGGTCACTGGGTGGAGGACGTGCGCCCGATGAACGGTGTCCAGGGTGTCCTCGACGTGCTCGCGCAGCACGGTCTTGGCGAAGGTCGGCTGGGTTACGTCGGCTACCGGGACATGCTGGTGCCCGAGACGCAGATTCCCGCCTTCTTCCTGGACCAGTTGCGACGTGACCTGCCTCGCGCCACGCTGACCGACGCGACGCCGTTGCTGGACGAGATGCGATCGGTCAAGAGCGACGAGGAGATCCGGTTCCTGCGCCGGGCCGGTGAGATCGCCCGCAAGCGCATCCAGCGGCTGGCGGTCACGGCGCGGGAAGGAGCGACCGAGGCGGACGTCTGGGCGGCGATGGAGCACGAAATGATCGTGAACGGAGGCGAGCCCAGTTCGTTCACCATGCTCTCGTCGGGACCGGTGACGGGCCCGGATGGCGAGCGGTATGTGGCCGGTCTCCTGCACGGCGCCGAGGTCCCGTTCACCGCCACGATGCGCCGGCTCACTGAGGGCGACTTGATCGTGTGCGAGTTCCATACCTCCTACGGTGGTTACCTCGCGGCGACGGAGTTCTCGGTCTTCCTCGGCGAGGCACCACCCGAGCTGCACCGGCTCCACCAGGCGGGGGTGCACGTGATCCGGATGGCCCGGGACTTGTTCGTGCCCGGCCGCCCGCTGCGGGAGATCTACACGGCTTTCCACGATTACGCGGCGGGGGAGGGGATCGACTTCGTCGAACTCGGGTTCCACGGGCACGGCCTGTCCTCGCCGGAGTTCCCGGCGGTCGTCTACCGCGAAACCGAGGGGCAGCTGCTCAACCGGCGTGGTCTCGGCGATGTCCGCTTGCGCGAGAACATGGTGTTCGGGCTCAACGTCGACCTGCACGACCCGTTGTGGCGCAAGGACGTCGGGCTGATGATCGGCGACATGGTGCGCGTCACCCCGGACGGCGCCGAGTATCTGTGTGACATCCCGCTCGACCTGTTCGAGGTGCCCGCGCGGTAGCGGCACGGCGACGGCGGGACGGCGACGACCGCCGTCCCGCCACCCATCCGGTCACGACAACGGCGGCGACGCGACCCGATGCAGGCCCGCCGGGTCGAGGAGACGGATCGCGCGAGGCCCGCGTTCGATGAGTGCGGCTTCCGCGAACTCCCTGAGGGTCCTGGCGACGACTTCGCGGACCGAGCCCACGGCGCGGGCGACCTCGTCCTGTGTGGCGTGCACGACGAGCCCATCGCCATCGCGGCTGCACAGCTCGAGCAGGTGATACGCCACGCGCGGCGGCATCTGCTGGAACACGTTGTTGCTCCACAGCTGCTCGGAACGGTGCAGAGTCTCCGCGACATAGCGCGCGATCGGCCACGCCACCCCGGCGTCATGGGCCGCGAGACGCAAGAGACCGCTCGCCGGCAACGAAACACACTCGGTGTCGATCATGACCTTGATCGCGACACCCGGGTTGCTCCGGCCGGCCGCCAGCGCGGGCAGCCCGACCAGCTCGCCGCGCGCTGCATAACGGACCGTCATCTCCCGGCCGGACTCCGATCTGACATAGACGCGCGCCAGCCCGTCGACGATGAGGAACACCAGGCTCGGGGTGCCGCCGGCGCCGTGCTGGATGGCCTCGCCACTGGCGAAATGCCGCGGCATGGCGCGGTCAGCCAGAAGCCCGGCCGCGTGCTCGGGAAACTGGGCGAGCAGGCTGTCGTTCCATGCGCTTTGTGCTGCTGTGCTCAGCGATGCCAAGGCTTTCATCCGACGTGATCATTCTCGTCTCGGGCGAACTTCATTCTCGCACACCGCCGGACCGCGTGACCTGAGTTACTGAGCCGGTCCGGCCTGCGCCCTAGCGTCGGGCCGGTCAAGGAGGACGAGATGACCAAACGCACACTCGGTGACCAAGGACTCGAAGTCTCCGCGATCGGGATCGGCTGTATGGGGATGTCGGAGTTCTACGGCGACGTCGACCAAGCGGAGGCCGTCGCCACCATCCATGCGGCGATCGACCGCGGCGTGCCCCTGATCGACACCGCCGACATGTACGGCCCGTTCACGAACGAGGAACTGGTCGGCCGGGCGCTTGCCGGCCGGCGCGATCGGGCAGTCCTGGCCAGCAAGTTCGGCAGCATGCGCGGTGCCGACGGCGCATTCCTGGGCCTCAACGGCACCCCCGGCTACGTGCGGAAGGCCTGTGACGCGTCGTTGAGGCGCCTGGGGACCGACCATATCGATCTCTATTACCTGCACCGGGTCGACCCGGATGTTCCGGTCGAGGAGACCGTCGGGGCGATGGGCGAACTCATGCAGGCCGGCAAGGTCCGTTTCCTGGGACTGTCCGAGGTCAAGCCCGCGACCCTCCGGCGCGCGCACGGCGTGCACCCCATCAGCGCCCTGCAGACCGAGTATTCGCTGTGGTCCCGGGAGCCGGAGGACGACATCATCCCGGCGGTGCGCGAACTCGGTATCGGCTACGTCGCCTACGCCCCACTCGGGCGCGGCTTCCTCTCGGGCCGGATCCGCAAGTTCGAGGACCTTCCCGATGGTGACTTCCGGCGCATGGTCCCGCGCTTTCAGGGCGAGAACTTCCGGAAGAACCTGGACGTGCTCGAGAAGATCGAGTCGATCGCCGAACGGCGTGGTGTGACGACCGCGCAACTGGCGCTCGCGTGGGTCCTCGCACAGGGCGTCGTGGCGATCCCGGGAACCGAGCGGCGCGACCTGCTCGAGCTCAACATCGCGGCGACGGACCTCGAGCTCACCCGCACCGAGCTCGACGAGATCGAGGCGGTCGCACCCCGTGGGTTCACCTCGGGCGAGCGCTATCCCGACATGGCGATGGCCGAAATCGAAAAGTAGGGAAGGGCAATGGGTAAGGCGCTGGACGACTATGTCCTCGACTTGGCACAGAACCGGCGAGGATACGCACTCAACCGGATGTGCGGATCGTTGAAGCACGCCGAAAACCGGACCCGGTTCACCACCGACGAAGCCGCATACTGCGACGAATACGGACTTTCGCCGGAACAGAAGAAAGCTGTTCTCGAACGGGACTGGATCGCGATGTCCGATCTCGGCGCGTCGATTTTCTACACCTTCAAACTCGCCACGCTGGACCAGAAGTCGATGCAGTACCTCGGCGGCGTGTTCACCGGGATGACCGCCGAGCAGTTTGCGGCGAAGCTGCGCTCGCGAGGGCGGAAACGTGGCTGAGGTGATCTGGGGTCTGGCGACCTCCCACGTCCCGGCCATCGGAGCGGCCATGGACAGCGGCAAGACGCGGGAAGCGCACTGGAAACCGCTGTTCGACGGATACACCCCGGCACGAGAGTGGATGGCGCGGCACACCCCGGAGGTGGTGATCGTCGTGTACAACGACCACGCGAACTCCGTCGATCTCGATCTCGTGCCGACGTTCGGAGTCGGTACAGCCGGGTCCTACGCCGTGGCGGACGAGGGGTGGGGAGCTCGGCCGGTACCGCCGGTGAGCGGCGCTCCGGAGCTGAGTGAACATCTGGTGGGAGAATTGATCGACGACTCGTTCGACGTCGCGACCTTCCACCGGCTCGATGTGGACCACGGGCTGACCGTGCCGCTGTCGGTGTGCTGGCCCGATCCGGGCGAAACGTGGCCATGTGCGGTGATCCCGGTGCTCGTCAATGTGATCCAGTACCCGCAACCCACTGCGGCGCGTTGCTACGCGCTGGGCCGGGCACTCGGCCGGGCCGTCCGGTCGTTTCCGGAAGACAAGACGGTCGCCGTGCTCGGCACCGGTGGTATGTCCCACCAGCTTGCCGGGGCGCGCGCGGGACTGATCAACGAAGAATTCGATCGCATGTTCCTGCAAGCCATCGAGACGGAGCCGGAGAAGCTGGCGGCGCTCAGCCGCGAGGAATACATCCGTGCGGCCGGCACCGAGGGGATCGAACTGATCATGTGGTTGGTCATGCGGGGGGCGTTGAGCGAGAACATCCGGCGGGTCCACGACACCTACCACGTTCCCGCCTCCAGCACCGCCGCGGCACTCGCGCTGTTCGAGGACCTCGGCGCGAAGGGCACCGCGTGAGCACCTTCGTGCTGCTGCATGGGGCATGGCACGGCGGCTGGGTTTGGGCACGCGTGGCGCCCCGGCTGCGGGCCGCGGGACACGAGGTGCACACCCCGACGCTGACGGGTGTCAGTGACCGTGCACATCTGCTGACCCCGTCAGTCGGGCTGGCCACCCATATCGAGGATGTGACGGCGCTGCTGGAGGCCTACGACGCGCGCGACGTCGTTCTGGTCGGGCACAGCTACGCCGGCCAGGTGGTGACCGGCGTGGCCGACCGTGTCCCGGACCGGCTGACCAGGCGGATCTACCTCGACGCGTTCGTCGGCGACGACGGCGAGGCGGCGATCGACCTGCAGCCGCGGCCGGTGGCCGGGCACTATCGCGAGTCCGTGGCCGGACCCGGGTTCGGTTGGTTGATCCCGGTACGGTCGCTTCAGGTGCTCGGCGTCACGCGGCAGACCGATGTGGACTGGCTGAGCGCGCGGCTCACTCCGCACCCGTGGCGCACCTACACCGAACCGCTGCGGCTGACCGGAGCGGCCGATGAAGTCCCGGCCGCGTTCATCGAGTGCACCGACTGGATGCGTGTATTCCGGGCTCACGCCGAACGGGCAGCCGCGCGGCGCTGGCCGGTGTTCCCGCTCGCCACCGGGCATGAAGCCATGGTGACCGCACCGACCGAGCTCGCCGACTTGTTGCTGACCCTGACTTGATCGCGGAGGTCTACGTGGAATTCCTGGTCCGCACCGAGAACCTGCTGCCGGCCGGCACTCCGGACGACGTCCGGGAACAACTGCGCCGAGGCGAGCGGGAGCGCGCGACTCGGCTACGGGAAGCCGGCGTCCTCAAACGTCTGTGGCGGGTGCCCGGACGCAACGCCACCATTGGCCTGTACGAGGCCGAGGACCCCGCCGCCCTCCACGACGCCCTGACCTCGCTGCCCATGTGGAAGTGGCTGGACGTCACCGTCGAGGCGCTCGCCCTCCACCCGCAGGAACGGGAGCCGGGGCCTCACTGACGCGCGTCGCGGCACCGGAAGCTCGTTGGTTCACGGGTGGGCGCGGAGTTCGACGCAGCACTCACCGGCGCGCGGGTCGAGGACGGCTTGTACGGAGGTGGCGCCGAGTCCGTCGAGGAGACCCGCGAAGAAGGCGTGGTTGACCCCGCACACCATCTCCGGTGCCTTGGCAGCGAGGGGATGGAACGGGCAGGTCCGCAGCCGCAGGCAAGTTGGTGAGATGCGGTCGGGCTCGAACCCGTGCCGGTGCAGCATCGTGGTGGCCACGGTGAGGGCGCGTTCGGCACCCAGCCGCCCCGGTCGGGCCTGCCGGCGTTCGGTGGCGCCGATGGCGTGGCCGCGTTCGCGGGCGGCCCGCAGCGCCGCCTGCTTGCCATCGTGGTCGTGGTGGCCGTCGGGGAGGAGCGCGTCGAGCAGGATGTCGGCCAGTAGTTCGTGCTGGCGCGGCGGAAGGCTGACGCGGATATCGGCGTCGACCGGTTGGTACACCTTCGGCGTTCGGCCGGCTTTGCGGACGCCGCTGACCTGCTGGTAGTCCGCGCGGAGTACTCCCGCGTCGACGAGCTTGTCCAGGTGGAACGCCGCGAGTTTGCGGGAGATCCCGACGGCCGCCGCGGCCTCGTCGCGGGTGACCGGGCGCCGGGCGTCCCGGATGAAGGTGTACATGCCGCGCCGCAACTCGTCGTCCAGCACAGCGATCGCCCTGATTGCCGGGTCGCCCGTCACCCGGCCACGATAACACCAACAAATATGTCCAAGACGCTGGGAAGCGGCTCCACTTGACCCAGCACGCGAATAAGACCAAACTTTATTTGCGATTTAGCAGAGAGGTGGCGGTCGTCGTGACGAGGGAGATCCAGCAGGCGAAGCGGCCGGTGAGCGCGGCGCTGGCCGGCCCGTACGGGCACCCGTTCCACCCGATCCTGGTGACCGTGCCCATCGGGGCGTGGGTGGCGAGTCTGGTGTTCGACATCGCGTCCCACATCGTCGGCAACCCGGGGTTCCTCACGCAGGGCTCGGTATGGCTGATCGCGATCGGCGTGATCGGCGCGCTCCTGGCGGCGGTGGCCGGGTTCCTGGACCTGCTGGCCATCCCCACCGGCACTCGCGCGTTCCGCACCGGGTTGATCCACATGAGTCTCAACCTGGTGATCGTCGGCGCCTACATCGGCAACTTCTTCTGGCGGTACGCCGGCTACGGCCACCCCGGCTCAGTGGCCATCGGGCAACTGGTGCTGTCCGCGGTCAGCCTGGCCGCGCTGGCCGTGTCCGGATACCTCGGCGGGAAGCTGGCCTACCGCTACGGGGTCCGGGTCGCCGAGGAGACCACGCAGACCGAGGGCTACCGGCCCCGGCACCGGCCATCCCTGTCGTCCTAGCGAAAGGCTCCTGTCATGCCTCCCGCGACCCCGCTGCGAGTGGTACACGAACAAGATCCCGGTGTCGCTCTGGGCGCGGCCGAGACCGCCGCCGCCCAGTTCCTCCAGGCACTTGGCGTCGAATTGGACTCCGAAAGCCTGCGCGGCACCCCGGGACGGATGGCGCGCGCCTACGCGGAACTGTTCAGCCCGCGCCCGTTCGACCTGACCACGTTTCCGAACGATGAGTGCTACGACGAACTGGTATTGGCCCGCGCCATTCCGGTCCGATCGGTCTGCGAACACCACCTGTTGCCCTTCGTCGGCGTCGCGCATGTCGGTTACCTGCCAGGGGAACGCATCCTCGGTCTGTCCAAACTGGCCCGGATCGTGGAGCATTTCGCCCGCCGCCCGCAAGTGCAGGAGCGGCTGACCAAACAGGTCGCCGACTGGCTGTGCGAGCACCTGCACCCGAAGGGAGTGGGCGTGGTGATCGAGGCCGAGCACACCTGCATGACCCTGCGCGGCGTGCAGGCCGTCGGCTCCACCACCGTCACCTCCACGCTGCTGGGCACCCTGCGCGAGGACGCCCGCTCCCGGCAGGAGTTCTTTGCCCTCACGGGGGTCGGCGCCTGACCTCGCCGGAGCGCCGGGTATGCCACCCTCGATGGGAGGCTTTGCGACGCTGGAAGGAGATCGTGCCATGGCCCGACGCCCACTGGTCATCGCGTTCGACGTGATCGAGACGTTGTTCCCGCTCGAACCGCTGCGCGCCCGGATCCTCGCGGCGGGCGCGCCAGGTCATGTGCTGGAGCTGTGGTTCACCCGGCTGCTGCGCGACGCCTTCGCACTGACCGCTGCCGGCGGCTACCGGCCGTTCGGCGAAATCGCCGCAGGCGCTTTGGAGTCGATCACCAGCCTGTCCGAGGACGCTGTGCGCGGGATCGTGGCCGGGTTCGCCGAGCTGGACCCGCACCCGGACGTGGCACCCGCACTTCGCCGCGTCCGGGAAGCGGGGGTATCGGTCATCACGCTCACCAACGGCTCTGCGCACACCACCCGTACCTTGCTGCGGCGTGCCGGGGTGCTCGACGATGTGCAGCAGGTGCTGACCGTGGACGACATCCAGCGGTGGAAGCCCGCACCGGAGATCTACCAGTACGCGGCCCACGCCTGCCAGGTCGAACCCGGGCAGGTGGCACTGGTGGCCGCACACGGCTGGGACCTCCACGGCGCGCACCAGGCCGGACTCGTCACCGGATGGGTCAGCCGCCTGGAAGGCCGGTTCCCGCCGGTGTTCGCACCCCCGGACGTGACCGGCGACGGCCTGGTCGAGGTGGTCGAGGCGCTGCTGGCGCTGACCGAATGAGGTGGGCAGCCCGAGCGCCTCGCCGGGAGATCGGTGAACCCCTCAGCTCCGATCTCCCGGCGCTGACGAGGGCCCCGCCGGGCGGTCGTCGTAGTCGGCGAGTACCGATTGCACCAGCCCGTGCTCCACATTGCCACCACTGAGCAGGACCCCGATATCCCGCACCTTCCCCGCGGAGTCTTCCACCACCCGGAGCGCCGCCGCGAGTGCGGTGGCGGCGGCGGGTTCCACCAGCAGCCGGGATCGGTACAGCACAGCGCACATCGCGCTGGTGATAGCCGCTTCGTCCACGGTCACCACGGTGTGCACCCGATCGCGGATGATGCTGAACGGCAGCAGGCCGATCCGGTCCGGCCGTAGTCCATCCGCGACAGTCGCTTGTGGAGTCACCGTCACCGGCCGGCCGGCGTGCAGCGCCGAGCTGAGCGACGGCACGGCAACGGGTTCCGCTGCCACCACGGCAAGGTCACTACCTTCGGCGGCAAGGGATGCTCCGGCTATCGCACTGCCGCCGCCCACCGGAAGGACGACTGCGTCCAGGGCGCTTCCCGCCGATTCGACCTGGCTGATCAGCTCGGCCGTCGCCGTTCCCTGCCCCGCCACGACGACCGGGTTTTCGTAGGGGTCCACCACATCGTAGCCGCGCCGGTTCCGAATTCTGTCTACTTCGGACATTCGATCGGCCAGCACTGTCCCTGTCTGCACGACAACGGCCCCGGCCTGCTCGATGCGCCGGATCTTCGCCGGAACGGCGTCGGTAGGCAGGACAAGCACCGCGGGCAGCCCGCACTCACGTGCGGCGAGCGCAACCGCGATGGCGTGGTTGCCCGTGCTTTGCGCGACGACGCCACGACTTCCCGCCGCGGCCAGCTCCCGGACGGCGAGCAACGCACCTCTGATCTTGAACGACCCGCCACGTTGCAGGCATTCGGCTTTCAGCCATACCCGTGCGTGTGCCAGTCGATCGAGTTCGTCGTTGCGGATGACCGGCGTGCGCACCACGTGTCCGGCGAGTTGTCTCTGCGCGCGGTCGATATCAGCCCTGGCGAGTGCGGCGGGTTCAGTCACGGCGTGCTCCCGGCTTCCCGCAATGCCTGCCAAACCACATCAGGGGTCAGCGGGAGCCGGGTGAAACGAATGCCGGTGGCGTCACGCACCGCGTTGGCCAGTGCGGGCGCGACCGGATTGACCGGGCTTTCGCTCATCGACTTCGCGCCGAGTGGGCCGATGGAGTCGTAGGTGTCCGCGAAAACGACCTCGGTCCGGGGCGCGTCGGCATACGTGGGCATACCGTAGGAGCGGAAATCGGTTGTGGTGACGGCACCCTGGGTGTCGATACGGACCACTTCGGACACAGCCGTGCCGAGGGCCTGTGCCACCCCGCCTTCCACCTGCCCGCGGCATTGCGCCGGGTTGAGCACCCGGCCCGCGTCCGCGGCGTGCACACTACGCAGGATCTTGATCTCGCCAGTGTCCGGATCCACCGCCACGTGAAACCACTGGGCGTTGAAGGCGACCGATCGCCGTGCACCGTCGAATCGGCCCTCAGCCTGGGGCTCGCGCCCAGCGGCGTGCATCGCCGCCCACACTTCCTTGAGAGACAAGGCATCCGGACCACACCGCAACACGCCGGCCGTCAGCGTACAGTTTCGGGGCGCCTGTCCGGTGTGGCTCGCGGCGAATTCGATCAGCCGCGATCGCAATCCTTCGGCCGCGCGCACCACGGCCTTGCCCGCCACGACAATGCCGGTGGACCCGAATGCGCCGGTGTCATGTGCGACGAGGTCCGTGTCGGATTGCGCCACGGTGATGTCCTGGACCCGGCACCCCAGCACGGATGCGGCAAGCTGGCGGTGAACCGTGGTCGTGCCGTTACCGAATTCCGCGGTACCAACGGAAAGCAGGTAACTCCCATCCTCGAGAAGGGCCATCCTGGCGTCGGCGAAATGCCCGTTCGGTGGTCCGGCCGCGCTCATGGTCAACGCCATCCCCTGACCCGTCAGCCACCCGTCCGGCGCCTGGGCAAGGCTGCCCGATGCGCCGGCCCCGCGCATGACGTCAAGGCATTGACCGGCGCCGTGACTGCCGATTTCGAGTCCGTCGTCGGGACCGCCCGGGGTGAGCAGCGGTTCGTCCGGCCCGATCACGTTACGCCCGCGAAAGTCGATCGGGTCGATGCCGAGCCGCCGCGCAAGCTCGTCGAGTGCGGAGTCCACCGCGAACATCACCTCGCCGATCCCGTAGCCGCGGAAAGCTCCCGAAGGGACAGTGTTGGTATAGACCGAAAAGCCGTCGACCTGCTTGTGCGGGCAGCGATACAGGGCGAGGGACTCACCGCAGCTGTGAAAGAGCACGGCCGGACCATGGTTGCCATAGGCGCCCGTGTCGGTGATGATCCGCAGGCGCAGTGCGGTCAAGCGGCCGTCGCGGCGACCGCCCACGGTGACGCCGACTGTGAACGGATGTCTTGTGGTGGCCGAGGTGAACTGTTCGGCGCGGGTGTATTCCAGCTTGACCGGGCCACCGGTGCGCAGCGCAGCAAGCGCGACGATATCCTCCACCAGCATTTCCTGTTTACCGCCGAAGCCGCCGCCGACTCGCCCGGTCAGCACCCGGACCCGTTCCGGTGGCAGTCCGAACACCGCGCAAAGCGCCCGCCGGGTGAGGAATGGTGTCTGCGTGCTCGAGCGCACGGTCAGCCGGCCCTCGCTGTCGAACCAGGCAGCCGCGCTGTGCGGCTCCAGCTGCCCGTGCTGCGCGCGTGGTGTCCGGAAAGTCTCGGTGTACACGAGATCCGCCTCGGCCAAGCCCGCTTCGACGTCACCGAGCTGACCGTGCACCTCCGCGACTACGTTGCCGGGGACGCTGGCTATCCGCGACTCGGGTCCCTTTCCATTGTGGACGATCGGCGCGCCGGTCCGCATCGCCGATTCCGGATCGGTGACCGACGGCAGTATCTCGTACCGGACAACGATTTTCCGGCAAGCTTCGTCGGCGGCAGCCTCGGTGTCCGCGACCACGGCCGCGACGCGCTGGCCGATATGCCGGACCACATCGTCCAGCACACGGGTATCCGCCGGATCTTCCTCCGCGCGCTCGTGGCGGGCGGTGGAGAACAGCGCCGGTGGCGCGTCGCGATGGGTCAGCACGGCGACCACCCCGGGCACGGCCAGCGCCCAGGTGGTGTCGATGGCGACGATCCGCGCGTGTGCATGCGGAGAGCGCAGCACCTTCAAGTGCCGTATTCCCGGTATCTCCAGGTCGAGCGTGTAACGAGCGGCGCCGGTCACCACATCCTGCCCGTCCGGCGCGGGCAGGCCGCTGCCAAGCGCCTGGCCGGCTGCCTCATCGACACGGCGAACGCCGCGGACGGCATCCTCGATGGCCCGGTAGCCGGTGCATCGGCACAGGTTTCCCTTGAACGACTGAGGCAGGTCGCGCAGCTGGTCGCTGTCCAGCGCGGCGGTGGTCATGATGAAACCCGGAGTGCAGAATCCACATTGGAATCCTTGTGCGTCAAGGAAGTTTTGCTGCACAGGATGCAGGCCGACGTCATCGGCCAGCCCTTCGATGGTGGTCACCTGCCTGTCATGGGCGCGGAAAGCGGGGTAGAGGCAGCTGTGCACCGCCACTCCGTCCACAGTGACGGTGCAGGCGCCACAGTCACCCGCGTCGCACCCTCGTTTCACTCCGAACCAGCCATGCTCACGCAGATAACCGAGCAGGCACTGGCCCGGTCTCGACGAGTCCTCAAAGGACTGCCCATTGACCACCACTGTCATCGGTCGCTCAATTCCCGGCGGACTTCTTCGGCCAGCCGCAGCGTCAGCTGGCGGCGCCATTCGGGGAGTCCGTACGCGTCACGGAGCCATAAGTCCTCCGGGATCGCCGTCGACACCTCGTCGGCCACTTCATCGCCGGTGGGCATCCGGTCGAAGCGCAGGACGAGCGGACGCGTCGTCGACGCGGTCACGGTCAGCGTCACCGCGTCGATCGCCGGACTTCGCCGGCCGATGACCATGACGGACGGCCGTCCATACCGGCGCAGCGAGCAACCGCGAAAGGCAACGGGATCCTCCAGCGCAGCCGCGGGCACCCGCACGGATCGCAGCATCTCGCCATCAGCCAGGGCCGTTCGCCCGTTTCCGATCACGAAATCGGTCACGGCCACCGATCTTCGGCGACCGTCGGTGCCGATCAGGACACAGACGCCGGCCAGCGCGGCCGTCAACGCGATCATCGGCCCGGCAGGAAGCGCCAGGCATAAATTGCCCCCGACCGTGGCCACGTTCCATACCTTGAACGAGGAGCTGAAAGACCGGCAGCACCATTGAAACAATGCGCGCGACGACGGTGGGGCAAGCCTGGCCAGTTCGGTGATCGTGCACGTCGCGGCGATCTGCAGACCGTCGCTTGTGGACTCGATCGGCGGCCAGCCCGTCGTGCCGAGATCGAGCAACCGGTTCAGCCCCGGTTGTGGCTGCGAGAAAAGGAAGGTGCCACCGGCGAGCCAGGCATCACCCGGGCGCCACGCGTCCAGTTCATGGGCGCCACGGATCTCCGTGAGAGTGGTGAGATCCATCGTTACCCCCTCGTTGAGCGGACCAGAACCAGGTCCAGCTCGTCGTGCAGCGGTATCCCGTCGACACCGGCTACCGGTATCTGCGGTTTGATCTCGCGCGCGGCGTCCACCGCGCCGGGACGTACCATGGTGATGCGGAAACCGCGCTTTTGCAGTAGCCGCAACGCGATCAGCTGGTCGTTGGTGACCGTGCCCGATACGCGCCGGCAATCGGGCGAAAGAGCCTCGCACATAAAGGTATCGACCAATGAGCCGCCAATGCCCTGCCGGGACGGCACCGCGTCGAGGGTGATCAACTCGACCTCGGCACCCCGGTCTTCCCATAACAAAAGGCCGGTAATGGTGCCGTCCCGCAACGCGATCAAACCGGGTAGTGCCCCGAGATCGAACCTTTTCCCATGCTTTATGACGAAAAACGCCCCCCAGTGCTTTGTGACAAACGAACGCACAATGTCCCGATGCTCGCGGGAAACACGAGTGATAACCGTGTCCACCGCCAGGAAACTACCAACGCACAATCATCGGTGATACCGCCAAGCGGCGCATGGGTGCCCGTACGCCGGGGACTGGGCCGGTGGAGTTAACCTGATTGCGGCACAGCGGGAGATGCGGTTTCCTGGCCACGGATCACCAGCTTCGCGATCGTGATCACTGGGGTTTCAACGCAGCTTCTCTGGTGGGGGTTGAATTGTCGACGGAAGCGGTAAGCCTGGCTATCTGTGTGTTCTGCGGTGCCTCGCAGGGTGATTCACCGGTCTACACCGAAGCCGGATACCAGCTGGGAAAACAATTGGGATCCCGGTTTCATCGACTGATTTACGGTGCGGGCGGCGTCGGCGTCATGGGTGCGGTGGCGAGAGGAGCGGCCGAATACGGCGCGAAGATCGTCGGCGTCATTCCCTCATTTCTCCGGGAACGCGAGATGGGTGACGATATCCCACCTCAGGAGATCATCATCACCACCAATCTCGCCCATCGGAAAACGACCATGATGAACCTCGCCGACGGTTTCATCGGACTACCCGGCGGGTACGGCACCATGGACGAGATGTTCGAGGTCATCTCGATGAGCGCGCTCGGCGTGGAACGGCGGCCCGTCGTCCTGGTCAACACCAACGGTTTCTGGGATCTCTTCCTCGAACTCGTCGACGAACTGGGCAAACGCCGGTTCCTGCCCGAAGACAAGTATTTCATCGTGGTCGACGATCCAGCTGAGGCCATCGACCGCATCGAATTCGCCCGCGACGCCCGGTGATGCGCTCATGAAGGCCGTCATCATCGGAGGCGGAATCGGCGGACTCGCCTTGGCTGCCACGCTCGAACGCAACAATATCGAATGCGTGGTCCATGAGCGCCGCGCCGACCTCGTGTCAGTGGGCTCCGCGCTCGTTCTGCATCCCAATGGCCTTGCCGCGGTGAAACGTATCGATTCGCGGCTGCATGCCGAGATCGCCGCCGCAGGCTATTCCCTGCCGGACGGCACTCCCACCTTCATCCTCGACGGTGACGGCCAAGTGATCAGCCGGCGGGTCCTGCCGCCGCCGTTGCGACCGGTCACCATTCGCAGAGCCGAATTACACCGGTTGTTGCGTTCTCATTCCACCACGGCAACCATGGTATATGGCAGTACGTTTCTGCGTTACGAAACCGATCGGAACCGGGTACGCGTGCACCTCACCCGAGACGACCTGCGGGGCCGGTCCGGCGATTTCGAGCCGGTGACCGAGACGATGACGGGTGATGTCCTGATCGGGGCGGATGGGCTGCATTCCCGAGTACGCAGGCAGTTGCTGAACGACGGCGATGCGAGACCGATGGGCCTGACGTCCATAAAATGCATCGCCAAAATGCGCCACGACGATCCGTACCTTCGCGGTGGATTCATCCTGTTCGGCCGGAACCAGCAGGCCTTCTGCGCCCCGCTCGGCCCCGATGTCGTCTATTGGGACGTGACGATCCGGGCCGGCGCGGGAACCTGGCCACACGAGCTGGAGCAGATCCAGCGCGAGTTGCTGAAGCCGCAGTGGGGCTGGCCTGCCCTCGTCCAGAACATGATCGCGGCAGCGGACCTCACCGAAATGATCGTCACGGACCTACGTGATCGAAAAGGCGCCCGCCGCTGGTCGCGCGGAGCCGTGACCCTCCTCGGCGATGCGGCCCACCCGATGTCGCCCTTCCTCGGCCAGGGCACCAACCAGGCCTTACTCGACGCCGACGTGCTCGCCAAGATGCTGTCGAGCCATCGCGACGACCCGGCCGAAGCGTTCCGGCACTACGAAATGGCGCGCCGCGATAGTGCCAACCAGGCGATGCGTGACTCGCGGCGAGTCGGGTTCGAGGGGCAGACCGGGAACCCCTTCGTCCGTTGGAAACGCAACCGTTCGCTCCGCCGCGCAGTCACGCCGTGACCGAAGGAAAGGCAGGACCGATCATGCCGGGGAAGCGGCATGGCACCGTCGCGGTACTCGGCGCGGGCCAATGCGGCAGGATGACGGCCCAGCGGCTGGCGGAATCCGATGTCTACCAACGGATCGTGCTCACTGACATCATTCCGGGACTTGCCGAAGGCATCGCGCTCGACCTCAACCAGTCCCGCGCGATCACCGGATTCGAGACCACTGTGGAGGGTCACCGGATGCGGACGGGCGGCGACTGTGCCTGCATCAGCGATGCGCAGATCGTGGTCATCGCGGCCGGCGTCGTGTCCAGTGCGCAAGAGCCCGGCCGCACCAGCCGCATGGTCGGCGAACTCTGTGCGCAGATCGCATTGCATTCTCCGGAGGCGGTGATCGTCGTCCTGAGCAATCCCGTGGACGCCCTGACCGCGTTGGCCCGGGCCGTAACCGGGTTCCCGGCGCATCGTGTGCTGGGCCAATCCGTGCTGCTGGACTCCGCGCGGTTCGCCGACTTCACGGCCACGCTGCTCGGGGTGCCGAGATCCGCTGTCCAGCTGACCATGGTGGGTTCGCACGCGCATGACAGCACGATGATTCCGTTGTTGTCCGGTGCCACCGTCTACGGCGTTCCGCTGACTTCGTTGCTCAGCGAGGAAGATCAGGCCACCTTGACGGCCGCGGTCCGCCGTGGCGGGGCCGATGTGATGAAACTGCTCGGCACCGGCTCGTCGTTCTACGCCGCGTCGGCGGCCACCGCACGGATGGTGCGGGCCATCCATGATGACGACGGCACGGTGCTTCCCGTGTGCGCCTATGTGGACGGTGAATACGGGGTGCACGACGTCTTTCTGGGCGTACCGGCACTACTCGGTCGCAGCGGCGTGCGACGAGTCGTGCAACTGCCACTGAGTCCTGGTGAACAGGCCGCGCTTGCCACCGCGGCCGAGGTGATGCGGGCCCGGCAACGACAGTGCATCGAGCAATGGAAGGAATGAAGGTGATCGCATGACAGCCACGGGCAAGCTGCGAGTCGCGATATTCGTCGGCGGCCGGACCGCGGAGCACTCGAACTCCATCGACAGCGGCGATTTCGTGCGGTCGTCATTGCGCGAAGCAGGGTACGAGGTTTCGGTGATCGGGATCAGCCGCAGCGGAAAATGGCTGCGCCAGGCCGACGACGTCCCGCTTGAGTTCGATGAGGGCCGCAGTGAGATCGTGACCGGTACGCCCATGTCGGTCGACGAACTCGACGCGGACGTGGCGTTCCCGGTATTGCACGGCCCGTATGGCGAAGACGGGACCGTGCAGGGCCTGCTGGAAATGATCGACATGCCCTATGTCGGTTGCGGAGTCTTCGCATCGGCTGCCGCCAAGGACAAGGTGTGGGCCAACCGGTTGCTGGAGGCAGCCGGGCTGCCGGTCGCGCCATGGCGGGTGCTGGCGCCCGGCCGCACCCCGAAACCGATCGAGGAGTTCACCCCACCGGTATTCGTGAAACCCGCGCGCTGCGGAGGAAGTCTCGGCGTCTGCATCGCACACACCTGGGACGAGCTCGAAAGCGCCGTCGCGGAAGCACGCCGGTTCGATCCGAAGGTCATCATCGAGCAGGGAATGTCCATCAGGGATGTCGAATGTGGCGTGCTCGAGTTCGCCGGCAAGGACGCGCCGGTGGCGAGCGTGGCCGGCGAGACGATCGCCGGAACGGAACACGAATTCCTCAGCTATGAAGCCAAGTTCTTCGACAGTTCCGTCCAGTTGCTCGCGCCGGCGCCATTGGACGACGCGCTCACCGAGAAGGTCCGCACCATGGCGGTCGATGCGTTCCTCGCACTGGGCTGTACCGGACTGTCGCGTGTGGACATGTTCGTTACCGGCGAGAACTCGGTGCTGGTGAACGAGGTGACCACGATGCCCGGCTTCTCCCGCGTCTCGAACTTCGCGAAGATGTGGCGTGCCTCCGGTCTCGAAGCACCGGACCTCGTCGACGGTCTTGTCCGGCTGGCACTCGCCCGCAAGGCCGAATCCGACCTGCCTCTTTGACCCTCGATACGCCAGGAGAGGAAAGCATGACCACGACCGGCAATCCGCTCGCCGACTCGAACGACGCCCGGGTCGATGATGCGGCACTGATCGAACTCGCCCGCGGGCTGGCCGCGACGCCCAGCCAGTCGGGCAACGAACGGCGCGCGATCGAACTCGTCACGGACGCCATGCGCACCCTCGGTTTCGAGGTCACCGTCGATCGCAGCGGCAACGCCATCGGCACGATCGGCCAGGGACGCGCCGGCGCGTCCCGGTTGCTCATCGACGGCCACATCGACTCGATTCCGCTGCATTCGGAGGACAGCTGGCGGGTCGACCCATTCGGCGGCGTGCTCGAGGACGACCGCCTGTTCGGACTGGGCATCTGTGATCAGAAAGCCTCGATCGCCGCAGCCATTCACGGCGTCGCCGCCCGGCGAGCACGACTCGCGGACGGTCCGGGCCTCGTCGCGGTGGTGGCGAGCGTCTGCGAGGAACACATGGAAGGCGCGGCGCTGGCCGAAGCGGTCGAATTGGTTCAGCCGACGGCGGTGATCACCACCGAGCCGAACGACACGCGACTGGCCGTCGGGCAGCGCGGCCGGGCGAAGGTGGAGGTCGAGGTACTCGGCCGGGCCTGCCACGCAGGTCATGCCGGCGAAGGGGTCAACGCCGCCGAGGGCGTCGCCGCGTTGATCGACGCCGTGCGGCGAGTGGCGCGGCCGCATCACCCGCAACTCGGTTACCGTGACATCACCTGCATCGACGTGACGTCGTGGCCCTACCCTTCGGTGTCGACCGTGCCGGGCCGAGCCCTCGCCCGCTTCGACGCGCGGTTCCTGCCGGGGGAGACCGAGGAGTCGCTGCACGAGCTTCTCCGGTCGGCGGCGGCCGGGGCATGGGCAGAGTGGGCCGAACCGCCGAGCGCACAGGTGCGGACGGTGGCAGCGGATTTCACCACTTACACCGGGGCGCGATACGTCGTGGGGGAGTTCGCGCATGCCTGGTGGACGGACGGGCCCATCGTGGAGTCGGCTCAGCGGGCGCTGGCCACCGCCGGCCTCGATCCGACTCCCATGTCGTACTCCTTCTGCACCAACGGCTCGTACACGGCGGGCAAACTGTCGATCCCCACGATCGGGTTCGGGGTCGGTGAGGAACACATCGCGCACCAGGCCAACGAATACGTGACGTTGTCCTCGCTTCGCCGTGGCGCCAAAGGCTTGTCGGCCCTGAGTGTCGAATTGACCGGCGCCTGACCGCGCACACCGCTACACTGGGTATCCCTTTGTTTCCGGAAAGGACGAACAAATAGCTACTGGCTCGCCGAATTCCCCTGACCTCACGCACGACGTATCGGATTCCGCCGGCCTGTTGGCACCATTTCGCTATCGGCCTTTCCGCCGGCTGGTGGCGGCCCGGTGCGCGAGCTCCTTCGACAAGACCATGGCACCGGTCGTGCTCGCGTTCGCGGTACTGGACCTCAACGGATCACCACTCGATCTCGGACTCGTGATCGGCGCGAGATCGTTGGCACTGGTCGCCTTCGTGATGGTAGGCGGTGTCGTCGCCGACCGGTTGCCCCGGATGCTGGTCTTGCAGGGATCGGGTGTCGGCGCCGGGGCGGCACTCGCGTTGGCCGCCGCAAGCATGTACGGCGGTTTCGCCTCGGTCTCCCTTCTTTTGTGGCTGAGCCTGATCAGTGGCGCGTTCGCCGGTATCTCGCTTCCCGCGATTATGGCGCTCACCCCGGAAACGGTGCCGGGCGGGCTGATCCGGCAGGCCAATACGGCCTCCCGGCTCGGCGCCAACGCGGCCCTGCTGATCGGCGCGTCCAGTGCGGGGATCGTGGTCGCAACACTGTCCTCCGCTACGGGAATCGTCCTCGACGCGGCGATGTGCGCGCTGATGGCGATCTCGTTCACCGGGCTCGGGCAAACCAGTGCCGTGCCTGCCCGTGCGGGCGCGCATCCGATCAGGGATTTGCGCGAGGGCTGGCAGGAGTTCACCGGCCGACAGTGGTTATGGGTGGTGACGGTGGCTTTCGCACTGGTCAACGCCGCTGCGGCCGGTGGCCTCCAGGTGCTGGGGCCAGTGGTCGCCGATGACTCGTTCGGCCGTTCCGTCTGGGGTTTCGCATTGGCCGCGCAGACGGGCGGCATGCTGTTCGGCGGCCTGACCGCGATGTACTGGAAACCGGCTCGAGCGCTGGGCGCCACGGTGGCACTGTCCATTTTGGAGACCTGCCCGCTGCTGGTGCTCGCGTTCCACCCACAGCCGGTGCTGCTGATGCTCGCGATGACCGCCGCCGGGATCGCCATGGAACTGTTCGGTATCGCCTGGGATGTGTCCTTACAGGACAACGTCCCGGCCGACCGCCTCGCACGTATCTATGCGTATGACGCGCTGGGGTCGTACGTGACGATCCCGATCGGGCAAGCAATCGCCGGTCCGCTGGCGGGTCGCGTCGGTACTGACGTCACGTTGCTGCTGTGCGCGGGCCTGGTCGTGGTCGCCATCGCCGGGGCATTGTGCAGCCGCAGCCTCCGGGAACTCACCAGGAATCCCGGCCATGACAAGCGTTGACCTCGTCATCCGCGCGGCACGCGCCGTCACGGCGGCCGGGGAAACGCCCGCGACGATCGCGGTCTCGGACGGACGGATTGCCGGGGTCGAGCCCTTCGCAGCGGATATTCCCGCGCACACCGAGGTGCGGCTGGATGCGGACGTGGTGCTGCTACCCGGCTTGGTGGACACGCATGTCCATCTACAGGATCCCGGCCGGGACGCCTGGGAAGGTTTCGAGTCCGGCACCCGGGCGGCCGCGGCCGGTGGCATCACGACCGTGGTGGACATGCCACTGGACAGCTTGCCCGTCACCGTGACGCCGCAAGCGCTGGCCGCGAAACGCGCGGCTGCCGCGAACCGGTCCCATGTGGACGTCGGCTTCTGGGGTGGTGTCACACCGGGCAACCTGCACCGGCTACCAGCACTGCGTGCGGCCGGGGTGCTCGGCTTCAAGTGTTTTCTCGCCGATTCCGGAACTCCCGAGTTCCCGCCGATCACCCCGGCGCAACTCGGCGCGGCGCTCACGGAACTCGCCGGCACGGTGGTGCTGGTCCACGCCGAGTGGCCGGAACCTGGCCGCCCCACGGGCGGCACGACTTATCGCGATTTTCTGGATCAGTACCCGGTGGACATCGAAACGCGGGCCGTGGCGTGCGTTCTCGAAGTCGCGCGGCGCACGCGAGGCCGGGTGCACCTCGTCCATGTGGCGAGTGGCCACGCCGCGTCGATGATCGCGAAGGCGCGTCGCGACGGGATCGCTGTCACCGCGGAGACCTGCCCGCACTATCTGACTTTCAGTGCGCCGGATATCCCGGACGAGGGCACCGAATTCAAGGTGTGCCCGCCGATCCGCGAACCCGCCGACCGCGACCAGTTGTGGCGTGCACTCGAAAGTGGCGCACTGGACATGATCGTATCCGACCATTCCCCGTCACCGGCAGCCGGAAGAAGCCGTGACTTCGCCTCCGCGACGGCGGGTATCAGCTCACTTCAGCTCAGTCTGCCGGTGACGTGGACCGCGGCGAAACAGCGCGGCATTCCGTTGGCCAGGCTCGCCGACTGGATGTCGGCCGGACCGGCCCACCTCGCCGGGCTCGCCACAAAAGGCCGGATCGCCGCGGGCAAGGACGCCGATTTCTGCGTTCTGGCACCGGATGAACGGTTCGTCGTCGACCCTGCCGCGCTTGCGCATCGCCAGCGGGTCACGCCGTACGCGGGAAAGGAACTGTTCGGAGTGGTACGGGAAACCTGGTTGCGTGGCGAACGCGTCAGTTTTTCCCGGCCACGAGGCCGGTTACTGGTCAGGGGGAATGCATGAGAATTCTGGTCGTCAACCCGAACACCACCGAGGAGATGACAGAGGCCATCGGCGCGGCCGCCCGCCACTATGCCTCGCCGGGCACCGAGATCATTCCATTGACCGCTCGTTTCGGGGCGGCCGGCATCGACAGCAATTTCGAGAGTTTGCTTTCCGCGGTGGCCGTCATGGATCTCGTCTCCGGATACCAGGGTCCCTTCGACGCGGTCGTGCTCGCCGGTTTCGGTGAGCACGGTCGCGAGGGAATGCAGGAGATCGTGGACGTTCCGGTATTCGACATCGCCGAATGCTCCGCCCACGTGGCGCAGCTCATCGGCCGCTCATACTCGGTCGTCACCACGCTGCACCGGTCGATCGCCGCCATCGAGGACCGGCTGACGGTGGCCGGGTTGTCCGCCCGCTGTGCCTCCGTCCGTGCCGCGGGACTGTCCACTCTGGACATCGAACGATACCCGGAACGGGCTGCCGAAAGGATTCTCGAGCAGGCGAGGCTGGCCGTGCACCAGGACCGGGCCGAAGTACTGTGCCTCGGATGCGCGGGGATGACCGGCCTCGACGAGAAGATCACCACCGAACTCGGCGTACCGGTGGTCGACGGTATCGGTGCCGCTGTCGGCCTCGCCGAAGCCGTGGTGGGCATGGGTTTGCGCACCAGCAAGGTGTGCACCTACGCCCGCCCCGAACCCAACCAGCTCACCGGCTGGCCGATCACAGCGCGAGTTGAACGTTCCGGTCGCGCGAGTTGAGCGTTCCGGTGGCGCGAGTTGAGCGTTCCGGTGGCGCGAGTTGAGCGTTGCGGTGGCGCGAGTTGAGCCGTTAGCGGGCTCGCCGGGCTCGGGGTTCTGGCGCCAGGAGCAGGACGGACTTGCCGTCCAACCGGAGCCAGCCTCGGTGGGCGAACGTCGAAGAACAGGTCCTCGGCTTGGAGCATCGCGTCGATCATGCGTGCGATCTCCCAGCCTGCTCCGGCGAACGTGCCGGCTACGCGCCGGAGCATGGCGTGGGAGTGGAGTTCCCGCAGCGGCGGATCAGTGCGGTCGCAGAGGGTTGCGCTTCACGCGAATGCGCGCAGTGCTTCGTCCGCGTGCAGATTCATGTTCGTTTCGCTGTGAATGATCTTGACGACGCGCCGGTCCGTGCCGATCGCGAAGGTCCACCGCTTCACCGGCGTGAGCCGGCCCAGCAGGCCACCACGGGCGACCCCGAAGATGCCGGCCACGGTGCCGTCTTCGTCCGACAGCAACGGATAGTCGAACGAATGCTTGTCGGAGAACTCTTTCTGTCTGTCCACATTGTCCCGGCTGATGCCGACCCGCTGCACCCCGGCGGTCGCGAAATCGGCCGCCACGTCACGGAAGTGACAGGCCTCCTTCGTGCACCCTGCGGTCATCGCCGCCGGGTAGAAGAACAACACCACCGGACCGTCGGCCAGCAGCCCGCTCAGTGAGCGTTTCGTGCCGTGCTGGTCCGGCAGTTCGAAGTCGGGGACGAGGTCACCTTCTTTCATGCCGTCACCTTGCCACTTCCAGCACGATCTTGCCGAAGACCCCGCCGGCCTCGAGCTTGCTGTGCGCATCCGCAGCACGTTCGAGATCCAGCACCTCGTGGATGATCGGGGTCAGCTCACCGCGAGCAACCAGCGCGAAGATCTCGCGCAGCGCGGACAGCCTCTCGGGCAGGTCGACGGCGTCGAGGCTGACCAGCGAGAACGACAGCGAGCGGCGGTCGAGCAACGCGGTCGCCAGCTCGGCAGGCGGCAGTCCGCCGGCGACACCGGCGAGGACGACGCGGCCGTTGTTGTTCAACTTGCCGGAGAAGGTCAGCAAATCGGGACCGGCGACCGTGTCGAGGATGACGTCGTATCTCTCCGGCGCGGCACCGCTCAGCGGCGCACCGGCGCGATCGACCGCGTGGGATGCGCCCAGCTTGAGCAGGCGCTCGGCACGCTCGGGCGACGACGTCGACGCCGTGACGATCGCCCCGCGCCTGGCGGCGAGCTGGACCAGCATGACCCCGATACCGCCGCCGGCGCCACGCACGAGCACCTGCTCGCCCAGCCTGATCTGCGCGCGCCGGATCACGAATTCCGCGGCTAGCACGTTGACGCCGAGGGACACCGCCTCGGCCGACGAGATCGTTGGCGGCAGCGGAACAAGCTGGTCGACGTCGACGGCGACGAACTCGGCGTAGCAGCCCGACTTGATGCCCTCGGCCACCATGGCGAAAACCCGGCTGTTCAGCCACGCCTCGTCGACACCCTCGCCGACCTCGGCGACTTTTCCGGCCATTTCGAGCCCCGGGGTGAATCCCGGTGCGACGTCGGGCAGGAAACCCTGACGCAGCAAGGCGTCCGCGAGACCGACGCCGGCGGATTCCACGGCGACCAGCACCTGTCCGGGGCCGGGAGCCGGTTTCGGATGTTCGATCGGCTCGAGGTTCTCCGGGCCGCCGAACGACTTGACCACGATGGCTTTCAACGCACTCTCCTCCAACTATTTACCGTCTAGACGGTATGTTAGTAAGGTGGTGTGCGATCGGTCAAGGAGACGTCGCGGCCTACGATGCGACGGTGGTCCTGCACGGTCCGACAAGCAGAGGTGACGTTCGGCGATGAGCCAGAGAAATACGGAGGCGCCGGCCAAGCCCCGGCGTCGCACGCAGGCGGAGCGTTCGGCCGCGACCCAGGAACGGCTGCTCACCGCCACCGTCGAGTGCCTTTACGAGCTCGGCTATCACAAGACGACCACGTACACCGTCGAGCAGCGGGCCGGTGTCACGCGAGGCGCTCTGCTGCATCATTTCGCTTCGAAGCACGCGCTGCTCGTCGGCGCGGTCGCGTACATGGTGGAGACCGCCGAGCGGCAGCTGGTCGCCGATACGGCCACGGTTGCGGGCAAGAACGTCGGCGAGGAACTGACCGACTTGCTGTGGCGGCAGTTCACCAGCCCGACCTTCGTCGCGTTCATGGAAATCACCATGGCCGCCCGCACCGATCCGGCCCTGCGTGAAGCGCTTGCCGAATCGCAAAACCGCTTGGACGCGCTGTGCCGGACGGCCGCCCGCAACGTGGCCGGCCACATCGACGGCGGAGCGATCGACGACACCACCTTCGGCATGGGCATCGAGCTGACCATCCGGTACATGCGTGGTGCCGCCGGCATGCTGTTGCTGGACGACAACGCGGGGGGCCACGATGAGATCTACCGGGAGTGGCAGCGTCTCGTGGCCCCGTACTTCACCGGCTCCGTAAGGAAGACGCGAAGGACCGCACCTCGCGATTGAAGCGCCCGGACTCCTCGATGCAGGGCGGATGTCCGGACCCAATTGCCGGCCGGCGGGATATGGACCCGGGGTCAGTCTTCGAAGATGTCGAGCGGAATGCTCATCGACACCTGGGCGTGTGGCACGTTGACGATCGAGCTGATCTTCAGATCACCGGCGACACTGGCGATCAGATAGGCCTGCTCGCGGGTGTAGCCTCGATCGACGCACAGCGCGTCCACCATCGCGCGCAGTGCGTTGCGGGCTGCGACGCTCGCGTCGAGCGGAAAAACCTCTCCATCGGAGACCGATAGCGCCGTGGTGGAGAACCAGCCCCTGGTGGCCGGAATGGTGCGCGCCGGCAGTGCCGGTTCGGCGAACGTGGGATTGTCCTGACGGCGGCGAGTCGCTTCGCCTTTGAGTAGTTCGAACCTGGCGGTGAACGTGCTGCTCATTTCGATGGCCGTGCCGCAGGTTTCGCCGTCGCCCTGCGCGAAATGGGCATCGCCCGCGGAGAACAGTGCACCCGGCACATCGACGGGGAAGTACACCGTTGTCCCCGCGACGAGCTGCCGGATATCCATGTTCCCACCGACTTCGTGGGCCGCCGTCGTGCGCCACGCTTCCCGCGCGATTTCCGGTTTTTCCGGACGGGCAAACGCTTCCATCGGCTTCATCACGAGCGCGCCACGGTCGGCGGCGATCTGTTCGCGGGCATTGGCGCGGCGCAGCCGTTCCAGGCTGGGGGCGACGCCGATGGTGCCGAGGAACGGCGCCCCGGGCACGGCGATACCGGGCAGCTGCGCGCTGCGGGCCTTGCCGCCCTCCAGGTGCCAGTGAGCGAGGATGGGGCCGCGGAACTCGTCCGGCATGAACCCCCGGCCTGGCGCGGTCAGGGTGAACGCCCGGCCGCCGGGGATGATCTCCAGCAGGTGCACGGCCAGCAGATCCCCGGGCTCGGCATCGTTGACGTACACCGGGCCGGTCAGCGGATGCACTCGCCCCGGGGAGAATCCAGCCGGGAGATCGTCGGTCGTCATGGGCTCGTGGAGCTGCCCGTCGGCGGCGTCGATCGTCGTCATCTCGACGGTGTCGCCCGAGTCGATGTGCAGTTCGGGCGGGATATGCGGATGCCACCGGTTGTGCCCGTTCCGCACCCCTTCGCCTTCCCGGATGGCCTGAATCCGGTGATGCCCCATGCCGCGCCTCTTTCGGTATTTCCGGCCAGGTGGCCGGCGGCCGGATCGCCGCCGGCCATGGCTGTTCAGGACTTTTCGACGGCCAGCGACTTGCCGAACTCCTCGTCGTCGGCGACGGCCGCGCTGTAGTGCTCGCGGTAGAGTCCGGCTTCCTCGTCGTAGAGGAATACCGTGGTGCCGAACACCTTCGGCGCGTGGAACACGACGCCCTCGAAGTCCTCGGACGCCTCACCCTCGCGGTGGCGGTTCATCGCGGGCTGGTGCATGACGGTGCCCGCGCCGAGCCGGACCGCGCCGATGCCTTCGAACTCGAAATCCGCCCAGCCCTTGATGATGTAGGTGACGGAGTATCCGAAGTGGTGCATGTGCCAGGGGCTGCCCACCCATTTGTAGCCGGGCTTCGAGCGCATGATCGTGACCCTGGCGTCCCCGGCGGCCAGCGCCCCGAGATCGGACTCGCGGATCTCGCTGGCGTCGAAGCCGGGCAGCGTGCGGAAGCTGCCGGGCAGTTCGGCGCGGAACATGTCAGGGGTCGCCATGACCATGTCCGAGGTGGGCGGCGGAAGCGGGGGCGCGGCAGGGAAATTCGCGGTGGCGATTGCTGCTGACATGGGACAGACCTCACCTGGATTCGACTCAAACGGAAGTTACCGTCTAGACGGTATGTTATTTGGGGCGGTGAGACCTGTCAAGGAACCTGCGGCTGACACAGGGCTTGTGCTACGTGCGGGTGGATCGGAAACGGGAGGGATCACGGGCGCAGCAGCGGCAGCAGCACCTCGTCCACGATCGCCTCGACTTCGGTGGCCGGCACCGTCCCGATATCCATATGGGTGGCGATCACCAGCCGTGGACCCACTCCGGCCACGCGCGCGGTCACCGCATCGGCCCGCACCTCACCGCGTTCGGCAGCCGCGCGCAGCAGATCGGTGAGCAGTCGCTGACGGGGTTGCACCACCAGTTCCCACACTTGCGCATACAACTGGGGATGACGGTCGCGCTGGGTCATCAGCGGCCGCAACGCCCGTCCGTGCGGCTCGTCCAGCGCACGCGCGAACTTCGTCAGCAGCGCGAGCAGATCGCCGCGCAGCGAACCGGTCGCCGGCGGCGTCGTTTCCGTGAACCCGACCTCCGGATCGGCCAGCGCGGCCAGCACGAGCTCGGCCGGGCTGCGCCAGCGCCGGTAGAGCGCCGCCTTCCCGGTCCGCGCCCGGATCGCGATCTTGTCGAACGTCAGCTGGTCGACGCTGGACTCGGCCAGTTCGGCCAGCGTCGCCTCGAAGATCGCCCGGGTCAGCGCGGCGCCGCGACGCCGCGCTCGCGGGAGTTCGTCCGGTTCGGTCGCCACCCCACCATGTATAGCCGGTGGCTCGCGTAGAGTCGTTAGTGAACAGTTTCGTTCTCTATTGGAGCTGACGTCATGACCACCGCTATCCGCAACGTCCGTGTCTTCGACGGCCACGGCCTGTCCGAACCGACGACCGTCATCGTCGACGGCGCGATCCTGGGCGGCGACACCACGGGAGCGCGGACCGTGGATGGCCACGGTGCGACTCTGCTGCCCGGCCTGATCGACGCCCACATCCACCTGGACGGTCGCGGCACCCTCGAACAGCTCGCCCGATGGGGTGTGACGACCGGGCTGGATATGACGACCTGGCCGCCGGCGAAGCTCGCCGGGCTACGCGGCGTCGCGGGGGTGACCGATATCCGCAGCGCCGGCACCCCGGTGATCGGGCCGGACGGTCCGCATGCGCGCCTGCTCGGAAGGGTTGAGGGCGCCGTACTGCGCGAGGCCGGGCAGGCGCCCCAGTTCGTCGATACCCGCCTCGCCCAGGGATCGGATTACCTCAAGGTTGTCCTCGAAGCCCCGGGTGAAGGCGGGCCGGATGCCGACGCCGCCCGTGCCCTGGTCCGTGTCGCCCACGAACGCGGCGCACTCGTCGTCGCCCACGCCGCCTCGCCCGGTGCCTTCACGCTGGCCACCGATATCGGCGTGGACGTGATCACCCACGTCCCGCTGGGCGCCCCGCTGGACGCGCAGGCTGTCGCCGCCGTCGTCGGGAACCGGGCCGTATCGGTGCCTACGCTCACGATGATGAAGGCCATTGCGGACAACGTCGGCAAACCCGAAGCGCTGGCCGGGGCGCTGGCCACTGTCGCTGCGCTGCACGCCGCCGGAGTCCCCGTGCTCGCCGGAACCGACGCCAACACCGCACCCGGCACCCCGGCGCACGTGAAGCACGGCGAAAGCATCCATCACGAGCTGGAACTGCTCGTCGACGCCGGCCTGAGCCCCGTCGAGGCGCTGCGATCCGCCACCAGCTTGCCCGCCCGGTACTTCCGGTTGCCCGACCGCGGTGCGATCACCTCGGGCTTACGGGCCGACCTCGTCCTGGTCGAGGGGGACCCGACCACCGATATCCGCGCCACCCGCGACATCCTGCGTGTCTGGTGCGGTGGTATCGAGCTGGAACCCTTCTGAGGCAAGGGAAATCACCTCCGACGTCCGAGCTAAGGTGCCTCGGTCCGCCAGCCGAGAAGGATCGCGCGGAGCGCTTGCTCCGCGAGTCGCCGGGCGCGGTCATTGCCGACGGTGCCGAGGTAGCCGAGTGACGCTATGCCGTGCAGCGTGCCCCAGATGATCTCGCAGGCCTCGTCGCGGTCGGCAAGGACTACGTCGTGGGCGTCTGACCAGGTGGTGAGGAGTTCCTTCACGACGGCGATGGCCGGTTCCGCGGCGCGCCGGCGCTCGTCCGCGTCGACTGCTGCGCCGTTCATGAGCTCGTAGAGGTGCCGGTGCCGGCCGGCGAACCGGACGTATTCGGACGCGACTCGCATCATGCGCCGGTCGATGCCGGGCTCCTCGGTGGCCTGCTGGAACTCGGCCAGCATCAGGCGGTGGCCGTGTGCGGCCAGTTCCAGCACGAGCGCGTCCTTGTTGGCGAAGTGCTGGTAGACGACCGGCGCGGAGTATTCGACGTCGGTCGCGATGCGCCGGATCGTCAGCGCCGCGGCGCCCTCGGTCTCGAGAACGTGCAGCGCGGCCTCGATGATCCGTTCGCGGGTGCTCGCCCGTTCGCGGGCCCTTCTTGTGCTGGTCGGCATGTCCCGTCACTTCGTTCCGATGGTGTCCTCGGACACTAGCCGCCGCCCTTGACGGCAGCGTCGGGGCGTAGCTAGATTAACGACGTTAGAAAATCTAACAATGTTAATAGGTGAGGTGCAAGGCATGATCTATCACATCGCCCGGGCCACGATGAAGGCCACCGCGACGCCGGAGCAGATCGAGGCGGCCCTGGAGGGCTGGCGTAACCAAGGCCGATCGATTCCCGCGGTCAAGTCCTTCGTCGTGGGCCGCGACCACGGCGGCGACTACGAGTACAGCGCGGTGTTCGCGGTCGAGGACCTTGGTGGACTCTTCGCATATCTGACGCACCCGACCACGTATCAGACCGACCACCTCGGTCTGGACCTTGTCGAGCGGCTCGAAATCTTCGATATCAGCGACGACGACGATCCGGAGCTGAACGCGAAGATCCAGGACCTGCACCGGCGCCGCAACGAGCTCAACCCCGAGGTCGCCGGAATGCTCGCCGATGTGCCCGCCTATAGCGGCTCCGGCGTGGACGACTGACCGAGATCCCAGCCCCAGCAAGGAGAAAACCCTGTCATGGCCGATCATGTCATCATCGGCGCCGGTTCCATCGGCACGAATGTCGCCCGCCTGCTCACCGAGCGCGGCGAAAGCGTCCGGATCGTCACGCGCAGCGGCTCCGGCCCCGACCACCCGCTGATCGAGCGGGTCGCCGCTGACGCCTCCGATGCGTCCCGCCTGAGCGAGCTGTCCCGCGGCGCGAAAGTGATCTACCACTGCGCGAACCCGCCGTCGTACACGGTGTGGGAACGCTTGTTGCCGCCCTTGCAAACGGCGGTGATCGCCGCGGCGAAGGCGAACGACGCGGTACTGGCGCTCACCGGCAGCCTCTACGCCTACGGCCGGCAGCCCGGCGGCAGGATGAACGAGCACACCCCCTTGGCCGCCACCGGGCACAAGGGCCGCCTGCGCAAACGGATGTGGGAACAGGCCCTCGCCGGCGGCATCCGCACCGTCGAGGTCCGCGGCGCGGACTACATCGGCAAGGACGCGGCCAGCCTCTACTCCATGGTCATCGAGCCGGCGTTGAAGAAGGGCGGCACCGCGTGGATCCCCGGCCACCTGGACATGCCGCACACCTTCACCTTCAACGGCGACATGGCACGGGCCCTGATCACGCTCGCCCAGGACGAACGCGCGTGGGGCCGGGCCTGGCATGTGCCGTCCCCGCCGGCCGTCACCATCCGCGAACTGGCGCGGCGTTATGCCGTCGCCGCGGGCCGGCCACCGATCAAACTGATCCAGATGCCGCGCTTCCTGATGCATGCGGTCGGGCTCGTCGTGCCGATCGCCCGCGAGATGGCCGAGATGGACTACCAGTGGTACGAACCATTTCACATGGACGCGACGGAGACGGCCGAGACCTTCGGCCTGACCGCCACCGACCTCGACACCGCCATCCGTGACCAGGTCAGCGGGATCAGGCCGGAACATGCCGACGACGGACGGCGGTCATGAAGCCCCGTCTTCGGATACGGGGGGAATGAGGCCCGCCGCTGCCAGGTCGGCCCAGAAGTCGCGGGGAACGGGCCGGCCGGCGGCCGTGATATTCCGCCGGACCTCGGCCGCCGATCGGTTACCCACGACGACCGCGGCGACGGCCGGGTGACGGACCGGATAGGTCAGCGCCGCGGCGGCGAGGTCCACGTCGTGCACCCGGCAAAAGTCCACAATGCGGGCGACCCGCTCTTGGACTTCCGGCGGCGGGCTGCCGTAGTCGTAGCTCGAGTTGGGGTCTCCGGTGGCCAGTATCCCCGTGTTGAACGGTGAGGCGATCACCACCGCGTGGCCGGATTCGAGGCAGTACGGCAACAACTCGTGCGTCGGTTCGTGGTTGAGCAAGGTGTACGAGCCCGCCATGATGAATCCGTCGACCGCCGCGTTCCGGGCGATGGTCAGACACACGTCCGATTGCCGCGTGGACACCCCGATCGCCCGGATCTGGCCCTCGTCCCGGAGCTGAGCGAGCGTAGGCAGGCACTCGTCGAGTACGAGTGCGAGAACGTCGTCGAACTGATCACCGTGCATCGCCCGGTCGATGTCGTGGACATAGACGATGTCGATCCGGTCCGTTCCCAGGCGTTCGAGGCTGCGAAAGACGGACTCGCGCGTCGCCGAAGCGGAGTAGTCGAACTGGCGAGCGGAGCTCGGATCGGCCACACCGGGGCGGTTGGGCAGGCGCCCGACTTTCGTCGAAATGACCAGCTCGTCCCGCTCATGACGGCGGACGAAGCGCCCGAGCCGCCGCTCGCTTTCGCCGCTCAGGTACAGCGGTGCCGTGTCGAAATCTCGTACTCCCTGCTGCCAGGCCGCTTCGAGCATCTCGTCGAAAGCGCGCTCGCCATCCCGGTTCGACTGGGTACCGGCCCCGACGCCCAGCCAGCCGAGGGTGACGCCCGTCCGGCCGAAGGGGGTCCGGGTTTGTGTTCCGATCACTGTCACCTCGCCAGTATCGGGGGCCGCGCTCCGGCGGACCCTGCCGATACGTCAATCCGGCTCGGAAAGGTCCGACTGGCGTATCGGCGCGCCCCGTCGACGAAGCCTCAGCCAAGCTGGGCGCAGCAATGTCGCACAGGAGGACGCCGAATGCGCTACGGATACGCCACGGTCGGGCTGCCCACGCTCGACCCCGGGGAAGCCATTGCCGAGGCCGCGGAGGCGGGATATGCGGGCCTGGAATGGAAAGTCGGCGAGGCCCCGCACGCGATGGGCAGCAGCGCCGAGACTTTTCTGGTCGGTAACCGCACCACGCTGTCCCTCGATCCCGCGGATGGCAGGCGGGTCGCCCGGCTGAGCGCCGCCGCGGGACTCTCGGTCATCGGCCTCAGTCCCTATGTGCGCACCGGTGATCTGTCTACTTTGGACAAGGTGCTGGCCGTCGCCGAGGCCTCGGGAGCGCCGCAGATCCGGCTGCAGGGCCCTCGGTTCGAGCCGGGCGGCCCGGACTACCACGAGCTTTCCGCCCGTTTTCACGACTTCTTCACCGACGCCGCCGAACACGCCTCCCGATCCGGCGTGCGGCTCGTCCTCGAGATCCACCAGCACACGCTTTTTCCCAGCGCATCGCTGGCACAGCGGCTGGTCTCGCATTTCGACCCGGCGAGGGTCGGCGTCATCTACGACGTGGGCAACATGGTGTTCGAGGGCTACGAGGATCACCGGATCGGCAGTGCATTGCTCGGGCCGTATCTGCATCACGTCCATTTGAAGAACGCCCTGTTCCGTCCCGGCAACGGCGGGGATCCGGTGCGGGTGCACCGTCCGATGTGGAGCCCGCTGGACGACGGCGTGGTCGACGTGCCCGGGGTGCTCAGGTATCTGGACGAGATCGGTTACGACGGCTGGGTATCGCTGGAGGATCTCAGTACCGAGCGCGACCCGGCGGAGACACTGCGGCACAATGCCCGCGTGCTCGCCGCTTGCGGGGCACCGGGCTGGTCCGTACCGGTGGCCGGCTGACGACGAAGGATCACGATGAACGCCCGGTTTGTGACCGTCGACGATGGAGTCGACTTGTTCTGCACCGACAGCGGGGACACCGCCGGGGCGCGTCCCGTCGTACTCGTGCACGGCTGGCTCTGCGACTCCGACGACTGGGTCCACCTCATTCCCCTGCTCACGGCCCACACCCGCGTCATCACCGTTGACCTGCGCGGCCACGGGCGGTCGACGGTAGCCTCCTCGGGTTACGGTCCTGCGGTTTTCGCCGACGACGTCGCCACGGTGATGCGCGCGCTCGGCGTCTCGAACGCCGTGGTCGCCGGGCATTCGGCGGGCGGCGAGGTGGGACTGCTGGTCGGCGAACGCCATCCGGATCTGGTGGCCGGCCTTGTTGCCATCGATCCCGTCTATGCGCTCCCGGCTGAGCGCCGCGCGGGGTTCGAGACGCGGGCGGAGGAGCTGTCCGAGCCCGGCGCAGCCGCTCTCGCGTCGGCCCATTTCGCCTCGATCGAAGGCCCCAATACCCCGGACTACCTGCGGGAATGGCACCGACGGAGACCGTTCGCGATCGCGCCGCACGTCATCGCGGAAACCTCCCGGGGCTTTGCATTGGGACCGGACAGCATCCGGTTGCGTCCCGATGCCGACGCTGTCCTCCTGCGCCGCAGGGTGCCGGTATTCGCCGTCTACCGGGACGCGGCACAGGCCGCGGTCGACCGGGCGCTGTGCCCGCATCCGGCCAGCGAAATCCACAGCTGGCCCGACGCCGGGCATTGGCTGCACCAGGAGGATCCGGTGCGTTTCCACCGGATGCTCCGCAGTTGGCTGGCACGACTCGATCGCTGAACGCCGAGAGGATCCAGGTATCGCATCGGTCCGACCCGCATATGGCGGGGCGGACCGGGTGATCCGTCGGCCGATAGTCGGATGACACCGCGACAAACCCGCCCGCGGGCACCGAATTCCCCTCGATCGCACGCCCACCGTCCGGACAAGGAGGTCCCCACGTGGACACTACGGAATCGACCACGAGCACCCCGGTGCAGACGACGACATCCAGCCCGTCCCCCTATCGCTGGATGATCCTCTTTCTGTGCTGGCTGGCCTTCACCGTCATCTACGTCAACCGCACCGCGTGGTCGGTGGTGGCCGTCAGCGCCTCGCACTCGCTCGGGTTGTCCGTCGCCGAACTCGGGATCTTCGCCACGGCGATGTCCATCGGCTACGTCGTCACCAACATTCCCGGCGGGATCTTCGCCGATCTGATCGGGGGCCGCACCGCCGTCGGGATCTCGCTGGTCGCCGCCGGCATCCTCACGTTCGTGTTCGGCACCGTCACCAACCTCGGCCTCGGCATCGCCGTGCAGGTCCTCATCGGACTCGTCAGCGGCGCCGACGTCGCCTCCTTCACCAAGCTCCTCAGTCGCTGGTTCCCGCTCTCCGAACGCGGCACGGCCTTCGGCCTCTACATCACCTCGACCGCGGTCGGGGGTGTGCTCGCCAACGCCACGATCCCCGGCCTGATGGCCAAAGTGAACTGGAACGGCGTCTACTTCGTACTCGGCGGGCTGTCCATCGTGATCGGCGTCGTGTGCTGGACCTTCCTGCGGAACAAGCCTCCCCGCGAGGTCGCGCCGGAACCGGCCACTTCGCACGGCGACCGGCTGAGCGTGGCCATGATGCTGAAAAACCGCAACCTTCTCTCGCTTTCCGTTGCCGGCCTTGGCATGCAGTGGGGCACGCTCGGCTTCTTGGCGTGGGGTAACTCGCTGATGGTCAAGGCATTCGGGCTGTCCACCGGGAAGGCCGCCCTCGTCATGGTCATCGTCAGCACCACCGCGATCGGGGTGAAACCCCTGGTGGGCTTCCTTTCCGACCGGATCCGCGGCACCCGCAAGATCCATCTGATGGTCCTCAGCGGCTACTTCGTCGTGATCCTCATCGTGTTCGGGCTTCTGCACAGCTACACGGCCATGCTCGCCCTGGCGCCCTTCCTCGGCCTCGGCGTCTACGGCTATACCGTCCTCACCAACTCGACCGTCCCCCAATACGCCGACCCGCGTTACGTCGGGAGCGCATTCGGCTTCGCCAACACGTCGTGGCAACTCGGCGGCGTGTTCGCCCCCATCGCCGTCGGCGCGGCATTCGGTGCCACCGGATCACTTCTGCTCGCGGTCAGTGTGCTGGCGGTCGGCCCGCTGCTCGGCGTGCTCCTGCTGCTGCCGATCCGGGAACAGGCCAAACCGGCGGCTTGACCGTAGAATGCTCGGGCGGCGGAGTGAGGAGTGAAGGTGGAACTACGGCACCTGACCTACTTTCTCGCGCTGGCCGAGCACCGGCATTTCGGCCGGGCCGCCGCTGCCGTCGGGATCAAGCAGCCGCCGTTCTCCCAGCAGATCAAGCAACTCGAGCAGGAGCTGGGTGTCGAGCTGGTGGAGCGGCGGCCGGGTGGTTCGGAGCTGACCGAGGCCGGGCGCACCTTCGCCGAGCACGCCCGCGCGGTTCAGGCCGCTGTGGAGCGTGCTCGTGCGGAAACCCTTCGCGCGGCGCGCGGGGAGCTGGGCCGGATCGAGATCGCCGCCCTGGCTTCCTCATTCACCAAGATCCTGCCCCGCACACTGCGTGTGCTGCGCACCCGCAGGCCGGATCTCGTCGTCCACCCGGTCGAGTATTCCCGCACGGCTGACGGTGTGCGGGCGGTGCTGGAGGGCACCGCGGACATCGCGTTCGGGCGTCCTCCGCTGTCCAACGGCCGGGAGACCGGCCGGCTGCTGGCGCTGCCACTGGTGACCGAACGGGCGATGCTGGTGCTGCCCCGGGAACACCCGCTGGCCACCGAGCCGACGGTCCGCATCTCGGCGCTCGTGCATCAGCAGTTCGTCCTGACGCCACTGGAAGAACGCTTCCCGCGCTACCTGCACCTCGCCTGTGCCGCCGCCGGTTTCGAGCCGGCGATCGCGGGCACGGTACAAGGGATCCACACGGTGGTGGGAATGGTGGCAGCCGGCCTGGGCATCGCCGTCGCCCCGGAAAGCGCGGTCGTGCCGGGGCGGCTCGACGTCGTCTTCCGGCCGATCGCGCCGACCGTCCCGGCCCCGCCGTTGAGCTTGGTCTGGCGTGCGGACGACACCCGTGCCTCCACCGCGACCTTCTGGCAGCTCGTGCGGGAAGTGCTGGAAATCGAGGCCACACCGGTTTCCGAGCAGGAATTCGACCGCCGCTATCTCACCGCTCTCCGTGAACGGCAGGGAGCAGGCTGAGCGGCTCAGTCAGTTCTGGGTCGTGAGGGGGAACCGGGTGCCGGTGAGTTGTTCGGACAGTGCCCACAGACGGGCGGCGAGTTCGGCGTCCTTGGCCTGGGCGGAGCGGTTGATGAGTTCGGGTGCGCCGCGCATGTGTGCGAGGTGGCTCGGTCCGGCGAAGCTGTCGCCGGGGAGGTCGGCGACGGCCGCGTAGAGGACGGGGAGGGCGCCTTGTTCGGGGCTTTGTGCCAGCAGCCGGACGAGAAGTTTGGCGAAGGGGCCGCTGTCGGTGTAGATCTCGGAGGCGACGAAGCCGGGATGGGCGGCCTGCTCCAGGACCTTCGAACCGGCGCGGTCCAGGCGGCGCTGGAGTTCGGCGGTGAACAGCAGGTTGGCCAGCTTCGAGCGGTTGTAGGCCCGTGACTGCTTGTACGGGTGGTGTTCGTCGTGGGGGTCGTCGAAGTCGATGCGGCCGGCACGTTCGGATTGCGAGGCCACGGTCACCACGCGGCCGGTGATGTGCTCCAGCAGCAGGTTGGTGAGGGCGAACGGGCCGAGGTGGTTGGTACCGAACTGCAGCTCGAACCCGTCGACGGTGCGTTGCAGTGCCGGTACCGAGATGCCGGCGTTGTTGATCAAGAGGTCGATGGGCCCCTGCCAGCGGGCGGCGAACGCGCGGACCGAGTTGAGGTCGGCGAGGTCGAGCACACTCACCTCGGTGTCACCAGGTGTGGTGCGCGCTGCTGCCTGGCCCTTGTCGTAATTGCGCACGGCGAACACGACACGCGCGCCGGCGCCGGCCAGGGCGCGGGCTGTCGCCAGCCCGACCCCGCTGTTGGCTCCGGTCACGATCGCGGTCTTGCCCGACAGGTCCGGGATGTCGGCAGTGGTGAACGGCATTACGGGCTCCTTAGATCTGATTGCACTCGGTGGCATCACTCTACAAGGGTGATGCCACCGAGTGCAATCAGGAGTAGGCTGCGGTTCATGGCCAGATGGGAACCGGACGCGTACGGGCGGCTGCGCGATGCGGCGTTGGCGCTGTTCGCGGAACAGGGCTTCGAGAAGACGACGGTCGCGCAGATCACCGAGCGAGCCGGGCTGCACAGGCGGACCTTCTTCCACCACTTCGCCGACAAACGCGAGGTCGTCTTCACCGCTCAAGGAGACTCCGAAGAGCTCATCGCCACCGAGATCCGCGCGCAGCCGGACTCCCTCGACCCGCTCCACGCCGCCATAGCCGGGCTCAAAGTCGCGGCCGGCACGATCTACGAGCAATACCGCGAAGGCGCGATCAACCTCGGCCGCATCATCGCGGCGAGCCCTGAACTCCAGGAACGCGAACTGGCCAAACGAGGCGCCCTTGCCGGCGTCATCGCGGACGCGCTCCGTGACCGTGGCACCGCCGATCCGGCCGCCACGGTCAGTGCCTGGACGGCGGTCGCGGTCTTCTTCGCGGCACGAAACCAGTGGAACCAGGCCGGAAATCGTCAGCCGCTGGTCCAGCTCATCGAGACCACCCTCGAAGAATTCCTCAGCGCGACAACATATCCGTCAGCCGCCGCCGGGAGACGGCGGTTGACGGTGCCGGCCGGCGAGTAGCCGCAGACTGTCCTCTGTGGACGATCCGGGAGTGGCGAGCATGATCGTGATCAGCAGATCGGGATCGCCGGGCATGGTGAGGACCTCGTACTGCAGCTCCAAGATGCCCGCCTCGGGATGCTGGATACGCTTGCTGCCGCTGCTCCGGTCGTAGACATCGTGGCGTGCCCACAGGCGCCGGAACTCCGGGCTGGCGATCGACAGCTCACCGACGAGCGAAGCGAGCTCCGGGTCCTGGGGGTGGCGTCCCGCGTCCAAGTGCAGCCACGCCACGATCTCGGCCGCGACCGCGGACCAGTCGGGGTAGAACGCCACCGCATCGGGGTTCGTGAACACGTGGCGAGCCGAATTCCGGTCGTTTTTGGCCTGACCGCTGAACCCGAATACGACGTCGCCGGGCCGGTTCCAGGCCAGTACATCGGTGCGACGACCGAGGATGAACGCGGGCGCTTCGGTCGCCTCGAGCAGCCGCAGGAGTTGCTCGCGTACGGCTCCGTCAGCGCTGTCGCCGCGCTCGGTGGGCCGGGCGAGCATTTTCAGGTGCGCGGTTTCGCCGGCGCTGAGCCGCAGTGCACGGGCGACCGCCTCCAGGACGACGTCCGATACGTGCGGGCTGCGCCCTTGCTCGAGCCGGACGTAGTAGTCGACGCTGACCCCGGCGAGCTCGGCCAGTTCCTCCCGTCGTAGACCGGCGACCCGCCGCCGGCCCGCCGTCGGCAACCCGATGCTTTCGGGCGCGATGCGGGCACGCCGTGCCTTCAAAAACGCCGTGAGCGCGGATCGTGCGTATTCGGGGCCGGAACGGGACGGATCACTCATGTCGCGGCCTCTGGAGCCTCATCGAACGACACTAACCGATCGATGATCGGCTCAATCGCGTACTCGTCGATGGATCCGGTTCGATGCCGGACGCGTGGCCGCCGGGCAGTACCCATTGGGCCATCCCAGTAGGTCCGGAGTTCACGGGGTCAGGACGAGCAGGCCGCGCCTAGCGCCGCCGGCGGCGTTGCGCTCGTGCGCACTGCGGGCGTCGTCCAGGGGAATGGTCTCGGCGACGGCCACCGACAGCGCGCCCGAGGCCGACAGCGCCGAAACCAGCCCGAGCTGGGCGCGATCGGTGCGGTAGGCCCAGTTGATGCTGGTGATGCCGCGGCGCTGCTGCGGGGCACTGTTGAGCAAGGACACGTAACTCCCGCCGTGCGCCACCGCATCCATGGCCGCGACCCCCATCGTGGCGGCGTCCAGTACGCCGTCGACACCGCCCGGAACCAGGGCACGCACCGCCGGGCCGAGGGACTCTTCACGGGACACGAACTCGACCGCACCGAGCTCGCGTAGTGCGTTCTCGTCGCTTTCCCTTGCCTGGGCGAGGACCCGGCGGCCCCGCAGCGTGGCGAGTTGGACAGCCAGCCGGCCGACCGCGCCGGCCGCACCCGTGATCAGGACCCAGCCGGTGGGCGGAACGGCGAGGGCGTCGAGTGCCTGCCAGGCGGTGACCCCGTTCAGCGGCAGACCGGCCGCTTCGCTCCATGGCACGTCTTTCGGCGCGGGAGCCACCGCCCACTCTTCGAGGACGACGTACTCGGCCTGGCAGGCGGTGCGCTGATCGAGGCGTTCCTGCAGGCCGATGACGGGCTGGCCGACGGCCACGGTCGACACGTCGGCTCCGACGGCTTCCACGATGCCGGCGACGTCGATACCGACCCCGTACTGATCAGCTTCGGCCGCGGCACCGAACTGCACGTACATGCCGCTGGTGGACTGGAAATCGGCCGGGTGCAGCGGTGCCGCGACCACCCGGACGAGGACCTCGTGCGGGTCAGGAACAGGCGTCGGCGTCTCGATGACTTCGATCTTGCCCGGCCCGCCGAGACTTCTGACCACGACTGCACGCATGAACGACAACCTTCCCAAGATCCGTTACCCGGTGACCTCCTCACGGTCGGGTATGCGCGGGACGGCAGGAAGGGCGGCCTGAACCAGGGGTCTGCCGGAACCACCTTGGGCGCGCCATCACTGGCCGGTCGCGAGTGGATCGGAGGGATGCGGTCCAGTCGGGTGGACGGTGATCCGCATGAAGGGCCGCAGCGGCAGAGTCGACAGAAGGGCCTCCAGCTCCGTCTCGTTCTCCGCGCGCCACAGGCCCCAGTTCGCCCATTCGCCGGGGACACGCCATAACCGCACGAGGTGGCCGGTGGCAGCGAGGTGCTGCGCCGTGTCGCGCTCCCGCCGTCGGAGTTCGTCCAGCTCCGACGGCGGCAGGGACGCAGGGACCTGGATATGGATGTTGACGAGATACTCGTGCGGCATGGCCTTCCCGCTCCTAGCCTTTCGCGAGGCGGCGTGCGGCATCGGTGATCGTGGACGCGGTGGGCACCAGTGCTTGCTGCAGGGCGCCGGCGGCGGGCAGCCGCGTGTCACGGGCCCCGAGCCGTTCGATGGGGGCGGTGAGCTGATCGAAACGTGCGCTCTGGATGCGGCTGGCGATTTCGGCGCCGAACCCGCCGGTGAGGTTGGCCTCGTGGACGATGAGGACCCGCCCGTTCCCGGCGTCGACGGCGTCGAAGATCGCCTCGTCGTCGAGCGGGTTCAGCCAGCGCAGGTCGAGGACGGTCGCCTCGATTCCCTCTTCGCTGAGCTGCCCGGCCGCGTCCAGCACACGGTGGAGCACCGCACCCCAGGTGATGATCGTGAGGTCACCGCCCTCCCGGCGGCGAACCGCACCGCCGAGAGACTCGGTGGGGGAGTCGGCGTAGACCTCGCCCTTGAGCTGGTAGAGCTCGCGGGCTTCGATCAGCACGACCGGGTCGTTTGAGGCGACGGCGGCGCGTGTCATCGCGTAAGCGTCTCCCGGAGTCGCGGGCAGTCCGACGCGCAAGCCGGGGATGTGCGCGAGCAGCGCCTCCAGCGACTGGTCATGCTGAGCACACGAACCCGGAGTCGCGCCCTGCTGGGTGCGCACGACCAGTGGTGCCGACAGCCGGGACTGCGTCAGATAGCGCACGTTGGCGGCCTGGTTCACGAGCTGGTCGAGTGCGACGAGCATGAAGTCCGCCCACATGATCTCCACGACCGGGCGCATGCCCTCCATCGACGCCCCGACCGCGGAGCCGAGAATCGCGCTTTCGGAGATCGGGGTGTCGAAGACCCGCGCCGCCCCATGCTTTTTCTGCAGGCTGCGCGTGACGCCGAAAATACCTCCCGCGAAGCCGACGTCCTCGCCGTAGACGAGGACCTCGGGACGTTCCCCGAGTTCACGATCCAGCGCGAGGTTCACAGCACGCTGATAGGTCAGCTCCGTGCTCTCTCCGGCAGGCGAAGCTGGGCGACGAAGTTCGGCCGGTTCATAGAGGTGGGCGGCGGCGTCCGCGGTGCCGGGTTCGGGCATCTCGCGTACCTCCCGCACCACGGAGGCGATCAGCTCGGCGACTTCCGCATCGACGGCGTCAAGCTCGTCACCGGTGACACCGGCCGATTGGAGGCGCTCTCGCAGACGCACCAACGGCTCACTGGTGCGGGCGAGCTCGACGTCGTCCTTCGGGCGATAGTGCTCGATATCCCGGTTGTAGTGGCCGCGCAGCCGCGTCGTCCGGCAGACGAGCACGGAAGGTCCCTCGCCGGATCGCGCAGCCGCGATCGCGGCCCGTGCGGCTTCCGCGACGGCCGCGGGATCATTGCCGTCCACCACGCTGCCGGCGATTCCATAAGCGGCTCCGCGGTCGGCCAGTTCTTTCCGGAGCAGGCTCGAGGTGCGGGTCATCTCGGACCAGCCGTTGTCCTCCACGACGAAGACCACGGGCAGCTGGTACGCCGCGGCGAAGATCATGCCCTCGTGGACCGATCCCTGGTTTATCGCCCCGTCGCCGATCGACACGACCGCGACGCGGGAGGTGCCCTGATGCGTCGCCGCGAGCGCGACGCCGGCACCGATTGGAACTCCTGCGCCGACGATCGAGTTCTCGCCGAAAAAGCCGTGCTCGGGGGAGCTGAGGTAGGCGGAACCACCGCGACCCCCGTTGACGCCGCCGGCCCGCTGGGCGATTTCCGCGAACAGCGGAACCAGGGGGATGCCCGCCGCGATCGCCCAGCCATGCCCCCGATATGTGGGCAGGACACGGTCGCCCGCATCCAGTGCGGCGCGAACGCCCACGGCGACCGCCTCCTGTCCGGTGCTGGTGTGCACCGAGCCGGGGTAGAAGCCTTCCGCGCTCAACGCGAGGGCGGCTTCCTCGAACTGCCGGATGATCTGCATGTCCTTGTACATCGCACGCAGTGTGGGGATATCGGTGTACATATCGTCCTTCTCGGTTCGGGATCAGGCGGCCGGAGCGGGGCGCTGAAGAAGTTCAAGGGTGATGCCGTCGGGGCCCTTCAGATAGCAGGCGCGACCTCCGGCATTGATGCCTTCCGTGATCGCGACCGGCTCCGAGAGGGGGATGGCGCCGCGCTCGGTGACCCTGGCGAAGACGGGATCGATGTCGGGCACCAGGAACGCGAGATGCATCGCGCCCGGCTGCGGGTTTCTGAGTGAGAGCTCCTCGAGTTCGGGCGCGTCGTAACAAATGAGCTCGATGATGTGACCGCTCAGCGGCCGCGGCCCGTCCGTGAAACGCAGCTGTGCGATGCGAAAGCGCGCCTCGGGTTCGCCGACGAGACGCCGGGAGTACGGGTTGTCCTGCACCTGGATGTGCACGACCTCCATCCCGAAGCCGTAGGTGAAGAAGTCGATCGCGCGCTCAAGATCGCGCACGGTCATCCCGACGTGGAACACGGAGACAGCCATGTCTCTCCTCTCGCGTGGCCTCCCTGGTTGCGGAAGACATGGGTCATAATATACAAAAAACGAGAGATGACGACTGACGCCACATTAGTATACGATCCACGGCGAGCTGTACCGCTCGTAACGACGGAGATACGAGATACGAGGCCAGAGATGGACCAGACTCGAGGCAGCACCGCGGAACTGAGTGAAGCTCCTCAGACCACGCCCACGCAGACGACCGCCCTCGGAGGCCGCAACCGGACGCTCTTGGGCCGGATCTTCTCGGTCGACGAGCTCGGCCCGCTGCTGGCACTGGTGGTGCTCGTGGTCGTGATCGGCAGCTTCCACTCCCGATTCCTCGACGGGGACGTCGTCGTCAACACCATCCGCTCGGCCTGCTTCGTCGGCATCGTCGCCTACGCGATGGTGTATCTGCTGGCGATGACCGAGATCGACCTGTCGGTCGGTGGTACCTATGCGATCGCGATCATCCTTGCGGCGGAGTGGATGTCGGCCATCGGACCGTGGCTGGCGGCGTTGCTGGCGATTGTCGTCGCGGTGGCATTGGGAGCGCTCAACGGCGTTCTCGCCAACGTCTTCCGGATCCCCGTCATCCTCATCACCCTGGGGACGTTCTCGGCGTATCGGGGGCTCGTCCAGGTGATCACCGGCGGGCGGCCGGCGTCCGGACTCCCGCTCGACTCGAGCTTCTTCTCCGTGCTGGGCGAGAACTGGCTGGGCGTGCCGGTCGCCGCATGGGCCGCGCTGACCCTCGGCGTGATTCTCACCTTCGTCTTCAAGAAAACGCGTTTCGGCGCCATGGTCCGGGCGACCGGATCCAACCATCAGGCGGCGGAGTTCTCCGGTATCCCGGTTCGCCGGATCCGGCTGTACGGGCTGATGCTGACGGGCGGTCTTGCCGGCGTGGCGGGCATCCTGAGCCTCGCGTACTACCAGGGTGCCGACCCCGCGGTCGGGGTCGGCTTCGAAATGCAGGTCATCGCGGCGGCGATCATCGGCGGGACAGCCATCAGCGGTGGCACCGGCACCGTTCCCGGTGCACTGATCGGTGCCTTGATCGTCGCCGTGATCAACAGCGGATTGGTCTTCTTCTCGGTCGACCCCAACTGGACGTTGTTCGTGACAGGCGCAGTGGTCGTCGTCGCCGTCTGCTCCGACGCCGTCCTGCGCCGCCGCCGGGAGCGGCGCGCCAAGTGACCGTGAACCCCGCTTGAGACTTCCGACATTCCAGTAAATACAGGAGAGGAATCCACTCCCATGAGCACCAAGAGCTCAAGGATGCGCTCGCTCGCGCTCGTTGCACTGGGGGCCGTGACATTGCCCCTCGGCTTGGCCGCGTGCGGCGATGCCGGGTCGGCGCAGTCCGGAGGCCCCGGGCACAAGCCCACTGTCGTGGTGGCGGCGCTTCAGGCAGCCGCGAAGTACTACCAGGAGGAAATGGACGGCGCCAAGGCCTTCGGCGTCGAGGACGGAAACGTCAACCTCACGGTCACCGCCCCGCCGAGCTACGACTCCGGGGTGGCCCAGAAGCAGATCAGGGATCTGCTGGCCACCGGCCCCGACGCCATCGGCATCACCCCGCAGCCGCCGGACCTCTGGGGACGGACGATGAAGGACGCCGTCTCGCGACTGGATGGGAAGGTCATCTCGTTCAGCGAACGCACGGCGTCCACCGAGAACGGCGCCAAGGACGCGGCGGTCAAGACGACGGTCGGTTACAACGACCGGGGCCAGGCCCGGACCCTGCTGGAGCAGACCATCAAGGTCGGCAACATCCCGGCCTCCAGCACCGGCAAGGTGCTCCTCGCCGGGTGCACGGCGGACCAGACGGGCACGGTTGCGCTCCGGCTGCAGGGCTTCCAGGATGCGGTGAAGGAGCTGCTGCCCCAAGCGCAGGTGGTGACGCTCGTTTCCGCACCCGACGTGAAGGAGAACCAGGATCGCTGGTCGTCCGCGCTGACAGCTCATCCCGACGCGGTGCTGGCCGCGGGCACCTGTGAGCCGGACGGGCAGAGCCTTTACCGGTTGAAGAAGGAGCGCGGCTACAACTTCGCGCTCGGCGCCATGGAGCTCACGCCCGAGTCGATTTCCGGCCTCAGGGACGGGCTGACCACCGCCGTGCAGTCGGCGAATACCTGGTTGATGGGCTACACCACCGCTCGCATGCTGACCATGGCCGCCCGTGGTGAAAAGCTCCCCGCCGGGTTCGTGGCGACGGGAGGAACCCTGTTCACCAAGGACAACGTCAATGACACTGAGGTGCGCGAGACCGACCCGGCCAAGTTCTACAAGCCGCTTGTGGACAAGCTTTTCGCGAACGGAATGCCCAAGGCGGCGCCGGTCGCGGATGCGTGGAACTAGCCGGAAAACCCCGAACGAGACGCCAGCGAGGACCCCATGTACACGGTCAAAGATCTGCACAAGACCTACGGTGGCGTGACGGCCCTCGCCGGCGTCGACTTCGAGATCCTTCCCGGCGAGGTGCACGCGCTGCTGGGCGCCAACGGCGCGGGCAAGTCGACCCTGATCAAGATCCTCGTCGGCGCCGCCCAGCCGGACGCGGGTCGGCTCGAGCTCGACGGCGCGCCGGTCAGCTTCACCAACACCCGCGATGCGGCCGACCGTGGTGTCGCGATCGTGTCGCAGGAGCTGACGCTCTTCCCACACCTCGACGTGCTCCAGAACCTGTTCCTCGGCCGGGAACCGCTCGCCGCCGGGATCGCCCTCGACCGGCGCGCGATGCGGCGTATCGCCGCCCCGGTACTCGCGGCGATCGGCCTGGATGTCGACGTCAGCCGGCCACTCGGTTCCTTGCGGCTCGGCGAGCAGCAGCTGGTCGAGATCGCCCGTGCGCTGCTCGAGGATCCGAAGATCCTGATCCTCGACGAGCCGACGTCGGCTCTCCAGGCGACCGAGACCGAACGGCTGCTCGGCGTGGTGCGCAATCTGCGTGACCGTGGCGTCGCCGTCGTTTATGTGTCCCACTTCCTCGAGGATGTCTTCGCCGTCGCGGACCGGATCACGGTGCTGCGGTCGGGCAAGGTCGCCGTCTCCCGTCGCCCGCGTGCGGAGATGACAATCCAGGGCACGGTTCGCGCGATGCTCGGCGAGGCCGTCGCCCACGATCGCCGGACGTCCGAAACCGTGGCGTTCGATGACGCGTCCGGCTCGGCCGGGTCGCTCGTCCTCACGGGCGTCGCCGTCACGGGCATCCTCGAGCCGTTCGACCTCACCGCAAGGCCGGGCGAGGTCGTCGGGCTCGCGGGCCTGGAAGGCTCCGGCGCTCGTGCCGTGCTCGACGTGGTTTTCGGTCGCCTGCGGCCGAGCCGGGGCCGGATCACCTTGCCGGAAGGCGGCGGCTGGCCGATGACGATGAACCGTGCGGTGAAGGCGGGGATCGCTTATATCCCGGCGGACCGCAAGCGGCTCGGGCTGATGCTGGACGTGTCGATCGCGGAGAACATCAGTACGGTCAAAGGCGGACCGTTGAAGCGGATGGGCATGGTGCTCGGCCGCCGGACGATGCAGCGCCGAGCCGAGCACTGGCGCGAAACCCTGAACATCGCGATGTCCAGCTCGGCTCAGCCGGTCGGCTCGCTCTCGGGTGGGAACCAGCAGAAGGTCGTCTTCGCGAAGTGGCTGGAAGCGGATCCTTCGGTGATCCTCCTCGACGACCCGTCGCGGGGCGTCGATGTGGGCGCGAAGGATGACATGCATGCGATCATCGCGCAGATGGCGGCCGGCCAGAAGGTGGTGCTCTACACGTCCAGCGACCTCGAGGAGATGGCGAAGATCTGCGACCGGGTCGTTGTCTTCTTCGGTGGCCGTGCCGTGGGCGAGGTGGGCGGCGAGCAGCTCTCCGAGAGTGTCCTGATGGAGGCGATCAACGTCGGCGGGGTCGATGAGGGTCGCACCGAACGTCTGCGTCAACTGTGAAGGGGAGTTCAGCCGTGACATCAGCCAGCAGTTTCGGTAGCACCGGCGCGCCGACCATCTTCGGCAGGCCGATCGTCCACATCGGATACACGGTCGAGAGCATTCCGGATGCTGTCGACTTCCTTGCCGGCACCTTGGGTGCGGGCCCGTTCTTCCTGATGAAGGACATCCGCATCCCGGTGCTCCGCAACGCCAACGGCCCGATCATCTGGGACCACTCGGCCGCCTTCGGCCAATGGGGTAACGTCGGCATCGAGCTTCAGCAGATCGACAAGCTGGAGCCCGCCGACGCGTTCGGGCCCACCTACCAGCGGACCAGTGGGGTCAACCACGTCGCTTACCTCGCGGACGACCTCGCCCAGGAACGCGCACGGCTGGAGGAAATGGGGCTGCCGCTGCTGTTCGAAGCGTCGAACGGGCCGCACGAGTCACTCCTGTTCGACGCGCCGCTGCTGGGCCACACGATCGAAGTCCACCAGGACTTCGCGCTGTTCCAGCAACTCCGGGCGGTGATGGTGGCCTCGGCCGAAGGGTGGGACGGCAGCGACCCGCTCCGTCCCGTGCCCCGCGCGCTGCAGGAAACGCTGGCGAGCGCGGACGTCTGATCGGTCATGGGATTCGAGAGCACGAAGCTGCGCAAGGTCGCGGGATTCTTCGGTGTGGCACGCAATGGCGCGAGATGGTCGTTCATGGACCCGCGGGGTGCCCCGTTCTTCAGCCTCGGGGTCAATCACGCCGACGAGAGCAATTTGAAGTACCCCAGCAACATTGAGATCTGGCGCCGACGGTACGGCTCACGCGCGGCGTGGATCACCAACGGTGTGGTGCGTGACCTCGATGCCTGGGGCTTCAACACCATCGGGTGGACCTCGGAGTGCGTGGCCTTGGGTGAGGTAACGGTCAACGACTATGAGGCTCCCTACGACGCCAAGCACTCCAAGCCGTGGGAGATCACCGATTTCGCGATCGCCGGGAGGCCGTACTGCATCGCGTTGCCGGTCGCACCGATCGAGGGGTGGAACCTCAACCCGGTGTTCCCGGATGTGTTCTCGCGCGAGTGGGAGGAATGGTGTGCGTACCTCGCGCGATCACTCGTCGCCGACTTCGCCGACGATCCCCACCTGATCGGCTATTTCTTCGTCGACATTCCTTCGTGGACCTCCCATCCGAGCGGTGCCTACTTCCCCGGGGTCGAGCGAGGTGACGAGACGGGCCTCGCGGCGGTGGCGAACCGGTACTACCAGACCATCCACGACGCGATCCGCGCCTACGATCAGAACCATCTGATCCTCGGTGATCGCTACAACGGAAACGCCGGGATACCCGATGTCGTGCTCGATGCCATGGCGGGGTACGTGGATGTGTTGTCGGTGCAGTACTTTCCGGACGCTTCCGCCGAGGGGCGCTGTCAGATGCGTGACGACCTCGCCCGGTGGCATCGGCGTTGCGGTAAGCCCGTTCTCATCGCCGACATCGGCAACTGGTGCGCCACCGCGCACAATCCGCAGCGGGTGAGTGAGCTGGCGGATCAGCGTGCCCGAGCCGAGGACTACGTCGCCGCGTTCGACGCCGTCCTCGATGGGCCGTGGCTCATCGGCTGGCACTGGTGCTCGTATCTTGAGAACTACAGCCGCGGATGGGGGCTCAAGAGCCCTGAGGATGACGCGTATGACGATCTGGTGGCCCCCATCAAGGAGTTCAACGCCTCCGTCCCGGACCGGCGACTGTCAGTCTCCTGACCACAAAGAACCTCCCAGCGGGGTTTGTCAAGTCACGCAGCCACCGGGATTGGGGGTGGAGCGTGGTAGTCGGCGTTGTCGCGGAGTATGGCCCACGGGACGTTGAGGCGTCGGCGGGCGAGGCAGAGCAGGGCTTGTTCGGAATTCCGCCGCGGGGTCGGGCCGGAACCCGGCAGGGTGAGGATCACCTCGGCGTGGCGGTGCTGGCGAAATCGTTCCTCGATCATCGCGTCGATCTCGGCGATTTCGGCGTTGAGGGCGATCACCCCCTTGGCCAGTCGTTCGACCATCGCGGCGGCAAGTGTCCTGTGCGGGAGGAGTCGAGGCTGGGTTCCAGTGCGGGGAAGTATTCCAGCAGTTGGCGGGGGATCCGGTTGATCGCGTGGGTGCGGTCGCAGACCAGGTCGGTGCGCCGGTTGGTCAGGGTCGGCAAGTCCACCGAGATCTCGTCCCCGGCCCGCAGCGGGTCGAGGTCGCGGCGGACGCGGGCCTGGTCGGGGCTCAGGGTCGAGGGTTCGGTTTCGTCGTTCTGGACTCGCCGGGACAGCAGCCGCTCGCCGTTGTCGTTGATCACCACACAGTGGTGGTGTTCCTTGCCGATGTCCACGCCGGCCCAGATCCGGGGCACGACCACCTCCATCACTCACCAGAACAGTCCACCCACAGACGACCACGTCGACTATGTCCTACACAGCGATCCGCCACCGGCATGCGTGACTTCTACGAGCGCTACATCGCGGTGCTCAACGCCGGTACGCCCGCGAAGGAGTGGCGGGGCGTCACCCACGGGCAAACTCGTTCGAGAACGTGGAATTCGCCGTCTACACGGTGCGCGACGGACGCTTCCTGCACCTGTCCTCCATGCACGATGCGGAGACCCTCCAGCAGCAGCTGATGGGGATACACACACCGAAAGGGGTTTTGATGTCAAGTGAGCTGAAGGGCAAGGTGGCGCTGGTCACCGGCGGATCCCGGGGGCTGGGCGCCGCTATCGCCGTGGCACTGGCGGAACAGGGCGCGGATGTGGCGATCAGCTATGTCGCGTCAGCGGAGAAGGCGGCGGCGGTCGTCCGGGAGGTCGAGCAGACGGGCCGCGGCGCGCTCGCCGTCCAGAGTGACCAGGCGGACTCATCGGCTGCCGCGTCTTTGGTCGAGGCGGTGGTGTCCCGCTTCGGAAAGCTCGACATCCTCGTGAACAATGCGGCCATCACGGTTCAGGGCAGGCGAGTCGATGATCCGGAACTCGACGCCGACGAGCTGGACCACTTGTGGCACACCAATGTGCTCGGAGTGGTGGCGACAACGCGTGCGGCGGCGCGGAACCTCTCGGACGGTGGCCGCATCATTTTCATCGGCTCGTCCATCGCCAGCCGGGTCGTCGTCCCCGGCGCGGCGGATTACACCGGGAGCAAGGCCGCGATCGTGGGATATGCGAAGGGCGTCGCGCGTGATCTCGGCCCTCGCGACATCACCGCGAACGTCGTCGAGCCGGGCATCATGCCTACGGACATGGCCGCGGAGGCAGCCCACAACATGTCGCCCATCATGATGGACCTGCATGCGATCCGCCGAATCGGAACGGTGGAAGAAGTGGCCGGCACGGTGTGCTTCCTCGCGGGGCCCAACGCGGACTACATCAGCGGAAGCGTCCTGACCGTCGCCGGCGGATACCACATCTAGGCCCCGATCAGCAAAGGTGGCCGGCCCGGAATCGGGCCGGCCACCGGCGTTATCCGGGCAGGCCTTGCGGGTGGATCAACAACTTGGCGTCCTGACCCGTTGCCGCGCGCTCGATCGCCGCGATTCCCTCGTCCAGCGAGAACCGGCCGGTGATCATCTTCGTCAGGTCGAGCTTGCCCGCGGCGTGCAGGGCGACGACCGCCGGGTACCCGCCGCCGAGGTGGGCGACCGCTCCGTACATCGACGCCGAGCGGAACATCAACGGCACCGTGTCCATCGGGAACGGCTCCTTGTTGACGCCGAGGCACACGATCTTCGCGCCGACCGCGATCGAGTCGAAGATCGCCGGCATCACCCGTGAACCGGCCCCGCTGGCGTCGACGACCATGTCGACGCCGACCCCCTGAGTCTCGGCGAGCAGCCACGCCGCGGCATCGCCGGTGGTCGGGTCGAAAGTGGCGGTGGCGCCGAGCGCGGCGGCGATATCCCGCTTGGGCGCGGCCGGCTCGAGGGCGAGAATCCGGCCGGCCCCCAGTGCGCCGGCGAGCCCGACCGCCGCGAGCCCGACCGGGCCGCAGCCGAAGACCGCGACCGTGTCGCCGGGCAGGAAGCCCCCGGCCCGGCTGATCATCCCGTTGTAGACGACGGCGGCCGGTTCGGTGAGGGCTCCCACGTCATACGCGTAGTCCTCGCCGTAGCGCTCGGCGACGGCGGTCAGTGGCCAGCAATTGCGTTCGTGGGCCACGGACAGCGTCGCGGTGCCGCCGTCGAGCGTGAAACCCCGGTCCTCGATGAAGTCGCAGCTGCTCGGGATCCCGCGGAGGCAGGGGCGGCAGCGCCCGCAATTGACCTGTCCTTCGACCGCGACCAGGTCGCCGGGCCTGACCCGCGTCACGGCCTTGCCGACCTCGATGACTTCGCCGGAGTACTCGTGCCCGATCGCGATCGGCATCCGGGATTGGGCGGGATGGTTGAGGTATCCGTGCTCGTCGGGCACGAACATGTGGACGTCGGATCCGCAAATCCCGCATACGCGATCGCGGATCAGCACGTCATACTCGCTCGACGGGACGGGATCGGGACGCTCCGCGACGGCCATGGTGGGGTTGTGCCAGACCATGTTGCCGCGCCGAGCGCGCCGTGACCGCTCCTCCGCGGCCGTGACCTCGTAACCGGCTTTCGGCTTCCAGTCCGCGGTCAGCACGAGACCCTTCATTGCGATACTCACTTTCTCGTCAGAACAAGGAACGCGATGGTCAGGAACCCTGGAGTCCGCCGTGGATTCCGAAGTCCTCACCGGTGATGTAGGCGGCGGCATCGGACACCAGGAAGGCGACGAGTTCGGCGACCTCCGTCGGTGAGCCGAGGCGCCCGAGTGGAATACGGCTCTCCCACTCCCGCCGCACGGCGTCGGGAGAATCCGCCCCCAGCTCGGTACGGGCGGCCCGGATCCCTTCGAGCATCGGTGTTTCCACCAGGCCCGGCGAGACGGAGTTGACGCGGATACCGCCCTCGGCGAGTGCAACGGCGGCCGACTTGACGAGCGAGATCGTCGCTGCCTTCGAGGCCGCATAATGCGCGGCGAAGGGCCTGCCCACTCTCCCCGCCGTCGAGGCGAAGAGCACCACACTGCCGCCGCCGGAACGCGCCATCTCCTCGGCGGCGGCCTGGACGGCGAAGAACGCGCCCCGCACGTTCACGCAGAAAATCCGGTCGAAGGCGGCGGGCGTGATCCGCGCGAACGGCTGGGTGTCCATCACGCCGGCGGCGTTGACCAGGCCGTCGAGCCGGCCGTACTCCGCGACGGCGTGCCGCAGCACTGGCCCGATCGCGTCGACATCCGCGAGGTCGAGCGTCACCCAGCTGCCTCCCGGCGGAGGCGGGGCCGCCTGGCGGTCGATGCCGATCACCGTCGCGTTTCGCTCGACGAGCAGCTGCACGCAGGCTTCCCCGAGACCCGACGCAGCGCCGGTCACCGCGACCACTTTGCCCTTCATCGCGCTCCCTCGGTCGTGATCACATGACGCTGCCATGTTAATATGCTAACTAGTCGAATGTATATCTCCTACGGGAAACGAGGGTCGGCGCTGTAATCAATTGGCTGAGCGCTGTAACCGCATCGTGGTATCGTGGACCGTCAGCTGCGAAGTGGACTACAAGGCCCATGATATTTGTGGACACCACTGGCATACTTGAAGTCTGGTCGCGTTGACCATTGCACAGGGATAGAGGTTTCCGTGACCGTAGCCACTGAACGAGACGACCGTGCCCTCGGCGTCTCCGAGGCGCGGGCCCGTCTCCGGCAGGCCGTTTTGCGGACAGAGCTGCGCCCCGGCACCGTGTATGCGCAGGACGAGGTGCGAAAGTTGCTCGACGTCGGCCGCACGCCGTTCCGCGAGGCCCTGCGCATGGTCCAGATGGAGAACCTCATCGATATCCTGCCGAACGGCAGGCTGAGGATCCCCCCGCTGGTGATGGATGACGTCACGCATGTGCAGATCGCGCGCATCGCGCTGGAAACGGCGGCCGCGAGGGCATCGGTCCCGAAGCTCGGGCCGGAGGACTTCGCACACCTCGAAGGCTTCATGGCGCAGATGTCGCACTACCTGAGTTCGGACCACTTCGACCGGGTCGAGACGCCTCATCTCGAGTTCCACCATGCGCTGCTTGCGAAGGCCGGGCCGACCATCCTGATGAAGATCGAGGAGCTGAGCGACCGGGTCCGCCGATACCGATGGGCGCACTCCGTGGAATTGCGCAGTGGCTGGCCGAATCGGACCGCGGAGCATCGCGCGATTCTCGACGCCGTGATCGCTTGCGACGTCGAGGGTGCCGTGGCACAGCTGGTCCGGCATTACCTGGAATCGGGGCTGCTCCTCGCTGAATTCATGAAGGAGTCGGACCCCGACAGCAGTCCGGAACGATTTGAGGAAGCGATATTGGCGAGCCTCGCGCCGTCGGTTCGCACCGCGGTGCGCAAACTGCGTTAGCCGGACAGGCCGCCACCCCGAGCTGTCACGACGCCGGGCCCGAAGAAGGGCCCGGCGTTTTTGTGCCCAGCTGCCGACCCTTGTCATGCATCTCGGCCGGTCGTATACTTTTTACGCTGCAAGTGCTAACGCGGCGTTTGAATATCTGCTCATGGGAGAGGGGACTGCGGCGCATGAGAGGTCTTGTGGTGTCGGCGGACTGGAAGCCCAAGGCGGGCTATCAGGTCACGGCCGAGGAGGAAATGTCCGGCCGGGTGAGGCTGGCCAACATGGTCCTGCACAACCCGACCCTCTCGGTGGCCGACCGGCCCGACGCCCAGCTCTCGGGCGAGCACGACGTGCTGATCCGCAACGTCACCAGCGGCATCTGCGGGAGCGATCTGCACATGGTCACGTCCGATGAGGACGGTTACATGGACCTGCCGGCGCCCTTCCGGGTGCCGGTCGCGCTGGGGCACGAGAACTCCGGCCAGGTCGTCGAGGTGGGCAGCGCCGTGACGCGCGTGCGGCCAGGCGATCTGGTCGCCGTCGAGGCCCAGGTTGAGTGCGGCACGTGCCGGGCCTGCCTGCGTGGGCTCACCGCCGCCTGCGAGCGGCTGTGGGATCGCGGCTTCACGCTCGACGGGGGTACGGCCACGATGTCGGTGGCGCACGAGCGGCACTGCTGGCCGTTGACCGCGGTCGCTGACCGCCATGGCGAGCGCAAGGCCTACGACATCGGTGCCCTCATCGAGCCGTCGAGCGTTGCCTACAACGGCATGGTGAACCGGGCAGGCGGCTTCCGGCCCGGGGACACCGTCGCGGTCTTCGGCGCCGGCCCGATCGGGCTCGCGGCCGTCGGGCTGGCGAACGCGCTGGGGGCCGGCCGTGTTCTCGCCCTCGACCCGTCGGCGTCCAAGCGGGAGATCGCGTCGGCGCTCGGTGCGACCGAAACGTTCGACCCCACTGCCGGCGAGGCCGGCCAGTGGCTCCTCGACCGCACGGGCGGGGCCGGTGTCGATATGGCGCTCGACGCCACGGGCGCCGGCAGGATCGTGATGCCGGCGATCGTTCCGGCCATCGCTGTCGGCGGCAAGATCGTGTCGCTGGGCGCGAATATGGCGCCCGTCGAAGTGGACACGATCAAATTGATGTTCCGCGCGGCATCGATCTATTTCACGCTCGGCCATCTCGGCGGCGGGTTTCCGGCCGTCATCGCCTTGCACGCCGCGGGCAAGCTCGACCTCACCAAGATGATCACCGGGCGATTCGCCCTTGACGACGGCGTCGCCGCGATGGAACGGGCCCTGAAAGGGCAGGACGCGAAGATCCTCATCCATCCGCACGGCGTGGATGCTTACCCGAAGGCGGTTTCTCAATGAGTGCGGGCACACCCTTGGTCACCACCGAGGCGATCGAGGAGTACATCGCGAAGTACTCGAACTGGGGCCGCTGGGGCGACGCCGACGAGCTCGGCGCGGTCAACTTCATCACCCCGTCGATCGTGCGCGGCGCGGCTCACAGTGTCCGTGCGGGCCGCGTGGTCGGGCTGGGCCTTCCCTTCGATCAGCACGGACCGCAGACGGGCGTGCTCGGCCGCACCAACTGCCTGCGCTATTCGACGGCGACGGGTACGGATCACGCCAACGGTTTGCAGCGGCTCGCGGGCGAGGAACTGCCGCACGGTTTCGGGTTCGCCGATGACGTCATCGTCATGCCGTTGCAGTCGGCGACCCACTGGGATGTGCTGTCGCATATCTTCCACAACGGCCGCATGTACAACGGGCGCCCGGCGTCCACGGTCACCGCGACCGGCGCGGAGTTCAGCGGTGCGCAGGCCTGGCGGGAAAGCCTGGTGGGACGGGCCGTGCTGCTCGATCTCCCGGCGACTCTCGGCGTGGACTGGCTCGAAAACGGGCATGCCATCGACGCCGATCAGCTCGATGCCGCCGCCGAATTCGGGAAGGTGAAGATCCGCGAGGGGGACATTCTCCTGCTGCGGACCGGCCGGCTCAAACGCGCGCGTGCCGAAGGGTGGGGCACCTATGCGGGCGGTGACTCGCCCGGTCTGAGCTACTACACGGTCCCGTGGCTCGCGGCGCACGGAATCGCGGCGGTGGCCAGCGACACGTGGGGCGTCGAGGTCCGGCCCAACGAACTTCCCGGCGCTTTCCAGCCATTCCACATCCCCGCGCTGGTCTACATGGGACTGGCGCTCGGCGAGATGTTCGACTTCGAGGGGCTGTCGCAGGCCTGTGCGGAGGAAGGACGCTACGAGGTGCTCTTCTCCGCACCGCCGCTGGCGTTCACCGGGTCGGCCGGGGCCCCTCCGGGACCGGTGGCGATCCTTTGAGATCCGGCCGGCCTCCGGAGCGTCATCACGGAGGCCGGCCGGCTGCTATTTCCCAGGAATCCCGAGCAGACTGGTGGTTCCGCCGTCGGCATAGATCACCTGGCCGGTGATGAAGTCGGCGGCGTCGGAGGCCAGAAACGCCACGATCGAACCGATGTCCTGCGGCCTGCCGACCCGGCCCCACGGAACGATCCCCGCTCCCCATTCCGTGGTGTAAGGCACCGTCCGCTCCTGGGTGAAGTACCGGGGCGTCTCGATCAGACCCGGGCCCACGGCGTTCACCCGGATCCGCCGGTCGATCAGCTCCATCGCGACCGTCCGCGTCATCGCATTGATCGCCCCCTTCGACGCGGCATATGCGGCCGTCGGCGGAAGACCCGCGAAGGCATGGACCGAGCTCAGGTTGACCACCGAACCGCCACCGTCGGCCAATGCCGGAATGGCGGCGCGCAGGCACAGATAGGTGCCGCGGACGTTCACGGCGAACAGGCTGTCGAATTCGTCCGCCCCGAGCTGCTCGATGGGGCGCTCGACCGAGATGCCCGCGTTGTTGACCAGGATGTCGAGGCCGCCCAGCGCTTGCGTGGCCTCCTCGATCAGCCGCTCGCATTCGTCCACACGGGACAGATCCGCTTTGATGGAAACCCCGTCTTTGCCTACGTCCGCGAGCAAGGAGAGGGTTTCGGCCGGGGCGCTGCCGGCATGGTGCACGACGACATTCGCTCCCCGCGCGGCCAGCTCGACGGCGATACCCTGGCCGATACCGGTGGCGGCGCCGGTGACCAGCGCGCGCTTTCCGGGTAGTTCCCATCGTGCGTGCCGGTCGCGAAGGTGCTCTGCTGTGGTCATTTCGCGCTCCTACCGGGCGGTCTCGGCAACACAGACATTGCGCTGCGTCCCCAACCCCGTGATGGTGCCTTCGATGACGTCACCGGGCTGGAGGAAAACGCCGTGCGCCGCACCGTTGCCCGCCGGCGATCCGGTGAGGATCACGTCTCCGGGCCGGACCTCCGCGACGGTGGAGATGTGCGCGATCAGCTGCGCGACACCGAAGAGCATGTCCGAGGTCGATTCGTTCTGCATCGTCGTGCCGTTGACGGCGAGCACGATGTGCAGATCCTGCGGATCGCCGACGTGGACGGCGGGGACGAGCAGCGGCCCCAGCGGGAGGAAGCTGGGGGAGTTCTTGCCCGCCAGCCAGTCGATTCCGAGCACACCCGCATCCCAGCGGGCCAGCGCGTCACGAGCGGTCAGGTCGTTGCCGATCATGTAGCCGGCGACCAGGTCGAGGGCGTCCTCGACGGCGACGCGGCGGCCGGATCGGCCGATCACCACGGCGAGTTCGAGCTCCCAGTCCGGCTGCTGTGAGTCGGACGGGAGGGTGATCTCGTCGGTAGCGCCCACGATGGCGTGGGACGAGCCGAGGAAGACGAACGGCCGTCCCTCGGCGGCGCGGGCATCGAGGAGCTCGCGGGTGTTCTGCCTGCGGTCGCCATCGGCGAGGCCATCGGATGTGTCGCCGCGGTCCTCGGCCGCGGACAACAGGTCGAGCACGTGCTGCCGGTAGTTGGCGGCGGCTTGGAAGATCTGCCCCGTCGGTTGCAGAGGCGGCAGGGGCCGCAGATCGGCGAGCCGCAGCTCCGCAGTGCCGGTGAAGCCCTCGTCGGCGAGTTTCTGCAGTTCCGGCAGACGAGTGGTCCACTCGTCGACGATGCTCCGGATGCTGACGTCCGCGCCGAGGAACGGCCGAAGGTCGTAGGCGCGCTCGTCGAGCACCAGGCAGGGCATCGCGCTGTCTCCGAGGGAGTAGGTGCCGAGCGCGAAGCGAGTTCCGGTAGTCAAGGCAGATCCTCCACGCAATGTCGATAGTCTAGCTAGACGTACATCTAGGATGTAGATGTATATCTTATGGACATTCGTAGCTTGGACGCAATGACGTATTCACTTGGGGGTGTGTTGACCTCGGCCTTGCGGCCGGCGCTGACCGGTGCCTGGCGCGAGCGGTTGACCAGCAGTTGTCTCGATCCCTATACTTCTGGCGAAATGCATACTTTCTGTAAAAAGATATCTTCGACAAGGCGATGGGGCCGGTGATGCACATGCCCGAGGTGGTGCTGGAACGCGGTGCAGCCGCCTACGAGCAGGCCAGGCGGGACGCGGTCTGGAACGGGCGAACTCCGCATCGCTATCCCGACGTGATCGTGCAGGCCCAGACGTCCGAAGACGTGATCACCGCCGTTGGTCTCGCGGCGCGGAAGGACCTGCGGATCGGCGTCCGGTCGGGCGGCCACAGCTGGGCGGGCAATCACCTGCGGGACGGCGGCATGCTGCTGGACGTCTCCCGGCTCGATCAGCTGGAGGTGGATCCGGATGCGATGACCGCCGTCGTGGGTCCCGGTTTCAAGGGAATCGCCGGGGCTCTCCAGCCCTATGGCCTGTTCTTCCCGGGTGGGCACGACCTGGATGTCGGCGTCGGCGGGTATCTGCTGCAGGGCGGGTTCGGCTGGAACGGCCGCGTGCACGGCCCGGCCTGTATGAGCGTCGAGGCGATCGACGTCGTCACCGGCGATGGTGAACTGGTGCACGCCGACGAGCACCACCATTCCGATCTTCTCTGGGCGGCGCGCGGCTCGGGTCCCGGGTTTTTCGGCGTCGTTGTGGCGTTTCATCTGCGCCTGTACCAGGCGCCGAAGCACATCGCCAGTAGCTTGCTGCGTTTCCCGTTCGAAATCGCCGAAGACGTGTTCCGCTGGGTCCAGGAGGTGACGCCGACGCTCGCCCGCGAAGTCGAGCTGTCGCTGTTCGTCCACCGCAATGAGAACGGGGAACCGGAGATCACGCTTACCGCTCCAGCTCTCGTGGATTCGGCAACTGAAGCGGCCGAGGCTCTCGCGTTCGTCTCCGAATGCCCGCTGCTCGCGAACGCGCTGGAGATCGTGCCGAACTCGGAGGTCTCGCTCTCGGACCTCTACGCGGGCGTGGCCGGGTTTTACCCCACGGGCGCGCGATATGCGGTCGACAACATGTGGACGCACGCCCGCGCTTCGGAACTCCTTCCCGGTATCCGGAAGATCGCGGAGACCCTCCCGCCGTACCCGTCGGCGATGATGTGGAACCACTGGGGAGGCGATGCGTCGTCACGGCCGCCGATGGCGTTCAGTGTCGAGGACGAGACCTACCTCGCCGTATACGGCGTGTGGAACGACCCCGCCGACGACGAGCGATACGCCACCTGGCCCGAGGAGCGGATGCGCGAAATGGCGCATCTGTCCACCGGAATCCAGCTCGCCGACGAGAACCTCGGCCGACGGCCCGCACGCTTCGTCAGCGACGAAAACCTGGCCCGGCTCGATGAGATCCGTGCCCGCTACGACCCGGCCGGCCGCTTCCATTCCTGGATGGCGTCGACGAAATGAGGAACGTGTGCGTCTGAAGGACAAAGTCGCGGTCGTCACCGGAGGCGGCCAGGGCATCGGGCGCGGCATCGCGCTCGCACTCGCCCGCGAGGGGGCACGGTGTGTGCTCGCGGCCAGAACCCGCTCGAACCTCGAAGCGACACAAGACGAAATCGAGGCGGCCGGCGGTGAGGCGATCATCGTGCCGACGGATCTGCGTGCGCCCGAGGAAATCGAGCGCCTCGCCGGGGAAACGCTCGAGCATTTCGGGCACGTCGACGTTCTCGTCAACAACAGTGGTATCGCCGGCCCGATGCAGGAGCTCTGGAAGATCGACCCGGCGGAATGGGACGAGACGTTCGACGTCAACGTCCGAGGTGTTTTCCTGACCTGCAAGGCTTTTCTGCCGGCGATGATCGAGCGGCGGAGCGGAAACGTCATCATCATCGGCTCGCCGTCCGGAAAGCGCCCACTCCACGGGCGCAGCGCCTACGCCACCGGAAAGCTCGGTCTCGTCGGTCTGGTGCGTACGCTCGCGTGGGAGATCGGTCCCTATGGCCTGCGCGTCAACCTGATTTCCCCGAGTGGGTCCGATGGTCCGCGCATGCACGCGGTGATCCGTGGTCAAGCGGAGACGCGCGGGCTTACCTACGAGGAAGTGCACGAGGAGTTCGTGCGCCTTTCGCCACTGGGGCAATTCACACCGGTGGAGGATGTCGGCAACGCCGCGGTGTTCCTGGCGTCCGACGAGGCGGCGTCGATCACCGGCGAGGACCTGAACGTCTCGTCGGGTCTGGTCATGTACTGACCTGCCGCTGATGCCCATCCGGAAAGCAGATTCGCACAATCAACGAAGTGGAGAACATCACCATGTCACGCCGCACGGTTTCTCAGCTGGCATACGTGGAGCTGGCGACGCCAGACCTTCAGAAGTCGCGCGACTTCTTCGTGAACGTCCTCGGATTGACCGAGATTGCCCAGACAGGCGACGGAATTTTCCTGCGCGCATGGGGCGATTTCCTGCCCTACAGCCTGCAGCTGGTGGAGGGCCCGGTGCCGGAGGCCCGCCGGATCGGCTGGCGCGCCGACAGCGCCGAGGACCTGGAGCACGTGGTCGAGGTGCTGAAAGCCGACGGCCGCGAAGGTGAGTGGACCGGCGAGAACATCGGGCGTGGCCGCGCCTACCAGTTCCGCTCGCCCGGCGGGCATGGGCACGAGATCTTCTGGGACATCAAGCAGTTGGCCGTGCCGGAGGAGCTGCGCTCGACCTACCCGAACCGCCGGCAGAAGTTCTCGCCGGTCGGCGTGGCCGCACGCACGATCGATCACGTGACGTTCGGCACCGACGACGTCCTGCGTGACGTGCTCTGGTTCCGCGACAAGCTCAACTTCCGCTACATGGAATACACCGCCTTGGACGAATCGCCCGAGACGGTCTTCTTCGGCATGGTCTCGAGCACCGAGCAGGCGCACAACCTCGGCATCATGCAGAACGCGACCGACGTGCGCGGCGCGGTCCACCACGTCGCCTACTGGGTGGACCAGGAGATCGACGTGTATCGGGCGGCCGACGTCCTCATCGAGGCGGGCTTCCCCGTGGAGTTCGGGCCGGGCAAGCACGGAATGGGGGAGAACACCTTCCTCTACGTGCGCGAGCCCTCCGGCTTCCGGATCGAACTCTTCTCGGGCGGCTACCGCAACTACATGCCCGACTGGGAGCCGGTCGGCTGGACGCCTTCGAGGGGCTCGCTGGACGCGTTCCGGAACCGGTCGGTGCCGGACTCGATCAACGAGCTGTTCCCCGGCGGGCGTGCGGGCGCCATCGACCACAACGGCACCGCCGAGCAGAGCCCCTTCGCGATCCCGGGCATCAGCTGACGAAAGCACGGTGTGCCGGTGCCGGATGAGAACCAGTCCGGCACCGGCGCCGCTGCACCCCGATGAAGAAAAAGCGATGAGACGAATTGACACGCACGCACACGTGATCCCGGCGGCCTACCGTGCCGAATTGCGCCGGTTGAACCTGGTTCCGGGTTTCCCCCTTCCGGATGCGACCGAGCAGGTCCTGGCAACAGCCATGGAGCGGCGCTCGATCGACGCCGCGGTCATCTCCCTGCCACCGCCCGGGGTGTGGTTCGGTGACGAGGGTGTGGCGCGAAAGCTCAGCCGCCTCGTGAACGAGGAGATCGCGTCGACGGTTCGCGCCGAGCCCGCGCGTTTCGCCGGCCTGGCCACGCTTCCGCTCCCGTCGGTCGATGCTGCGCTGGAGGAAATCGCGTACGCCTTCGACGTGCTCGGTCTCGACGGGGTGGCGTTGCATTCCAACGTCGGTGGCATCTACTTGGGCGACCCGGCGTTCGATCCGATCTTCGCTGAACTTGATCACCGGAGCGCCTACGCTTTCCTGCATCCGATGGAACCGGCCGTACCCTCGCCGAGGCCGGATGTGCCCGGCTGGGTTCAGGAGTTCCCCTTCGACACCACGCGGGCGCTCGTCAACTTGATCTACAGTGGCACGCTCGAACGCTCGCCGAACATCCGCCTGCAGGTCGCGCATCTGGGCGGCACCGCTCCCTTCCTCGCCGACCGGCTGGCGCAATGGGCGGAGCGAGAGCCGGAACGGGCAGGGCAGGCTCCGGCGGGGGCGGTCGCCTACCTGCGCCGCCTCTACTACGACACGGGCCTGTCCAACAATCCGATCGCGCTGGCCGCGGTCCGCGAGCTGGCCGGGATCGAGCACGTGGTCTTCGGCACCGACTGGCCTTATCTGAGCACACCCGCAGACGTCGACCCGATCGACGGGCTGGGCCTCGACGAGCACGAACTCGAACTGGTGCAACACAAGAACGCCGCGGCGCTTGTTCCACGCTTGGTCAGGTGACGTCGGTCGTCCACTGGCACGCAAGGGAAAAACGGGCATCGCCATTTGGGCGAAGAGACAGCCCCTGTTGACCCGGTTAGCAGCACGAACGCAATCTGTAAGGGTCCGAACCATAGAGGTCCAGACCACGATCTGCGCGATCGGTAACCGTCCAGGGAGCTCATCCGTGCCATCTTCCGGGCTTTCACGCGAAGTCACCAGTCCGACCGGTTCTCCGGACACCGCCGAGCCCGTCGCGATCATCGGCATCGGTTGCCGTTTTCCTGGCGGTGTGGCGGATTTGCCAGGATTCTGGGAAATGCTCGAATCCGGCACGGACGCGATTTCCGACATTCCGGCTGAACGGTGGCGCGCGACGGACTACTTCGACGCGGATCGTGCCACCCCGGGGCGGATGTTCGTCCGGCAGGGCGGTTTCCTCCACTCGCCGATCGACGCGTTCGACGCCGGGTTCTTCGGTATGTCGCCGCGTGAGGCGGCCGCGCTGGACCCGCAGCAGCGGCTGCTGCTCGAGGTCACCTGGGAGTCACTGGAGGACGCCGGTATCGCGCCGAGTTCGACCGCGGCGGCGAATATCGGGGTCTTTGTCGGCGGCTTCACGTTCGACGCGGCCACGTTGCAGCTCGCCGAGTCGAACCAGCACCTGGTCAGCTCGGCCACCCCGACCGGTGTGAGCATGACCATGCTGGCGGCCCGGTTGTCCTATGCGTTCGACTGGCGTGGCCCGGCATTCACCGTCGACACCGCCTGTTCCTCGTCGTTGGTGGCGCTGCACCAGGCCTGCACCGCGCTCGCACTCGGCGACTGTGAGCTCGCGGTGGCCGGCGGGGTGAACGTCATGGTCAACCCGGTCACCACCATCCTGATGTCCAAGGGGCAGTTCCTTTCCCCCGACGCACGGTGCAAGTCGTTCGACCACCGCGCCAACGGCTACGCGCGGGGCGAAGGCGCCGGAATCCTTGTCCTGAAGCCACTTTCGGCGGCGGTGCGCGACGGCGACCACATCCACGCCGTCGTGCGTGGCACCGCGGTGAACCAGGACGGCCGCACGCCCGGCATCACCGTGCCGAGGGTGGAATCCCAGCGGACACTGATCGAGCGGGCCTGCCAGGTCGGCGGTGTCGAGCCGGCTTCGGTCGGCTATTTCGAAGCACACGGAACCGGGACCGCGGCGGGAGATCCGGTCGAGGCGACCGCGATCGGCGAGGTGCTGGGGGCCTCGACCGGTACGCACTGGATGGGGTCGGTCAAGTCGAACTTCGGGCACACCGAGGCCGCGGCCGGGGTGGCCGGGGTGATCAAGGCGGCGATGGTCCTGCAGCGCGGTGTCATCCCGCCGAACCTGCACTTCGAAAAGCCCAACCCGAGGATCCCGTTCGACCGGCTGCCCATCCGGGTGCCCACCGAGGTGGTTCCGTTCCCGGAGCGGCACGAGCCTCGGCGAGCGGGGGTGAACTCCTTCGGTTTCGGTGGCACCAACGCGCACGCGATCCTCGAGCAGTGGCCGGAACATGAGTCCGCGGGCGAAGTGGACGACGGCCGGCCGTTGCTGCTGCCGCTGTCGGCGCGCAGCGGGGAAGCGCTTCAGTCGCTTGTGGACAGTTACGCGGCACTGCTGGAAAGCCCGGATGCTCCGGCGCTTCGGAAGGTCGCCCGCGCCGCCTCCCGGCAGCGGGACCACCATCCTATGAGGACGTTCGTCGTCGCCGCGGACAACAGGGAGGCCGCGGAGAAGCTGCGCACCAGTTCCCTCGCGCCCACCCGCACGACGCGTCCGGCGATCGCCTTCGTCTACACCGGAATGGGCCCTCAGTGGTGGGGGATGGGCCGTGAGCTCCTGGACGAGGAGCCGCGTTTCGCCGAAGTGATCGCTGCCTGCGACGAGGTGCTCGAACATTACGGCCTGTCGATCGCCGATGAGCTCCGGCGGGACGAGAGCGAGTCGCGACTGACGAGCACGTTGTACGCCCAGGTGGCCAACTTCGCGGTGCAAGCCGGACTCACCGCGCTTTGGCGCGACTGGGGAATCGAACCTGACGTGATCGTCGGCCACAGTGTCGGCGAGGTGGCTGCGGCTTATGCGGCCGGCGTGTATTCGCTCGAAGACGCGCTCACGGTGAGCTTCAACCGGGCGAACCTGCAGTCCCGCCTCGCCGGGCGCGGCGGGATGGCGGCGGTCAACCTGCCGGTGGAGGAGGTGACGCCGCACCTGGTCGACGGCGTGACCGTGGCGGCCGTCAACAGCACCTATGCGACCACCATCGCCGGTGACCACGACGCACTGGCCACGGCAACCGGCGCCCTGACCGCGGCGGGTGCGTCGGTGAAGCAGCTGCGGGTCGAAGTGGCCTATCACAGCCCCCAGATGGACGAGATCCACGAGCCGCTGCTGGCCGCGCTGCAGGGCATCCGTCCCGGCCACGCGCAGGTACCGCTGTTTTCGACGGTGACCGGTGACCAGGTCGAAGGACCCGAACTCGACGCGGGCTACTGGTGGCAGAACGTCCGCCGGCCGGTCCGGTTCGCCGACGCGTTCCGCAAGATGCTCACCCGTGGCGTCGGTGCGGTGCTGGAAGTGGGGCCGCATCCGGTGCTGGCGTCGGCGATCGACGAGGCGCTGGCGGACCGCACGGACACCGTCGCCCGGCTCGCTTCGCTGCGCCGCGACCGCCCGCAACGCGAGCAGCTCGTGGACACGCTCGGACGGCTGTACGAGGCCGGAGCCGACCCCACATGGGAAGGCGTCCACCCGGGTCCGCGCGAGCACCTCGACCTGCCGCGGTACCCGTGGCACCGCGAGCGCCACTGGATCGAGTCGGCCGCGTCCCGGCAACGGCGGCTGGGCGCCGGCGGCCTGAGCATGGCCGGGCGAGCCGTACCTTCCGTCACGCCGATCCGGGACGTGCAGCTGTCGGCGTCGGCGTTCCCCTACCTCGGTGACCACAAGGTCGGCGAGTCCGTGATCTTCCCCGGCTCCGGCTATCTGGAGGCCGCGCTGGCCGCTTTCGGAGACGAGGAGCCGTGCTTCCTCGAGGACGTCGCGTTCCACCGGCCGCTCGGGCTGCCCCCGGCGTCGGTCACGACCCTGCGCGTGGCGCACGACCCGGCACGGCAGCTGGTCACCCTGCACAGCCGGGCGCAGCCCGACGACGCGACCTGGACGTTGCACGCCGAACTCCGGCGTGCCCATGTCGCGAAACCCCGAGTCGCCCAGCCTCGCACGGAGACCCTGGCCGAGCTCACCGAAGGACTCCCGGAACTCGGCCACGACGACGTGTACGCGAAGTTGAGTGGAACCGGGCTGAACTACGGGCCGGCGTTCCGGGTCGTGCGGCGCCTGTGGTGGCGTACCGAAACCCGTGAAGTCTTCGGCGAGCTGGAGCTCGCCACCGTCGACCAGGAAGGCCACCGGCTGCACCCGGTTCTGCTCGACGGTGCGCTGCAGGCCGCCATCACGGGTGCGCACCTGCTCGGCGACGACATGCAGCCCGGCACGTATGTGCCCGCCCGTATCGATGCGCTCCGGTTCTTCCGGTCCCCTGGCACCCGGCTGTGGATTCACGGCCGCGGCAGGGCCATCAGCACGCCGGGGACCATCGAATGCGATCTGACCCTTATCACCGACGACGGCGAGGTCGTCGCGGAGGTGGAAGGCTTGCGCGCCAAGCGTTTGGCCGAAGCCGAGGAACCTGCATCGCAGCTCCGATATGAGCACGTGTGGGAGCAGGAACCGCTGGAGCGGACCGCCGGCGCCGAGGGCCGCTGGGTCGTGGTGGGCACTTCGGTGACGGCGGACGACATCGCCCGCGGACTGGCCGACATCGGCGGCGACGTCGTCCGCACGGACACCTCCGACGACCGCTGGCTCGACCACGTCCTCGCCGCTGGTGGTTCCGGCTGCCGCGGGGTGGTCTATGTCGATGGCGCGCGGGACGAAGGGGCACTCTCGTGCGGCCCGGTCGCGGCGCCACTGCGGCTCGTCCAAGAGCTTCCGGCCGAGACCGGGGCCCTCGTCCTCGTCACCACGGGCGCGCAGAGCGTCTCCGCCGACGACCCCACGACCGCACCGGCCGCCGCGTCCCTGTGGGGCTTCGGCCGGGTCGTCTCCGCCGAACGGCCGGAGCTGCGCTGCCGGCTCATCGATGTCAGCCCGGAATCGGTGCGGGACACCGGCCCCCTGCTCACCGAGCTTGTCCAAGATGGACTCGACGAGGTCGCCCTGCGCGCCGACGGCCGGTACGTCCGGCGGCTGGTGCGGGCCGACGAGGACTCCGACCTCGGCTACGTCCGCACGCGTACCGACCTCACGCCGGTGCGTCTGCGGCAACCCGGGGGAGCGGGGGCCGAACTCGGTTTCGTCGCGACCACCCGCCGGGCGCCGGGGCCGGGCGAGGTCGAAGTGGAGGTTTCCCACGTCGGCCTGAACTTCAAGGACGTGCTCAAGCAGACCGGGCTCATCTCGCCCCACGCGATCGAAGGGACCCACTCCGGGGAAACGCTCGGACTGGAGTGCTCGGGCACCGTTGCCGGTGTCGGGGAGGGTGTGACGGACCTGCGCGTCGGCGACGAGGTGTTCGCACACAGCCGGGACCTGTTCGTGTCCCACGTGACGCTGGACGCGATACGCGTGGCGAAGAAGCCGACGACATTGTCCGGCGCTCAGGCTGCGTCGCTGCTTCCCGTGGTCACCGCGCACCTGTCCCTGGTGCGTCTCGCAGGCGTCCGTCGCGGGGAGCGCGTGCTGGTCCACTCGGCTGCGGGTGGTGTCGGTTTGGCGGCGGCGCGGATCGCGAAGTGGCTCGGCGCCGAGGTGTTCGTCACCGCGGGAAGTGAGCAGCGGCGGGAAATCCTGCGTCGCGAGGGCTTCACCCGGGTCGCCGATTCGAGATCCTCGTCCTTCGCCGACGACGTGCTCGACTGGACCGAAGGCGCGGGCGTCGACGTCATCATCAACTCCCTGCCCGCCGACATGATTCACCACAGCCTCCGCACGTTGAGCACGTTCGGGCGCTTCGTCGAGCTGGGCAAACCCGGTGACGTCGCGGACCACGCGGTACGGCTCGCGTCGACGCGGCGGGCCCTTTCGTTCCACTCCTTCGACTACGACCAGATGATGGCGCTGCGGCCGCAGGACGTTCAGACGAGCATGCACGCCGTCGCGGAGCTCTACGCGCAGAATGTGATCGACCCCTTGCCGTGCAAGGAGTTCCCGGCCGACGAGATCGACGAAGCCTTCCGGCTCATGGCCCGTCCCGAGCACCACGGCAAGATCGTCGTGCGGATGGCGGGCGAACCGGTGCGGGTCCCGGCGGAGTCGATCCCCGGCTCACCGATCCGGCCGGATGTCACCTACGTCATCACCGGTGGTCTCGGTGGCCTCGGCCGTACGGTCGCGCGGTGGCTTGCGGACAACGGCGCCCGGCATCTGGCGCTCGTCGGCCGGCACGGCGTCACGTCGTCCGCCGCGGCGCAGGACGTGGCCGAGCTGACCGCTCAGGGCGTGACGGTTCGCGTCCTCAAGGCCGACGTCAGCGATCGTGAACAGGTGCGCTCGGTCCTGTCACGGGTGCGTGCCTTCCTGCCACCCATCGCCGGGGTCGTGCACGGCGCGGCCGACTTCGACGACGTGGTGCTGTCGGACACCGATGCGTCCCGGCTTATCGGGGCCACCCGGCCGAAGGCGGACGGGGCCTGGCATCTGCACGAGGAAACCCTGGGCGACGAACTCGATTTCTTCGTGCTGTTCTCGTCGGTCGCGGCGCAACTCGGGGCGCTCGGTGCCGGCGCCTACGTGACGGCGAACGAGTTCCTCAACGGCCTGGCTCGCTACCGGCGCGCACAGGGACTCCCCGCGATCGCCATCGGCTGGGGAATGATCGACGAGGTGGGCGTCGCGGTGAGCCGCGAAGGTTACGTCGGCAATGTCTTGCGGCGCAACGGTCATGAGGGCATGTCGCCCGCGCGGCTCGTCTCCGAACTCGGCACGTTGCTGCGCACCCGGCCGATCGAGGTATCGGTCGCCGATATCGACTGGCCGCGATGGGCCCGCGCCAACCGGCAACTGGCGTCCCTGCCGAAGTTCCGTGTCGTGGTGCCGGAAGGCGCGGGCGACGGTGATGGTGCTTTCGGTGGTGAGGAATCGGTCGTGAAGCGGCTGAAGGAGATGAGCCCGGCCGAGCGGACGGCGTTGTTGCCCGCACTCGTGACGCCACTGCTGCAACGCACGACCGGTCTGTCCGAACAGCAGCTCGGCGAGCAGCAGGCGGTGGATGTCGACTCGCTGACCGCGGTCGAGCTGCGGGTCCTGCTGCAGAAACAACTCGGCATCGCGGTCCCCGCGGCGAGGCTGCAGCGCAGCCTGTCCGTCGACGTGCTCGCCGGGTTGCTCGGAGAAGAGCTCGACCGGGCACAACCCGAGGAGGCGCCGCTGACCGAGCGCCTCACGGTCCACGAGATCACCTCCGACGACGGGACGGTGATCTACGGCCACCTCAGCCTGCCGGCCGGGCCCGGACCGCATCCGGCCGTGGTGGTGTGCGTCTCGGGACACGGCGGGGTGCTCGACTCCGCGGGCGAATACCGGCACATCAGCGAGCACGCACCGCTGAACGCGGCCGGATTCGCGGTCCTGTCCGTCGACCAGCGGGGCGCGCCGGGGCACGGTCCCGAGTTCCGCGCGCTGGCTCAGATCGGAGACAAGGATATCGACGACGTGATCGCGGCGACGCGGTACCTCACCGGGCTGTCCGATATAGACGAGACGCGGATCAACATCCTGGGTACCAGCCGAGGCGCGTATTCCGCGCTCCTGGCACTGGAACGCGGGCCCGCCCTGTGGCGGCACGCCGTGCTGTTGATGGGCGTCTACCATCCGGCCACGTTCGCGGTGGCCGATCAGGGCAGACCCGGCACGCTGTTGCCCCAGAACGATCCGGCCGTGATCGAGGAGTACTTCGCCGCACCGGAGCGCCAGCCGTTGGCAGCGCTCGGCGATGTCGACGCACCGTTGCTGATCGTGCACGGTGACGCCGATCCAGTGGTTCCCTTGGCCGAATCCGAAGAACTGGCCGCGAAAATGCGCGAAGAGGGGTTGCCTTCGGAGCTGATCACCGTGCCGGGGCTGGCACACGACATCGATCACGAGGACGCGGTCTGGACCGATCTGTGGGCCAGAATCACCGAGTTCTTCTCCGAGGAGGACACCCGATGAAGTTCAGCATCTTCCTGCCGACGGGGTTCGCCCAGGAGTTCGCCGGCTTCACCGATCCGATGGCGGCCTGCGTCCGGCTGATGGAGATCGCCAGGATGGCCGACGACGCGGGCTACCACGCGTTGCTCGCGCCGGATCACCTCACCACGGTGCGGCCGTCGAAGGCGATGGTGTTCGAGGCGTGGACGTTGATCACCGCGCTGGCCAGGGAGACCACCAACGTGCGGATCGGTCAGCTGGTCACCGCGAACGGTTACCGGAACCCGGCGCTGCAGGCAAAGATGGCGTCCACTGTGGACGTCCTTTCCGGAGGCAGGCTGGAGTTCGGCATCGGCGCGGGGTGGCTCGAGCCCGACCACGAGCAGTACGGCTACGACTTCGGCACCACCGGGGAGCGGCTGCGCAAGCTCGACGAGGCCGTGCAGGTCATCCTGGCTTTGTGGACACAGGAGAAGGCCACCTTCGAAGGCCGGTACTACCAGGTCAGGGACGCGGTGAACGAGCCGAAAGGTGTGCAGCGCCCGCATATTCCGCTGATGATCGCCGGCTCCGGTGAGAAGGTGACTCTGCGGCTGGTGGCGCGGTACGGCGACAGCTGCAACATCATGGATTGCCCCGAAGTGGCGAAGCACAAGTTCGCGGTTTTGCGGGACCACTGCCACGACGTCGGACGCGACTACGACACCATTAAGCGCACCGTGACGACACCCTGCATCATCCGCGATACCGACGCCGATGCGCGGGCACTGATACCGCTGGCTTCGAAGTTCGTTTTTCCCGGTGACGTAGGGTCTTACGGCCTGGTCGGCACGCTGGATACGGTCCGGAAGCGCATCGCCGCCTTCGAGGAAGCAGGGGTGCAGGAACTGATCGTCTATTTCGAGGATCCGACCAGCGTACGTCAGGTCGAGGAATTCGCCCGGCTTTTCATTGGTGCACCGTGAGTGAACCCCGGGTACTGGTCGTGGGAATGGGCGTCAGCGGGATCGCCACGGCGGCGCGCTTGCGAAAATCCGGGTGGCGGCCGGTAATTGTGGAAAGGGCACCGGCAAGGCGTTCCGGTGGTTATTTCATTGTCCTGTTCGGCGCCGGCCGGGCGGCGGCGGCCAGGCTGGGCATGCTGGACGCCGTGCACGATCGGGTCACGAAGACGCCGAAGCTCGACATCGAACGCGATGGTTCCAGCCGGCCGGGGATGTCTTTCTCTGATCTGCCCGGCAACCCGTGGACGATGCTGCGGGGCGATATCGAAGCGGCCGCATACTCTGTGCTGCCGGACGATGTGGAGATCCGGTACTCGACGGTGCCGACCGCGATCGAGCAGGATACTGATGGGGTCGACGTGACGTTGCTCGACACCGTGGCCGGGACGTCGTCAACCGAACGGTTCGATGTGGTCGTAGGTGCGGACGGGCTGCGCTCGACGGTCCGTACCCTGGTGTTCGGCCCGCACGAAAACTACCTGCGGCGGCTGGGCTACATGGTGACCGCGTTCCAGTTCCACGGCACGCCGGCCGGTCTCGAACCCGGTCAGGCGGTGACCTTGCTCGAACCGGGCCGTTCGATGTGGGTGTTCGCGTACCGGGACCACGATCCGACAGTGATGATGACCTACCGCACCGACGACGTTGACGCGGAGTTCCTCCGGCCCCCCGCGGAACGGCTCCGGTCGGTCTTCGGCCCACGGCCCCTGGGCAGCACCCTCGGCGACGTCATCGACGCGGCCGAGTCCGCCGAGGAAATCTTGTTTGATTCGGCCGAACAAGTACGAATGGACAAATGGCACCAGGGACGCGTAGTCCTCGTCGGCGACGCCGCCTGGTGCGTCACCCTTTATGCGGGCATGGGTGTGTCGTCGGGCCTCACCGGAGCGGAACTGCTGGGCACCATGCTCGACCGGCATCCGGGTGACGTCGGTGCGGCCCTCACCGCCTGGGAGGAGGCCCTGCGTCCCTATATCGACCACTACTTGGACGGCGCGCTGGCCGACCGCAAGGTCTTCGTCGTGAACAGCAAGCTGGAGATCCTGTTCCGGCGCATGGTGCCGTGGCTACGCCGCTTCCGGCTCGGCAAGCGGCTGGTCGACCGCCTCGTGCGGATCGACGAGATCGCCAAGTACAAGAACCCGGATATCGTGGGCGAGGTTACCGGCACCCACAAAACCGCCGCTGTGCAACAAAAGCCGGCCCAGGGACCCGCCGCCCACTCCCACCCCCGGACCAACACGAAGCCTTCTTAACGATCGGCGAAGTGGGGGCGGGGGTGGGTCCACTCTCGAGGGCGCCCTGCGCCCGGTCAAATCCGCGCCAAACGAGACCAGGGCATCGCGCGGAGCGCGACCCAAAAAGATTGCCTCGCCGGCGGGCTGGCTCCGGGATAACCGGCCCAGCGGAACCTCACCTTGAGTGGGTGGTCTGAGGCATCGCTGTCTTACCTGGTTTTCAGGCGTGGGAAGAGAATCTCGGCGTTACCCCGGTCGATTGCCTCGGGTTGGCCGGGCGCGAAGTCCTGATAGGACTCGAGGAAACCGTTGTAGTAGCTGCCGACGGGCTCCGGGGCGAACGGCCAGTCGCTGCCGTACAACACATGGCCGGGCTCGGCGAAGGCCAGCAGTGCCGGCAGGGCGCTCGGGCTGGCCGAAAGCGCCGTGTCGAAATAGAACCACTTGAGCTGCCGCAACACGTCGTCGGGAGTGCGGTTCTGGTCGTTTGTGGTCAACGTGAGCCCGGCGAAGCGGTAGGCGGCGTAGGGCAGGAACCCGCCGGCGTGGGCGAGGATGACCTTGAGATCGGGATAGCGGTCCATCACCCCGGCGGAGACCATGTTCAACGCGCTGCGGGTGGTGTCGAACACGAAGTCCACCCACGGCGCGGGAGTGCCGGGCAGCAACGGCATCGGCGGCTGCGCGGGGTGGATGAACACGACCGCGTGTCGGCGCTGCAGTTCGGTCCACAGTGGGTCCAGGGCAGCGTCGCCGAGATACTGGCCGTTCGCATTGGACACGAGCACGATTCCGTCCGCGTGCAACTCGTCGAGCGCGTACACCGCCTCGGCGGTGGCGCCGTCGACGTCGGGCAGCGGGACACTGGCGAACGAGCCGAAGCGGTCCGGCCGGTCTTTGACGCGTTCGGCGTTGAATTCGTTGACGGACCGGGCCAAAGCGCGCGCTTCGCGATCGTCACCGAGGTGCACACCAGGCGCCGTGACCGAGAGGACCCCGGTGGCGATGTGCTGCCGGTCCATCATCGCGATCGCGGACTCGGCGGACCAGTCCGGAATGGGCCAGCCACCCGAGTCGAGGTTGCGCTCGGCCAGGGCCTGCGCCCACTGCGGAGGAACGACGTGCTGATGAACATCGATGCGCGCGGACATTTACCCTCCTAAAGGTTAGGTTGCTAAGTACCTCAGTGCTAAGCTAGCAACCGTGAGTGGCGGCGGCAATGAACATCAGCGTGAGAAAGCCGACATCGACGAGCTGATCCGCAAGGTGGACCGGTTGTTCTCCGTGATGCGCAAGGCGCGGGCCACCAGCGCCGCGGCGGCGGGCAACAGCCTTTCCCCATCTCAGGTGGCGCTCATCGAACCCCTGCTCGCGGAGCCCGAACTACCGGTCGGGCGGCTGGCCGAGGCCGCGGGTGTGGCGGTTCCCTCGGCGACGCGGATGCTCCAGCAGTTGGAGGGCAAGGGAATGCTGGCACGCAGGCGTTCGCCGGACGACGACCGTCAGGTGCTGATCAGGCTGACCACATACGGTCGCACCGAGATCGCAGCCGTGCGGGCCGCGCTGCGGAGCCGCCAGGTGCGCCGGTTGCGCACACTGTCCGCCGGGCAATGCCGTGACCTCATCCGGTCTCTGGATCTGCTGATCCCGCTTATCACAGAGGAGTCTCCATGACCCGGTCTCGTGATTTCGTCGATCCGGTTCATGAGGTGTGATGATCTTGGTCGTGGTTGCAGGTGTTCACCGCGAGCTCCGGTGGCGCATCGTCGTGCGGGTGCGAGTAGGTCAGTTTCCCGAACTGCCTGCCGAAAGCGATCTGCAAGGCATGGTCGAGATTCTGGTCGCGGAAGAAGATAACCTGGTAGGTGTGCAGCGCACTTTTCAGTTCGGCGAGCGTGGATTCGCTGAGCGGCCGGGAGATATCGACCCCGGAAATGTCGGCGCCGATATGCCCGGCCACGGGCCGGACGGTGACCTGCTCGGTCAACGGTTCCTCGGTGACGGTCATTCGAATAGCCCTTTCCTCTGTTCGAAGAAGACGGGCCCGATCGTCACATTGCGATCCCGTGAACAAAGTCGGGTCCACATGGTGGGCTTTCGCGTGCTGGGCCTCGATGGACTACCCGGTGGGGAAGATCGGCCTGTCCCGTTCGTCCATTGTGGACCCGTCAATGGGCCTCGGCCGGCGGATGGAGCGCGGCCAGGATCGCTTGGTGCGTGATCCAGCCGGTGAGGTTGCCCGCCTCCTTGTCCAGTACGGGCAGACCGGTGCCGGGGGCTTGGGTGAGGGCGTCGAGCGCGTCGGTGAGGCGCGATTCCTCGGTGACCAGGGGTGGCAGCTCGGCGAGGCTGCGCACGGTTTCCTCCCGTTCGCCGGTGAGGGCCTCGGCGACCGCCCGCGCGGTGACACAGCCGTGGTACTGCCCGTCCGCGCCGACCACCGGCAAGATGCCGTGCCCGGAGAGGGCGAGCGCCCGAGCGGCGGGACGCAGGGCAGTGTCCTCGGTCAGCGCGCCGGGCAACGGTTCCAGGACCTGGGCGACCTTCGTGCCGGCCAGTTGCCGGGTTTCGGGGCGGCTCTCGATGTGCACGCCACGACGCCGCAGTTTGAGGGTGTAGATGGTGTCCTCGCCGAGCAGTGCCTTGCTGATCAGGGTCGCGACGACGATCGCGGTCATCAGGGGCAGGATGATCGTGTACTGGCCGGTGAGTTCGAACAGGATGATCACCGCGGTGATCGGTGCGCGGGCCGCGCCGGCGAAGGCCGCGCCCATGCCGATCAGCCCGTACACGCCGGGGGAGGCGGTCATGCCCGGCAGCCAGGCGTGCACGGCGATACCGAACGCCGTGCCACCCATCGCGCCGATGAACAGCGACGGAGCGAACACCCCGCCGGAGCCGCCGATGCCGATGGTGAGGCTGGTCGCGAACATCTTGCCGAAAAGCAACAACAGCAGGAACCCGAAAAGGTACTTGCCCTCCACCGCGTTCTGCAGCACCGGATAACCCACGCCGTACATCTGCGGCAGCACCAGGAGCAGTCCACCCAGGAGGACGCCGCCGACCGCGGGCCGCAGCCATTCCGGCCCGCGCCACAGCCAGTCACAGGCATCCTCGATCCGGTAAAGGACCTTGGTGAACAACACCCCGCAGGCGCCGACGACGACCCCGAGCACGATGAAAAGCGGATACTCGATCGGGTTCCGCACCGTGAACGGGGGCAGGGTGAGAAAGGCGAGGTCACCGAAGACCGCCCGGCCCACCACGCTCGCGGTGACGCTCGAGAGCACCACGGCGCCGAAGGATTCGACGGCGAAGTTCCGCAGGATGAGCTCCATCGCGAAGAACGGCCCCGCCATCGGGGCGTTGAAGGTTGCCGCTATCCCACCCGCCGCACCGCAGGCGACGAGGACCCGGAGCCGGCCTTCGGGGAGCCGGAACCAGCGGCCGAACGTCGAGCCCAGCGCGGAACCGATCTGCACGATGGGCCCCTCGCGGCCGACCGATCCGCCTGATCCGATCGTCAGCGCGGAGGCGAGTGCCTTCACGACGGTGACATGTGCGGGGATCCGCCCACCGCGCTCGGCGACGGCATACATCACTTCCGGGACCCCGTGCCCGCGGGCCTCCGGGGCGAACCTGTGGACCAAAGGCCCGTAGATCAGCCCGGCCAGGACCGGCGTGATCAGCAGGAACCAGGGACCGAGCGCCGGGAACCACGGGTGGGCCTGCCCGCCGGACGCGGAATAGTCCGCATGGCCCGAAAACAGGTGGGTGAACGTCGTGATGAGCCAGCGGAACGCCACGGCGCCAAGCCCCGCGCCGGCCCCGATTGCCACGGCGAGCACGGCAAGTCCTGTCGGGCTCTCCCGTAACCACACGCCGGCCGGCTGACGGTTCGGTACCGGCACCGGTGCGCGTTTCGTGCTCATCCACAGCGACATGTTTGCAGTATGCAACACTTGGCCGGGGCAACGTACCCAAGGTGAGGTAAAACGGTGACATGCCCACCCGTCGTACCGCAGCAGTACCGGCATCCGACGATGTCGACGCCGTCACCGATGCGGTGCTCACCGCGTCAAGGCTTCTCGTCGCGGTGTCCGCCCGGTCGATCGCCGCTGTCGACGAATCCATCACGATTCCGCAGTTCCGGCTGCTCGTCGTGCTCGGCAGCCACGGTCCGCTCAAGCTCACCGCACTGGCGGAGTTCCTCGCGGTGAACCCGTCGACGGCCACCCGGATGGTCGACCGCCTCGTCGCCGCCGGACTCGTCAACCGTGAGGCCAACCCCGCGTCGCGCCGGGAACTGGTCGTCTCGCTCACCGGAACCGGGGCGGCGGTGGTCCGGGACGTCACCCAGCGGCGCCGGAAGGAGATTTCCCGGATCGTCGGCCGCATGGCGCCGAGTACCCGGCGCGGCCTGGTCAGGGCGCTCAACGCCTTCACCGATGCCGGCGACGAACCGCGAATCGCCGACCACGGTGATCTCTGGCTGTGACGCCGGGAACTTCCCGGGCCTGCCCGACGACTGGTCGAGGTGAGAGGCAAAAGCCCGTCGCCTGCTGTCCCAGGGCGAGCCAAGCGGAGGAGTTCGTTGGTGAATAGCCGCGTCGCAGCCGCGCTTATCGTGGCGTTCGTGCTCGCCGGATGCGGGGGGCCGAGTGGTGTCAGCGCGTCGAGTGTCGGCGTGGACTCGGGCTACGGCACCCGTACGGTGACCGATTGCACGGGCACGAAATCGACGTTCACCGCCGCCCCGAAGCGCGTCGCGGCGGTGACGACGAGTGTGCTGGAGTTCCTGCTGGCGTTGGGGTTGAAGGACAAGATCGTCGGTGTGCAGGCGGTCGCCCCTGGCGCGTTTCCCGCCGATCTGCAGCAGATCGCGGACCGGATGCCCAAGCTGGGCGGTGAGTACGTTCCCGGCAATTTCGTGCCGGTGCAGCGCGAACAGTTGCTTTCGGCGAACCCGGATTTCGTGGTCGGTGGCTGGCCCTCGAATTTCGACGCGACGAAGGGAGCGTTGACGCAGGCCGAACTCGCGCAGCGCGGCCTCAAGTCGTACTTCGCGCTCTCGGCGTCCTGCGCGAGGACGACCCCGGTCACCGATCTTTCGGCCGTATATCAGGACATCGAAAACTACGGCACGATTTTCGACGTCAAGGGCGCCGCCGACGCCATGGTGTCGAAGATGAAGAACACGGTCGGGCGGGTGCAGGACAAGGTCAAGCACGCGGTCAGGCCGAAGGTGTTCTCCTACAGCTGGGAGGACGGCGGTGCCGGAAACGCCTATGCCGTGGGCAACCAGAACCTGTCCAACGCGATCATTTCCCAGGCCGGCGGGAAGAACATTTTCGACGACGTCAACGCGGTCTACGGGGATGTCGGCTGGGAGCAGGTGGTCGCGCGCAACCCGGACGTGATCGTGCTGGAAGTGTTCGGTAAGCGCACGCAGGCCGAGTTCGACCAGGTGATCACCACGGCGGAGAACTTCTTCACCGGCAACCCGGCACTGCGGAATGTGACCGCCGTGCGGAACCGGAAGTTCATACCGGTTCTCGCCGAGACGTACTACCTCGGCGGCACGCGGAACGCCGACGCGGTCGAGTCCCTCGCCAAGGCCCTGCACCCGGACGCGTTCGAATAGTGGCCGGCACGGCGATACGGACGGGCCGGGGGAGCGGGCTGCGCACGGGGCTCGTGCTCGGCGGTCTCGCCATCACGGGGCTCGCGCTCTGCGTTGTCGCGGTGGGGATCGGCAGCGCGTTCATCCCGCCGGCGACAGTTGCCGAGATCCTGACGTACCGGGTCACCGGTCTCGGGGATCCGGCGCACTGGACCCTGACGCAGGACGACATCGTGTGGAACCTGCGTCTTCCCCGGGTGCTGCTCGCGATCTTGGTGGGCGCGGCACTGTCGGTGGTCGGCGTCGTCGCGCAGGCGGTGATGCGCAATTCGCTCGCGGACCCTTATGTGCTCGGCATTTCGTCGGGGGCCGCGCTGGGTGCGGTGGCGTGGCTCGTGCTCGGCGCCGCGGCCTTCGGGGGCGCAACGGTGGGGTTCGCGGCGTTCACCGGTGCGATGGTGGCACTGCTTGCGGTGGCTGGATTTGTGCGGTTCACCGGATCGTTCTCGTCCAGCCGCCTGGTATTGGCCGGGATCGTGATCGGTGCCGGGTTCACCGGGCTCACGAACTTCCTGATCTTTCAGGCCCGGGACAACGCCACGACCAATTCCGCGTTGTTCTGGCTGCTGGGCAGCCTTTCCGGGGCGCGATGGGACCAGCTTCCGCTGCCCGCCGTCGTGCTCGTCGCGGGTGTGCTCGGCGTGATGTTGTTGTCCCATCAGCTGAACGCGTTGTTGTTCGGCGATGCCACCGCGGCGGCGCTGGGTGTCGATCCGAATCGCGTCCGGCTGCTGATGTATGTCATCGCGGCGGCCCTGACCGGTGTCGCCGTGGCACTGTCCGGCGTCGTCGCGTTCGTCGGCTTGATCGTGCCGCATGCCGCGCGCCTGCTCGTCGGCAGCGACCACCGCCGGCTGACCCCGGTCGCGGCCGTGCTCGGGGCGGTGTTCATGGTCGCGGTCGACCTGATCGGACGGACGCTCATGCCGCCGGAGGAGCTTCCGGTCGGGGTGGTCACCGCCGTGCTGGGGGCGCCGGCGTTCCTGCTGCTGATGGCGCGTCGCACTGTCCACTTCGGAGACTCATGAACCCCGATGCGTTGCGGATAAGGGGGCTCACGGTCGAGCGTCGCGGCCGGCGAATCCTGACCGATATCGGGTTCACCGTGCCACGCGGTGTGGTGGTCGGCGTCATCGGTCCCAACGGTGCCGGAAAATCCACGTTGCTGAGCTGCCTCTACCGCCATACCCCGTACCGGCAGGGTGAGATCATCATCGAGGACCGGGAACTGCGGTCCTTGCCCCGCAAGGAAATCGCGCGCCTGATCGCGGCCGTTCCCCAGGACACCCCGATCGCCTTCGATCTCACCGTCTCCGACATCGTCGCCGCCGGCCGCATCCCGCATTCCGGCGCACTCGTGCACAGCGGAAAGCGTGACCGCGAGATCATCGAGCATTGTCTGCGCCGGGTGAACCTGGAGCAGTTGCGGCATCGCAGCGTGGCCACCCTGTCCGGCGGGGAGCGGCAACGCGCCCTGCTGGGCAGGGCATTGGCCCAGCAGGCCCCGATCCTGGTCCTCGACGAGCCGACGAACCACCTGGACCTCGCGAACCAGGAACAGTTGCTCGAACTCGTCCACGAGCACACGGGGACCGGCGTCATCGCCCTCCACGACCTGAACCTGGCAGCCGAATACTGCGACCGGATCGTCGTCATGAACTACGGATCGGTCGTCGCCACCGGCACACCCGGGGAAGTCCTCACCCCCACCCTGCTGCACGAGGTTTTCCGGGTACGCGCTCGGGTGGTCCCGCACCCGGAAAGCGGGCGCCCGCACATCATCACCCGTGCCCGCCGGAGTGTCCATATCGGACAGTGAGGTTCTCGTCCAGGTCGCCGGCTCCCGGCGCGAGCGACGAACCCAGAAGCGCCAGCTTTTCCGCGTCCGCGGAGCCGGCGTCGGCGTGGTAGATGACGAGAGTGATGCCGTCCGTTCCACTGATCGTGAGCCGCTCGCGGTGCAGCCGGATTTCTCCCACCTGCGGGTGCGCGAACGGAACCGACGTGGGGCGCTGGGTTCTCACGTCGTGGCGGTTCCACAGCGCGCGGAAACGCGGGCTCGCAAGGGAAAGTTCGCCGATGAGCTCGATGAAGCGATGGTCGTCGGTGTCGGTACCCACGGATTGGCGAAGGCTGGCGGCGTAGCACGCCGTGGTTCCGTCCCAGTCCAGATGCAGGGATTGCTCTGCGGGGTTGAGGAACAAGTCGAGCAGCTGGTTGCTTCCGACGGACAGGCGTGGCGACAGTGCGGTCGCCAGGGGATTGGCGGCCAGGATGTCGAAGTAGCGTCCCTCGACGAACGCGGGATGCGCCAGCGTCGACACGAGATTGACGGTATGGGCAGGCACAGTTTCCGTCCGCGGCCGGCGCCGGGTTCGCCGGGGTTTGTCCGCCCCGAGCCCCAGCAAGTAGGTCGTCTGCTCGTCGTCGAGGTGCAGGACGCGTGCGATGGACTCGAGCACCTGAACGGACGGGTTGCGGTCGCGTCCCCGCTCGAGGCGCAGGTAATAGTCGACGCTGATACCGGCAAGCATGGCCACCTCTTCGCGCCTCAAGCCGGGCACGCGCCGCCCGCCGAGATCGGTGAGGCCCGCCTGCTCGGGCGTGACGAGTTCACGGCGGGCGCGGAGGTATTCGCCGAGGTGGTTCGGCTTGCCGGTCATACCAGCACCGTAACTCGCGGGCAATTCGGCTGGGAGGACCTGTCACTACCTGGGTCCGCAAGAGTACTGGTCCGGTCCGGACGCTCCGGGTTTTCTCGAAGAGACATCAGTCGTCCTTTTCCACGAAAGGAAACCAAGCGTGAGCGCGAAAGTGAATCGGCAGATCATCCTGGCGGCACGGCCGCACGGAAATCCGAAGGAAAGCGATTTCGAAATCGTGGAGCGCCCCGTGCCCGTCCCCGGCGACGGGCAGGTGCTCGTCCGGAACATCCTGGTGTCGCTGGACCCCTTCAACCGCATTCTCATGGGAAACGCGAACAGCGACCAGCCCCCCATCGAACTCGGCGACACGATGTTCGGTTTCACGGTCGCCGTCGTCGAACAGAGCAACAATCCCGATTTCGCTGCCGGCGACCACGTTGCCGGCATTTTCGGCACCACTGGCTGGCAGGACTATGCGCTTTCCGATGGATCGGATCTTCGGGTGGTCGATCCGGACGCGGCGCCCTTGTCGGCGAACCTCGGTGTGCTCGGCGTGACCGGCCTCACGGCCTGGATCGGCCTGACCAAGATCATCGAGCCGAAGCCGGACGGAACGCTCCTCGTCACCGCCGCCGCCGGTGCCGTCGGCTCGGCCGCGGCTCAGATCGGGAAACTCCGGGGATACCGGGTCGTGGGGATCGCCGGCGGCCCCGAGAAGACCCGGCACCTGCTCGATGATCTCGGTCTGGACGCCGCCGTCGACTACAAGGCGCCCGACTTCGCCGGGCAACTCGCCCGCGCCGTGCCCGAAGGAATCGACACCATTTATGAGAACGTGGGTGCCGCGCTGCTTCCCGCGCTGGTGCCGCACCTGAACCGGAAAGCGCAGATCGCCGTGGGCGGCGTCATGTCGCAGATCACGCAAACCGGTGCCTTCGAGGGGCCGGACCACCTGCCGGACCTGCTGCGGGCGGCCCTTTACAAGACGCTCACCATTCGCGGCTTCGACGTGACCGAGTTCTACGATTCCTATCCTGAATTCCTCGCGGATCTCGCCCCGGCCGTGGCGGAACAGAAGTTGCATTACAGCGCGCACATCATCGAGGGGCTCGAGACGATCCCCATCGCGTTTCCCGATATGTTCACTGGTCGCGTCGCGGGCAAGATGATCGCGAAGATCGGCTGAGGCAGGCGGCTCGCGGGGCTCGCCGGGCATACACTGTCCATAGTAGACGGTTCGCCACAAACTCAGAGCTCGAACAGCCCCGCGGCGCCCATGCCCCCGCCGACGCACATGGTCACGACCGCATAGCGGGCGCCGCGCCGGCGGCCCTCCAGCAAGGCATGTCCGACCATGCGGGCCCCGCTCATGCCATACGGGTGGCCGATCGCGATGGCGCCGCCGTTGACGTTGAACTTCTCGGGGTCGATTCCCAGGCGGTCCCGGCAGTAGAGGGCCTGGGATGCGAAGGCCTCGTTGAGCTCCCACAGGTCGATGTCGCCGACCGACAGCCCGTGCCGTGCCAACAGCCGGGGGACGGCGAAGACGGGGCCGACACCCATCTCGTCCGGCTCACAGCCCGCGACGGCGATTCCCCGGTAGACACCCAGCGGTTCGAGGTCACGGCGGGCCGCTTCGCGGGCGTTCATCAGGACGAGCGCGGCGGCCCCATCGGAGAGCTGGGACGCGTTCCCGGCGCTGATGGTCGCCTTGTGCCGGGGCCGATCGGGCAGGACGGCACGCAGACTCGCGAGGCCCTCGAGCGTGGTCGACGGCCGGTTGCCCTCGTCGAGTTCCAGGGTGAAGTCGGCGCGCTGCTCAGGGTCGTCCCCCGGGACGAGTTTGCTGCCGCTGAACGCGACGATTTCCTCTTTGAACAGGCCGCGTTCCTGCGCGTCGGCGGTGCGCTGCTGCGACTGCAGGGCGTAGGCGTCCTGCGCCTCCCGGGTCACGCCGTAGCGCTGGGCGACGGTCTCCGCCGTGTCGAGCATCGTGACGTAGACGTCGTGGCCGTTCTTGACGAGCCGCGGGTCCTGCGCGCGATAGCTGTTGCGATGTTCGTTCTGCACAAGGGAAATCGATTCGACCCCACCGCCCACGGCGATCCGCATCCCGTCGGCGATGATCTGCTTTGCCGCGGTGGCCACGGCCATCAGCCCGGAGGCACACTGCCGGTCGACGGTCATGCCCGCGACACCGACCGGCAGCCCGGCGCGGAGCACAGCCTGCCGGGCGACGTTGTAGCCGCTGGTGCCCTCCTGCATACCGCAACCGAAAATGACGTCTTCGACTTCGCCGCCCTCGATCCCGGCCCGCTCCAGTGCCGCGCTCAACGCGTGTGCGGCCAGGTGCTGGGCCTGGGTGTCGTTGAAAGCACCTCGGTAGGCCTTGCCGATCGGGGTGCGGGCGGTCGAGACGATCACGGCTTCGCGCATGGAATGTCCTCTTCGGATGTGGTTATCCGCCCACGCTAATACGGCGCACCAACATCGTCAATCATTTGACTATACTGACGACAAAGAGCCTGGGCGCCCATGGTTGACGCCGTTGGTGTCTAATCATCTACGCAACCGTAGTTCGAGGTGAGGTGGCCAGAATGGGCGAGGACAACAGGCTCAGGGCGGAGGACCTCCCGGTCGGCGAGCTCATCGAGCTGGGCAGTCAGACGGTGACCCGTGCGGAGATCATCGAGTTCGCCACGCAATGGGATCCCCAGCCGTTTCACATCGACGCCGACTTCGCTCGCGGGACGATGTTCGGTGACGTGATCGGCAGCGGCCTGCACACCCTGGCGATTTTCCAGCGGCTCGCCGCGCTCAACCTGTACCGGCAGTGGGCTGTCGTCGCCGGCCGCGCGGTCCGGAACGTGCAGTTGACGGCCCCGTTGCGTCCCGATACGACGGTCCGGGCGACCGTGCGGGTGGACTCGGTGACGCCGCATTCGCCCGGTCGTTCCCTGGTGTGCAAGACCGGCCGGGTGTGGCACGAGGACACCGTCCTGATGACCGTCGAGTTCGAGTCGTACGTACTCAGCCGCTCGTAGCTCGGCGCGACCCGCATTCGCTTTATGCTGGGCGCATGGCCAGTCAACCTGAGGTCGCCAGGAAATCGCGGAAGAAGCCGGCCCCCGCGCAGCCGGACAACTCGTCGACGGGCTCGCGACGTAAGCAGCTCATGGAAAACGAGGTCCTCGAACACGCGACTCGCCTGTTCGCGGAACGCGGCTTCAACGGCACGAGCCTGCAGGACATCGCCGAGGCGATGGGCCTCAAGCGTCCGGCGCTCTACTACTACTTCAAGAGCAAGGACGAGCTGCTCGACCGGCTCATCGTGGAGGCGACCAGCGGCCCCGCCCACGATCTGAACAAGATCGCCGCACTGTCCGATATGGACGTAGCCGCGCGCCTGCATGCCATGGCCCGGCACATCGTGATCTGGGTGACGAGCAACCGGGATCGTTTCCTGCTCCTGGTGAAATCGGAGTCGGATTTGTCCCCGGCGAGCGCCAAGAAGTTCAACGAAGGCCGGCGCGCGGCGCTGGATGCGGTGCGGTCGATCATCGAGGAGGGCATCGAGGCCGGGCAGTTCCGGCCCGTCGATGCGAAGATCGCGGCGTTCGGTGTCTGGGGTATCTGCAACTGGGCCGCCTGGTGGTATCACCCCAAAGGCGAGACCCCGCTGGACACTGTCGCGGACCAACTGGCGGAGATGGCGGTGGCCGGCCTGCAACGGGCCGACCGTCGCGAAAGCGCCGTGGTGAGCCCACGCAACCTGGTCGCCGCCCTCCGCGACCAGCTTGACCAGCTCGACAAGGCGCTCAGCCGCGACGACACCTTTTGACCGGTACGCCGTTGCCAGTGCGCGCAGGATGCTGAACGCGGCGGGCTGCGGCCGGGGCGGTGTTGCTGCGGGCTCATCCGCGAGCGGTGTGAGTACCCACCGTGTCCGCGCCTGCACCAACAATCAACACCTTAGTCATCTACTGGACTCGGTCGTAAAATTCGTTTACGGTGGTGCCCGTCACGATTTGCCGGGCGTCAACCGAGGAGTGCGAGATGAGCGATCTGGCCGCGCCGAGGTCGTCGAGGCCGCCTCAGGTGGCTGTGGTGAAGAGTCGGGGGATGGAGCGGCGGGCGGGGTTTGCCGCGTCGTTGGGCACGGTGCTGGAGTATTTCGATTTCGCGATCTTCGGGTTGCTGGCGGCGACGGTGTTCCCGACGGTGTTTTTCAGGGAGTTGCATGGTGCGACGGCGTTGATGGCGTCGTTCGCGACGTATGGGGTGGCGTTCGCGGCGCGGCCGTTGGGGAGTGTCATTTTCGGCACGATCGGGGACCGGCACGGCCGTCGTGGGGTGTTGATCGTGACTCTGTGTCTGATGGGTCTGGCGACGGTGGTGATGGGCCTGTTGCCGGGGTACGCCACGATCGGGGTGGCTGCTCCGGCGATTCTGGTGGTGTTGCGGTTTGTGCAGGGGGTGGCTTCTGGTGGGGAGATCACCGGGGCGCAGTTGCTGGCGCTGGAACACGCCCCGCAGCAACGCCGTGGGCGGGCGGGGTCGTTCGTGGCGATCGCGTCGCCGTTGGCGCAGGCGCTGGCGACGTTGATCCTGGCCGGGTTGACCGCGGGGTTGAGTAAGGAAGCGTTTGTCACCTGGGGGTGGCGTATCCCGCTGGTGGCCAGCATCGTGCTGGTCGTGTTCGGGGCCTGGGTCCGCCGTGGGGTGCAGGAAACTCCCGAATTCGTCGCCGCCCGCACCGCAACGGAGACCCGCCCGAATGCGTTTCGGGTGTTGCGCCGCTATCCGGGCACCATTGTGATCCTGTTGCTGGGCTACGCGGGCCCGGCCGCGATCTATCCGATGGTCACCACCTTCGGGGTGTCCTACATGACCTCCGCGGGGGGTCTGAAATCCAGCACCACGTTCCTCATCTTCCTCGCCGCCCAGCTTGTCGCGATCGGCGCCGCCATTCTCGGGGGCCGTCTGGCTGACCGGATCGGGCCCCGTAACGCGATGCTGGCCGCTCTGATCGTGCTGGCGGTCGCGTTCGTTCCGCTGTTCCCGGTCATCCATACCGGCAACATCGCGCTGATCGCCCTGTGCACCACCGGCGTGGTCGGATCCGTGATCATCGCCCTGTCCGCGCAGGCCGCGTTCTACGCCGACGCGTTCCCGGTCCGGATGCGCTACTCCGGTTCCTCCATCGCCTACACCGGCACCAACTCCCTGTTCGGGGGCAGTGCCGCCGTGGTCGCCACCGCCCTGCTCACCGCCACCGGCGGCAACATCCACGCCGTCACCCTCTACGGCGGCATCGTCCTGGCCATCTCCATCCTCGCCGTCCTCGCCACCGTCCTGCGTGACGAAACCGAATCCCTTCTCCGCGTCGTACCACTTGACCTTGCCGGTCGGCACTTCCCTCACCCATTCCTTCA